>NZ_JBHTCM010000010.1:0-985898 GCF_042665545.1 Rhodocista pekingensis | reverse complement strand
GACATACAGAATCCATTTCCCCCCGCCGCGCTACAGAACTTTTCCTAATGCGATTCCCGTGAGGAAGGTCCCCGTCCGCGGCACCGCCGATGCTGGCAGCAGAGTCGCAAGCTTGCTGCCAAGCCATTGTTAATTCAGGAACTTTTCCCTTCACAAACGGTTCGCCCCTGCGCCATGCTGGGGACGGGCACGGCCAGCGCGGACCCGGCCGGAAGATGCCGGGCCGCCAGCAGGGAGCCGCCATGCGGACCGCAGACGGATGCCGGAAGCACCGATGCCGGAAGCAGGGCGCGGAAGCCGGGCCGCCACCGGGTCAACCGCCTGAAACGGACATGCCTGGGAGAGACGTGAATGACGGGACCGCGCACACCGATCACGAAGCCGCTTGCCACCCCCGCCGGGGCCAGTTCCGCCGGAATCGACGGGGGCGACCTGCACCGCCAGCTCCGTGGCTACCGCCTGACGACGGCGGAGATCCTCTACCACATGCCCGACCACCCCGGCCTGTTGCAGAGCTTCGTCTGGCAGAATCTGGACATCGCCCCGCGATTCCCGGTGCTGAAGCGGTTCCTGGACTTCTGGAGCCGGGAGATCGACGGCAAGCTGCACAGCGTCCGCATCGCCAGCCTGGGCCTCGTCTCCGCGGGTGATCTCCGGCACCTGGGCGCGGACCTGCGCCTGCAATAGGGCGGGGCGCGCCCGCCTGGGACGCAGCGCTCCGGGGTGTGCCGGGCACGGGGCCGGCCGCGGGAGGTCGGGGGACGGTCCCCGACCTCAGCCGGCCTTGCGGCGGGGTGGCTTCGCGGTCCGGGTGTCGGTGTCGGGGTCGGCCAGGGCGTCCAGCAGGGACTGCCGGATCTGGGTCAGCTTCGCCTCGTGCGTCACCTTCAGGCCGAACACGTCCTTCACGTAGAAGACGTCCACCGCCATGTTGCCGTAGGTCGCCACCTTGGCCGAGGCGATCTGGAGGTTCAGCCCGGTCAGGGCGCGGGTGACGGCGTAGAGCAGGCCCGGCCGGTCGGGGCCGTTCACCTCGACCACCGTGTGGGCGGTGGAGGCGGTGTTGTCCACCAGCACGCGCGGCGGCACCTTGAAGACGCGGGCCCGGCTGGGCAGCGTGGCGGAGCGGCGCTTCGCCAGCTCGTCCGCCATGCGCAGCTCCCCGGCCAGCGCCTTCTCCACCAGCGCCGCCAGCCGCGCCAGCTTGTCCGGGCTCTCGAAGCTGCCGCCGTGCGCGGCGTGGACGGAGAAGACGTCCAGCGCCATGCCGTTGCTCATGGTGAAGATGCGGGCGTCCACGATGGTCGCCCCGGCCAGGGCCAGCGCCCCGGCCAGACGGGAGAACAGGCCCGGATGGTCGGCGGTGTAGACCGTCACGTCGGTGACGCCGCGCTCCCGGTCCACCCGGGTGTCCAGCGTCAGCGGCGCCCGCCCGGCGTCGGCCTGCCGCATCAGGCGGGCGTGCCGGGCCAGCGTCTGGGTGTCGAAGGCCAGCCAGTAGTGCGGATAGCCGTAGCCCAGGTGGGCGTCCACTGCTTCCGCCGGCCAGTCGGACAGCGCGTCCCTCAGCGCGGCCTGCACGGCCGAAACGCGGCGCTCGCGGCCGTCGTCGAAGACGCTGCCGGACATCATCTCCTTCGCCCGCCAGTAGAGCTGGCGCAGCAGCGTCGCCTTCCAGCCGTTCCAGCGGCCGGGACCGACGGCGCGGATGTCGGCCACGGTCAGGCAGAGCAGCAGCTTCAGGCGCTCCGGGCTCTGCACCAGGGCGACGAAGTCGCGCACGGTCTTCTCGTCGTCCAGGTCGCGCTTGAAGGCGGTGGAGGACATGATCAGGTGCCAGCGCACCAGCCAGGCCACCGTCTCCGTCTCCTCCTCCGTCATGCCCAGGCGGGGGCAGAGCTTCTCCGCCACCTTGGCGCCCAGCACGGAGTGGTCGCCGCCGCGGCCCTTGGCGATGTCGTGCAGCATCATGGCGACGTAGAGGGCGCGGCGCGAGCTGACGGTGTGGATCACCTCCGACGCCAGCGGTACCTCGTCATTCAGCGCCCCCGACTCGATCCGGTGCAGGATTCCCAACGCGAACAGCGTGTGCTCGTCCACCGTGAAGGTGTGGTACATGTCGAACTGCATCAGCGCCACGATGCGCCCGAAATCGGGCACGAAGCGCGCCAGCACGCCGGCTTCGCTCATCCGTCGCAGGATGATCTCCGGGTCCTTCTCCCCGGTCAGGATGTCCAGGAACAGGCGGTTCGCCTCGGGGTCCTCGCGCAGCTTCGGCCCGATGGCGGAGAGCGCGCGGGTGATGGCGCGCAGGGCGTTGGGATGGATGTCCAGGTCGGTCGCCTGGGCCAGATGGAACAGCCGGATCATGTCCAGCGGGCGGTCGCGGAACTGCCGCTCGTGCCGGATGTTCAGGCGGCCGGCATCGACCTGGAAGCCATCGACCCCGCCGCTGCGGCTGAACGCCTTGCGCAGGAAGGCGAAACGCGGCGGCCGCCGGCTCTCCTGCTCCAGGTTGGCGCAGAAGATGCGGGTCAGGTCGCCCACGTCCTTGGCGGTCAGGAAGAAGTGCTTCATGAACCGCTCGGCGCCCGAGGTGCCGGCATGGTCGGTATAGCCCAGCCGGCGGGCGATCTCCGCCTGCACGTCGAAGGTCAGCCGGTCCTCCTGCCGGCCGGTCAGGTAGTGCAGATGGCAGCGCGCGGTCCACAGGAAGTTCTGCGCCTTGGCGAAGCGCTGCGCCTCCTCCGGCAGCAGCACGCCCTGCGCCACCAGATCCTCCACATCGTCCACCTGATAGGCGTACTTGGCGATCCAGAACAGCGTGTGCAGGTCGCGCAGGCCGCCCTTGCCCTCCTTCAGGTTCGGCTCCAGCACGTAGCGGCTGTCATTGACCTTCAGGTGGCGTGCGTCGCGCTCGGCCAGCTTCGCCTCGATGAAGGCAGAGGCGGTGTTGGCCGCCACCTCGCGGGCGAAGCGCTTCTTCATCTCCCCGAACAGGGCGGCCTCGCCCCACAGGAAGCGGGATTCCAGCAGCGCCGTGCGGATCGTCACGTCGTCGCGGGACAGGCGGATGCAGTCGTCCGCGCTGCGCACGGCATGGCCGACCTTCCAGCCCAGGTCCCACAGCATGTAGAGCATGTATTCGACAAGCTGCTCCACCCGCGGCGTGCGCTTGTAGGGCAGCAGGAACAGCAGGTCGATGTCGGAGGCGGGCGCCAGCTCGCTGCGGCCGTAGCCGCCGGTGGCGGCCAGGGCGAAGCGTTCGCCCGGCGTCGCCACCGCGACCGGATAGGCGTGGTGGATGGCGAAATCGGCCAGTGCCTGGATGATGGCGTCGGCCAGCCGGGCCGTGGCGCGCACGCAGTCATCGCCGCGGCCGCCGGCCTCGAAGCGGCTGCGGATGGCGCGGCGGCCCTCCTCCAGCGCGCCTTTCAGCACCTCCAGCACGGCGCCGCGCAGGGCGTCGGCACCGCGGTTGTCCTCCCCCGGGCGGCCGCTGGTGACGATCAGCGCCGACAGGCGCCGGGAGATCGCGGCCCGGCCAGGCACGCCGGAGCGCTCACGCGGGCCATGGTCGGACGGGGACGGCCTGTCGGCCAGGGCGGCAGGAAGCGTGTCGGGCATGGGGACGGGATCTGCGGCGCCGGGGTGGCCGGACGGTCGGTGGGGATTATGCCACGGAAATGGGAGCCGCACGGTCCTGTTCCAGTCCGCAGTCATGCAACCGGCGCGCCGCTCCCCCGCCCGGAGCGCCGCAGCATGGGCGGAACCGGGGCAGGGGCCGGAGGGGAATGCGGCCGCCGGCCGCGGGTCAGCCCAGCAGCACGGGCAGCTTCGCCTCCCGCGACAGCCGCCGGGCGTTGGATCGGGTCGCCTTGTGGTAGGGGGCCAGCCCCAGCCGGGCGATGCGGTCGGTGGCCAGCGTCAGCCGCGCCACCGCGGCTTCGGCCGCGTCCAGCGAGGCTTCGGCGAAGCGCTGCTGCGCCTGCATCAGGTCGGGGGCTCCGCGCGCCGTGGCGGCGGCCAGCGTGGCTTCCTGGGCGGCGGCGCACTGCCGGCCCGACCAGTGCCAGAACGCCTCATGCACGGCGCCCCAGCCCTCGACCATGGCGAAGCCGGCGGCGCTGGCCGCCTCCAGCTTCTCCCAGCCCATCAGGCGGAATTCGGGGTCCATCAGGCGGGAGGGCTCGGCCGCGGCCTGGGCCAGCCGGGTCAGCCGCAGCGCCACGGTCTGCTGCGCCGCCAGCGCCGTCTCCCCCAGCACCATCGCCGTGGTCGTCAGCTCGGCCGCGATCTGGGCCGTCCGCATCGGCAGGGTCGTCGCCATGGCCTCATCCTCTCCCGCGTCGCCGCGTCCTTCGGATCGACGCGGCCCCGCGCCATGGCGGGACCGCCTCCCGCCGGCATCATGGCGCACCATGCTGCACCGCACAATGCCCGGGACAGGGAAACCCGCCGCACCGGCCCCGGGTTCCATGCTCCGGGTTCCGTGCTCCGGATTCCATGCTCCGGATTCCGGTCCGGCCGGCGCGGCGGCGCTCCAGCGGATGGTGCGCCCGTCAGTGCGCCGCGTCCAGGGCCCGGCGCAGGTCGGCGATCAGGTCGGCCGGGTCCTCCAGCCCGACGGACAGGCGCAGCGTGCCGGGGGAGATGCCCAGCTCCGCCTTCTCCTCCGCGCTCAGGCGCTGGTGGGTGGTGGTGGCGGGGTGGGTGATCAGGCTCTTGGCGTCGCCCAGATTGTTGGAGATCAGGATCAGCCCCAGCGCGTTCATGGTGCGGAAGGCGCGGGCCTTGGTCTCCTCCCCGTCGCCGCGCAGGTCGAAGGCGACCAGCGGCCCGCCGCCCGCCATCTGGCGCGCCGCGAGATCGTGCTGCGGATGGCTGGGCAGGCCGGGATAGGCCACCCGCGCCACGGCCGGGTGGCCTTCCAGGAAGCGGGCCACGGCCAGCGCGCCCTCGCACTGGGCGCGCACCCGCAGCTCCAGCGTCTCCAGACCCTTCAGCAGCACCCAGGCGTTGAACGGGCTCATGGCCGGGCCGGTGTGGCGCAGGAAGACGGCCAGCGTCGCCGCCACCTCGCCGTCGCACAGGATTGCGCCGCCCAGGCAGCGGCCCTGGCCGTCGATGTGCTTGGTCGCGGAATAGACGACGACATCCACCCCGAAGGCGCGCGGCTTCTGGAGCACGGGCGTGGCGAAGACGTTGTCCACGATCACCTTCGCCCCGGCCGCGTGGGCCAGCGCCGTGACATGGGCCAGATCCACCACCTCCAGGCAGGGATTGCTGGGCGTCTCCAGGAACACCAGGTCCGCCGGCCGCGCCAGCGCCCGCTCCCAGCCGGCGCGGTCGGTGGCGTCCACCAGCTCGGTCGTGATGCCGTAGCGGGGGGCGAGGTCCTTGACGATGTAGAGGCAGGAGCCGAACAGGGCGCGCGAGGCGACGATGCGCCCGCCGGCCCCGACCAGCGCCATCACCGCGGCGAACACGGCCGCCATGCCCGAGGCGGTGGCGAAACAGCGTCCGTACCCCTCATAGGCCGCGAGGCGGTCCTCGAACATGGCGACGGTGGGGTTGCGGAAGCGGGAATAGACGAAGCGGCTGCCGTCGTTGGCGAAGGCGTGCTCGGCCGCCTCGGCCGAGCCGTAGACGTAGCCGGAGGTCATGAACAGGGCTTCGCTCGTCTCCTCGAAGCCGCTGCGCCGCGTGCCCGCATGGATCAGCGTCGTGCGCGGGTGCCAGCCGTCCGGTCCGGCCGTGTCCGCGGGACGGGGGGCGGGAGCCCCGGAAGCGGGGGTGTTCGGGGAAGTGTCGTCCATGTCGGTCCTCCGGAAACGAAAAAGGCCCCGACCGGCGGATCGAGGCCCTGACCGCGGGAGAGACCCCCGGCGGAGGAACGGCATCGACCTTTTAGCAGCTTCTTTACCGTGGCCTGCAAGCCGGTCCGCAACTCGCCACGGCAGGCAGGGTGGGCCGGCCCGGCCCGCCCTGTCAAGCGGCAGGCGGCAGGGCCGGCACCGCTCGCTCCGCCGGGCCGGGTCCGCCGTTGCCCGGACCCGGTTTCCGTGCTAGTCCCCCGGCCGGCGCGCCGCTTCCGGGCGCCGGATCCTGACCGCGACACGACACTTCCCGGGGAGTCTTTGGCCCATGACCGACGAAACCGCCGCCAACGGTGACAACGAAGCCGGCCGGCAGTCCCAGTCCAGCTCCCTGCCGCTGGTCGTCAATGCCCAGTACGTCAAGGACTTCTCCTTCGAGAACCCGAACGCGCCGCAGAGCCTGATGGCCGATCAGGGCCAGCCCAAGATCGACCTCCAGGTGGACGTGCAGGCGCGCGGCCTGAACGACACCGTGTCCGAGGTGGTGCTGTCGATGCGCGCCGAGGCCACCCGCAACGACCGCACGGCCTTCATCGTCGAGCTGTCCTATGCCGGCATCTTCACCCTGCCGGCGCAGATCCCGGCGGAGCAGGCCCGCGCCATCCTGCTGATCGAGGCGCCGCGGCTGCTGTTCCCGTTCGCCCGCCAGATCGTCGCCGAGGCGACGCAGAACGGCGGTTATCCGCCGCTGATGCTCCAGCCGCTGGACTTCGTGGACCTGTACCGCCGCCAGGTGCTGAACCGCGGCAGCAACGGTGAAGTCGGGCACGCCTGACGGCGGCCCGCAGGGGTTAGGCCCGGCCTTCCCGCGGCGGTTCAGCCGCGGGCGGCCAGGGCGGCGATCACCTCGCCCAGCCGGGGCCAGTCGATCGGCTTCGTCAGATACTCGTCGAACAGCCGGGCGCGCAGGTGGCGGGCCCGGTTCTCCGGCAGCGCGTCCGCCGTCAGCGCCACGATCGGCAGCCGGCAGAGCGGTTCGGGCAGGTCGCGGATGACGCCGGCCGCCGTGTCGCCGTCCATCTCCGGCATCTGCATGTCCATCAGGACGACGTCGTAGCGCTCACGCTGCACCGCCTCCACCGCCTCGCGGCCGTTGGCCACGGCGTCGGGGCGGAAGCCCATCCGTTCCAGCATGGTGGTGATGAGCAGGCGGTTGACGGGGTTGTCCTCCGCCAGCAGCACCCGCGCGCCGCTGGCGCGGCCCTCCTCCGCGGCGACCTCGACCGTCTCCTCCGCCGGCTCGGCGGCGGGGCCGGCCATGCGGACGGTGAACCAGAAGACGGAACCGCGGCGGGGCTCGCTGCGCACCCCGATCTCGCCGCCCATCATGGTGACCAGCCGCTTGCAGATCGCCAGCCCCAGCCCGGTGCCGCCGAAGCGCCGGGTGGTGGAGGCATCGGCCTGGGTGAAGGATTCGAACAGCATCGGCACCACGTCCGGCGGAATGCCGATGCCGGTGTCCTCGACCTCGAAGCGCAGCAGCCAGGAACCAGACTCCTCCCGCTTCGCCTCGGCGCGCAGCTCGATGCTGCCGGCCGGGGTGAACTTCACGGCGTTGCCGACCAGGTTCATCAGCACCTGCCGCAGCCGCGTCGGGTCGCCCGTCAGCTCCGTCGGCAGGCGGTTCTTCTGGCGCCGGTCGGGCTGGCGCACCCGCAGCTCCACCCCCTTCTGCGAGGCGGCCGGGGCGAACAGGTCGATCACGTCGTCCAGCAGGGCCTGGAGCCGGACCGGGATCGCCTCGATCACCAGTTGGCCGGCCTCGATCTTGGAGAAGTCCAGGATGTCGTTCAGCACCACCAGCAGCGCGTCGGCGGAGGAGTGCAGCGTCTCCAGATAGCGGCGCTGGTCGCTGGTCACGGTGGTGCCCAGCAAGAGGTCGATCATGCCGATGACGCCGGTCATCGGCGTCCGCAGCTCGTGGCTCATCACCGCCAGGAAGCGGGACTTGGCGCGGCTGGCCGCTTCCGCCGCGTCGCGCGCGGTCTGAAGCTCCAGCGCCAGCGCCGTCATCTCCGCCGCCTGCCGCTCCAGCCGGTCGCGCGCCTCCTCCAGCTCCAGTTCGCGCTGCTTGCGGTCGGTGATGTCCTGCAAGGCGCCGACATACTTCACCAGCTCGCCGCGGTCGTCGTAGACCGGGCCGCCGACCTCGCGGACATAGCGGGTCTGCCCGTCGGGGCGCAGGATGCGGTACTCGACGACATAGGTGCGGCGCGACCGCGCCACGTCCAGCGCATGGGTGCGGTAGTAGTCGCGGTCCTCCGGCTGGATCCAGCGGAGCTGCTGTTCGAAGCTGCCCAGCGTCTCCAGATACTCCTCCACGGTGACGCCGCGGATGGCCGCCAGCTCGGGCGAGCAGTAGGTGGTCCAGGCCAGCCGCCGGTCCCAGACCCAGTAGCCCAGCCCGGCCAGGCTGGCGGAATAGCGCAGCATCGCCTCGCGCGACTGGAGTTCCGCCTCGGCCCGCTTCTGCTCCTCGATGTCGATGACGATGCCGTTGAAGCGGACCTCGTCCGGCCCCACCCGGACCGGCCGCGACACGGCCCGCCACCAGCGCACCGAGCCGTCGGGCAGGATGAAGCGGCCCTCGAACGACCAGTCGGTCTCGCGCAGGACCGCGTCGGCGATGGTCCGGCGCCAGCGGTCCTGGTCCTCCGGATGGATCGGCAGCAGCGACCAGTCGCGCACCAGATCCTCCGGCGCGATGCCGTACATCTCCCGCGAGCGGGGGCTGACATAGCTGTAGCCGTGAACCCCTCCGGTGCGCTCGTACCACTGGTAGACCAGCCCCGGCACGGTGCTGACCAGATCGCGGAAGCGCGCCTCGCTGGCGGCCAGGGCGTCCTCGGCGCGGGCGCGCTCGGTCACGTCCATGACGATGGACTGCAAGGCCGGGCCGTCCAGCCAGTCCACCGCCCGCACCGCCACCTCGATCCAGATGCGCGTCCCGTCATGGCGCAGGGCGGCGACGCGGCTGCGCTGGAACGACCCGCCCTCGCGCAGCAGCCGGTCCAGGCTGCGCCGGGCCAGTCCCTTGTTCTCCGGCGGAATGATGAAGTCCAGCGAGCCTTCCTTCAGCAGCGCCTCGGCCGTGTCGAAACCGAAGATGCCGGCGAAGGACTGGTTGGCGTACAGGACGTCGAAGCCGCGATGGATGACGATGCCCTGCAACGATCCGTCGATCAGGTCGCGCAGCCGCCGCTCGCTGGTGCGCAGGGCGGTCACGTCCACCACCAGCGAGACATGGCCGCCGGCGCCGGTGCGGTGCTCGGCCACGCGGATGATGCGGTCCTTGCCCAGGGCCGTCTCGAACGGCGGGCCGGGGTTGCGGTGCCGGTGCAGCCGGTCGGTCAGCCACGCCTCCGCCCGCTCCGGCGGGATCGGCAGGGTGCCGCTGGCCATCAGGTTGCGCATCACCGCCTCGAAGGTGATGCCCGGCCGCACGAAGGGCGCCAGCTCGGGGAAGAAGTCCAGGAAGCGCTGGTTGAACAGCATCACCCGGTCCTCGGCGTCGTACAGGATCAGGCCGTCCTTCAGCCGCTCCAGCCCGTCGATCAGATGGGTCGCGGCCTCCTGCGCCATGGAGGCGGGCGGCGGCAGCAGCGACACCAGCAGCACCTCGCCCTCCTTGCGCAGGCGCAGCGTGCCGGCGGCGCCGGGCAGCACGATCTCCTTGTGCAGCCGCGGCCCGCTGAAGAAGGCGGTGATGCGTTCGGCCTGCGGCGCCAGCACCGGCATCTGCCGCAGCGGCAGCCCGATGCGGGCGCCGAGCTGCTGCCGCGCCGCCTTGTTCCCGGCGGCGACCGTCAGGCCGCAGGGGCAGGGCACCAGAGCGGCCAGCGGTTCGGTGGACATCTCGGCCAGGGCCGCCAGCAGGCCGGGATTCCCGGACTTGGCGGGCGTCGCCGGCGCTGCCGGCGGGGCCGTGCCGCCCCCCTCGCCGGCACCGGCCGGGGCGCAGTCGGGCGGGCACTCGGTCAGGCGACGGGACTTCGGCATGGCGGCAACCCTGTCCCGTCACGGGACACCAAGGGGCGGAAAGGGGAACGATAAGCCATGGACCGGCCGCCGGGGGAGTCGCAAACGGAGGGGGTACGGCGGGCGCGGGAGCGGCCGGCCCGGTCGAAGGAGGCCGGCTCAGGGCACCGGGCCCGGGGGCAGTCCGGCGGGATCAGCCCTTGCGGGAGAGCAGTTCCGTCAGGCGGGCGGCCAGCGCGTCCTCCGCCTCGCCGTCGCAGCGCTCGGCCAGGGGCGTGTCACCCAGCACCTTCGCCAGGGCGGCGCTGCGGGCCTGGCGCGGGGCGGCCAGCACCACCTGCCAGGCGCCGGGAGCGGCCTTCAGGGCGGTCGCGGCTTCCGCCGCGGTGGCGGCCGGCGTGACCTCCCAGCCGCGCTGCTCCAGCGTCGCGGCCAGCGCATCGCCGGCGGGATCGACCAGCAGCAGGCGCGGGCAGGTCCGGCCCCGCTCCCGCGGCAGGCCGTCGGCCAGCGTCAGGGCCTCCCCCGCGGCCTGCCGGATGCGGCGCGCGAAGTCGCGCTCCGGCCCCTCGGGCAGGTCCTCGACCAGCAGCAGGGCATAGCCCATGATGGCGTTCAGGTGGTTCAGCAGGTCGTGCCGCACCGAAGGGGGACGCTCAGCGGGCAAGGCCCATCTCCACCGCTCGCATGGCGGCCTGGGTGCGGTTCTTGGCGCCCAGCTTGCGGCAGAGGCCGCGCACATGCAGCTTCACCGTCACCTCCTCCAGGCTCAGCGCCCGGGCGATCTCCTTGTTGGAGCAGCCCTTGAGGAGGAAATCCAGGACCTCGCGCTCGCGCCGGGTGAAACTGGCGCCGCCGGCGAGCGGAGAGTCGGGTTCGGGGGCGGCGGCCCCCTCCGGCACGAAGGTCTGGCCGGCGACAAGGCGTGAGATCGCCTCCACCAGCGCCGTGCCGGGCAGTGTCTTGGGCAGGAAACCGACGGCGCCGAAGGCCAGGGCGGCGCGCACATCCTCCGGCGAGGCCTCGCCGGACATCAGCGCCACCTTCACACCGGGATGGCTGGTGCGCAGCCGCACCAGACCCTCCAGCCCGTTCATGCCGGGCATGCGCAGGTCCAGCAGGACCAGCTCGATGCCGCGGTGCCGGGCCAGGGCGGTCACCGCCGCGTCGACGGAGCCGACCCCCAGCACCTCGGTTCCCGGTGATGCCCGCTCGATATGCGATCGAAGCGCATCCCGGAGCAGGTCGTGGTCGTCCGCGATCAGCAGCCGCATGGTTCCGCAGGGGCCGGACAGGTGGTGGTCACGGTTCCTTCATACCACAGGGCTTAGCCGAATGGGATAGAATAATGGTAGAAATTCCCCGCGCGGCTGAGATCATCGCGGGAAAGCACCGGCCCGGCTTCCCGCCCCCGGCGCTCGCCCCGGCCGCCCGCGGCGGTCGCGTGTCTCAGCCGCCTGCGGCGGTCGCCTGTCTCAGCCGCCTGCGGCGGCGGCACGCGGCGGCGGGTTCTCGACGGTCACCTCGATCCGGCGGTTCTGCAACCGGCCGGCCTGTGTCTCGTTGCTGGCGACCGGCACTTCCTCGCCCAGGCCGCGGGTGGTGATGCGGGCAGCCTGGATGCCCTGCTCCACCAGGAAGTCGCGCACCGCCTCTGCCCGCCGCTGCGACAGACGCTCGTTGTATTCGGCCGCCCCCTGGGAGTCGGTGTGGCCCTCGATCAGGACGGCGCGGTCCGGCTGGCTGCGCAGATACTCGGCCAGCGGCCGCAGCCGCTGCCGGTCGCCCGGCGACAGGGTGGCCGAATCCAGGTCGAAGTTGATGTTGCTGAGCGTCAGCACGGTGCCGGCCTCGGTCTCCCGCGCCTGATACTGCTGGAGCTGGGATTCGAGCTGCTGGATGCGCTGGCGGTCCTCCTCGGCCACGTTCTGGGCCAGCGCGAGCTGGTCCTCGCGGGCGGAGCGCAGGATGGATTCGCGCTGGGCCACCAGATCCTGCCGCTCCTGCCGGAAGCGGGCGGCCTCGGCCTCGGCGCGCGCCGTCTGCAACCGCACCTCCGCCAGATAGGTCAGGTGCTCCAGTTCCTCTTCCTCGGCGCTGCCCAGGCGGGACTGCGCCCGCTCGACGCTGCGCTCGGCCTCCTGGAAGGCGACGGGGGCCTGGGCCGCGACGTTCGCGGTGCGGGCATCGGCCAGTTCCTGCTGCACGCGCGCCAGCGGCGGGTAACTCTCGGGCGCGGACGCGCAGGCGGCCAGCAGAACCAGGGCCGCGGCGGCCGGCAGCGGGCGGAGGCGGCGGCGCGGATCGGGACGGGTGGTCATGGCGGGGATCTCCGGTGGTCGGACGGGGCTGGGGACGGGGGCGGGGGGCTCGGCAGTGCGGATCAGCGGCCGGGCGGCGTCACCGGGGCGGCGCCCGTGCTTCCGGTCGGGCTCCCGGCTCCCGTGTCCCCGGTCCCCCTGCTGCCGGTTCCGGAATTCCCGGCCGCGCCGCGGCGTCCGGCGGCGAGGCCGACCTCGCTCTCCAGCGTCTGGATGGTGCGGGCCACATCCTCCCGCGCGGCCTGCGCCTCGGCCGCATTGCTGCGCGCTCGCGCCAGCCGGACCATGGCGAGGGACTCCTCGGCCAGACGGGAGGCGGCCCCGGTGCGCTCGTCGCGCCAGGCCGCCTGCGCCTGGTCCAGCCGCTCGCGGGCCTGCTGCATCTCCACCGGCGCGTAGCGGTTCACCGTCTGCGGGTCCACGCCCTGGATCGCGGCCTCCGCCGCCGACAGGCTGGGCGGCGGCGTGTCCGGGGTGGAGGAACAGGCGGCCAGCAGCAGTACCGCCGCCAGCGGGGCGGCAACGGCCAAGCGGCCACGCGCCCGACAGGCGGTGGGGGGGATGGCCAGGGCGAGGGACGGGGCGAGGAGGGACGGACGGGTCATCGGCGGCTCCGGTCTGGTCGGCAGCCATCTCGAACGGCGGCCGCGCGCCGCCGGGAGGCTGCCCGATGTCGCCGTCTGCAACCGCCGCCGCGGGGAAAAGGTTCCGAGCTACCCCGGACGGGGCGTCCGCTGCGCCGTCCGGGGGCAGTCAGTCCGGGGGGCAGTCAGTCCGGGGGGGCAGTCAGTCCGTGGGGCGTCAGTCCGCCCGGAACCAGCCGGTCAACGACAGCCGCGGGCCGCCGGCGAAGGCGCTGACCTGCGTCACCAGATGCGGCGTCGGTACCCGGAACAGGCCCAGCAGGTTGAAGCCGGGCACCCAGGCCCCGGTCACCTCTCCTGCCTCGGAGAGGAACTGGAGCTGGCCGCCCCAGTCGGCCCGCCAGTCCCGGCTCAGGTTCAGGACATAGGCGACGCGGCGGTCCTCGCCGGGGCCGTTGCCGTCGCCGTGGCGGGTCAGGAAATGCCCCGGCGCATAGAGGGCGGCCTGGGAGTCCGCGTGCCGGATGGCGGGATCGCCGCTGATCCGGCGCACCAGATCCAGCACCGCCGGGCTGTTCAGGAAGGCGAAGGCCGCGGCCAGCAGCGGCGCCACCGGCTGGCCTGCCCGCATCGCCGCGACATAGGGGAAGCTGCTGTAGAGGAACTGCATCTGTCCGCGCGCCCGCTCCAGCACCCCGGCCAGGAGCTGCTGCTGCCCCTGCGGGCCCAGCGCCTGCATCTGCGCCCCGTCCAGCAGGGCGAGCTGCGGCCCGTCATTGAAGAACAGGTGCCAGGGCACCTGGGTCAGCAGGGTCTCGCGCAGGCGCTCGGCGCCGTCGTCCGCCAGCACGCCGGGCACGCGCACGCGGCCGTCGCGGGCGAAGGCGGCGGTCAGCGCCTCCAGGTCGGGCCGCTCGGCCAGCCGGAACGCGGCGCTCTCCGGGGTCGGGACGGGTTCGGTCATGGGCCACCTCCAGCGGCACGATAGCCGCGGCGGGCGAAACCGTCGAGGCCGTCGCACGCGGCGGGCATGGGCGGCCATAGGTCCCGCGCCGTGCCCGACGGGCACCACCCGCGCCGTGCCCGACGGGCTGCGGGCGCCATCGGGCTTGACAGGCCGCCCCTCTTCCTCCGGCATGAACCGGCCCCCGGCATGGTCCGGCCGCGGGCCGTCCCCCCGGAGCCGGAAGCCGATCGGATGGCGGTCTTCTTCACCAGCGACACGCATTTCGGCCATGCCGGCGCGCTCGGCCGCTTCCGCCGGCCCTTCGCGGACGTGGCATCCATGGACGCGGCCCTGGTGGAGCGCTGGAACGCGCGGGTCGGACCGGAGGACGAGGTCTGGCACCTGGGCGACGTCTCGCTGCACCGCGATCCCGGCCGCACCGTGGCGATCCTGGAACGGCTCAACGGCCGCAGGCACCTGATCGCCGGCAACAATGACGGCCCGGCGACGAAGCGCCTGCCCGTCTGGGCGGAGGTCGCGGACTACCGCGAGCTGACCGCCGACGGCACGCCCCTGGTGCTCTGCCATTACGCCTTCCGCACCTGGAACGGCATGTACAAGGGGGCCTGGAACCTGCACGGCCACAGCCACGGGACGCTGAAGGGCCTGACCCGGCAGGTCGATGTGGGCGTGGACGTGTGGGACTTCCGCCCCGTCACCGTCGCGGAGATCCGGGCCCGCTTCTCCCGCCGCCGCAGCCCCGCTCCCGCCGGGGCGGCGGGGGAGCCGCCGCGGGACGGGTAGGGCGGCACGGTTCCGGTTGCGGCGGGGCGGGCCGGCGGGGTACAGCGGAAGCGCCCGCCCTGCCGGGTCCGCCAGACGCCCGAGGAACCATGACGCCCGAGGAAATCCAGGCCCGGCTGCTCTACCGCGACGGGCTGATGCTGATCCTGGACAAGCCCGCCGGCATCGCCGTGCATGGCGGGCCCGGCTCCCGCCACGGAGCGGACAATCTGGAACGGTATTTCGAGCATCTGCGCTTCGGCCTGCCGCGGCCGCCGGCGCTGGCGCACCGGCTGGACCGCGACACCTCCGGCTGCCTCGTGCTGGGCCGGCACCCCAAGGCGCTGCGCAAGCTGGGCCTGCTGTTCCAGGACGGGCGCATCGGCAAGACCTACTGGGCCGTCGTGCGCGGCGGCCCCGAGGGCGATGCCGGCACCATCGACAAGGCCCTGCTCAAGCGCACCGACGCCCGCCGCGGCTGGAAGATGATCGCCCTGCCCCCCGGCACGCCCGAGGCGCAGGAGGCGGTGACCGACTGGCGGGTGATGGGCCGCGGCAGCCTGCCGAAGATCGGCGATCTGGCCTGGCTGGAGCTGCACCCGCACACCGGCCGCACCCACCAGATCCGCGCCCACTGCGCCGCCATGGGCTGCCCGGTGCTGGGCGATCCCGTCTATGGCGGCCGCTACGAGGCGGAGCCGCTGCACCTGCACAGCCGGGCCATCTCCGTCCCCGTCTACACGACGAAGCCCGCCGTCGCCGTCACCGCCCCGGTGCCGCCCCACCTGCGCGAGGCGCTGGCCGCCTGCGGCTGGACCGGCGAGGGCTGAGCCGCCCGCCCGGCTCCCGGCCCCCGACGGTCACACCGTCCATTCCGGATCGGTGGTGAAGACGATGGTCAGCCAGCGGTCCGGTCCCTCGCCCCCGATCGCCTGTCCGATCTCGTCCCGCAGCCGGTCCCAGTCCTCCAGCCGGCGGGCCGGCCAGTCATGCGGCACGATGAAGTACAGCTCGATCTGCCGGCCCCGCCCGACCCGGGCGACATAGGACCGGAAGGAGACGAAGCCGTGGCGCCGCACGATCTCCTCGGCGACCGTGTTGACGTGCCGGCGCAGGTCGGGCGGCGTGACCAGCAGGATGTCGGCCAGGGCCTGCTTCACCGTGCCGGCCGGCAGCGGGATCAGCACCAGACAGATGAGCGCCAGCACGACGGGATCGATGTAGGGCGAGATCCAGGCCAGGTCCGTGCCCTGGACCAGATAGCCGATGACGAAGGCGATCAGCAGCGCCGCCGTGAGGCCGGCCGCCATCAGCCAGGCCTTGGCGTCGAGCGCCAGGAAGGCGGACCGGATGGTGCGGTTGGCGCGGGTGGCGTAGGCCGCCATCCCCAGGGCGATGGCCAGCGTGAGGACGGCATAGACGATGGCGTGGTCGAAGGCCAGCGTGTGGCCGCCCTCCATCAGGCTGCTCACGGCGGTGATCAGGGCATAGGTGGCGGCCCCCATCAGCAGGATGCCATTCAGCCCCAGGACCATCGGCTCCAGGTGCCAGAACCCCATGGTGAAGCGTTCGACCAGCCGGCCCATGGCCGGACCTGCCCCGGTCGAGGACGCGATCAGCCGCGCCACCAGCAGCGCGACGATGGTCATGCTGGCGTCCGTCAGCGAATGGATGCCGTCGAAGACGATGGCGAACGATCCCGACATCAGCCCGAACAGGATGCCGATGCCCGCCAGCAGGACCGTGACGGCGATGGAAAGGCGCAGGACGCCCTGTTCGGTCCTCATTCCCCGGCCTCCCGCTGCGACTCCGCGGCCTGCCGCAGCCCGGTCAGCAGGGCATCCACGGTCATCCGGTAGCTGCTGTCCGCGCGCAGTCCGCGGAACTCGGGCAGGAGCTGCCGGGTGAGCCCGAAGCGGTCGTCCAGGTGCCGCTCCATCTCGGCGATGTCCTCCGGCCGGGGGGTGCGCAGGAACCCCCCGGCCTCGGCGATGGCCAGCCCGATCACGGCCGCGTACCAGCCGTGCCCGGCCTCGACAAGCCGCCGGCCGCGGAATCCCGCCTCCTCCAGGGCGCCGTAGACCATCTCGACATGCGCGACGTCGGACGGACCCGTCGTCCAGAACCGCCCCATCAGGGCGAAGGTCTGCGGATGCTCCAGGGCGACCCGGCGGTATTCCAGGGCCAGCCAGCGCAGCCGGTCCTGCCAGGGCGCCGTCCGGTCGGCCGGGCGCAGCCGGGCCGTCAGCGCGTCCGCCATGGCCCGCAGCAGCCCCTCCTTGGACTTGAAATGGTAGAGCACGGCCATGGCGTCGCAGCCGATGTGCAGCCCCAGCTTGCGCAGGCTGAAACCGGCCTCGCCGGTCCGCTCCATCAGGGTGATCGCCGCCGCGACGATGGCCTCGCGCGACAGGGCCCGCGCTTCGGCGCCCCGCTTCTCCGACATCGGTCCGTCTCCTGTCCGGGATTGTCCGGGGGGAGACGCATGGTTCTGCCGCCCGCGGAACTCTACACCGTAGAATTTCTACGGCGTAGAGATAGGGAGGCCCGGCCCGGCGTCAACGGCCCTGCGACAAGCAGGCAGGGCAGGGGGCGGCTGTGCGAGGGCCGCTGTCAGGGCGGCGGCGGTTCCGGGCGGAGGTCGTCGTAGAACACCCCGCCCTCGCCGTCGAAGCGCAGGCGCACGCTGGCGCGGGGGCCGGGAAGCGGCGGCAGGCGCTCCAGCGCCGCCGCCTGCTCCTGCGGCAGGTACAGGCGGAACAGCCGGCCGGGATCGCGCAAGGGGTAGGGGCAGGCGCGCAGCTCCGCCCGGCGGCAGGCGACCGGCGTCGCCTCCGGCCGCAGCGGCGCGGCCGGGTCCGGCGTCAGGCAGACGCAGGCCGATCCGCCGTGGCTCAGGGTGAGCTGCGCCACCAGATAATGACCACGGAAGATGTCGCGCGGGTCCGGTCCCTCGATCCCGACCCGCAGCGCCGGCATGGCGGCCAGGGCCAGCGCCAGCCATCCGGCCCAGGCGGCGACGGCCAGGGTGGGCAGCAGCAGCGCGGCCGGCAGCAGGGCGCGGTGCAGGGCGCGGTGCATGGATCAGCCTCCCGTCGGCGGTGCGGCGGCGTGGCGGGCGGCCCAGGCCATCGCCCGCTGCGCGGCCCAGCCCAGCCCCAGCAGCAGGACGCCGCCGGCGATCAGCCCCAGCCCGGTGGCGGTCAGGCCGCCGGCCGCCTCCAGGAAGACCAGGAACAGGCGCAGCGCCACGGCGGCCACGGCCAGATTGAACAGCCAGAGCTGCCGCCCGTCCAGCGCCAGCTTCGCCACCGCCAGCCCGGTCAGGCAGAACGCCAGCGCCTCCGCCGCCGGCCAGGGGCCGTGGGGCAGCAGATGCGGCAGCAGCCCCCAGGCCGGGGCCAGGGCCAGCATGACCGGAAGCAGGGGCGGCGTCCCCGGCCCGTCGCCGCGGCGACCCGCCCGGTGGGCCAGCGGCAGCGCCAGCGCGCCGACCACGGCGCCGGTCAACGCGTCCGCCGGCGTCAGCACCAGACCGTCCGGCGACAGGCGCCAGAAGACCGTGCCGACGCAGACCAGGACCAGCGCGATGCCCAGGGCCAGGGAACCCGGCAGCCCGGCCCAGCGGCCCGGCAGCCGCAGGCCGCGCGCGGCATGGAGCGCCGCCACGGCCAGCACCAGCGCCGTCGCCAGCAGGTCGGCCGCGGCCAGCCGGTCGGCCTGGTCCGCCGTCAGGCTGACGCCGAACACCAGCAGCCCCAGGCTCCACAGCGCCATGTGGAAGGCGCTGCGCACCGCCGTCAGGGTGAGGGGCAGGGTCAGCAGCAGCCACGCCCCCAGCAGGCCGGTCAACCCGCCCTGCAACTGGAAGCTCTGCCCGACATGGGCGACGAAGGCGAGGGTGGAGACGGACAGCAGCAGCAGCGCCGCCTCCGCCCGCAGCCGCGTGCCCCCGCCGTGCCGGTCCCGCTCCAGCCAGATCCAGGCCGCCAGCCCCAGGCCCGCGTTCAGGACGCCGTGGCCGCCCAGCTTCAGCCAGACCGGCAGCTCCTGCCAGTTGGCGGCGACCAGGGCCGCCAGCCCCAGCGCGATGGCGAAGGCGCCCAGGATCGCCAGCACGGCCGACAGGCGCAGCCCCGGCCGCCCGGCCTCGAAGGCGCGGATGCGCGCGGCCGTCGCGTCGTCCACGATGCCGGCCGCCCGCCAGTCCTCGATCCGCCGGTCCAGCCGGCGCCCTTCCAGAGACGCTCCCAAATCCGCGATCCCGCTCCGCCGTCCTGCGTCGCGGGCCAGCATAGCGCCGCGGCGCCGCTATTTCTCCGCCAGCGTGACGATGGTGTCCTTCGGGGCGTGCAGGGTGATGTCGCAGTCGCCCCAGGCGGGGTCCAGCGGCCAGACGGCGCCGGGG
Source organism: Rhodocista pekingensis (assembly GCF_042665545.1). Classification (NCBI taxonomy): domain Bacteria; kingdom Pseudomonadati; phylum Pseudomonadota; class Alphaproteobacteria; order Rhodospirillales; family Azospirillaceae; genus Rhodocista; species Rhodocista pekingensis. Next base: position 966,999 of record NZ_JBHTCM010000010.1, on the reverse strand, counting down.
GTCGTGTCCAGGCCGGACCGGGCGAAGGCGCAGCGGGCTTCGGCGCGGTCCAGCCGGCCCTGCACGGCCTCCAGCACCACCGTCCGGCGAATCGGGCGGTACTCGGTATAGCCGCTGCCCTCCGCGCAGGTCTCCTCCAGGGAGCAGGGGTCGTCGACCGGCAGCGCGATCGTCATCGGCGCGTCGGACGCCGCCAGTTCGCGGATCTTCGCCACGGCCCGGACGATTTCCGGCGGCGGCGCCACACGCTTGATCTCCTGCATCCTCTCGAAGGTCTTGATGGCATCGGCATAGTAGCCGGCCCGGGTCTGGAGCCGGAACAGCTCCAGTAGCCGCTCGGCCTGGAAGGTGGCGTCCACCTGATCCGGTGAGGCGCTCGCGCGCCGCAGGAGGCGGATCGCCTGGTCCAGGTCCCCGCGACGCAGGTGCCAGTGCGCCTCCAACGTGTCGATGTAGGCGTAGTCGTTGAGCGTCTTCGCTTCCTCGTGGAGGCTGTCGAGAGCGGCGCTCACCTCGTCCAGGCGACCGTCGGCCAGGGCGGACTGCGCCGCTCCGATGGCACTCTGGACCGTCCGGGAAGAGACATACTTGCCCCCGGTCCCCTGGATCAGGAAGGTCAGCCGGGTCACCTGATTGTGGATGTCCACCGGCGTACCATCCGCCGTCGCCGGCTGGAAGCGCCATCGGGACAGGGCCCGGGCGGCGGGCTTGGCGAACTGGCCGTTGCTCGCCTCCACCACCTCGACATCGTTCACGCTGCCGTCGGCCTTCACCGTGAAGCGCATGACGGCCCAGCCCTCGCGCCCCTCCCCCAGCATGTCCGGTGGATAGTCCGGCGAGACCCTTCTCTCCGGGATCGGCAGCCGGACCACCGGTTCTACCCCGACCTGCGCCCCGTCCCCTGCTGCGGAGGCGGGCGGCGCTGCGGACAGGCACAGGCAGGCGGCCAGCACGGTGGAGATACGACGGGTAGGCAGACGCATGACAGTCCCCAGGAGTTGCATCGGGGAATGATTAACGCTCGCCGCGTCGCCGATCAAGCATGTGCGCGAACAGCTCGGAGCGGTTTCGCCTCTTTGGTTCGGGGGGCCTCCTCCACGGCGGATGCCGGGGGAGGACGGCGGCGGGAGGGGCCGGTGTCAAGCTTCTCTTCTTGAAAATCAAGGCATCGCGGCGGCTTGCCAGACCTTGCCCTGACACCCATATGGTGTCATTCTGGGCAGATGGAGAAAAGCCGACCGACCTATGATCTTGCCGCCATCAAGGCCGTTCTCGGGTCGGTGGATACCTTGGCGATCACGCGGACGGCTCTGGCTGATGCATTCGCACTGGGTTTTGACCGGTCGGGAATTACGGCGGTGATCCGAGGGATTCGGCGGACGATGTTCTATAAGTCGATGACCACCCATGCCGATCATCGCACGTGGCAGGACGTCTATCATGTCCCGGCCGGCGATCTGGTCCTGTACGTCAAATTCCAGGCCGATGTGGTGACCGAGTTCAAGGTGATGTCCTTCAAGGAGAAGTGATCGTGGCCCCCAGGACCCCGGACCTGCCATCAACCATGCCGTGTCCCGAGACGGGGAATGTGCTTGTACGCGGTACCCGCCCGTTCACGGTGCGTTACAAGGGTCATGAAATGACGGTGGACCTGCCGGGCTATTACCCGGAGGGCGAGGGCGAGGGCGAGGGCGAGGGCGAGGGCGAGGGCGAATCCGTACATGTCGGTGGTGATATGGCAGCCGCGGATGCGGCCCTGCGGGCGCTCAAGGAACAGGTGGACGGCGTGCCCTCACCCGCCACCATCCGCCGCATCCGCACCAAACTGCGTCTCAGTCAGCGGGCCGCGGGGGCACTGTTCAAGGTCGGTCCCAGCGCCTTCGACAAGTACGAGCGCGCCATCGTTGAACCGAGCGGGCCGACGATCCAGCTGCTGAAATTGCTGGATCGGCATCCGGAACTGGTGGGGGAGCTGTAGGCGCTGAAGATTTCGACTGAATTCGTTTCTTTTGAAGGTCGTATATGAATAGATGTTTTTAACTAAGGGCGGAAATTATTTCTAATTATCTAGAATAATATCTCGGTTGGGCGCGGATATCCTTACTGTGCTGTCATCGCTGTGAGCATTTCATGGGGTATGGCACGCGATCCACGGCGTCAGGCCTGCTTCCAAGGCGGCAGCCTGTCTGGGCTCCAGCGTCCAGATGATTCCGGGAGAGAAGAACGAAACCAAAGCGCCTCGGGCGGGACGGCCAACAGATCCACGCAGACCGGCGCGGAACGCCGGGGTCCGGAACGCCGGGGTCATGGCGTCCCCAGGGGCGGCGCCCCGGACGGACACCCGGACTGGCAAGGGAAGTGGCGGAGGGGATGAGATTCGAACTCACGATACGGTTTTGCCGTATACCCGCTTTCCAGGCGAGCGCCTTCAACCACTCGGCCACCCCTCCGCTGGATCGGGCGCGGACCATACAAAGGACGGTGGCCGTCTTCAAGCTCCTTTTTTCGTGGCGGCCAGGGCCGCGATCTCGGCCTCCTCCGCCTCGGCCAGCCGGGCCAGCTCCGCATAGGGATCGCCGGACAGCCCGAAGAAGCGGGCGAAGGCTGGTTCGGTCTTCATGCCGCCGGTCTTCAGGCGGCGGATGGGGTCCTGCGCCGCAGGGCAGGCGTGCAGCAGGCGCGCCTCCGCCACCAGATGCCGCCAGCCCGCCTGTGCTTCCACCGGCCCGGGCTGGGCGAACACCTCCACCGGCACGCCGTCGCAGGTGAAATTGGCGATCACGGCGGGCACGCCGCCGATCGTGTCGGTCTTCCGCCGGTAGCCCGCCTCCTGCCAGAACAGGTCGTCCAGGCGGGAGCGGGCGGCGGCCACGTCCGACACCTCCACCAGCAGGTCCAGGTCCGAGCCGCGCACCGCCACGTCCAGCGGGAAGGTCCCGGCCAGCCGCAGCGGCCACGGGGCCAGCCGGTCCATCAGCGCGTGGCGGGTCAGCACCTCCCAGACGCGGACCTGATCGGGGCTGCCCTGGGCCATCCAGGCGGGATTGCGGAGACGGTCTTGGATCACCGGACGTACTCACCTTTCGGGAAGGACGGGCCGGCGGGGGCCGGCCCCGGGACGGGTCGGGGCGGAGCGGGCGGGTCAGGCGGCTGCGGTGGGCGTCGCGCGCTCCCCGAAGATGGCGGTGCCGACGCGCACCACGGTGGCGCCCAGCCGCACCGCCACGTCGAAATCGTGGCTCATGCCCATGGAGAGGCCGGGCACGAAATGCCGGCGGGCGAGGTCGGCCAGCAGCGCGAAATGCGGCGACGGCTCGTCCTCCGCCGGGGGGATGGCCATCAGGCCGGCGACCTGCACCCCGTATTCGGCCTTGCAGGCGGCCAGGAAGGCGCCGACCTCGGCCGGGGCGATGCCGGCCTTCTGCGGCTCCTCCCCCGTGTTGACCTCCACGTAGAATCGCGGCCAGCGGTTCTGCCTGCGGCATTCCGCGGCCAGGGCCTGGGCCAGCTTCGGCCGGTCCACCGTCTGGATCACGTCGAACAGGGCCACCGCCTCCTTGACCTTGTTGGTCTGCAACGGGCCGATCAGGTGCAGTTCCACGTCCGGATACTCCGCCTTCAGCGCCGGCCACTTGGCCTTCGCCTCCTGCACCCGGTTCTCCCCGAAGACGCGCTGGCCGGCGGCGAGTGCCGCGCGCAGCTTCTCCACCGGCTGCACCTTGGAGACGGCGACGAGCGTGACACCGCGCGGGTCGCGGCCGACGGCGGCGGCGGCCTCGGCGATGGCGGCCCGCACGGCGGCCAGATCGGCGGCGACATCGCCGCTGGGCGTGACGGGGGGACGGGGCGGGGGGGCGACGCGGGTCATGACGGTTCTGAACGGTTGCGCGGGACAGGATGGCACGGAACCCCGGTCCGGCCTGGACAAGGCCGCCGAGGAAGCCGACTTTCCCTCGGCCGGGCGCCCGATGCAAACCGTTTGGTCGCGCCCCCGCCCTGCCGTCCCGCCAGTACGGAGAGACCCGCCATGTCCCGCCCCCTGATTTCCGCGCCCGCGCTCGCCCTCTGCCTGCTGCTGCCGGCCGCCCCGGCCGCGGCGGAGGTCACGGTCGACTGGAGCGCCGTCGGGCAGGCGGCCGGCAGCTACACCGGCAAGGCGCCGGCCGGCGGCGACCGCTGGAACGGCTTCGCCGGCTACGCCCTGACCGGCCGGGCCGACGGCATGACCGCCTCGGGCATCGGCTACGGGCTGGTCGGGACGCTGGGGTCGGGCGACTACGAGAAGAGCCTGGACCGCCCCGGCAACCGCGAGAAGGCCACCCTGAACGAGGTCTATGTCTGGCTGGACACGGCCTATGGCCAGGTCCGGGCGGGCGACGAGGACGGGGCGGCCAAGCGCGCCGTGGACCTGCTGCCGCTGCTCGCCGGCGGGCAGGTGGACGGCTTCTGGACGCGGGCCGCCGCGGTGGCGCCGCCGGCCGATCATCTGGGACGCGACAGCGACGACGCGGCCAAGGTCCTCTATGAGACGCCGCGCCTGTTCGGGCTGCGCCTGGGCGTCTCCTACGCGCCCGAGCGCAAGAGCCTGGTGGAGGACATCGCCGGCCTGGACGCGGTGCCGACGGAGGACGACCTCTGGGAGGTCGGGCTGAACTGGCGCACCGATTCCGGCCCCTGGTCCTACGAGCTGGCGGCGGGCTATGTGCGCGGCGCGGCCGGTGCGGCCGGGGCGGCCGACACGGAAAGCCGCAAGCTGGCCGCCCTGGTGCTCTACGGCGGCTTCGCGGCCGGCGCCGTCTGGTTCGACGAGGAGGTCGGCGACCGCACCCTCGGCCGGGTGGACCGGCAGGGCTGGACCGTGCAGGGCACCTACGAGAACGGACCCTACGGCCTCGCCCTCTGGGTCTCGGACATCGAGGCGGAGCGGCTGCTGGAGCACACCGCCTACGGCCTTGGCCTGTCCTGGCGGGCGCGGCCGGAGCTGACCCTGGGCCTCGACCTCGTCCGCTACGACGCCGACCGGCCCGGCGCGTCCGGCCGCTCCGGCACCGTGGCCCAGCTCTCCGGCGAGGTGCGGTTCTGAGCGGCGGAGGCCCGGAGCCTTGTCCGGAGCCTCAGGGCCCGTCGATCCCGTCGCCGGGGGCCGGCGGGTTGCCGCGGCCGGCCTTCTCCAGCACCTCCAGGAAATCGTCCCGCCGGGCGCCGGCGGCCCTCCGCCGGAAGAACTCCTCCGTCTGGGCCTGTGCCGCCACCCGGCCGGCCAGCGCGGCCGTGATGTAGGCGTTCAGGCTGACACCCGACCGCTCCGCCTGGGCGGCGGCGGCGGCCTTGAGATCGTCCGGAAGGCGCAGGGACAGGGTGCTCATCGGTCAAGGCTCCGCAGCAGTCTGCCGGGGGTCGTCACCGCAACGCCGAGGCGTCCGGCGACGGCGAGGTCACGTAAATTGTGCGTCACCAGGGCGTCGGCCCGGCCGTTCACGGCGCAGTCCACGACCCGGTCATCGTCGGGATCGGGCGATGCCGGCCGCCAGGACACGTCGATGACGACCGGTTCCACCAGCAGCGCGAACGCTCCCAGGAAGCGCCGGATGTCTTCGAAACCGAGCCCGGTCCGGGCGAGGATCGCCGGTCGAAGCAGCACGTCCTCATACTCCAGGAACAGCGCGGTGGAGGCCAGCGGCTTCAGGCGTCCGGCATGGACAAGGCGCAGCACCTGCCGCGACGCCCCGGACGCGCTCTGTAGGCCGGCGACCAGCACCGTCGTGTCCAGGACGACCCTCATGCCGCATCCCTCCGGTTGATACCGTATATGGTATCACGGGCGTCGGTCAATCAAAGGGAGGTCCTGGCCCGTGGTGGCAATCGGTGTCAGCTTTGTTCCTGCCCTTGAACGCCAGGAACTTCCTGATCGCCGCGGGCGTCACGCCGACTCCTTCCATGGCCGTGTTCTCGGCCTCAACGACGTGATCGACTTCTATGGTCGGGACGTCGACGAGCTGAAGCGGGAGTTCAAGGCGTCGGTGGACGAGTACGTCGCCTGGTGCCGGGAGAAGGGAACCGACCCCTGCAAGGCCTGGTCGGGGAAGATGACCCTGCGCCCCAGCGATGAACAGCACCGGCGCTTCATCGCGGCCGCCGCGGCCCACCGCAAGAGCCTGCCTGCCTGGATGATCGAGGTGCTGGACCGGGAAAGCCGCGAAACCGTCGGCTCGCTGCCGTCCGCCGCCTGATGCCCGATCCCGTCGCCGGGGGCCGCGCCCGCCTGCCACGGAAACGCCACCGGTGCCGTGCTTGCGCCCGCGCGGCTTTTTTGCTCTAACGGGTTTTCCGTTTCCCTGGCCTGATTCCTGGGTGGTCTACTCATGCCGTCGCGCCGCGTCTCCCTTTTCGGTCGCACCCTGGTGCTGGGCACCCTGGCCCTCGGGCTGTCGGGCTGCTCCTGGCTCAACTCCATCGGTTCCGATACGGAGGAGCCGGCCCCCGGTCAGGCCACGCGGATCAACAGCTCCGACTTTGCCGGCGCGACCATGGCCGCCGTGCCCGCCGCCGGGCAGGCGGTCAACGCCTATCTCTGGCGGGCGGCGCTGGACACGCTCCAGTTCATGCCGATCGCGCAGGCCGATCCCTATGGCGGCGTGATCCTGACGGACTGGTACAGCCCGCCGGGCACGCCGAACGAGCGTTTCAAGGTGAATCTCTACATCCTGGACGCCGCCCTGCGGGCCGACGGCGTGCGCGCCACCGTGTTCCGCCAGCAGCTCAACTCCGTGGGCGGCTGGATGGATACCGGCGTCGCGCCGGAGACGCATGTCCAGCTTGAGGATTCCATCCTGACCCGGGCCCGGCAGCTCCGCCAGGCCAGCACCACCACCCGCTGATACCGTCCGACAGCCGCCCCGGGCGGGCCTGACCCTTTTCCCGGGTGGCGCGCCCCTCCGCGGAGCGGCACCCGAGACAAGGACCGTCCATGTCCCGCTACAACGTGCGCGAAACGGAAGCCAAGTGGCAGGCCGCCTGGGCCGATGCCGGCTCCTTCGCGGTCACCGCCGATCCCTCGAAGCCCAAATACTACGTGCTGGAGATGTTCCCCTATCCGTCGGGGCGCATCCACATGGGGCATGTGCGCAACTACACGATGGGCGACGTCGTCGCCCGCTTCAAGCGCGCCAAGGGCTTCAACGTCCTGCACCCGATGGGCTGGGACGCCTTCGGCCTGCCGGCGGAGAACGCGGCGCTGGAGAAGGGCGTCCATCCGGGCAAGTGGACCTACGAGAACATCGCCACCATGCGCGGCCAGCTCCAGACCATGGGGCTGGCGATCGACTGGAGCCGCGAGGTGGCGACCTGCCGGCCGGAATATTACCGGCACGAGCAGAAGATGTTCCTGGACTTCCTCAAGGCGGGCCTCGCCTACCGCAAGGAATCCTGGGTCAACTGGGACCCGGTGGACAACACCGTGCTGGCGAACGAGCAGGTGGTGGACGGGCGCGGCTGGCGCACCGGCGCCCTGGTCGAGAAGCGCAAGCTCTCCCAGTGGTTCCTCAAGATCACCCATTTCGCCGACGACCTGCTGGAGGCGCTGAAGGGCCTGGAGCGCTGGCCCGACAAGGTGCGCACCATGCAGGAGAACTGGATCGGCAGGTCCACGGGCTGCCGGTTCTTCTTCCGCCTGTCGGGCGGCCATCCGGAGCTGGAGGTCTTCACGACCCGGCCGGACACGCTCTACGGCGCCAGCTTCGTGGCGATCAGCCCGAACCACCCGCTGGCCGCGGCGCTGGCCGCGGACAATCCGGCGCTGGCCGACTTCATCGCCGAGTGCAACCGCACCTCGACGTCGGAGGCCGACATCGAGACGGCGGAGAAGAAGGGCTTCGTCACCGGCGTGACGGCGGAGCATCCCTTCGTCCCCGGCTGGACGCTGCCGGTCTATGTCGCCAACTTCGTGCTGATGGAATACGGCACCGGCGCCATCTTCGGCTGCCCGGCGCATGACCAGCGCGACCTGGACTTCGCCCGCAAGTACGGCCTGCCGGTGAAGCCGGTGGTGGTCCCCGAAGGGCAGGACCCGGCCGCCTTCGCCGTGGGCGACGAGGCCTATACCGGCCCCGGCGTGCTGCGCAACAGCGACTTCCTGGACGGGCTGGGGGTGGAGGAGGCGAAGGCCGCCGCCATCCGCCGGATCGAGGAGGCGGGCCGCGGCCAGGGCACCACCATGTACCGGCTGCGCGACTGGGGCGTCTCCCGGCAGCGCTACTGGGGCTGCCCGATCCCGGTCATCCACTGCCCCAAGTGCGGCGCCGTCCCGGTGCCGGAGGCGCAGCTTCCCGTCACCCTGCCCGACGACGTGACCTTCGACGCGCCCGGCAACCCGTTGGCCCGGCACCCGACCTGGAAGCATGTCGCCTGCCCCTGCTGCGGCGGTGCCGCCGAGCGGGAGACGGACACCTTCGACACCTTCATCGAGTCGAGCTGGTACTTCCTGCGCTTCGCCGACCCGCGCAACGGCACGCTGGCGTTCGATCCCGATGTCGTCAAGTACTGGCTGCCCGTGGACCAGTACATCGGCGGGGTCGAGCACGCCGTGCTGCACCTGCTCTACGCCCGGTTCTGGACGCGGGCGCTGGCGCACTGCGGCTACCTGGATCTGGCCGAGCCCTTCGCCGGGCTGTTCACCCAGGGCATGGTCACCCACGCGACCTACCAGGGCACGGACGGCAAGTGGCTGTTCCCCGCGGAGGTGGAGTTCCGCGAGGGCGCGATGGTGAAGTCCGACGACGGCACCGCCGTCACCGTCGGCCCCATCATCAAGATGTCCAAGTCCAAGAAGAACGTCGTCGATCCGCAGCAGATCATCGAGAGCTACGGCGCCGATGCCGCGCGGATGTTCATGATGTCGGACAGCCCGCCCGACCGCGACCTGGAATGGACCACCGCCGGCATCGACGGCGCCTGGCGCTACATCAACCGCCTGTGGCGTCTGGTGACGGAGCCGGGCTTCGACCTGCCCGCCCCCGGCACGCCGGCTCCGGCATCCTTCGGGGAGGAGGCGACGGCGATCCGCCGGCTGGCGCACAAGGCGGCGCAGCAGATCGGCGAGGATATCGAGGGCTTCCGCTTCAACAGCTCGGTCGCCCGCCTGCGCAGCTTCAGCAACGGGCTCCAGGACGCCTTCGCCAGGCTGGCGGCGAAGGCCGCCGCCGGCACCGCCCCCGCGGCCGACGAGGCCTGGGCGGCGCGCGAGGCGCTGGAGATGCTGGCCCGCATGGTCGAGCCGATGATGCCGCATCTGGCGCATGAGATGTGGGCCGCACTGGGCCATGCCGGGCTGCTGCTGGACCGGCCCTGGCCGGCCGTGGACGCCGCCCTGGTGGTGGAGGACACGGTGACCGTGGCCGTGCAGGTGAACGGCAAGCTGCGCGCCACCATCAGCCTGCGCCGCGACGCCGGGAACGAGGAGGCGCAGGCCGCCGCCCTGGCCGACCCGGCCGTGCAGAAGGCGGTGGAGGGCAAGCCGCTGCGCAAGGTCGTGGTGGTGCCGAACAGGATCGTCAATGTCGTCGTCTAGCCCCGCCGGGTGTGGCGGGGCAGGGGACGCGGCCAGGGAAGGAGGCTCCGGGATGCGCCGTGGTCATCAGGGAGTCGGCTCTCGGGGGGCCGGCCGTTCCGGTGCCGGCCGCGCCCGGCTGGCGGCGGCGGGACTGCTGGCACTGGCCCTGCCGGCGCTGGCGGCCTGCGGCTTCAAGCCGGTGTACGGCGCCCGCTCGGCCTCGGCCGTCGGCTCGGGCGCGCCGGCCTCGGTGCAGCTCAACCAGGTCTTCATCGACCCGCTGCCCGACCGCAGCGGGCAGGTGCTGCGCAACAAGCTGATCGACCGGTTCTACCATGAGGGCCGGCCGTCCGATCCCGCCTACCGGCTGGCGATCCAGCTCGCCGCGCAGGAAGAGGATCTGGGCATCCGCCAGGACGCCACCGCCACCCGCGCCCGGCTGCGGCTGGTCGCCAGCTACGAGCTGATCGACAACCGCACCGGCCAGCCGGTCTACCGCACCTTCTCGCGCGCCATCGTCAGCTACAACCTGCTGGAGGCGCAGTACGCGACGCTGGTGGCGCAGCAGGACGCCTATGACCGCGGCCTGACCCAGCTTGCGGACGAGATCCAGACACGGCTGGCCCTGTTCTTCGCGCGGGAGCCGGAGCCGGCGCCGGCCGCCGCGTCCCCGGGCTGATCCGCGCCGGCGGCCCCTGCGATGAAGATCCAGCCGAAGAACGTCGAGGGCTTCCTGAAGCGGCCGGCGCCGCAGGTCCGGGCCGCGCTGTTCTACGGGCCGGATTCCGGGCTGGTGCGGGAGCGCGCGGCCCAGCTCTGCCGCACGGTGGTGGAGGACCTGTCCGACCCCTTCCGGGTGACGGAGCTGAAGTCCGACCAGATCGCGGCCGACCCCGCCCGCCTGCATGACGAGATGGCGGCCATCGCGCTGACCGGCGGCCGCCGGCTGGTCCGCATCCGCGATGCCGAGGACGCGCTGGCCGCCGCCCTGGGCCGGCTGCTGAAGGACCTGCCGGCGGGCGACAGCCTGCTGGTGGTCGAGGCGGGCGACCTGGGCAAGGCGTCGAAGCTGCGCGCCCTGGCGGAGGAGGCGGACAGCGCCGCCGCCATCGCCTGCTATGTCGAGGGGGAGGAGGAACTGGCCGGCACCATCGCCCGCATCCTGGGCGAACACGGGCTGGCCATCGACCCCGACGCCCGCGCCTGGCTGGCCGGCAACCTGGTCGGCGACCGGGTGATGGCGCGCAACGAGATCGACAAGCTGGCGCTCTACATGGGCTCCGCCCCCAAGGGGGCGAAGGTGACGCTGGAGGACGTGCGCGCCGTCGTGGGCGACAGCGCCGCGCTGGAGCTGGAGGAACCGGCCCTGGCCGCGGCCGACGGCGACATGGCGGCGGTGGACCGCAGCCTGCGCCGGCTGTTCGCGGAGGGCACGGCCAGCGTCGCCCTGCTGCGCACCGCGCAGCGGCACTTCCAGCGCCTGCACATCGCCGTGGCCCATGTCGCCCGCGGCCAGACCCCGCAGCAGGCGGTGAAGTCCCTGCGCCCGCCCGTCTTCTTCAAGATGGAGGCGCAGCTCACCGCCCAGGCGCGGCGCTGGACCCTGCCGCTGCTGCAACAGGCCCTGACCCGCCTGCTGGAGGCGGAGGCCGACTGCAAGCGGACCAACATGCCCGACGAGACGATCTGCGCCCGCGCCTTCTTCCAGCTCGCCCAGCTCGCCCGCCGTGGCGGCTGACCCCGACACTCTCCCGCCGCGCGAAGCCAAGCCGCCGGAGGCGGCGCCGGCGCCTGAGGACAGGGGAGAAACCAGGGCCGCGACCGCGGCCCCGCGCCGGTCAGGCGCGTGAAGCCAAGCCGCCGGAGGCGGCGCCGGCGCCTGAGGGCAGGGGAGAAACCAGGGCCGCGACCGCGGCCCCGCGCCGGTCAGGCGGGCGAAGCCAAGCCGCCGGAGGCGGCGCCGGCGCCTGAGGAACACGAACTAAGACAACAGATTCATCGTCGGGTCCGGCGGGGGCGGCGGCTCGGCCGCGGCGGCGACGCCCTTCGCCACCTCCGCCGCCGCGGCGCGCAGCTCGACCGTATGCCCGTCCGCGCCCAGATGCACCCGGCAGGCGGCATCCCCCAGGGCCACGATCAGGCTGACCAGACGCGGGTTCAGCCAGACCTCGCGCCCCTCGCTGTCCTTGTAGCTCACGAACTCCATGCGGCCTCCCGCTGCTCTCCCCTGGATAACGGCGCCCCCGGGCAGACGATCCACGAAGGGGCGGCCGGCCTTGACCTGGGACACGCCCGCGCGTAGAACCCGCTCCCCCGCGCCGGATACCCCTTTCCGCCGGGCGCCTGGTCCCGTCGCCGTCCACCAGGCCCCGCCGCCGCACGCCATTCCCGTTGCGGTCCGCCGGCGCGCGTGCCTTGCTGGTGAAGCGACAGCGCGACCCGAGGATGACACCCATGCGAACGGATTGCGCCGCCGGCTGCTGCGGCCTGGATTTCGGCACCTCCAACTCCACCCTGGGCACGTTGGTGGGCAACCGGATCGAGCTGGTGCCGCTGGAGGGCGGCGAGCCGACCCTGCCCAGCGCGCTGTTCTTCGATTTCGAGGCGCACCGGCCCCGCTTCGGCCGCGCCGCCGTCGCGGCCTATGTCGCGGGGGTGGAGGGACGGCTGATGCGCTCGCTGAAGTCCGTGCTGGGCACCGGGCTGATCGACGAGGACACCCAGCTCCTGAGCCGCCGCATCGGCTTCCGCGAGGTGATCGGGCTGCTGGTCGGGCACGTCAAGGCCACGGCCGAGGCCGCCGCCGGCCGCCCGCTGGACAGCGTGGTCCACGGCCGCCCGGTGCATTTCGTGGACGGCGACCCGGCGGCGGATGCGCGGGCCGAGACGGCGCTGGCCGACATCGCCCGTGCCGCCGGCTTCCGCCATGTCTCCTTCCAGTACGAGCCGATCGCCGCCGCCCTGTCCTATGAGAGCACGGTGGGGCGGGAGCAGGTGGCCCTGATCGCGGACATCGGCGGCGGCACCTCCGACGTCTCCATCGTCCGCATCGGGCCGGACCGGGCCGGCCGCCCCGACCGGGCCGACGACATCCTGGCCAACGGTGGCGTCCGGCTGGGCGGCACCGACTTCGACCGGCTGCTGAGCCTGGAGGCGCTGATGCCGGCGCTGGGCTACCGCGCACCGCTGCGGACCAAGGGCCTGCTGACGCCGAACCACTGGTACGTGGACCTCGCCACCTGGTCCAAGATCAACTTCCTCTACGTGCCCTCCGTGCTGGCGGCGGTGCGCCGGCTGGAGCCGGAGGCGGTGACGCCGGCGCTGCTGCGCCGGCTGGCGACGGTGCTGGAGCACCATCTGGGCCATGCCCTGGCGATCAAGGCGGAAGGGGCGAAGATCGAGCTGTCCGGCGGCCGGTCGGTGGAGATCGACCTGGACGCGGTGGAGCCCGGCCTGACCGTTCCGGCCTCGCGCGGGCAGCTCGTCACCGCCATCGCGGAGCCGGTGGCCCGGCTGGGGGCGCTGGTGCGCGACTGCCTTTCCCAGGCCGGGCTGCGGCCGGAGCAGGTGAACGCCGTCTTCCTGACCGGCGGTTCCACCCTGCTGCCGGCCGTGCGCGGGGCCATCCTGGCCGAGCTGCCGGCGGCCGAGCCGGTGGAGGGCGACAAGTTCGGCGCCGTCGGGCACGGGCTGGCGCTGGAGGCGGCGCGGCGCTACGGCGGGCTGCCGGCGGAAGCGGCCGGTCAGGTCGCATGACCCCGTTCGGCGCCCGCATCCGCCGCCTGCGCGAGGCGCGCGGCATCCAGCTCAAGCAGATGGCCGCGGATCTGGAGATCTCCTCGGCCTATCTCTCGGCGCTGGAGCACGGCCACAAGGGCCTGCCCTCGCCCATGCTGGTGCGCCAGATCTGCACCTATTTCGGCATCATCTGGGATGAGGCGGAAGCGCTGGAGCGGCTGGCCGCCCTCTCCGATCCGCGGGTGGTGGTGGACACGGCCGGCCTGACCCCCGACCACACCCTGGCCGCCAACCTGCTGGCCCGCCGCATCGCGCACCTGAGCCCGGCCGAGCTGGAGCGGCTGCTCGCCCTGCTGGGCGGCGTGCCGCCCGAGGCCCGCCCCGACGCCCCCCTGCCGGAGCCGGACGGGCAGGCGTAGGACCCCCCGCGCCAGCCGGCTCCCCCGGGCGACGTGCGGTCGCCCTCTGTCGTGCCGGCTTCCCCGATGGCGCCCGTGACGTTAGAGTTGCGCGAGCTGTGTGCCCGTCGATCAGCGGTCTCCCGTTGTGTCGGCGTTCCGCCGCCATCCGGGCGATCGCGTCCGCTATGGCTTTCGTAAAGGAACGAACCCCCTCGTCTTCGAGCAACGGATTTCCATATCATGGCCTCTACGACCGACAGCGCCGGAATCGCCGACATGCCCTCCCGCCTCGAACAGCTCTGCATCCAGAAGGGCCTGAAGATGACGGAGCAGCGCCGTGTCATCAGCCGGGTCCTCTCCGATTCGACCGACCATCCCGACGTGGAGCAGGTCTACCGCCGCGCCATCGAGATCGATCCGCACATCTCGATCGCCACCGTCTACCGCACGATGCGCCTGTTCGAAGAGGCGAACGTGATCGAGCGGCTGGATTTCGGCGACGGCCGCGCCCGCTACGAGGAGAACCGGGACGAACACCACCACCACCTGATCGACGTGCAGTCGGGCGAGGTGGTGGAGTTCACGAACGAGGAGATGGAGCGGCTGAAGGAACGCATCGCCGACGAGCTGGGTTATGAGCTGATCGGCCACCGGCTGGAGCTGTACGGTGTCCGCAAGGACCGGGCGAAGTCGATGAAGACCTCCTTCAAGCCGCAGCTCCCCCGGACCGAGTGAGGCGTCTTCCGTGTGCTGTGAGAACAACCCGGGCGACGGTTCCTGCTGCCGCTCCGCCGTGGTCCGTGCCTTCCGCGAGATGCGGGCCAGCGGCCAGCCCGACCGCTACTGCCTGGAGGCGGCGGTGACGGTCTACCGCTGGCACCATCCGGAGACGCCGGAGCCGCAGGCGACCACCATCGTCAGCACCTGGGTGGAGCCGCCGCCCCGCTGGCACTGAGGTCCGTCGGCACGGAAGCCCGCCGGTACTGAAGGGGGCCTCCCCGCCGCCGGGCCGGCGGCTCAGGGGCCGTCAGGGGCTTCCGTCTCCGGGCCGGCCAGCACCACCCGGTTCCGCCCGGTCCGCTTCGCTTCGTAGAGCGCGCGGTCGGCCAGGGAGGGCAGGTCCTCCGGATGCACCGTCAGGTCCGCCTCCGCCACGCCGAAGCTGGCGGTGACGGAGATGCTGCGGCCGTCCGCGATCAGCACCTGCTGGGCCGCGATGTCGGCGCGCAGCCGCTCCAGCACCCGCGCGCCTTCCGCCAGGGTGGCGTCCTTCAGCAGGATCAGGATTTCCTCCCCGCCCAGGCGGAACGCCTCGTCGAAGTTGCGGATGCCGCGGTTCACGGCGCCCGCCGTGGCGACCAGTACGCGGTCGCCGGCATCGTGCCCATAGGTATCGTTCACCGACTTGAAGCGGTCCAGGTCGCACAGGGCGATGCAGAAGGGCCGGCCGGTGCGGCGGAAGCGGTTCATCTCCCGCTCCAGTTCCTCGTAGAGGCCGGTGCGGTTGCGCAGGCCCGTCAGCGGGTCGATGCTGCTGCCGGCGGCGCCGAAGGCGCGCTCGATCCGGCGGCACTGCGCCATGAATTCCTCGAACTTGTCGGCCACGGCGGCATAGGAGTCCAGCGTCGGCGGATCGCCCTCGGCCGCACGCATCAGCAGCAGCCGGGCCAGCCGGTGGAGCTGTTCGTGCAGCCCGACCAGCCGGTCGATGGCCGGCTGGTGGCTCAGTTCGGCCTCCTTGGCCTCGCGCACCCACTGCACGAAGGCGGTTGGCATCGCCAGCGCCTCGGCCGGCAGGCGCGCCTCGCGCCAGAAGAAGGCGGCCCGGTGCCAGCGTCCGATCCAGCGCAGATGCTCGTCCACCACCGTCCCCAGGGTGGGGGCGGAAAGCTGGCGCTCCGCCACCGCCGCGGACGGAGCGTGGGGGGAAGGGGGGATGGCAGACGGAGCGATGGCAGGGGGCATCGGAAGGGGTTCCCGCCGGGACGGCGATACCCCTTCAGATGTAGCGCACTTCGCTCACATCTTCACCCTTCGGTTCCGGCCGTCACCGTCGCAGCCGGCGCAACCCAGCGCCGCCGCGCCTCCTCCAGCGTGCCGGTGCGGATCGCCTCGCGCACCTCCCGCATCAGCCGGTTCATCACGGCGATGTTGTGCAGGCTGACCAGTTGCAGCGCCAGCATCTCCCCCGCCTTCAGCAGGTGGTGGATGTAGCCGCGGCTGAACCGGCGGCAGGCATGGCAGTCGCAGGCCGGGTCGATGGGGTTGGCATCCTCGCGGAAGCGGGCGTTGCGCAGGTTCAGCCGCTCGCCCGGCACGCCCGGCATCAGGGCCCAGCCATGGCGGGCGATGCGGGTCGGGCTGACGCAGTCGAAGGTGTCGATGCCCAGGGCCACCCCGGCGAAGATGTCCACGATGCCGCCGATGCCCAGCAGATGCACCGGCCGGTCGGGATGGACGTGGGGCATCGCCATGGCCACCACCTCCACCATCTGGTCCTTGTGGGCGCCCAGCGAGCCGCCGACGGCGGTGGCGAAGAAGGGCCGGTCGGCCGTGTATTCCGCGCTCTCCCGGCGCAGGTCGGGATACACCCCGCCCTGCACGATGCCGTACATGGCCTGCGGCAGGCCGTTGGCCGACAGCCCGCCGCCGCGGACGAACTCGGCCAGGCTGCGGTCGCCCCAGCGGTGCGACATCCGCATGGAGCGGGCGGTGTAGTCGCGGTCCACATGGTAGGGCGTGCATTCGTCGAGCTGCACCACGAGGTCGGCGCCCAGCTTGCGCTGGATGTCCACCGACCGCTCGGGCGTCAGGAACAGCTTCTCCCCGTTCGTGTAGCTGCGGAACTCCGCCCCTTCCTCGTTGATCCGCAGCAGGGTCTTCTCGCGCACCTGGCTGCGGCGGCCCTTGATCTCGTCGGCCACGCTGCCGTGGCCCATGGCGAAGATCTGATAGCCGCCGCTGTCCGTCAGCATCGGCCCGTCCCAGCCCATGAAGCGGTGCAGACCGCCCAGCCGGGCCACCGTCTCCGCCCCCGGCTGGATCATCAGGTGGTAGGTGTTGGACAGGATGATGTCCGTCCGCTCCTCGCGGAGCTGGGCGGGGGTGACGCCCTTCACGCTGGCCTTGGTGCCGCAGAAGATGAAATTGGGCGTCTCGATCGTGCCGTGCGGGGTGGTCAGCCGCCCGACCCGGGCGCGGCTGGCGGGATCGCGGTGCAGGATGTCGAAGCCGAAGCCGGGATAGGGGATCGTCTGGGGCATGGCCGGGGCAGGGGGCATCATCGGGTGGGCAGAGGGGAAGGCGCGGGCGGGGGAAAGCCGGCCGCGGCGAGGGGCATCCGGGCGGAAACGGGCTGAACGCGGGGCGGCCGGGCCGCTACAGGCCCAGCGCGGACTCCTTCTCGGCCACGCGGGCGGCGTACTCGGCCATCAGGGCCCGGTGCTCCTCCATGTGCGCCGCGCGCCGGGGGGAGATGCCGCGCTGGCTCTCGCTCTTGAGCTGGCCGCAGGCCGCCATGATGTCCTTGCCGCGCGGGGCGCGGATCGGGCTGGCGTAGCCGGCGTCGTTCACGAAGTCGGAGAAGCGCACGATCTGATCCCAGTCGCTGCACTCGAACGGCGCGCCGGGCCAGGGGTTGAACGGGATCAGGTTGATCTTGCTGGGGATGCCGCGGATCAGCCGGACCAGGGCGCGGGCATCGGCCAGACTGTCGTTGACGCCCTTCAGCATGACGTATTCCCAGGTCACGCGGCGGGCGTTGTTCAGGCCGGGATAGGTGCGCACCGCGTCCATCAGCTCGGCGATCGGGTACTTCTTGTTGATCGGCACGATGCGGTTGCGCAGCTCGTCGGTGACGGCGTGCAGGCTGACGGCCAGATTGACGCCCAGCTCCGCCCCGCAGCGCCGCATCATCGGCACCACGCCGGAGGTGGACAGCGTGATGCGCCGCTTGGAGATGGCGATGCCCTCGCCGTCCATGACGATCTTCAGGGCGCGGGCCACGTTCTCGTAATTGAACAGCGGCTCGCCCATGCCCATCATCACGATGTTGGACAGCATGCGGCCCTCGGCCGGGCTCGGCCACTCGCCCAGATGGTCGCGCGCCAGCATCACCTGCCCGACGATCTCCGCCGAGGTCAGGTTGCGCACCAGCCGCTGCGTGCCGGTGTGGCAGAAGCGGCAGGTCATGGTGCAGCCGACCTGGGAGGAGACGCAGAGCGTGCCGCGGTCCTCCTCCGGGATGTGGACGGTCTCGATCTCCTGCCCGTCGGCGGGCATGCGGCACAGCCATTTGCGGGTGCCGTCGTCGGACTGGAGGTCCTTCACGGCCAGCGGCCGCTCGACGACATAGTGCTCGGCCAGCCGCTCGCGCGCCGGCTTGGCGAGGTTGGTCATGGCCGCGAAGTCGGTGACGCCGCGGTTGTAGATCCACTGCCAGACCTGGCGCGCGCGGAACTTCTCGAAGCCCGCGCGCGCGAACTCCGCCTCTAGCTCCTCGCGGGACAGCCCGACCAGATTGACCCGGCCGTCGCTGCGCGGCGGCTCGAAATAGCTGCTGTGTGAATCGACGCTCATGGTCTGCCTAGATGGGGCAGAACCGGCCGTTAGTCAAAGCCCGAAACCCGCGCCCGCGCGCGGGGGAGCCGTGCGCGGGCGGGAGGCGCTGGAAGGGAGGGCTGGCCGGCCACCTCAGCGGAAGGCGGCGCCGGGGGGCACGCCCAGCTTGCGGAAGATGATGGCCGCCGGGCAGAAGCCGGTGAAGGCGGCCTGGAACATGTTGGCGCCCACGAAGGCGGTCAGGTAGAGCCAGGCCGGCGCCACCAGCACCGACAGGGCCAGACTGATCAGGACCATGGTCCCGGCAAGGGCCAGCACGGCACGATCGACGGTCATCGCATCCTCTCCCACGGCACGGGCCGGGGCGGCGGCCCCGGCGTCATCCTGCTTGACCTCTACCGCATACCTTCATATCTTCGCAAGTATCAATTCACGACCAAGCCGGGGGCCCGCGGTCCCCGGCGGAGCGACACAGATGGCTGTACGAGTCCGGACCCTTCTGACTGCCGCGCCCGTCCTGGCGCTGATCCTGGCCGTGGGCGCGACCGCTGCCCTTTCCGGCTGTTCCGATCCCGCCGCCGATTCCGCGCCCGGCTCCGCCTCCCCTGCCGGCGCCACCCCCGGGACGGCGCCGGCCGCCGCCGGGCGGACGCATGAGGTGACCCTGCGCCCCCTGCCCGACCGCAAGGCCGTGTTCGCCACGGTGGAGAGCGCCAACGTGGTGCCCGCCCGCGTCCGGATCGGCGGCACGCTGGCCGACCTGCGCGTCGCCTACGGCGACAAGGTGGAGCTGGGCCAGCCCGTCGCCACCGTCGGCGACGACAAGCTGGTGCTCCAGATCAAGGCGCTGGACGCGCAGATCGCCGCCCTTCAGGCGCAGCGCGACCAGGCCCGCACGGACCTCTCCCGCGCCGAGGATCTGTTCCGCCGCGGCACCGTCCCGAAGGCGCGGCTGGACGACGCGCGCACCGCCGTCTCCGTCGCGGAGAACGGGCTGAAGGCCCGCACGGCCGAGCGCGCCGTCGTCGAGCGCCAGCTCGCCGAGGGCGTTGTCCTGGCGCCGGTGGCGGGCCGCGTGCTCCAGGTGCCGGTCACCGTCGGCACCGTCATGCAGCCCGGCGAGACGGTCGCGCAGATCGCCGAGGGCGGCTTCAAGCTCCGCCTGCGCGTGCCCGAGCGCCATGCGTCCAGCATCAGGACCGGCGACCCGGTGACGCTGGAGGCACCGACCGGCGCCGGCCGGGAGGAGGGCCGGGTCGTGCTGGTCTATCCGCAGATCGAGGACGGCCGCGTCGTGGCCGATGCCGAGGTGGCGGATCTGGGCGACTACTTCGTCGGCCAGCGCGTGCGCGTCTGGGTCGCGGCGGGCGACCGCCCGGCCATCATCGTGCCGGGGGCCTTTGTCGCCACCCGCCACGGCATCGACAGGGTGCGGCTGCGCCGGCCCGACGGGGGCACGGCCGAGGTGCCGGTGCAGCGCGGCGTCGCCCGGCCGCTGCCCGGCATGCCCGACGGACTTGAGATCCTCTCCGGCCTCGCCGCCGGCGACGTGCTGGTGCAGCCATGAAGGCGGACCTGTCCGGGACGCTGGCGCGCGCCACCATCCGCTCGCCGCTGACGCCCCTGTTCCTCCTCGCCGCCCTCATCATGGGGCTGATCGCCACGCTCACCATCCCGCGGGAGGAGGAGCCGCAGATCAGCGTGCCCATGGTGGACATCCTGGTCACCGCCGACGGGCTGAAGGCGCCCGACGCGGTGGAACTGGTGACCAAGCCGCTGGAGGCCATCGTCAAGGCCATCGACGGGGTCGAGCACGTCTACAGCCAGACGCGCGACGACCGCGCCATGGTCACCGCCCGCTTCGTCGTCGGCACCGATGCCGACGCCGCCATCCTGCGCGTGCATGAGAAGCTGCGCGCCAACTACGACCGCATCCCCCTCGGCATCCCCGAGCCCCTGGTCGTCGGCCGCGGCATCAACGACGTCGCCATCGTGGTGGCGACGCTGGCGCCGACGCCGGACGCCGCGGCGCACTGGACCGGGCGCGAGCTGTACCGGCTGGCCGAGACCCTGCGCAGCGAGATCGCCAAGATCGAGGATGTCGGCCTGACGACCCTCGTCGGCGGCTCGCCCGAGCAGATCCGGGTGGAGCCCGACCCCGAGCGGCTGGCGCTCCAGGGCGTCACCCTGGCCCAGCTTGCCGCCAAGCTGGAGGGGGCGAACCGCTCCTTCCTGGCCGGCGGCATCCGGCGCGAGGGCGGGGCGGCAGAGGTGGCGGCCGGCCAGACCCTGGCGGGCATTCCCGACATCGGCCTGCTGCTGCTGACCACCCGCGACGGCCGGCCGGTCTATGTCAAGGACGTGGCCGACGTGGTGTTCGACACCGTGCCCGTCGAGTCCCGCGCCTGGCACATCGTCCCGCCGGCGCCCGGTGGGAGCGGGGCCGGCGAGGGTACGGCCGCGGGCGCCGTCCCGGCGGTGCCGGCCGTCAGTCTGGCCGTGGCGAAGCGGCCGGGGGCGAACGCCGTCGTCGTCGCCGAGCACGTCCTGAAGCAGATCGAGGCGCAGCGCGGCACGCTGCTGCCCGACGACGTGCAGGTGCTGATCACCCGCAACTACGGGGAGACGGCGAACGAGAAGGCGAACGAACTGCTGTTCCATCTCGGCCTCGCCACCGTCTCCATCGTGCTGCTGGTGGGGGTGGCGGTGGGCCGGCGCGAGGCGCTGGTCACCCTGGTGGTGATCCCGACGACCATCCTGCTGACCCTCGCCGCGGCCAAGCTGATGGGCTACACGATCAACCGGGTCAGCCTGTTCGCCCTGATCTTCTCCATCGGCATCCTGGTCGATGACGCCATCGTGGTGGTGGAGAACATCGCCCGGCACTGGGCCATGCGCGACGGCCGCGGCCGGCTGGACGCCGCCGTGGACGCGGTGGCCGAGGTCGGCAACCCGACCATCGTCGCCACCCTGGCCGTGATCGCGGCGCTGCTGCCGATGCTGTTCGTGTCCGGCATGATGGGCCCCTACATGGCGCCGATCCCGGTCAACGCCTCGGCCGCCATGCTGTTCAGCTTCTTCGTCGCCGTCATGATCGCGCCCTGGCTGATGGGCCGGCTGGCGCCGAAGGAGCAGGGAGCGCCGGGGGCTCCCGCCGCGGGCGGCCACCATGACGGGGAGGGGCGGCTGGGCCGGCTCTACCGCGCCGTGGCCGGGCCGGTCCTGGCCAGCCGCCGCCGCTCGGGCCTGTTCCTGGGGGCCGTCGGGCTCGCCACCGTGCTCTCCACGGGGCTGGTGGCGACGAAGGCGGTGACGGTGAAGCTGCTGCCCTTCGACAACAAGTCGGAGTTCCAGGTGGTGGTGGACCTGCCCGAGGGCGCGAGCCTGGAACAGACCGAGCGGACCCTGTTCGCCGCGGCGGAGCGGCTGGCCCGGCTGCCGGAGGTCGTCTCCATCCAGGCCTATGCCGGCACGGCCGCCCCCTTCAACTTCAACGGGCTGGTCCGGCACTCCTATCTGCGCGCCGATCCGGAGATGGGCGACCTCCAGGTCAACCTGACCCCGAAGGGCGACCGCTCCCGCGACAGCCACGCCATCGCGCTGGCCGCGCGGGCGCTGCTGGCGGACCTGCCCGTGCCCGCGGGCACCGCCCTCAAGGTGGTGGAGGTGCCGCCCGGCCCGCCGGTGCTGGCGACCCTGCTGGCCGAGGTCTACGGCCCCGATGCGGAGACGCGGCGGGCGCTGGCGACGAAGCTGCGCGGGCTGTTCGAATCCGTCCCCTTCATCACCGACGTGGACGATTCCTTCGGCACGCCGCGGCCGCGGCTGCGCATCGCCATCGACCAGGACCAGCTTGAGTATTTCGGGGTGCAGGAGCAGGACGTCTACGACACGGTGCGCCTGCTGCTGCACGGCATCCCGGTGGGCTATTCCCACCGCGGCGACGGCCGCGCGCCGGTGGAGATCGCGGTGCAGCTCCCGAAATCGTCCCTCGCCTGGACGGAAGCGCTGGCCGCCACGCCGGTCGCCGCCGACACCCAGCCCGGCAGCCGCGCGGTCGTCGAGCTGGGCGACGTCGTGCGGATCGTGGAGGAGCCGGGCTCGCACCAGATCTTCCGCCGCAACGGCCGCCCGGCGGAAATGGTGACGGCCGAACTGGCCGGCGCCTTCGAGGCGCCGATCTACGGCATGCTGGCGGTGGACCGGCTGATCGAGGAGACGGACTGGGGCGGGCTGCCCCGGCCGGAGATCCTGCTGCACGGCCAGCCCGACAGCGACGCCGGGGCGGCCGTCCTCTGGGACGGGGAATGGGAGGTCACCTATGTCACCTTCCGCGACATGGGGGCGGCCTTCGCCGTCGCCATCCTGGGCATCTACGTGCTGGTGGTGGCACAGTTCGGGTCGTTCCGGCTGCCGCTGGTGGTGCTGACCCCGGTGCCGCTGACCCTGGTCGGCATCATGATCGGGCACTGGATCTTCGGCGCCCCGTTCAGCGCCACCTCGATGATCGGCTTCATCGCGCTGGCCGGCATCATCGTGCGCAACTCCATCCTGCTGGTGGACTTCATCCGCCACGGGGCGCAGGCCGGCGGCACGCTGCGCGAGGTGCTGTTGCAGGCGGGGGCGGTGCGCTTCAAGCCGATCCTGCTGACGGCGCTGGCCGCCATGATCGGGGCGGCGACGATCCTGTTCGACCCGATCTTCCAGGGCCTCGCCATCTCCCTGCTGTTCGGGCTGGCCTCCTCCACGCTCCTGACGGTGCTGGTGGTGCCGGCGATCTACATCGTCGTCCGCGGCCCCGACCGGCCCGCCACCCCGGCCTGAGCCGGGGGCGGGCGGAGCGGCGGCGCGGCCCGGAGGCCCCGTGGGTTCAGTCCGCGGGGCCGGCCGCCTCCGGGCATTTCGGCGCGACCGGGCAGAAGATGCCGTACAGCGTCTCGATGATCTGCCGGGCGTTGGGGTCGGCCAGCCTGTACCACAGGGTCTGGCCGTCGCGCCGGTAGGCGACCAGCTTGTCGCGGCGCAGCAGGGACAGGTGCTGCGAGACCAGCGTCTCGCGCACGCCCAGGCGGGAGGCGATCTCCCCCACCGAGCGCTCCTGTTCCACCAGGAAGCAGAGCAGCTTCAGGCGCACCGGGTTCGCCAGCGCCTTCAACAGCTCCACGGCCGCGTCGGCGGCCTGATCCATGTCAATTACCTGCATGTCTTCGAAGGTAATGATTGCGGGTCGAGCGGTCAAGACCGCCGGGCGTCGGGCCGGGCGGGGCCGCACGCGGGAGAGTATGGCATGAAACCGAATGTCGGAGGCATCGATCGCATCCTGCGGTTCGTGGCGGGTGTCTGCCTTTTGTCACTGCTCGTCCTGCTGGAGGGCAATGCGCGCTGGTTCGGCCTGATCGGTCTTGTGCCGATCGCCACCGCGACGCTGCGCTGGTGCCCGCTCTATCCCCTGCTGGGGATCAACACCTGTCCGTCCCGGTCCAGCCTTGCCTGAACGGCGGAGGCGACGGTCGCCGTCGGGGTGCCCCGGTCGGACCGTTCCGCCCCGTCCGCTGCCGGTCCTGTCCGGCCGGACCTATCCTTATGGCGCCGTGCCATGCGCGGATGGAACGGCCGGCGGGGTCGGGGCGGCGGATTCGCCGCTGGCCCCCCGGCGCGGGACCGGTGCAGGATGGGGGTGTGGCAACAGGAGTGGACCATGACAGCAGAACCGAGGATCATGAGTCTTCGCGAACGTCACGCCCGGCTGGACCGGCAGATTGATGACGCGCAGTCCCGCACCTACAAGGACTCCGTCACCATCCAGCGCCTGAAGTTCGAGAAACTGCGCGTGAAGGAGGAGCTGGACCGGCTCGTCCGCCAGTAACCGGCCTCCTTCGATCCCTCCACTACCGCCGGCTGGCCGGGGGCGATACAGAGCCCCCCGCGCCGGCCGGCTTTCATCCCGGTTCCCGTCTCCCTGCATCCTCTCCCGCCGTCCTTTCCCTCTGGACGTGCGATGTCTCCCGCCCGGCGCTTGCGGCCGGGTGCCCAGTCTCATCCGCCCGGCGCTTGCGGCCGGGCGTGCGCCCGGCTAGACCGGCACGGTCCCGCGTCCCCGCCGCCTGCGGGAGACGCCGTCCGCGAGAGACCATGCCGGCCGATCCCCTCTCCCAGAGCGCCCTGCCCGCGACCGCCCTTTCCGCGACGGACTTGTCCGAGATGATCGGCTATGCCGCCGCGACCCTGACCACGGTCGCCTTTCTGCCGCAGGCGGTGAAGATCTGGCGCACCCGCAGCGCGCGCGACGTGTCGCTGCCCACCTTCGCGCTGTTCACCCTGGGCGTCGTGCTCTGGCTCGCCTACGGGCTGCTGCTGGGGGCGTGGCCGGTGATCCTGGCGAACACGGTGACGCTCGGGCTCTCCGTCCTCATCCTGCTGATGAAGCTGCGCTTCGACCGCGACGCCTGACGCCCCGAAGCTGACGCCCTGACGCCGGACAGCCCGGCGCGTCAGGCGACGGCGCGGCGCAGGGCCGCCGCGAAGACGGGGGCGGGGTCCAGGATCAGCACCTGGCGCACGCCGCGTCCGTCGCTGTCCACGCAGACCAGGGTGGAGTCCCGGTTCCAGCGCGGGTGCAGGTCGCAGCGGTGGTCGTGGTCCACATGGTCGGGCGCCGGCAGCCGGGCGATGTCGTAGATCGGGCCGTCGCGCAGGTCGAACAGCATCAGGGTCTGCCGCCGCTCCGCATCGGGATAGGTGTCGGTCAGCATCCAGCGCCGGTCGGCGGAGAACATCTGGTGCCCGTCCTCGATCCGCTCCCCGATCAGTTCCATCGGCCGCCGGCCCAGCACGTCGATCTTCCAGTAGCCGGCATTGTTCAGCCGCCGCTTCAGGTCGGGGCGCAGGCTCTTGGCGACCTTCACCAGCGGGCGGACCAGCGGGTTCTGCAACAGGCCGCGGTTGCGCAGGGTGCCGAGCTGCTTCATGCCCGTGCGGGCCCAGACGCAGAGCGTGTCGTCGTCCAGCCAGTCGAAATGCGACACCCGGTCGTCGGAGACCAGCCGCAGCCCGCCGCCGTCGGGGTCGG
Organism: Rhodocista pekingensis; assembly: GCF_042665545.1. Classification (NCBI taxonomy): domain Bacteria; kingdom Pseudomonadati; phylum Pseudomonadota; class Alphaproteobacteria; order Rhodospirillales; family Azospirillaceae; genus Rhodocista; species Rhodocista pekingensis. The sequence goes on along the minus strand of NZ_JBHTCM010000010.1, from coordinate 941,684 downwards.
CCACCATCAGCCGCGACAGCATCTCCCCGGCCGTGGTCCAGTAGCGGTGGATGAAGCAGAAGCGGACGCCCGAGGGGCTCCAGCACGGGTGCGTCACGATGTGCGGCACCGGCGGGTCCACCGCCAGCCCGCCCAGGGTCGCGGCCTGCGCCACGGAAACGACGAGCTGCGCCGTGCCCGTCTCCAGGTCCAGGCGCCAGATCCCGTCCGTCTCCGGCATGTCCTGGTCCAGGCCGGGGCCGCTGCCGCCGGCATAGCCATAGGATTCATAGTGCCGGTTCAGCCGGGCGAACCCGGGCGCCAGCGACCAGCGCCCGGCCGGGTGCAGGGCATGGACCGGGTGCGGCAGCTCCCGCTCCGTCCCGGCCGCGAGGTCGCGCAGCACCGCCCCGAAACGGTCGCCGCGGCGGACGTTCCAGACCAGCGTCCGCGCCGCCCCCGGCCGCCATTGCAGCCGGGAGCCCTGTTGCAGGTTCCAGGCGCGGGTCTCGCCCACCGGCTCCACCCGGCCGTCGCCGGGCGACCAGAGGCAGATCTCCGCCACGTCGTCGGGCCGCGGCGTGCGCTCGTAATCGGCCGGGATGCGGTGGACGGCCAGCACGTCGCCGGCGGGCGACCAGGGGCAGATGTCGTGGAAGCCGACGAAGTGGGCGGCATCCTCCGGCGTGGCGGCGACGACGGGGCAGGGCAGGTCGATATGGGCCATGGCGGCAGCGGCAGCCTCTGTCGGGAACGGGCAGCAACGGAAAGGGGCCGTGCGGTCAGGGAACGCCGGCGGGGGCGATGGAATAACGCCGCAGGCAGGCGGTGGGCGCCGGACCCGTAAGCATCAGTTCGGTGGGGACGTGGGGTAGCTCCGTCGGACGGCGGCGCAACCCGGCCCGCCATGGGACGTTTGTGGCCCAGAGCATCCCCTTCGGAGGCAGTTTCATGACCCGTCCGTCGCCGGCGCGCAGCCTGCCCGACCCCCTTCCTCCCGATACCGGTCCGCCCGCCCCGCGGTCCCCGGAGCCGCGTCCGGTGCTCGTCCGGCCCGCCCCCGGGCCCGCGGCGGAGACTCCGGGTCCGGTCGGCCGTCCCGTCTGCATTCTTGCCTCGCCCAAGGACCGCTTCCGGGCGACGCAGCCCTTCCACGCCCTGCTGGCCGGAAGCGTCGAGGCGCAGGGCATGGTGGTGGACGAGTTCACCCCGCGCCGCTGCCTGATGGGGCGCTACGACATCGTCCACCTGCACCATCCGGAGAAGTTCGTCACCCGCAGCCTGGGCGCCCGCGATCTCGCCCGCTTCGGTGCCTTCTTCTCCGTCCTGCGGGCGCAGCGGGCGAAGGGGGCGCGGATCGTCTGGACCGCCCATAACGAAGGGCCGCACGAACCCGGCCATCCCCTGCTGGAGCGTCTGTACTGGCGTCTGCTGCTGCCCCTGCTGGACGGGGTGATCTATCTTTCCGAGTCCTCCCGGGCGCAGCTTGTCCGCTCGAAGCCCCGGCTCTCCCGCATCCCCGGCTTCGTCATCCCGCACGGCGACTTCCGCACCGCCTACGCCAACGGGATCGACCGCGCCACGGCCCGGCAGCGGCTGGGCTATACCGGGACGGAGCGGGTGCTGGCCTTCGTCGGCAACATCCGCGCCTACAAGAACGTGGCCGCCCTGGCCCGCGCCTTCGCCGATCTGCCCGACCCGGACCTGCGCCTGCTGATCGCCGGCCACGTCCACACCGCCGAGCTGGCGGCGGAGATCGGCATGGTGGCGGCGCGCGATCCGCGCATCCGGCTGATCGACGCCTTCGTGGACGGCGACGACATGCAGCTCTACCTCAACGCCGCCGATCTGGTGGTGCTGCCCTTCCGGCGCATCCTGAACTCCGGCTCCGCGATTCTCGCCCTGTCCTTCGACCGGCCGGTGCTGGTGCCCGATCTGGGCAGCCTGCGGGAGCTTCAGGGGCTGGTCGGGGCGGACTGGGTGCAGCTTTTCCGGGGCGAGATCTCGCCCGACATCCTCCGTCACGCCCTGGGCCGGTTTCTGTCCCAGCCCCGGCCACCGCGGGCGCCGTTGGAATCCTTGGCCTGGGAGCGGATAGGGGAACAGACTGCCGCAGCCTACAGAGCCGTGCTCTGACAGCGGATGTCCCCGGTCGTGACCGGGAGAGCATGGAAAAGGTCACAGCATAGACCGTTTTGTGTGCCGATGATTATTACGGGAACAGGCGCGGAAACTGCTTTTGTGTGCGGTTTCCGCTTGGCCTGACCCGGATGGATTTACGTTTCATTAACCAAGACCCCGGAGTTTGCCCCGGCGGTCGGCGCCTTTCCTGCGACGCATGGCGTCGGGACAGGGTCCGACCGCGGCACTCCCGGGGTTCTCCGGCCTCTCCGGCCGGGGCGCGCCGGCTCCCCCGCGATAACGGATCAGGACCGACGCAATGGCAACGCAGGTTTCCATCACCGATTTCGGCGCCCGCGGCGACGGGCGCAGCGACAACAAGGTCGCCATCCAGAAGGCGCTCGACCACGCCAAGGCCACCGGCCAGACGGTCTACGTCCCCGAGGGGACCTTCCTGCACAAGGGCATGCTGCACGCCGACGGCGTGGATCTGGTGGGGGCCGGCGCCAGGTCCGTCCTGAAGGCGGTCGGCGCCTCCTCCAGCTTCGACGACCAGACGGTGCGCCTGTCCGGCAGCGGCGGTTCCATCCGCAACCTGACCCTGGACAGCGACGCCACTGCCCGCGGCTATACCGGCGACAGCACGAAGATCTGGGTCACCGGCGCCCGCGACTGGGTGATCGACAACGTCACCATCAACAATTCCTTCGGGGCCGGCATCCTGGTCGGCTACGGCGCCTCGGACGGGCGCATCAGCAACAACACGGTGCGCAGCACCAATGCCGACTCCATCCACATCTCCCAGGCGTCCCACGACATCGTGGTCAGCGGGAACCGGGTGTCGGGCGGCGGCGACGACGGCATCGCCGTGGTCAGCTACATGAGGAACGGCGCGCCGGTGCGCGACATCACGATCACCGGCAACACCGTCACGGACAATCTCTGGGGCCGCAACATCACCGTGGTGGGCGGCGAGAACGTGACCATCCGGGACAACCATGTCGAGGGCAACAAGGCCGGGCGGGCCGGGATCTATCTCGCCTCCGAACCCGCCTACGACACCTTCGGCGTCAGGAACGTCACGGTCGAGAAGAACCACGTCGAGAATGTCGGCGGCTGGAACACCGGCCAGGGCGCCATCACCCTGTTCAGCGGCACCGGCCGGATGCTGGAGGACATCGTCATCCGCGGCAACGGGATCGTGGACGCGGTGAAGGACGGCATCCTGCTGCGCGGCCGCGCCATCGACGATGTGCGGCTGGAGAACAACCTGATCGAAAGCCCCGGCAACAAGCCGGTCGTCATCCTGGACCGGACCGGCGACGTCGTTCAGAGCGGCAATGTCGGCAGCCGCGGCGCCTGGAAGGGCAGCGCCGGCCCCCAGGACAGCGGTCCCCTCGACAGCAGCCCGGCAACCGGCGTGCCCGCGCCCGACGTCAGGCCGGTGGTTCCGGTGCGGGACAAGGCTCCCGACCCGACGCACGGGGGGGACCCGGCGGACGGGGGCGGCGCCACGGTCAAGGTCTACGCCGCCGGCAACAGCTACAAGGGCGATGCCGAATTCCGCCTGCTGGCGGACGGGAAGCAGGTCGGTGAGGTGCAGGACGTCACCACCCAGCGCGGCACGGGCTGGCAGGTCTTCACCTTCGATCTGGCGGACGGCGATCTGGGGGATGGCGATCTGGCGGATGGCGGCCTGCCGGACCGGCTCTCCATCGAGTACGCCAACGACCTCTACGGGGGGCCGGGAAAGGACCGCAACCTGGAGATCGACCGGATCGAGATCGACGGCACCATGATCGATCCGGGCCGGGCCGGCCAGATGTTCGGCAACGGCATCCTGCATGTCGATCTGGAGGCGATCGGGCTGGTCGGGGTGGACGCCGCCGCCTAGGCGGGGCGGGCAGGGGGCGCGGGCAGGGGGCGCGGGTAGGGGGCGGGCAGGGTGGGTAGCCCCTCCGGCTCCGGGGCGGCCCTGGTGGCCGACCCCGGGAACCCGCCTTGCTGCACCCGCGTTCCGACCTCCGGTGACCGTTCCCCGCGGGCGGTGCCCGTTCCCCGCGGGTGCTGCCCGTTGCCAGCGAGCCCGAGAGATGCAGGCGCCCACATTTCCTACGGCAGGCCGCAACAGCCCGGCCGGTATCCTGCTGCCCGGCGTTGCCGGCCGGCCCGTGGCGAACGTCGGCAACCCGGCCTATGCCGTGGCCGCGTTCCTGATGCTCACCCTGCTGCCCTACCTGGTCCCCATGGAATACATGGAGATCGTCAAGATGGTGGGGCCGCTGGAGCATCTGCTGACCTGCCTCGTTCTGGCCGGCCTGCTGCTCGGCGCCTATGCGCTCTATGCCGCGCTGCTGGACCCGCGCTTCGATCCGCGGCCGGAACGGCTGGAGGCGCCTTTCCGCGACACGCTCTACCTGTTCACGCGCATCCTGATCTGGGTCGCGGTCGTCGCCAATATCGGCATCCTGGCCTGGTGCATCCCGCACTACAGCGGCTCGATCTTCTCCATGAAGGCGGCGATGGCGGATCTGGGCGGGGTGAACATCCTCAGCCAGTCCTACCTCTTCGCCATCGGCCCGTTCCTCTATCTCTCGCTGGCCCGGCAGCGGCCGTACCGGCGCGAGCTGCTCTGGCTGGCGGTGGTGCTGGCCGTGCGCGCCTTCCTGCTGGCCGAACGGCTGGCGCTGATGGAGTTCGCGGTGGTGGCGCTGGTCAGCCTGGCCGTGCTGCGGCAGATGCTGATTCCCCTGACCCGGCTGGTGCTGATCGGGGTCGCCGTGCCGGTCCTGTTCGTCACGGCGGAGATCTTCCGCAGCTTCTACGCCAAATTCGTCCGCGACACGGGCTGGGGACACCTGGATCTGGGCTTCATCCTGCAATGGAACCTGGAGCGTCTGGCGCTCTACTACACGGACGTGACGAACAAGTTCTATTTCATGCTGAAGGAGCAGTATTTCTACACGACGGAGTTCTATCTCCGCGGCCTGCGCAGCATCGGCGCGCGCTTCGGTCTCGCGGAGGAGGAGGCCCCGAGCCAGATCAACATCCTGATCGAGCAGTATGATGTCGGCAACGAGGAGATGACCAATCCCGGCGGGCTGGCCGTGCTGATGTCGGATTTCGGCTGGTGGGGGACGGGCGTGCTGGCGCTGCTGGTGACGCTGCTGTTCCTGACGCATCTGCGGGCCAGCCGCGGGCATCTGGTCTCGCTGGCGGTCTATCCGGTGCTGTTTCTGACGGTGGTGGAGCTGCCGCGCTTCGTCTACCTCTATTCCTCGCGCTGCATCACCCCGTTCGTGCTGTTCCTGCTCGCCTGGATCGGCGCGCGCCTGATCTCCCAGGGCGCCCGGTTCCAGCCCGCAGCGCCCGCCCCTGCGGCGCCCGGCAGCCTGGGCGCCTAGCGCGTCCGCCCGCCCCTCCGACGGGGGCACCCCGGGACCGCCCGCGCCGGTGCCGCGGCCCGGCAGTCCGATGCCCACACCGATGTCCACGAGGATGGCCGCATGCCGCGCTATGTCCTGATCGACGGTTTCCGGGGCTTCTTCCTGGTCTTCATGCTGATCAACCACCTGAACGGCACGATCCCGCTGCCGTTCGCGGCGGTGAACCACGCCAAGCTGGGCTTCGTGGAGGACGCGCAGGGCTTCGTGCTGCTGTCCGGCGTCGTCTCCGGCCTGTTCTATGGCGGGCTGGCCCTGAAGAAGGGCGATGCCCTGATGCGCGCGCGCATCCATGACCGGGTGCTGACGATCCTGCGCTACCATGCCTGGGTGCTGCTGGCCGTCGCCGTGCTGATCCTGGCGACGGGCAGCGCCGCCTGGGAGGCGATGGCGCCCTTGTTCTACCGCGACTTCGACGTGGCGGTGGCGTCGGCCGGGACCCTGCTCTACCAGCCGACCTTCATGGACATCCTGCCGATGTACATGATCTATCTGGCCCTGACCCCGGCCATGATCGCCCTGATGCGGTCCGGGCGGACTCCGGAGCTGCTGGCCGGCAGCGTGCTGCTCTGGATGCTGGCGCAGACCGGCCTGCCGGGGGCGCTGGCCTCCCTGGCCGAAGCGGCCGTCCGGCAGGCGGTGCCGGCCTTCGAGATCCGCTGGGGTTTCGATCCGCTGGGCTGGCAGGTGCTGTTCGTGTTCGGCGTCTGGGTCGGGTTCGGCATGAGTTCGGGCCGGATCGACCCGGCGGCCTGGGTGCGGACCCACTGCCGCGGCCTGTTCCTGCTGCTGACCGGGGGGGCGCTGTTCTTCCTGGCCGTCAAGCTGGTGTTCAAGCTGGAGCTGCTGGGACCGGGCTTCAGCGAGGCCTTCGGCGGCAGCTTCGTCCGCTTCCACTTCAGCGTCCTGCATGTGGTGAACTTCCTGGTCTATCTCGGCCTCGTGCTCTGGCTGCTGATCCTGGGGCCGGAGTCGCCCTGGGCGCCGGTGCGGGTCCTGGCCCGGCTGATGGACCGCTTCTTCCGCCTGCCCTGGCTGGTGTTCCTGGGGCAGCACTCGCTCCAGGTCTACGCCTGGCATGTGCTGGTCGTGTATCTGGCGGCCTGGCTGGTCACCTGGACGGGAGACCCCGGCCCCGTCGTCGCCAGCGGGATCGGTCTCGTGGCGCTGGCGTCGCTGACGCTGCCGGCCTGGCTGCACGCCCGCTCGCGCCCACCGAAGCGCCCGGCGCCGGCCGCCACGACCGCGCCCAAGGCGTCACCCAAGTCGGCTCCCATGGGGGCATCTCCCGGGGGGGCGTCTCCCGTGGGGGCGGCCCCGGTCTCCGCGGGCATGGTGCCGGACGGGGGGCTGGGGGAAGGGCGCTGAGGGGCGGGGGCTATTCCGCCACCGCCTCCACGCTCGACTCGCGGGAGTCGATGCGGACCGCCCCCTGGCGGACATTGCGCACCACGTTGCCGCTGCCGGTCACGCGCCGCGCCCGGCTGGAGACGTACAGCCCGTCATGGCCGGACCCGTCCAGCAGGTTGCCGGACAGCACCACCTGCTCGATGGCGTTGGACAGGGTGCCGCCCGCCTTCAGCGGCTGCGCACCCCGGCCGCCGCCGACGAACAGGCCGGCATGGCTGGCCTTGCGGGCGACGTCGCGCAGCACGTTGCCGCTGACCACCACCCAGGACGGGGCGAAGGTGTCGTAGCTGCTTTCCTGGTGCAGATAGATGCCGGCGGCGGCGCTGCCGTGGATCAGGTTGCCGGTGATGGCGACGTGCCGGGCCCCCAGGCAGGTGATGCCCCGGGCCGCCCCGTTGCGGCCGATATTGTCCGCGATCACCATATGCTCGACCGGGGCGCCGTTGCTGGCATAGCCGACCAGCGCGAACAGGTCGTCGCCGTTGTCGTAGGAACGGCAGCCCAGGATCTGGCCGTAGCGGCTGGCCGCGGTGACATGGAAGCCGTCGGCCAGGCAGCCGTGGACGGTGCTGTGGGTGATGCGGAAGCCCACCGTCTCCTGCACGAAGATGCCGGCGGCGGCGGTGCGGGTGACGCGCACCCGGTCCAGCTCCGCCTCCTCCGCCCGCAGCAGCCGGAAGCCCGCGGCATCGCCGGCGGAGGACCGCCGCGTCGCCCGGCCGTCCAGCAGCAGGTCGCGCACTGCGGGGAAGCGACCGCGCAGACGCACCGCGCTCTCGCGCGGGTCCAGCGCCAGCAGGCGGGTGCCGGCACTGCCGCGCAGGACCGTCCCGCTGCCTACCGTCAGCGCGCCGCGGTAGGGCCAGTCGCCGGGCGGCAGCACCACCTCGCCCCCGCCGGCGGCGGCGACCTCGTCCAGGGCCTTCTGGATCTGCGGGGCGCAGTCGTCCGCGATCCCCGGTTGCAGCACGCGGAGCCTGGGCATGGCGACGGCCGGCTCAGGCGGCGCGGCGGCGGCGCAGCGCCCCGGTGTGCCACTGCCAGGCCGTCTCGACGATGGCGTCCAGACTGTCGAAGCGGGGCTGCCAGCCCAGCAGTTCGCGCGCCCGCCGGCCGTCGGCCACCAGCACCGGCGGGTCGCCGGCCCGGCGCGGGGCGGTCACGGACGGCACCGGCCGGCCGGCCGCGCGGGCGACAGCACGCAGCAGTTCGGCCACCGACGTGCCGCTGCCGGTGCCGAGATTCACCTGAGTGCCCGCGCCGCCGCGCTCCAGATGCTCCAGCGCCAGCAGGTGCGCCTGCGCCAGATCCATGACATGAACATAGTCCCGCACGGCGGTGCCGTCGGGGGTGGGATAGTCGGTGCCGAAGATGCGGAACTCCCGCCGTTCGCCCAGCACCGCCTGGATCGCCAGCGGGATGGCGTGCGTCTCCGGCTCGTGATCCTCCCCGATCTCGCCCTCAGGGTCGGCGCCGGCGGCGTTGAAGTAGCGCAGCGCCACGCTGCGCAGGCGGGGGGCGGCGGCCGCCAGCAGCTCCTCCACCCGCAGCTTCGTCTCGCCGTAGGGGTTGATCGGGCGGAGCGGATGGTCCTCCGCGATCGGGGTCCGCAGCGGTGTGCCGTAGACGGCGGCCGTGCTGGAGAAGACCAGCCGGTCCACGCCGGCGGCCGTGGCGGCCTCCACCAGCGTGCGGCTGCCGCCGACATTGACGTGGTGGTAGAGCGCCGGTTTCTCCACGCTCTCCCCGACATAGGTCAGGGCCGCGAAGTGGATCACGGCGGACGGCTGCCACGCGGCGAAGGCCTCGTCCAGGCGGGCGCGGTCGGTCAGGTCGCCGACGACCAGCGGCCCCCAGCGCACCGCCGCCCGCTGCCCGCGGCTGAGATTGTCGTAGACGACGGGGCGGTAGCCCGACGCGGCCAACAGCTTGCAGGTGTGGCTGCCGACATAGCCGGCGCCACCGGTCACCAGGACGGTCCGCATCTCAGTAGGCTCCCTCCTTGGTCAGCACCACCCGGACCGTCTTCAGAAGGATCGTGATGTCGTGCCAGAGCGACCAGTTCTTGACGTACCAGGCGTCGAGCTTCACGCGTCGGCCGTAGCCGCTGTCGTTGCGGCCGGACACCTGCCACAGGCCGGTCAGGCCGGGGCGCGCCTCCAGGTAGTAACGGATGTCGTCGCCATACCGCTCCATCTCCTTCTCGATGATGGGGCGGGGGCCGACCAGGCTCATCTCGCCGCGCACCACGTTGATGAGCTGGGGCAGCTCGTCCAGCGAGGTGCGGCGCAGGAAGCGGCCCACCGGGGTGATCCGCGGATCGTTGCGCAGCTTGAAGTCGCGTTCCCATTCGGCGCGCGCCTCGGGGTCCGTCTCCAGCACCCGGCGCAGCACCTCGTCGGCGTTGACGATCATGGTGCGGAATTTCAGGCAGCCGAACCGGGTGTCGTTCATGCCCACGCGGCGGTGCGCGAACAGGGCCGGCCCGCCGTCGCGCCTGATCAGCGCCGCCACGCCCAGCATGAAGGGGGCGAGCACGACCAGCAGGGCCGAGGCCACCGTCACGTCGAACAGGCGCTTCATCACCCGCATCAGCGGTTCGGCCAGATTGTTCTGGCCGGTCAGCATCACGACGTCGTGGCTGAAGAAGCTCTCCGAGCGCAGGCCCAGGACGCTCATGCCGAAGATCGAGGGGATCACGGCGAAGTTCACCCGCCGCCGGGTCAGGTCCGCGATGACCGGCTCGGTCCGCGGGATGTCGGCGGCGTCGGGCGCGACGACGACGAAACGGGCGCCGAAGCGGCGGTAGGCGCTCCAGACGGCGGCCGTCGTGCTGCGGTCGTCGCCGGCCGCCCCGCCCAGCGCCACGCTGCCGACGACGACGTAGCCCAGGTGCCGTTCGGAGGCGAGCGCGTCCTGCGCCGCCCGCGCCGTCGGGCCGGAGCCGACCAGCAGGGTCGGGCACTGCCACGTCCCCAGGGCGGTCAGCATCGCCTTCACCCCGTGCCGCGCCATCACCAGGAACAGCGCCACCATGGCCCAGTTCGTGCCCAGCCAGACGCGGGAGAACTGCTGCTTGAAGGCGTACTGGCTGAAGCCGTCCAGGAGGCCGGCCAGGGCGACGGCCAGCACGATCTGCTTCAGCTCGGTCCAGAACGGGATGCGGCGGTTGTAATGGCCCTGCACGGCCAGCCACAGCATCAGGCCCGCGACGAAGACCGCATAGTGGATGATCCGGCGCACCACCAGGTCGCCGTCCACCATCGGCGGCGGCCCCGGTTCCAGCAGATCGGACAGCCAGTAGCCCAGGAAGCCGGACACGGCGAAGGCCGCGACGGCGGCCAGCGCGTCGCCCAGCACCAAGAGGGTGGAGTTGCGGACCATGGCTCCGGCCGACACCGGACCGGCGGTCGAGAACCCGGTTTGAATCGACATCGTGGGCCTGCGTTCAGGTTTCGCGGCCGGCGGCGGCCGGCCGGCGCGGTCGCCGCCCGGACCCCGTCCGATGCCGCACCGCAGTACCGGCACCAAACACGGGGGCGCGACCCTTTGTTCACAGGCGCATGAATCGGCTATGCTTCTGGGGGAGGGCGATACAGAAAATCATCGCGTTTGTTGCCCCGATGTCACGCAAAGACCTCGGAACTTCAAATAATAGACCCGCAAAAAAGGATAATCATCGGGCGTTCTGTATCTGTCCGGCCGTATGCAAGGTTCTCCTGTCCTCATCCGTCCGGGGAGGGGCGGGCCGTGACCTGGATGCGACAAGTAAAAGGCGCATTCTTTCCACCAAGAAAGGGGTAGAAGCGCCGGGGGGCATATCTCCCCGATCCGGGCACCGTAGCGTGCCGGGGGGCATATTTCTGCTATCAGAGGGGGCGGGGCGCCGCCGTGGGCGGGCCGGGGCGTGTGCCGGCGAACACCAGAGCCGCCGTTCTGTTCCGTCGGCGGTCCGGACCGGTCCGGCCGGCGGCCGGGCGGATGCGCCTGCGAAAAAGGGGCGGGTGTCCGGTGGACGCCCGCCCCTGGTCCGACGTGCCGCGGATCAGCCGCGCGGCGCGTGCTTGTTCAGGATGCGTTGCAGCGTGCGGCGGTGCATCTTCAGCCGGCGCGCGGTTTCCGACACGTTGCGCTCGCACTGTTCGAAGACCCGCTGGATGTGCTCCCAGCGCACGCGGTCGGCGGACATCGGGTTTTCCGGCGGCGGCGGCAGGGGGCCTTCCGCCAGCAGCGCAGCCTCCACCGCATCGGCGTCGGCCGGCTTCGGGAGGTAGTCAACCGCCCCGGCCTTCACCGCCGCCACGGCGGTGGCGATGTTGCCGTAGCCGGTCAGCATGACGATGCGCGCCTCGGGGCGGGCATCGCGCAGGGCCTTGACCACCTCCAGGCCGGACCCGTCCCCCAGGCGCAGATCGACGACCGCGAAGCGGGGCGCCGCCTCGTGCGCCATCTCGACGCCCATCGCAACGCTGTCCACCGCGACCACGTCGAAGCCCCGGCGCTCCATCGCGCGGGCCAGACGGGTGCGGAAGGGAGCATCGTCATCGACGATCAGAAGGCTACGGGAAGCGTCCCCGGTAAAGGTCAGCTTCTCCTGTTCCTGTGGCTGTGTCGGCACGTCGGTGCTCATCAAACCCTTCGCTCCGGATTGACCATTCCTCAGCAGACATCCTCGGACGGATGCATGCAGCCTTGTTTGTTATAAAACAAAATTGGGCTTCTTCCAGCGTGCGGCAACCTTTGCCCCGCCTTGTCTGCCATTCCCGTATGACACGACTGCGCCCGACTTTTCCAGAAGAGTTTGCGCGATGAAGACACCAAGCCCCATGTTCCCGCCGGTCTGGCGGGCGGTCGAGGTGCGGCCGGAGACATAGGGCTCGCCCAGCCGGCTCAGCAGGCCGGGCGGGAATCCGGGGCCGTCGTCCGCCACCGTGATCTGGACGCCCGGCGGGGTCCAGTCGATCGTCACCCGCACCGTGGTGCGGGCGAACTGCATGGCGTTCTGGAGAATGTTGCCCAGGCCGTGGATGACCTCGGGGATGTCGCGGACGCCGGGCGCCCCCTCCTCCGGTTCGTTCTCCGTCTCGATCACCAGGGCAATGCCCGGCTTGCGGTAGGGAGAGGCGATGGTCTCCACCAGCGCGGCCAGGGGCAGCGGCGCGAAGGTGTCGCCGGCGGCCTCGTCGGGGTGGCGCGCCAGCTCGGCCAGGATGTCCCGGCAGCGGGCGACCTGGCTCTGGAGCAGTTGCAGGTCCTCGGCCTGCGGGCTGTCGGCGGGGATGTCGCGCGCCAGTTCCTTCGCCACCACGGCGATGGTGCCCAGCGGGCTGCCCAGCTCGTGCGCGGCGGCGGCGGCCAGCGCGCCCACGGCGGAGATGCGCTGCGCCCGCGCCAGCGCGGCCTCGCTGGCCGTCAGCGCGTCGGACAGGCTGCGCAGCCGCTCCGCCACCTGGAACAGGTAGGTGCCGATGAAGGCGGCGGACAGCACCAGCGCCGACCAGATACCCAGGCGGTAGAGCGGCGGCAGCATCACCCCTTCGTCCCCCGGCCAGGGCAGCGGCAGGGCATGCAGCGACAGCCCGGTGAAGCAGGCGATCGTCAGCCCGGTCAGCCCGACCACCGCCGGCAGGCTCAGCGTGCTGGCCGCCACCAGCAGCGGCGCCAGCATCAGCACGGCGAAGGGATTCTCCAGCCCGCCCGTCAGGAACAGCAGCAGCGTGAGCTGCAACATGTCGTAGGCGAGATAGAGCCAGGCGTCCCGGTTGTGCAGGAAGGGCTGATGTGCCAGCCGCTGCGCGGCATAGATGTTCAGCAGGACCGAGGCCGCCACCGCGGCCAGGGCGTGCGCCATCGGCAGCTCGAACCCGAGCAGGTAGCCGAGCGTCATCAGCGTGACGAGCTGACCCGCCACGGCGACCCAGCGGATCATGATCAGGGTGCGGGCGTGGACACGCCCGCCGGGGGCGGGCGCCGCATCCTGCGGCAGGTAGGGGGAGAAGGCCAGTGTGGGCATCGTGATATTGGGTCGCGTCGGTCTAGGCAGGGGGCACCCATAGGGCCATATCCGTTCCCATGTCGCAATCGACCAGATCAATCTCCGGCGATCCGCCCGCCAGCATCCGTGTCGAGGGCCTGACCAAGCGGTTCGGGTCGGTCGTCGCCGTGGACTCGATCAGCTTCGAGGTTCCGGCCGGCCGGACGGTGGCGCTGCTGGGCGGCAACGGGGCCGGCAAGACGACGACCCTGTCGGTCCTGCTGGGGCTGCTGCTGCCGACCGCAGGCCGGGTGGAGGTGCTGGGCCGCGACATGCTGCGCGAACGCTACCGCGTGCTGCCGCGCATGAACTTCTCCAGCCCCTATGTGGACCTGCCGCACCGGCTGACGGTCGAGGAGAACCTGACCGTCTACGCCCATCTCTACGGCCTGACCGGCTACCGCCGCCGCATCCACGAACTGGCGGAGGAGCTGGACCTGAGCCGGCTGCTCAACCGCTCCTCCGGCGGGCTGTCGGCCGGGCAGAAGACGCGCGTGGCTCTGGCCAAGGCGCTGCTGAACGAGCCGGAGGTGCTGCTGCTGGACGAGCCGACGGCCAGCCTGGACCCCGACACGGCGGACTGGATCCGCACCTATCTGGAGCGGTTCCGCGCCCGCACCGGCGCCACCATCCTGCTCGCCTCGCACAACATGGCCGAGGTGGAGCGGCTCTGCGACGGGGTGCTGATGATGAAGGGCGGGCGCATCGTGGACCGCGGCGCCCCGGCCGAGCTGCTGGCCCGCTATGGCCGCGCCACGCTGGACGAGGTGTTCCTGGACATCGCCCGCGACCGCCGCGCCGCGGCCGAATAGCGGACGGGCGCCGCCGCGGCCCGGCAAGGCGCTTGCCTTCGCCGCGGCGCTTCTCTACCTGAGGCGCATGGACGCCCGTTCCGCCCCCGCCGACCTTCCCACCGATCCGGTCCCCGCCTATGTCCGGCCGCCCGTGGCCCCCTCTCCGGCCCGGCGGATCGGTGCGGTGGTGCTGCGCCACTGGTATCTGCTGCGCGGTTCCTGGCCACGGGCGCTGGAACTGGCCTACTGGCCGACGGTGCAGCTCCTGCTCTGGGGGTTTCTCTCCCGCTTCCTCGCCACCAACAGCTCCTGGGTCGCGCAGGCCGCGGGCGTGCTGATCGCCGCGGTGCTGCTCTGGGACGTGCTGGTGCGCAGCCAGATGGGCATGTCCATCTCCTTCCTGGAGGAGATGTGGAGCCGCAACCTGGGCAACCTGTTCGTCAGCCCGCTGCGGCCGGGGGAATGGGTGGTGTCCCTGATCGCCATGGCGCTGATCCGCACCCTGATCGGGCTCAGCATCCCGGTGGCGATCGCCATTCCGCTGTTCGACTTCAACCTGATCGCCAGCCTGGGGCTGCCGCTGCTGCCCTTCTTCGCCAACCTGATGCTGATGGGGGTTTCGGTCGGGCTGGTCACCAGCGGCCTGATCCTGCGCCACGGCATGGGGGCGGAAAGTCTGGCCTGGATGGCGGTGTTCATTCTGGCGCCGCTGTCGGCCGTCTATTATCCCGTCACCGCCCTGCCGGAATGGCTGCAACCGCTGTCGCTGGCGCTGCCCTCCACTCATGTGTTCGAAGGCATGCGGGCCACGCTGTTCGACCAGCCGTTCTCCTGGGGGCATCTGGGGGCGGCCGTCGGCCTCAACCTTCTCTACGGTCTGGCCGCCGCGTTCTACTTCCTCGGCGCCTTCCGCAACGCGCGGACGCGGGGGGCGCTGTTGCAGACGGGGGAGTGAGGCCGCTTCACGGTGTCCATCACCGCCAGTCCACTGTTGGCTGCCGGGGGTGTGTTTCCTACAATCGCCCGGCTGCCGTCCGCGAACTGTCCAGAGAGCGCCCGTGCCGTCCAGCCCGCACCGCAAGTTCGCCGTCCAGAAGCCGAAGGGCAAGAAGTGGGAGACGCTCGCCCTGGTGGACGGGCTGGAGCAGGGCCGTGCCGAGTTCCGGCAGGCGGTGGCGCAGCACGGTGGCGGCTATGTCCGGCTGATCCAGGTGGACTTCAAGACCGAGGACGTGCTCTCCGACTATGACTGGCACCTGATCGAGCTGCACGACCCCTTCAAGGGCAAGGGGCCGACCCGTCCCACCCTGGTCGCCGGCAAGGAACGGCGGCAGCCCGCCCCCGAGGCCGCGGCGACCGTCAGGCCGGCGCGGCCCGGTGCGGGACCGGCGGCCCGAGGCCAGGGCGCCCGCGCCCGCGGCCTGGGGTCCGCGGGGATGGGGGGCGCGGGGAACGGCGGCCTGGGGAACGGCGGTATGGGGCATGGCGGATCGGGCCTGGGCGGGCCAGCTGCGGCACAGCAGCGCCGCGCGGACGAGAAGGTGCCCGTGCCGGTGCCGACCTATCTCGCGCTGGCCGCCTTCGGCGCCGTCGCCGGCCTGCTCTGGCTGCTCTGGTTCGGCTGACCCCGGCTGATCCCGGCTGATCCCCTGCGGCCCGGCTCAGCCCGCCGCGCGCTGCCGCGGGGCGGGGGCGGCCATGGTTTCCGTCATCTCCGCCAGTGCCCCCAGCTCTCCCGGCTCGCGCCCGGCCGCGGTCAGGCTGCGGGCGATCAGGCCGCCCATCCGCCCGCGGAACAGGTCGGCATGGAAGCCGCGGGCGTGCAGTGCGATCTCCTCCGTGGAGAAGCGGCGCTCCGTCGCCTCGAACCGTTCCACCGCCCCGTTGATGGCGTCCACGGTCTGCTCGCGGAAGAACAGGCCGGTGCGCCCGTCCACCACCGTCTCCAGGGTGCCGCCGCGGCCGTAGGCCAGCACCGGCTTGCCCGACGCCATCGCCTCCACCGGGACGATGCCGAAATCCTCCTCGCCGGGGAAGACCAGGGCACGGCAGCGGGCATAGTGGCTGCGCAGGCTGTCGAAGGGCTGCGGCCCCAGCACCCGCACGTTCGGCCGCGCCATGCGGCGCAGCGTGTCGAGCTGCTCGCCCGCGCCGATCACCACCAGCGGCCGGCCGCTGCGGTTGAACGCCTCCACCGCCAGATCGGCGCGCTTGTAGCCGACAAGCTGGCCGGCCACGAGATAGAAGCCGTCATGGTCCCGCGTCGGGGTGAAGTCGTCCACCTCCACCGGCGGGAACACCACCTCGGACCCGCGGCCGTAGTAGCGGCGGATGCGGCGGGCGACATTGCCCGAATTGGCCGCGAAGGCGTCCACCCGCGCCGCCGTCACCGTGTCCCACCAGCGCAGATAGTGCGCCACCGGCACCAGCGCCGCTCCGGCCAGCCGGCCCAGCCCGCCGCGGTAGTCGTGGTACATGTTCCAGACATAGCGCATGGGCGAGTGGCAGTAGCAGACATGCACGGCGTCCGGATCGGTCACCACGCCCTTGGCCGGGCCGCTCTCGCTGCTGATGACCAGGTCGTAGCCGCGCAGGTCCAGATGCTCCAGCGCCAGCGGCATCAGCGGCAGGTACTTCTGATAGTGCCGGCGGGCGCCGGGCAGGCGGTCGATGAAGCTGGTGACGATGCGGTGGCGCTTCAGCGTCGGCGACAGCACGGCCGGATCGACGACATGGGTGAAGATGTCCGCCTGCGGGAACAGGTGGCAGAGCTGCTCCAGCACCTTTTCGCCGCCGCGCATGGCGACCAGCCAGTAATGGATGATGGCGACCTTCATGGGCCGGAGACCTCGTCGAGAATGGAGAGGAGACGGCCGGCGCTGACATCCCAGCCGAAGGCCGCGGCCCGCCGCCGGCCGCGCTCGGCCAGCGCCGCGCGCAGGGCCGGGTCGCCGGCCAGCCGGGCGACGGCGCGGGCGATGTCGGCCGGGTCGGCCGGATCGACATAGAGGGCGGCGTCGCCGCACACCTCCGGCAAGGAGGCGGCGCGGGCCGCCACCACGGGGCAGCCGGCGATCATCGCCTCCAAGGGCGGCAGCCCGAACCCCTCGTAGAAGCTGGGGAAGACAAGGCAGAGGGCACCCTGGTAGAGCGCCTTCAGCTCGGCGTCGGAGACGGGGCCCAGCTCGCGCACGCCCGCGTCCGGCAGGCCGCCGGCGTCGGCGAAGATGCGCGGGTCGCGGTGCCCGGCGGTGACCAGCAGCGGCCGCGGCTCCGGCAGCAGCGCCAGCGCCTTCGCCACCGCGGCCGTGTTCTTCGCCTTGGCCCGGCTGCCCAGGGCGAAGACGTAGCCGCCCGCCGCCAGCCCGTGCCGCGCCAGCGCGCCGGGATCGGCGTCCAGCCCGGCGAAATGGTCGGCGGCGTTGTGGACGACGGACAGCCGCCCCGGGTCCACCCCGGCATGGCGTGCCAGCTCCCCGGCGGAGAAGGCGCTGACCGTGACGACCTTCAGCGCACGCCGGCCCAGCACCGCCCAGAGCGCCCGATACCAGGCGCGGAACTGCCAGGAATAGCTCTCCGGCACGGCATAGACGCCGGCATCGTGGATCGCCACCACCTGCCGCGGATGCAGCAGCGGCCCCGTATTGCCCAGGTTCAGCAGCAGCGCACCGCGGGCGGCGCGGGGCAGGTCGATCTGCTCCCAGGCGTGGCCGCGGCGGCTGCCCGTCCGGCGCACGGCGATGTGGCGGCAGGGATCGGGCTCCTGCCCGTCGGGGGGCAGCAGGATCTCCGCCGGCCAGGGGTCGCCGGCGGCGGCGCGGGCGGCCAGCCGCGCGTCCAGCGCCCGCACCAGCTCGCGCGCGTAGCGCTGCACGCCGGTCAGGCGCTGCGCCAGGAAGCGGCCGTTGATGGCCAGCGGCGGCCGCGGGGCCGCGGCCGGCCGGGTCCGGGGCAGGGGCATCGTCATCGGCCGTATCCGGCGGCGGCGGGCCAGGGGGCCTCCTGTCCGGTTTCCGGGACGGGCGCGTCGTCGGCGGGGGCATCGTCGGGACCGGCGATCCGGCGCGCCAGCGCGTCCCAGCCGGCGATGCCGGCGCGGGAGATGCCGGCGCGGTCCACCTTGGCGGCGGCCAAAAGGGCATGGCGGATGGAGGCGCGGTCGCCCGGCCGGTAGCCGACGACATGCGGCCGGTCGGGCCGGGTGGCGAAGTCCGGCGCCACCGCCGGCAGCCGGCACCAGGTGTACTGCATCAGCTTCAGCGAGCTGTCGGCCAGGGTCTCCGCCCCCTCGCGGTAGGTGTAGGGGGCCAGCCCGATGTCGGCGTGGACGATGTAGGGGATGGTCTCGCGGAACGGCATCTCGCCGTACCAGCGGATGTTCGGCCGGTCGCCCGTGCGCGGCACCCGGCCGATGACGTGGAAGGTCCAGTGCGGGAACTGCTCCGCCGCCACGGCCACCAGCTCCGGGTCGTAGAAGGAATGCCCGACGGAGACGGCGTGCAGCCCGCCGCCGCGCAGCCCGCCGCCGGTTCCGCCCCCGCGCAGCGCGCGGTAGGGGTCGGGGCAGGGCGCGTCGAAGGCGGCGGCGTCGATCCCGTGCGGGTGCAGCCGTGCCGTGCCCAGGGCGGCGAACCGCTCGACGGAATAGCGCGAGGGCGCGGAGATCAGGTCGAACAGCGGCGCCACCCGCTCCTCCGCCGCGATCACGGCCCGGTGCTGGCCCAGGTTGCGGATGTCGTCCGACACCCGGTAGACCAGCCGCGCGCGCGGGTTCAGGCGGCGGATGCGCTCCACCAGCAGCAGCGCGCCCGTGCTCTCCACCACCACCAGGTCGGCGCGGCGCAGCGCCTGCTCCAGCCCCGGCATCGGCAGCCGCGCCCAGAGCGCCGCCAGCGGCAGGGTCAGCCGGTCCGCCAGCGGGTGGCGCAGGTGGAAGACATGGTAGGGCGTGTACCAGACATGGCTGGTCAGCCCCGGCCGCACCGGCACGGGCCGGTTCGCCTCCGCCCGCACCGGATACTCG
Organism: Rhodocista pekingensis; assembly: GCF_042665545.1. Lineage (NCBI taxonomy): Bacteria > Pseudomonadati > Pseudomonadota > Alphaproteobacteria > Rhodospirillales > Azospirillaceae > Rhodocista > Rhodocista pekingensis. Next base: position 922,880 of record NZ_JBHTCM010000010.1, on the reverse strand, counting down.
AAGCGCGGATCGCCGCGCAGGCGGGAGATCGGGCTGATCTGGGTGGTGGCGAAGGTCACGTCCCAGCCCTGCGCGACCAGCGCGTCCGCCAGGAAATGGAAGTTCGCCCGCCGGCGCGAGGCGTAGTAGTGGCCCGACAGCAGCACGGCGCGGCGCGGCGCGGGCGTTTCCGCCTGCCCGCGCGGACCGCTGCCGGGGGGCAGGTCGGCAGGAAGCTGCCTGTCGGGCATCGGCCTGTCGGGCATCGGGTCGTCGGGACTGCGCACGTCGTCTTCTCCGGAGAACCGCGGGGGCGCCGGTCCGGGACCGGGCGCCGCCGTCGTCAACGCCCCCCGGACCGGATCGTTCACGGCGGGGTGCGGCTACTCCGAAAGCAGTGGATTGCAACGGATGGGACCCTCCCCGTGTTGCCCTTTCCCGGGGTGCGTACCCATGTGTTGGAAGCCCCCTGTGTCGAAGGCCGGTGTCCCAGGCCGTTCACAGCCCAGGCCGTTCACAGCAAGGAGAGCCTGAACGTGCGAGACCGAACCGCTTCCACCCCCCGCCCCTCCGCTCCGGGCCGGTCGCTCCGGCGCCGGCTAGCCAAGGCCATCGACCGGATCGTGGAGGGGGTGCTCGACGGCATCGCCGGGCTGGCGCAGCCCGCCCCGGTGCCGGTTCCCGTCCGCGTGCGGCCGGACCGCCGGCGCCGCTGACGTCCCGTCGGCGCCGGCAGTCCGTCCTGACCATCCGCCTTGGCCATCCGCCTTGGCCGGACGCCGACAGGCGCAAAGCCGGGGGACCGGAGTACCCCTCAGGGTCGCGGTCTTCCCTGCATGCGCCCCCGCCGACGGTGGAGCCTTCTCCCGCGGCCCGCGTTAGCGCTCTCGTGCCCGGCCCCCCTTGGACCCGGGCCGCCACCCTTGTGGACAGCGCGAGCGAGCCGAGATGGCATCCGAAGACGTCATTCCCTTCCGCGAGGCGACGCAGCGGGACCGCGAGCTTCGCTCGCAACGCCTGACGCGCCTGCTGACCGAACAGCAGGCGGTCTCCCTGCGCGACCAGTTCCTGAAGCTGAAGCGGCGCAAGTGGCTGGTGCTGGGCACCATGCTGGTCGTGACGCTGCTGACCGTGCTGCTGGTGGAGCAGATCACGCCCACCTACACCGCCACCTCGACCGTCATGATCGAGCCGCGGCAGCAGCGCACCCTGGACGTGGAGGCCGTCGTCTCCGGCCTGCCGCCGGACGTGGAGACGATCCAGGGCGAGATCGCCATCATCACGTCGCGCGGGCTGGCGCAGAAGGTGATCGACAAGCTCGACCTCGCCCGGCTGCCGGAGTTCAACCCGACGCTGGCCGCGGAGATGGGGCTGGACGGCGGGCCGCTCGACGGGTTGACGGACGGTCTGCGCGGCATCGTCGGCTGGGTTGGCGGCCTGTTCGGGGCCGAGCCGGCACGCCGGGGCCCCGACGATCCCGAGGCGGAACTACGCACCCGCGTCGTCAACCGCTTCCTGGACCGGCTCAGCGCCGCCCCGCGCGGGCGCAGCCGCGTCATCCAGATCGCCTTCACCTCCACCGACCGGCAGTTGGCTGCCAGTGTCGCCAACACGGTCGCCGACCTCTACATCCTGGAGCAGCTTGAGGCGAAGTACGAGGCGACGCAGCGGGCGACGGACTGGCTCAGCGCCCGGCTCACCGACCTGCGCGCCCGGACCGAGGCGGCGGAGCGCGCCGTGGAGGAGTACCGCGCCCGCGCCGGGCTTCTCCAGGGGGAGAACACGACGACCCTGGCGACGCAGGAGCTGTCCCGCCTGAACACCGAGCTGGTGATCCTGCGCAGCGCCACGGTGGAGGCCGAGGCGCGGTTGCGCGCGGCGGAGCGGGCGCAGGGCACGACGGATGCGTCCTCCCTGCCCATGACAGTGTTGCAGAGCCCGCTGATCCAGTCCCTCCAGTCGCAGCAGATCGAACTGAACCGCCGCTACGCCGACCTGTCCGAGACCTTCGGCGAGCGCCACCCGCAGATCATCAACATCAAGGCCGAGATGGCCGAACTGGCGACCCGGATCCGTGGCGAGGTGAACAAGATCATCGGCGGCCTGCGCAACGAGGTCGCCATCGCGCGCGAGCGCCAGTCGGTGGTGGAGAAGGAGCTGGAGCAGATGAAGACCGCCGCCGGCGAGCGCGGCACCTCGCTGGTGCAGCTCCGCTCGCTGGAGGAGGAGGCGGCCAGCAACCGGCTGCTGCTGAACACGTTGATGGAGCGGTTCAACGAGACGACGCTGCAACAGGATCTCCAGCAGGCCGATGTCCGCCTGATCTCGCCCGCCCCGGTGCCGCAGGCCCCGTCCGCCCCGAACAAGCCGCTGCTGGTGGGGCTGGCGCTGTTCTTCTCCCTGGTGCTGGGCGTCGTGCTGGCCTTCATCGCCGAACAGCTCGACCAGGGCTTCCGCTCGTCCGAGCAGCTTGCCGCCGCGACCGGCCTGCCGGCGCTGGGCATGCTGCCCGTGATCGGCCGGCGGCAGCGCGCCGGCATCGCCCCGGCCGACTTCTTCCTGCGCAAGCCCCGCTCCGCCTTCGGCGAGGCGGTGTCCAGCGCCGTCGCCAGCCTGTTCCTGGGGGGCACCGGCGACCGCCGGCCGCGCACGGTGATGGTGACATCGGCCCTGCCCAACGAGGGCAAGAGCACGACCTCCATCAATCTGGCGCGGGCGGTGGCGCAGAGCGGGCTGCGCACGCTGCTGATCGACGCCGACCTGCGGCGGCCGACCCTGCACACCCAGCTCGGCCTGACGCTCCAGCCGGGGCTGGTGGAGTATCTCCAGGACAAGGCGACCTTCGAGGAGATCATCCAGCGCGACCCGCGCAGTTCGCTGGACGTCATCCCGGCCGGCGGGCATGTCGCCAATCCGGTCCACTTCCTGGCCGCGGACCGGACACGCACCTTCCTCCAGGGCCTGACCAAGTACTACGACTTCGTCGTGGTGGACAGCTCGCCCGTCATGGTGGTGTCGGACAGCCGTATCCTGGCCCGGTATGTGGATGAGACGGTCTTCGTCGTCCGCTGGGCCCGCACCCGGCGCGAGCATGTGCTGCACGCGCTGCGCCAGTTGCTGGAGGCGGGCGGCGAACTGGGCGGCGTGCTGCTGACCATGGTCAACACCCGGCGCCACGCCGACTACAGCTTCGGCGACAGCGGCCAGTACCATCTCGGCCCGCGCTACTACGAGCGGTAGGGCCGAGGGGGCCGCGTCGGGGCCGGGATCAGCCCTCGGGGAAGTTGCGCGCCCGTACGGGGGCCAGGGCGGACAGGGCCTCGGCCCGCTCGCAGGCGGCGATCACCCGGGGCGCCACCGCCCGGATGCGGTCGCGCCCCGGCCGCCAGCGGCTGAGCGTGGCGGCGTAGAGGTCCAGCAGGGTGGGGCCTGCCCCCAGCAGCCAGGGAGACGGATCCAGCGCCTGCTCCAGGGTGCGCCAGCAGGACAGGATGCGCTCCACCGTGGCGGCGCGCAGCTCCCGCTGCGCCCGCTCACCCCCGACCCAGCGGTCGGGAAAGTCGCCCACCGTGTACATCGGGTAGACGGCTCCGGCCAGGAACAGCAGCCAGCGCAGGAAGGGCGCCCGGGCCGGGTCGCCCGGCGCCGGCGCCAGCCCGGGGTGGCGGTCCGCCAGCCAGAGCAGGATGGCCGCGCTTTCCGTCAGCACGCTGCCGTCCTCCAGCAGCAGGGCCGGCACCTGCCCCATCGGGTTCACCGCGCGCAGCCGCGCCACCTCGGCCGTGTCGCCGCCGGGGTCGGTCTGGATGTACTCATAGGCTTCCCCGGCCAGGGTGAAGGCGGCCTCGATCGCCGCCGAACCGCAGCCCGGGCATCCGTACAGGGTCAGCATCCTCCACCCCCCAAGGTCGTGGCGCCGCGGGATTCTCCGTCCGGGGTCTTCCGTCGGCGCCGGCTCCAGGGAACCGCGGAACGCCATCGGGGGCAAGCGGCCCCTCCCGCGGTCAGCCCCGGCGGCGGCCCGGACGGGGGCCGGGTTTCAGTCCCGCCGGGCCTTCTCCGTTCCCGCCTTGCCGGCTGGAACCGTGCTGCCGGGAACAGAGTCGGCGGTCGTGCCGAGGCCGGCGCCGGGTTCGGTCGTGCGGCCGCTGGCGGCGCCGCCCACGCCATAATCCAGGCCGCCGGCCCGGTTGCCGTCGATGCGGCCGTCGCGCACCTGCTTTTCCAGGCCGCCGGGGTCCGGGGTATCGCCGAGAGTCTTCGTGTTGCCGGGTCGCTTCGCGTCGCCGGGGGGCTTCTCGTCGCCGGGGCTCTCGGCCATGGTGTCGGTCTCCTGCCGGGGGGCTGGGCTGGGATGGGGTCCGGCAGCGGCAACAGGGGGGCGGGCGCCGGAGTTCCGCCGCCGGCGCCCCATCGGGGGGCTCCTGCGCGAGAGGGTGCCCTCCGTCCGCGAGAACGGTGCATGCGAAGCGTCCCGGCGGGATTAATGCCGCCGGGCGGCAGGGAACCCTTTCGCCCGTCCGCCCGTTCGCTTCCCGACGCCCGGGCCGCGACGCGCGGGTTCCCTTGCCGCCAGCCGTCCCTCGGGACGCCTCATCGGGACGCCATGCAGAACCAGACCGCCCCCCTGTCCGCCCCCCGCATCACCGCGATCGTCTGCACCCACAACCGTGCCTGGCATCTGGCCCGCGCGCTGGACAGTCTGCGTGCCCAGACCCTGGCGCCCGCGGCGTTCGAGGTCGTGGTCGTGGACAACGGCTCGACCGATGACACGCGCGCTGTCATCGCCCGCGGCATCGCCGGGGCGCCCACCATGCGCAGCGTGTTCGAGCCGGTGCTGGGCCTCTCCCGCGCCCGCAACACGGGCTGGCAGGAAGCACGGGCGCCGCTCATCGCCTATCTGGACGACGACGCCGTGGCCGGGCCGGACTGGCTGGAACGGCTGCTGGAGGCGTTCGCCGATCCCCGCACCGGCGTCGTCGGCGGCCGAGTCCTGGGCGACTGGGAGGTGCCGCGGCCGTCCTGGCTGGCGCGGCAGCTCCTGCCCAGCCTGACGGTGATCGACTGGGGCGAGCGGCCCTTCACGGTGCGGCCGCCCTGCTTCGTGGCCGGTGCCAACATCGCCTTCCGCCGGGAGCATCTGGAGCGGCTGGGCGGCTTCTCCGAGCATCTGGGGCGCAAGGGCGGCCTGCTGCTCTCGGCGGAGGAGCGGGAGATGACCCGGCGGATCGAGGCGCTGGGCTTCGAGACGCGCTACGAGCCGGCCGCCTGCGTGCGCCACTGGGTCGGGCGCGAACGTCTGACCCAGTCCTGGTTCCTGGAGCGCGCCCACTGGCAGGGCGTCTCCGAGGCGCTGGCGGAGATGGACGGCCGCCCCCTGCCGCCGGCCGAGCGCGAGGCCCGCGCCCGGCGGCGCCTGTTCGCCCGGCAGGTGCTGAAGAACCGGCTGCTGGCGCTGCTGGGCAACCGCAGCCAGCCGCGCCTGTTCGTGGCGCATGTCGATGTCGCCCGCGCCCGCGCCTATGCCGAGACGCTGCGCCGCGGCGCCGCCCCGGCGGAGACGGTGGCCCCGGAGCCCGCCCCGGCCCTGGGCCGCTGAGCCGGCGTTCCCGGCCAGGGACGGACGCCGGGGGGATGGCCGCCGGTCGGGACCGCCGGCCGGGATCGCCGTCCATCTGGCGCCGTCGCCCGCGCGCGGGTAGAAAGGCGGCCATGAGCGACCTGACCGCCCTGATCGATGCCCTGCCCGGCGCCCGCGTGCTGGTGGTGGGGGACGTCATGCTGGACCTGTTCACCCATGGCAGCGTCGAGCGCATCTCCCCCGAGGCGCCGATCCCCGTGCTGCGGGTGGAGCGGGAGACCGCCATGCTGGGCGGGGCCGGCAACGTGGCCTGCAACCTCGCCGCCCTGGGGGCGCAGGTCCGCCTGCTCTCCGTCGTGGGGGAGGATGCGGCCGGCGCGCAGGTCCGCGCCCTGGCGGCGGAGCGGCTGGGCGGGGCCGACGGGCTGCTGTCCGATCCCGGTCGCTGCACCACGCGCAAGACCCGCTTCCTGGCCGGCAGCCAGCAGCTCCTGCGCGCCGACAGCGAGACGGCGGCGCCGCTGGCGCCCGCGCTGGCGGATACGCTTGTCGCCTGCGCCGTGGCCGCGCTGGACAGCGCCGCCGTGCTCGTCCTGTCCGACTACGGCAAGGGCGTGCTGACCGCGGACGTGACGGCGCGCCTGCTGGAAGCGGCCAGGGTGGCCGGGCGGCCGGTGCTGGTCGATCCCAAGGGCAGCGACTTCGCCCGCTACCGCGGGGCCGCGGCGGTGACGCCGAACCGCAAGGAACTGGCCCAGGCCAGCGGCCTGCCGGTCGATACGGACGCGGAGGTGGAGCATGCCTGCGCCCGCCTGATCGCCGCGGCCGGGATCGGCGCCGTCGTCGCCACCCGCAGCGAGGAGGGCATGTCCGTCGTCCGCGCCGGCGCCCAAGGTCCCCAGGCGACGCACCTGAAGGCCGAGGCGCGGGAGGTGTTCGACGTCTCCGGCGCCGGCGACACGGTGGTGGCGACGCTGGCCGCGGCCCTGGCCACGGGGGCGGACCTGACGGACGCAGCCCGGCTCGCCAACCTTGCCGCCGGGATCGTCGTCGGCAAGGTCGGCACCGCCGTCGTCCGCCCGGACGAGCTGCGGGCCGCCCTGCACCGGCAGGACTGGGAGGCGGGGGAGGCCAAGTGCCTCGGCCTCGACGCCGCGCAGGAGCGGGTCGCCCGCTGGCGCCGCAAGGGCTGGACGGTGGGCTTCACGAACGGCTGCTTCGACCTGCTGCACCCCGGCCATGTCTCGCTGCTGGCGCAGGCACGGGCCGCCTGCGACCGGCTGGTGGTGGGGCTGAACAGCGACGCCTCCGTCCGCCGGCTGAAGGGGGAGACGCGGCCGGTCCAGGGGGAGACGGCGCGGGCCACGGTGCTGGCTTCGCTGGCCGACGTGGACCTGGTGGTGATCTTCGAGGAGGACACGCCCCTGCGCCTGATCGAGGCGCTGCGGCCCGACGTGCTGGTCAAGGGCGCCGACTACACGGTGGAGACGGTGGTCGGCGCCGGGCTGGTGCAGTCCTACGGCGGCCGCGTCCTGCTGGCCGATCTGGTGGAAGGCCAGAGCACCACCCGCATGGTCGGCCGCATGCGCTGCTGACGCCGGCGGCCCGGACCGGGAGTTCCCGTCCGCTACAGGACCCGGCCCGGGTCCTCCAGCCGGTGCAGCCGGGCGGCGGCGGCCTGGGCCGCGCGCAGGGTGACGGCCTTGCGCCGGGCGGCGGCCAGCTTCAGCACCGGCGCCTCGCGCAGCACCTCCGCCCCGAAGGCGTCCGCCACCATCAGGCCGCAGCCGTCGGGGATCAGCTCCTGCGGGAAGTCTGCGGCGACGGCGAAATAGAAACAGTCGCAGAACTCCCGGTAGTCCGGCCATTTGTGGTCGGCGCGGAAATCGGCGACGCAGCTCTTGACCTCCACGATCAGCACGCCGCCATCCTCGGCCAGCCCGAACACGTCGGCACGGCGGCCGTTCGCCAGCGGGAACTCCACCAGCGTGGCGATGCCGCGGTCCGCCAGCGCCCGGCGCACCCCGCGGGTGATCGCCGCGGCGGCCTCGGACGGGGGACGCGGCAGGGCGGGCAGCGCGCCCGTCATGATGCATGGTCCGTCATGGTACGGATCATGAACGAAGCCGCCGCGCCTGCCAAGGGCGGCGGACGGGAGGGGCGGCGCCTTGCCGGAAAAGCAAAGGCCCCACCGTGGGGGTGGGGCCTGTAAATCGACGCCGTGCCGGACTTGCAATCGCCCAGGCACGGCCGCCCCTGGAGGGGTCTTAGATGCGGATGGCCCATGGAAGCCGTGGCTTGAAGCCGATGGCCCGTGGGCTCAGAGCCGCTGACCACCTGAATCTGTGCTAGCGCAGGTGCCTTGTCAATCCACCCAACCCGAGGGCGCTGAGCACACAGCCTCTCACCTTGCGCATGTCGTCCTCGGGGATCGGCGCGGTCCTGTAGAGGCGTCGCCCTCTCTCGTCCTTCCCGATCCGTGGAAAATCCAGCCGGTGGAAGCCAACGGCATAGATCATATCTCCCTTTACCCAACGAAGCTGGTCTCCCCAGGGTTCCGGCAGGGGCGGATCAAGCCTGATCTGGCAATGGTAGGGCATCCTCGGGCGGGGATCTTCCATGCTCAGCGCCACGACAGTGCAAAGGCCCGCACGGACACTGATCTTTGGGCTGACGACGATCACGGGCCGGCGCTTCACCATTTCGGGTTCCTTGAACCCCTGGTCGAAGTCGCAGAGGAGAACAGTGCCGACAGGAGGGTGATCTTGAATAGGCACCGCAGCTCTGAGATGTTTCTGGGCGGACCGAGACCCGAAGAGAATAGGTCAGGAGCAATGATTCGCGCCAGGGGCATTTTTCTCTGTACTGTAACAGCTTATGGTATTGTGGGCGGCATGGCAGGCTGGCCTGGAAGGCTGATACTCCCTGAACAAGGGGACGTGCTGTCCGGGCGTCCTGACGGGGGCGGTCGATGCTCACCGTGATCGACGCGTTGGAGGCGCCGCATCCCCTGGCCGGCAACGGGGCCGTCTGGCGGGTGGTGACGGACGGGGTGATGGGCGGCATCTCCCGCGCCGTGCTGGCGCGCGAGACGGTGGCCGGCCGTCCCGCCCTGCGCCTGCGCGGCGAGGTGCGGCTGGAGAATGACGGCGGCTTCGTGCAGATGGCGCTGGACCTCGCCCCGGACGGCGGGCCGGTGGATGCAGGACGCTTCGCCGGGCTGGAGCTGGACGTGCTGGGCAACGGCGAAGGCTACGGCCTGCACCTGCGCACGACGGATCTCCTGCGGCCCTGGCAGTCCTACCGCCAGGGCTTCGCCGCGCCGCCGGCCTGGACCACCGTCCGCCTGCCCTTCGCCGGGTTCACGCCGCACCGGACGGACGTGCCGCTCGACCTGCGCCGGCTCCGCCGGGTCGGGCTGGTCGCCATCGGCCGGGCCTTCGCCGCCGATCTGTCGCTGGGGCGGCTGGCCTTCTACGGCCCGGCCTGACGCCCTGCGCGCCGACCGGCGGCGGCAGGCTCAGAGCGGCGGGACGCCGGCGCTGCGCTGCCAGCTTTCCGCCAGTTCCATCAGGCGGTGGGTCTGCGCCCGCTGGCGGCGCTGCGACAGCCAGAAGGCGCCCCACATCACGGCCAGCAGGACGAGCCAGAACAGGCCGAGCTGGCGCCAGTTGCCGCCGGCGATGGTCAGCACCAGCAGGAACAGCGTCACCGCGACCGAGATGACGATGTAGGCGATCCGGGTCCGCATGAAGGCCGCCTCGTCGCTGGAGGCGAAATCCTCCGCCAGGGTCTGAAGCTCACGGCCGGCCTGCTGCCGCGCCAGGGTAACCGGGTCCATGCTCGCTCCCTCTCAAATCCGGGTGAGCCCAGCCTGCCCCAGCCAGCGCGCGGAATCGAGCCCCCATGCTGTCCTGCCCCCGTGGCGTCCCTCTTACGGCGTCTTTCCTGCGTCCGTCAGGCCGAGCCGGCCGGCGGCATGGAGGCGAAATCGTCGTCCCGGTCGCCCAGCAGGCGGCCGAGCGCCGCCACGGTCATGGCCAGCGCCGCCTCGTCGTCGTGGCCCATCCGCTTCAGGTTCTCATAGACGCCCTGGGCCAGGAGCTGGGCCAGCCGTTCGCGGTCGTCCTGGCTCAGCGAGGCGAACAGCGCCTCGCTGCCCGCCCGGGCGCGGCCCGGCCGGCTCCGGCGCTCCGCCAGCACCCGGTCGATCGCCTGCTCCAGGTCCGCGATGCGGTACCAGAGGTTCTTCTGCATGCTCTCCTCGCGGCGCTGCACGCCAGGAGAGCTAGACCGCACGCGCCCTGCGTCAAATGCCGCCGCCCGTCGCGCGGGGAAACGCCGCTGCACCGCACCGCGCGACGGACCATGCGCGCCCTTCGCATTTGCCCGGTCAGGTCCTATGATGCCCCGGGGCCGCTCCGGCCCGGCCGCACACCGACCAGCGATGCTTTCCGTCGAAATCTCGATCGTCGTCCTGCTGATTCTCCTGAACGGCTTCTTCGCCATGTCCGAACTGGCCGTCGTCTCCGCCCGACGGGGCCGCCTGCAACAGATGGCCGAGGATGGCAGCCACGCCGCCCGCACCGCGCTGGCCTTGCAGGAGGACCCGTCCCGGTTCCTCTCCGCGGTGCAGATCGGCATCACCCTGATCGGCATCCTGAACGGCGCCGTCGGCAGCGCCACCCTGGGCGACCGGCTGGGCCGGGTGCTGGAGACGGTGCCCGCCGTGGCCGGCTACGGCGCGCTGCTGGGCACGGCCATCGTCGTCGTCATCATCACCTATCTGTCGCTGATCGCGGGCGAGCTGGTGCCCAAGCGGATCGCGCTGAACAATGCCGAGCGCATCGCCGCCTTCGCCGCCCCGGTGATGTCGGGCCTGTCGCGCGCCACGGCGCCGTTCGTCTGGCTGCTGGGCGCCTCGACCGAGGCGATGCTGAAGCTGCTGCGCATCCCGGACAGGCCGGACTCCACGGTGACGGAGGAGGAGGTCAAGAGCCTGATCGCCGAGGGCACCGCCAGCGGCGTGTTCGAGCCGGAGGAGAAGCGGATGATCGAGGGCGTGCTGCGCCTTTCGGACCGCACCGTCCGCTCGATCATGACGCCGCGGCTGGACGTGGACTGGCTGGACGTGGACGCCGATCCCGACAGCCTGCGCCGCGACATCCAGGAGGCGGGCCATTCCCGCTACGTCGTCTGCCGCGGCGACCTGGACGACGTGGTGGGCGTCGTCCATATCCGCGACCTGCTGGAGGCGCAGTTCGCCGGCCGGCCGCTCGACCTGCGTGCCGCCACCCGCGACGCCCTGGTGGTGCATGACGGCACCGAGGTCATGCGCCTGCTGGAGCTGTTCAAGAAGACCGGGCAGCAGATCGCCGTGGCGGTGGACGAGTACGGCTCCGTCGAGGGCGTCGCCACCCTGACCGACGTGATGGAGGCCATCGCCGGCGACCTGCCCGAGGCGGGCGAGGAGGGCGAGGAGGCCGACGTCGTCCGCCGCGCCGACGGCTCCTACCTGATCGACGGCATGCTGGCCGTGGAGGAGGTGGAGAGCCTGCTCTCCCTGCGCAGCCTGCGCGACGAGGACGGCGAGTACCACACCATCGCCGGCTTCGTGCTGTTCAAGCTGGGCCACATCCCCAAGGCCGGCGAAGGGTTCAGCCATGACGGCTGGCGCTTCGAGGTGGTGGACATGGATGCCCGCCGCATCGACAAGGTCATGGTCTCCCGCCTGACGCAGCAGGAGCCGTAGGGCGCGGCCCCGGCCCGCTACTCCAGCAGGATCGTTCCCGCCGGCGGCGGGTCGGCGTACAGCGCCCCGACCAGGGCGGCGCGGCGCTCCTGCGTGGCGCGCTGGTTGATGTAGCCCTTGTCCGTGATCTCGCCCGCGTCCATCGACGGCGGCTCGGTCAGCAGCAGCAGCGCCCGGACCCGCGTGCTCAGCCCCGGATTGCGGGCGTTCCAGTCGCGCAGCCCCTGGCGCAGCCGGCCCTGCACCGCGGGGTGGGCCAGCAGCATGGCCGGCGGCAGGCTGCCGCCGGGATCGTCCGCCAGCTTCTGGCAGCCCATCAGGTTCGGCCAGGCCAGCAGCCGCACGTCGTCGCGCGACAGGCCGCAGACGACGGCATCCAGCAGCACCGGGGCGCAGGCGTCCAGCACGCCGATGCGCAGGGGGCCGACATGCACCCAGGTGCCGGAGGTCAGCTTGAAGTCCTCCACCAGCCGGCCGTCCATGATCAGCCCCTGGGCCGGGTCGCGCGGGTCGATCAGGCGCCCGGCGTCGCCGGTGCGGTAGAAGCCCTCCTCGTCGAAGGCGGCGCGGGTCCGCTCGGGGTCCTTGTAGTAGCCGGGCGTCACGATGGGGCCACGGATGCGCAGCTCGAACTTGGTGCCCACCGGGGCCAGCTTCAGCTCCACCCCCGGCAGCGGCAGGCCGATGGTGCCGGCGGCCTCCGGCAACGCCGCCCAATGGACGCTGGTGGCGGTCGGCGCCGTCTCCGTCATGCCGTAGCCGGTCAGGAAGGGGATGCGGCTGCCGGTCGCGCGCACGGCATGGTCCTGCATCTTCTGCCAGACCTCCAGCGGCAGCACCGCCCCGCCATAGGCCATCGCCTCCAGCCGAGAGAAGAACGTGCGGCGCAGCGCCTCGTCCTGGTCCAGGGCGGCGGCCAGCATGGCATAGGCGACGGGCACGTTGCCGTAGGTGGTGGGCGCGATCTCCCGCAGGTTCCGCACCGTCTCCGCGAACTGGCCGGGCAGCGGCTTGCCGGCGTCGATGTAGAGCGTGCCGCCGGTGCGCAGGTTGGCGTTGAAGTTCTGGTTGCCGCCGAAGGTGTGGTTCCAGGGCAGCCAGTCCAGATGCACCCCCGGCGCCGGAAAGCGCGTGGTGGCGGCCGACATGGCCTGGTTCGCCGTCATCATGCCCTGGGTGTTGATCACCGCCTTGGGCATGCCGGTGGAGCCGGAGGTGAACAGGTACTTCGCCACCGTCTGCGGCCCCGTGGCGGCATGGGCGGCCTCCACCCGCGCGCGCTCCTCCGCGTCCAGCGGGCCGCCGACCAGCGCGTCGAAGCGCAGGCCGCCCCCCTCCGGAACGGTCCCGTCCGGCGCGGCGACCGGCACGTCCGGCCCCAGCTCCTCCCGCGCCACGGCGATGGCGCGGGCGTAGCGCCCGCCATGGTCGGCGAACACCAGTCCGGGCCGCAGCAGGGCCGCGATGTGGCGGATGCGGGCACAGTCCTGGCTCAACAGGCTGTAGGCCGGGCTGGCCGGGGCCACCGGCACGCCCACCGTCAGCGCCCCCAGCATCAGCAGCGCGTGCTCGATGCCGTTGCCGGACAGGATCATCACCGGCCGCTCCGGCCCCAGCCCCAGGGCCAGCAGGGAGCGGCCGATCCGGTCCGCCCGCTCGCGCGCCTCGGCATAGGTCAGGCCGCGCCAGTCGCCCCAGCGCCCGTCGGGCAGCGCCTCCCGCTGCACCAGCATCGGCCGGTCCGGCGCCTCCGCCGCCCAGCGGCGCAGCCAGTCGATCACGCTGCGCGCCGGCGGCTCCATGGACAGGCCGGAACGCAGCAGGATGCAACCGTCGGGCCGGTGCTCCACCGCGACCTGGGGCGGGATCAGGCCGGTGTCCCGCCACGGGATGCCGGTTTCCGGACCGCGGGCGGAGTCCGGGTGCGGGGCTGGAATGCTGTCCATGGGCGACCTCCCTCGTGGTCGTGCGTCCCACTCTCAGCCGTGCCCGGGATTACGTCCCGGGATCGTGCCCGGCGGTCCGCTTCTGGTTCTGTTTTTGTTTCTGTTTTTGTTTCTGTGTTTCTGCTTCTGCTTCATGGCCGACGGGACACCGCCCGCCGCCGCCCGGTTCGCTGCCGGGTTCTCCTTGAGTGTAGGCAGCCCCGCCCGCCCCCGCAATTCCACACCCGGACACCGCCCGCCCCGTCCGCAGGGCGGTGGGGCGGTTCAGGCGGGATGCGGGTTCGTCTGCTTCTGACGGACATCTAATCGTGTAGTCTTGTAATTCCAAGTTTCCGTTCGATCTCTTTTCGGAGATTCGTCAGACCTCTGGTGTCGCTGGGTGTTTTTGGAACTGTAATGGAGGCGAGCCCCTCAAATTGATCGGCCGCCTCCATTCTTATATGCTTGTTCTCGTTTTTCTTTCTATAGCCATGACGACTAAGCAGTGACGTCAATTCATCAGATACCCTCTTGGGATTTTTTGTTGCGCGATCAAGATCCTGCCTAAGTTCATCAAGCGCCGGAGAGGTGGAAATTCTTTCTAGTAGTATTTTGAATATTATCTTTGATCGATCGTCAATATCTATAGATGAATTAGAATTTTGCGTGACCCTTGCGAGAAATCTTAGTCTGTCCATTATCTCGCCATTGTATATTTCCGGCCCTAATATGCGTACAATATTGTCCGATGTAATAGGGTTTTGGTCGGCGCTTGAAATCTCGGGGATTTGGCAAGCTTCTATTTGCTGCCTCAGTTCTAAAATTTCATCCTTCAAGTTTTCTATTTCTTCCTCGTATAAACGTTCACTTTCCTCGGCGGTAAGGCGATGTCGATCGCGGTCGCGCTGCAAGCGAAGAGTTTGCTCTTGCAGCTCTGTCCAATCCCAACCAATCGCAGGCATGCGCCCACGTAGATCTATTACTGTCCTTTTGATAGAATTTGATAGTTCACCGGAATTCTGAAACTGCCACCCGCCAAGGAGGCGTCGAATTGTTCCCTTACCAGGTATAATAATACCAACTGCTCCGCCGTAGTAATTTTGCCCTTCGCATTTGTCTCGCAGGAGAAATGAAAACATGCGACTTGGTTCAACCAAAACATGAGCCACTCCGCCTAGATCAAATGCTAATCTTTCAATCTCTTTTTCATTGAGAAGCCATCCCCCGTCATTTTTTGCTGATATATAAACAACAGGCAAAAATTCAGTTGCGGCACCTAGCGTTGCTGCGCGAGCTGTTTCAATGCATTCCTCTGATTCATCAAGCCAGATTGGAGAATCGGTAATTTTTAAATTTAGATCCATTCCGCCAAAATTGTTTTTTATCAAGGTTTTTATGAAGTATGGCTTTCGTGGGATTTCTAGATGGGCATCCGGTGTCCTGGCAATACACTGGGTTCTAATGCGGACGAGATGCTGACTATCTATTGATGCGCGTCGTTTTAGAACAGCCTCAGTTCTCCACACTCTGCCCAGGTTATCTGGGTTGTCGTGACGAAAACCGATAGCCTCCCAAGAGTTTTCAATTTTTAACTCACGAAGCCGAAACTCTTCTCCAGAATTGGAGCGGATAGTGGCGTTTTCTATATCAAAATCTTGTTCGGAATTAGAGCTCAGTACAGTGCTTCCTTTTATTCCTTGGAGCCACGTAATTGCCTCGTTCACGAAGATTTCACGGTTAATTTTGTTCGAAATTGGAAATTCGGTTGCAAAAGGTAACATGGCACTCCCCCTTGCTCCTTGGGTTTCTGGCAAAAGCGGTAACCTATTTTGGGCGAATCTTAGTATGTCGACAAGTTAATTGAGCGTAAATTTCAGGAAAATATACCGATAATGCGAAGAGCGCCAAACCTCCTCGTCGTGCTCTGCGCGGCTGGTTCCTATCTGATGAACCCGGTCCGGGTCTGCTATCTCGTCCCCCCGAAAACAGAAAAGCGGACGGCTGCCGGGAGTGCCCGGCGCCGTCCGCTTCTGCTGTTCCACGCCTGCGCTATGCTTCCGACGGCCGCTCCCCTCAGGGGCGGCCGCCGCGCGGGCGGTCCTTACTGCGCCGGGCCCGATTGCAGGGTGCCGGTGACGCTGCCGCCGTCGGCGATGCTGATGCGGCCGTAGCGGACGGTGCCGTCCACCAGACCCGTCTCCCCGATGGAGAGGGTGCCCGACACCTCGATGGTGCCGCTGGCCCGGCCCTGCACCCGCATGCTCTCGACCTTCGCGGTGCCCTGGCCGCCCGTTCGTTTCACGCCCTGTTCGCCTCAGCGCGACCCGGTGTATGGGCTCTCATCCCGAGCGACGTTCCTTTCCCGCTCCCGCCGGAACGCAGCAGGGGCCGGCGGCGTTTCCCGCGTGGGCCGCGGGGCTGTGCCGCGGCATGGGAGGAGAGCGAGAGATGAACGCGCAGGCCAACGCCGTGCAGACCCCCGCGCCGGAGGACCGGCCGGCCATCGAAGGCGGGGTGGTTCCCTATCTCCAGGTGGACGGCGCCATCGAGGCGGCCGCCTTCTACGGCCGCGCCCTGGGGGCGGAACAGCGGGCCATCCGGGCCGCCGATCAGAAGGGCCGGACCATGCATGTCCACATGCTGATCAACGGCGGCTCGGTCATGCTGAGCGATCCCTATCCGGAGCAGGGCTACCCGCAGCAGCCGGCCCAGGGCTTCACCCTGCTGCTCGCCGTGGACGATGTGCAGGTCTGGTGGGACCGCGCCGTGGGGGCGGGGATGACGGAGGTGATGCCGCTTCAGGACATGGTCTGGGGCGACCGTTACGGACAGCTCCGCGACCCGTTCGGGGTGACCTGGGCGCTGGCCTCGCCGATCCGCTGAAGCCCAGAACCGCTGAAGTCCCGGGTCCGGGTCTGACGGGGGGAGTCCATGCGGGGCGCCCGCGCAGCGCGCCCACGCCGGGGGCGGGTGTCAGTGCCGCGCCCGCCAGCCGGGGCTTTCGGCGTCCAGGATGCGTTCAAGCTGCCCGACCCGCTCTTCCAGGCCGCTGGCGCGGGCGGCAAGCTCGGCTGCCGCCCCTTCGGACAGGCCCTGGGCCTTCGCCTTCCGCCAGCCGGTCATGTGGTTCATGACGATGGCGACGATGGGGATCGCCAGGGCGAACAGTGCAACGAGTTGACCACCGCTCAACATGTCGGACTCCGTCAGGCATCAGGTCGGGGGTGTGGGGAATGAGGATCGGGGGCGCCCGGCCCGGGGGGCCACTTCAGGGAGGCCGGCTCAGGGGCGCCCGGCCAGACGGCCGATCTCGCGGTCGAGCTGGTACTCCTTGCTGGTGACGTGGCGTTCGATGTCGGCCACGCGGCGCTCCAGCTCGTCGAACACCCGGAAGCGGCGGCGCAGCTCGACCTCGCGCTGTGCCGCCTTGATCTCCAGTTTCTGCCAGCGCCGCATGTGCGACGTGACGATGCTCACGATGGGGATCAGCAGGGCGACGATCGCGATCAGATGTCCGGTGGTCATGGCCCCTCCATCCGCGGGCGGAACCCGCGTCACTTCTTCTTTTCGAGGTCCCTGAACTGGCGGTGCAGATCGTACTCGCGGGAGGCCACATAGGTCTCCATGCTGCCGATCTGCCGGTCCAGCTCGCGGAACTTGGTCTTCAGCCCCGCCAGGGTCTGGTCGGGCCGGGTCGTGACCGAGCGCCAGAACCGCTCCTCCTCCTGGCTTTCATAGAGGTGGGACGGCCGCTCCTTCAGCACGACCCAGAGCACGACATAGCCGGCCACGATCGGGAAGAAGAAGAAGGGCAGGCCCAGCAGCAGTCCCAGCCGGACGATCCAGGCATCGACATTGATGTAGTCGGAAATCCCGGCGCAGACGCCGGCCAGCTTGCCGTCCTTGGTGTTGCGGTAGAGCCGGTGCGGGTTGGGCGACCGGAACATCGGGTCCATCTGTGGCATGGAAGCCCCCTCCCTGGCCGGGTGGCGGGCCGCGTCGCGGGGATCGACACCGGGGTCGGGGCCCGTTCCCGCCCCCCGGTTGCCTGTCCACTGATCCGTCCACGGGTCCTTGCCCCCCCGGGACGCCCCGACGCCGCCCAGACCGAGATACTCGCTCCAGCTCTGCCCGGGGTCCTTGCCCAGGAGATCGCGCTCCCAGTCGAACCCCGGGCGGCCGCCACGGCCGCGCATGCTGCTGTAGCGGTGCTTGCGGAAGGGCGGCGGGCCGCCACCCCTGTCATAAGGATCGCTCATGGTGCCTTGGCCCTCCAGCCCGGTGCCTCGGCATCGAGGATCTTCTCCAGCGACCGGATCCGGTCCTCCATCTGCGCCGCGCTGTGCCAGAGATCGGCCAGCATCTTCTCGTCGTCGGCCGAGAGCGTCTTGGCGATGCGCCACTTGGTGACGTAGTGGAAGATGATCCAGATCGGGGCGACGATGGTCAGGAACGCCACCGCCACGACAAATGCGCCTTCAGGCATCTTGAGCCCCCTCTTGGGTCGAACCCGCCACGCCAATTACTCCGGTTGGGTCTTCGCCGCCAGCCTCGCCTTCAGCGCTTGCAGCTCCGACTCGACCTTGGAGTCGGCTTCGAGTTCCGCGATCTCGTCGGCCAGGCTCTTCTTCTGGCCCATCGCCATCACTTCGGCCTTGCCCTCCAGCACGTCGAGATTGCGCTCGACCTGCTCGAAGCGGGTGAAGGCGTCGGTGATGCGGTTGTCATAGAGCTGGGTGCGGACCTTGAGCTGGTTCGTCGCCGTCTTGTGGCGGGCGACCAGGGCCTTCTCGCGGGCCTTGGCGTCGGCCAGCTTCTGCTGAAGCTGCCCGATGTCCTCGTTGGTCTTGGACAGGGCCTCGTCCAGCCGGGCCAGCTCCGTCGCCATGGACTCGGCGGCCTCGGCCAGCTTGGCCTTGGCGACCAGGGCCCCCTTGGCCAGGTCGTCGCGGTCCTTGCTCAGGGCGAACTCGGCCTTGCGCTGCCAGTCCTCCGACTCGCGCCGCAGGTCGGCCAGCTTGCGCTCCAGCTCCTTCTTCTCCGCGACGGTCTTCACGGCGGAGGAACGCACCTCGACGAGGGTGTCCTCCATCTCCTGGATGATCAGGCGGATCAGCTTCTCCGGATCTTCGGCGCGATCCAGGATGGAGTTGATGTTGGAATTCACGATGTCGCCGAGACGGGAAAAGATGCCCATGTCACGGGTCTCCTTCAGGCAAGGGCGATGAAAAGGTTGCTCATCACGGTGGCGACCGCAAGGATGATCCAGGCCTCCACCGGCACGGCGCGGAAATCCTCGTAGAGGGTCCGCAGCACACCGTCGGTCGGCCGGGCGAAGAAGCCCGTGGCCGGGGCGCGCTCGCACCGGATTTCCCGACCGAACGTCTCCGTCCGTGGGAGGTGTCCGGTCTGGAAGGTCTGGTCTGTCATCGTCACTGTCCCCCTTCGTGAGAGAACGTCTGCTTCCGGTCGGGGACATATCAGCAAGCGCCATGCCAACTCCCCCCGGCCGCCGGAAATCCTTGGGAATCAAGGCGGATACCGCGATCGGTCTTGACCGTCCCGGCGGCCGGGTTTAGCATCCGGACCATTCCTTGGCGGTTCTCGCCACTCGGTCGCCGATCACGCCAATTCCGCTTCTCCGCCTCCGGGGAAGCGGTGGGCGACCGCCCGGAACGGCCCCGGGGTCTTCCATCCGGGGCCAGTGCTCAAAGGGGGACGCATGCCCGCCGCCGCCAGCCCGCCGTCCCTGATCGGCCAGGCCCCCGCCTTCACGGCACTGATGGAGCATGTCTCCCAGGCCGCGGCCCTGAACCGTCCGACCCTGGTGATCGGGGAGCGCGGCACCGGCAAGGAGCTGGTGGCGGCGCGCCTGCACTACCTGTCGCCCCGCTGGGACCGGCCCTTCATCAAGCTGAACTGCGCGGCGCTGTCGGAGACGCTGCTGGAGACGGAGCTGTTCGGCCACGAGGCCGGCGCCTTCACCGGCGCGCAGAAGCGCCATGTCGGCCGCTTCGAGCTGGCCGACGGCGGCACCCTGTTCCTGGACGAGATCGCCACCGCCAGCCTGCGGGTGCAGGAGAAGATCCTGCGCATCATCGAGTACGGGGAGTTCGAGCGGGTCGGTGGCACCCAGACCCTGTCGGTGGACGTGCGGGTGGTTGGGGCGACGAATGCCGACCTGCCCAGGCTGGCGGACGAGGGGAAGTTCCGCGCCGACCTGCTGGACCGGCTCTGCTTCGATGTGCTGACTATCCCGCCGCTGCGCGCCCGGCCGGAGGACATCCCGATCCTGGCCGAGCATTTCGCCGTCGCCATGGTGAAGGAGCTGGGCAAGCCCTTCTTCCCCGGCTTCGCGCCGCATGCGCAGCAGCGCCTGCTGGCCTATCCCTGGCCGGGCAACGTGCGCGAGCTGAAGAACGTGGTGGAGCGCGCCGTCTACCGGGCGCCGGAGAGCGACCGGGCGATCGAGGAGATCGTCTTCGATCCCTTCAAGTCGCCCTGGCGGCCGACGCAGATGGCGATCTACGACACGGCGCCGGCGACGCCCCCGGGCGCGACTCCCGTCACCGTCGCCCAGCCCCCCGCTCCCGGCGACGGGGTGGAGCGGCTCTGGCCTGCGGATGGCGGGGCCTGCGACTTCCTGGGCAAGGTGGCGGATTTCGAGAAGGCGCTGCTGCGCACGGCGCTGGAGCGCAACCAGTTCCACCAGAAGCGCGCCGCCGCCGACCTGGGGTTGAACTACCACCAGTTCCGCGGCTATCTGCGCAAATACGAGCTGCTGGAGCGCCGCTCCGGCCCCCGCGCGGTCGGGGAGGACGAGGAGGCCGAGCGGGAGGAGGCGTGACCCGCCGCCGCCGGCGCGGCAATCCGCCCGCTTCAAGCCCGACCCCCGCCCTGGGTTAACTGGTCCTCCAGAAAGACGGCAAGGCGTCGGGGGAGGCCATGCTGCCCACGGTGAGGTTGACGGTGCGCGAGGCGGCCTTCGTCTCCGGCGTCAGCCATGAGCACATCGCCAAGGCGTTCGACGAGCATGCGGTGGAAAGCGTGGCCAGTGCGCCGCGCCGGCGCGAGCTGGACATCGTCCGCACCGTCATCATCGCCGTGCGCGAGGCGCTCAAATCCTATCCCGCCCACCTGAAGGAGGCGGCGCAGCAGGCCGTGCAGCGGACCCTGCGCGAGGCGCGCAGTCTGGCCGACATTGCGGATGTGGAGGTCGCGGACGATTTCGTCGTCACCCGGGTCCGGCTGCGCGAGCTGGCCCGCACGGTGCAGGACCGGATCGACCGGCTGCGCCGGCTGCGCGAGCTGATCGTCGTGGCGCGGGCCGATGGCCGCACCGGGGCGCCGGTCTTCCGCGGGACCCGTGTGCCCGTGCGTCAGGTGGCCGTCCTGGTGCGCGACGGCGCCGACCGCCGGGCCGTGCTTGCCGCCTTCCCCGGTCTGACGGAGGAGATGGTGGAGATGGCCCTGCTCTATGACGAACTCCACCCCCGCCGGGGCCGGCCCAGCCGCGGCGGCCCGGCGGAGTAGGTCCTGTTCTCAACCCCGCAGCATGAGCCGAATGGAGGCGATCTCGGCCATGGCGAGGTAGTTGGCTGCGAGCTTTCCGTAACGGGTGGTGATACGGCGGAAATGCTTGAGGCGGCCGACGAGGCGCTCAATGAGTTTCGGAGGCGACAGGCCCCCCGGTCCATCAGCGCGGCGGGACGCTGACTGCTCGGCTGCGGGATCACCGCGCCGATGCCGCGGCGGCGTAGGGAGAGCCGGATCGGCCGCGCCGAATAGGCAGGGTCGGCAACGATGCGGTCCGGTCTCGAGCGAGGCCCCTGTCCGGGGCCGCTCCGGCGGCAGCAACACCGGCGGCCGCTCGAACTGCTTGTTGCTCAGTTCAGGTCACGTCATCTCCCATCAACAGGCCAACCCAGAAACCGTCTCCCCTTTTTGGACAGGACCTAGGCGTCAATGATCTGCATGGCCTCCGGCAGGCAAAGGACGCGCCCATCAGGGTAATCTTCCATTTTTTCGTCGCTCATGAAGCGATGAACATGACTGCACAACTCATCCTTTTCGGCGGGGGTCAGTTTGAAGGATCCAAGCCCTGGAAGTGAGATATTTGGGGAGCGGAAAGCTATGTGCAGTGGGGAATTATTTTCCTGGCTAATTTTGATAAGTCTGCTCCCAATTTCCGCGCAACCAAAAACTATTGGCTTGTCTGGATTGCGCGCGTCAATATCAATTATCCAATCTTCTTTTTTAAATTTACCGTCAAATCCTTGGTAGCCCCAGGCGTTTTTAATGTTCAGTTTATCTTTTTTATTGGATTTCTTGTTCTGTGTATCCTCCTTAAAGGCTTTTAGGGTTTGTTGGGACTGGGTATCCAGTCCTTGGCGGTAAACCACTAGCTTGACCTTCTTCCAGCGCGGGTCGCTGGGAACTTCCCGATAAGCTGCCAGCAAGCTCCGGCGTGATACCGGCTGGAGGGGAGGGCGCAACTTGGTGCGCTCGTCCCATTGCGCTTGCGCAATCGCGAGGTCGTCTGGACTTATCTCTTTGGCTTCCTTCCACATGGCTTCGAGATGCGCCTTGATGTTGCGGAGAACGTCGCCATCGTCGGTGAGCAGGTTTCCTTCGAGCCATCCCTTGAGGCCAGAATCCTCTACGACCAACCCATTGGTCGAGGCATTGGAAGACCCCACAACGACAGCGCTGGGTGTCCAATAGATCTTCGCGTGAAGCTGCGGGTGCATCCTTACTTCTGCGCACATCATGAGCGCCCTTACCTCGTCTGGATTGCACGCGCCACTTTTCAGGTTGCAGATAATTTTCAGGTGCCCTTTCATCCCGGCCTTGATGCCAAGCGCTTTCTTCGCGCCCTTGCCCCAGAAAGCGACAGCAAAGCATGCCTCGTTATTGTTGGTGAGCAGCTCTTCGACAACGTCAGGAACCTGTTTCTCGGTCAAAAAGCGGATCATTATTTCTTCTCGCTCATGAAAGTGTTGAACTTGTTCAGGTCGAGCCCGTGGGATGCGCATCCCGCGCGCGAAGGCGTTTCAGTGCGGCCTGCGGAGGCCAGGGCTGCTTGATGGCGGCCTCGGGGAACAGGGCGGCAAGTATCCCATCTGACAAGTATCCCATCTGAGTCGAAGCCGTCGTCGTGGTGCCACGGGCAGTCGGCGGGCGCCCCGGCGAAATGTCGGAAGCGACGCAGCCCCGGGAGATGGTGCCGGGATGAAGGCCGGGTGTCCGCAGGACGCGCGAGCCCATTCCGAGCCGCCCGAGTTCCGCGCCGCGCTGGCAAGCCGCCGGGCGCGGACGAACTCGTCATCGGCATGGTGTCCAGCCAGCCGTCGTCGGTGTGTCTGCGTTCGCCGGTCGGGACGTGGACCATCTTCCGGATCAGGCGGACGGGATGATGTTGGGCCATGGTTTTACCTGGGTCCCCGGACGGGGGGCGTCAGACCCCGTCCATCTCCCGCAGCCGCTCCTCCATCCGGTCGATCAGCCGGGTCAGGGCGGCGCGGTCGTCGGGCGGCAGTGCGTCCAGGAGCTGCTGCTGCCAGGCCAGCGCCAGGGGCGCGATCCGCTCATAGAGCGCCCGGCCCGCCGCCGTGAAGCGGAGCTGCAACAGGCGCTGGTCGTCGGGGTGCACGGCACGGGACAGGAAGCCGCGGTCCACCAGCGCCGCCACGGCGCGGCTGACCTTCGCCTTGTCCATCTGGCTGCGCTCGACAAGGTCGTTGGAGCTGAGCGGCTGCTCACGCCCCAGGATCGCCAGCACCCGCCATTCCGGGACGCTGATCCCGAACTGTTCCTGGTAGCGGGTGGCGAGCGCCTTGCTGATCCGCTTCGCCAGGACGTTGATGCGGTAGGGGATGAAACTGTCGAGCTGAAGCATGGGACCGCCATTCTGCGTTGTCGGACGGTGGCGCGGCCCCGGCATCGTTGCAAGCGCAACATTGTCGCCCTAATATCGTTCCAGATGAAACGACCATCCGGCGGACGGCCGGGTGCGGCCCGCCCCGCCCCCTCGACCGCCCCCGGGCAGAAGACGCCAGCACGAAACGCCCAAACGAAACGCCCAAACGAAACGCCAGCAGGCACCACCCGCAGGAAACGCCATGCGCCGCTACATCCCGTTCCCCCGGACCGAAGGCACGGCGTCGCGTCAGGCGCACGCCGACCTGCCGCCGGGCACCTATGAGCGCGAGATCGGCAAGGAGGGGTTCTTCGGCCCCGCCACCCACATGTACCACCGCCACCCGCCCACCGGCTGGCTGGGCTGGGAGGGGCCGCTGCGCCCGCGCGCCTTCGACCTGGTGCGGGACCTGCCCGCCGCGGCCGGTCCCTGGCAGGCGCGGCCCGTGCTGTCGAACGCCCACACGGCCCTGCGCATCTGGCAGTGCGACACCGCCATGGACCATCTGGTCCGCAACGGCGACGGGGACGAACTGGTCTTCGTCCACCAGGGGGCGGGCGACCTGTTCTGCGACTACGGGCATCTGGCGGTGGAGGCGGGTGACTATGTCGTGCTGCCGCGGGGGACGATGTGGCGGCTGGTGCCGCACCGGCCGGTGACGGCGCTGCTGATCGAGGCGACGGGATCGACCTACCAGCTTCCCGACCGCGGCATGGTCGGGCCGCATGCCGTGTTCGACCCGGCCGTGCTGGACACCCCCGCCATCGACGATGCCTTCCTGGCCCAGCAGGACCATGCCGGTCCGGACGGCGTCTGGCGGGTGGCGGTGAAGCGGGGCGGCCGGCTGTCCACCGTCAGCTATCCCTTCAACCCGCTGGACGCGGTGGGCTGGAAGGGCGATCTGGCGCCGGTGCGGCTGAACGTGCGGGACATCCGGCCGCTGATGAGCCACCGCTACCACCTGCCGCCCAGCGCCCACACCACCTTCGTGGCCGACCGCTTCGTCGTCTGCACCTTCACCCCGCGGCCGTTCGAGACGGACGAGGGTGCGCTCAAGGTGCCGTTCTTCCACAACAACGACGATTATGACGAGGTGCTGTTCTACCATGCGGGCGACTTCTTCAGCCGCGACAACATCAAGGCCGGGATGCTGACCTTCCACCCCTGCGGCTTTACCCACGGGCCGCACCCGAAGGCGCTGGCCCGGGCGTTCCGGCAGAGCAAGGAAGCGACGGACGAATATGCCGTCATGCTGGACACCCGCGACGCGCTGGAGGTCGCCCCCGGCCTGGAAGCGGTGGAACTGGCCGCCTATGCCGAAAGCTGGCGCACGCCCTGAGGACCGGACCCCATGAAACTCGCATCGCTCAAGGCCGGCGGCCGCGACGGCACCCTGGTGGTGGTCAGCCGCGACCTTTCCCGCTGCGCCCCCGTGCCCGCCGTCGCCCGCACCATGCAGGAGGCCCTGGACCGCTGGGCCGAGGTGCGGCCGCGGCTGGAGGACATCGCCGCCGGGCTGGAGGAGGGCGGCCCCGTCGAGGGCGTCATGCCCTTCGATCCGGCGGCCTGCCACAGCCCGCTGCCGCGCGCCTTCCAGTGGGCGGACGGCTCGGCCTACGTCAACCATGTGGCGCTGGTGCGCAAGGCGCGCGGGGCGGACCTGCCGGACAGCTTCTGGACCGACCCGCTGATGTACCAGGGCGGCAGCGACAGCTTCCTCGGCCCGCGCGACCCGATCCTGGCGGCGGACGAGGGCTGGGGCATCGACCTGGAGGCGGAGGTGGCGGTCGTCACCACCGACGTGCCCATGGGGATCGACCCGGCGGCGGCGCTGGACCGGATCGCCCTGGTCATGCTGGTCAACGACGTCTCCCTGCGCGGCCTGATCCCGGGGGAACTGGCCAAGGGCTTCGGCTTCTTCCAGTCCAAGCCGTCCAGCGCCTTCAGCCCCCTCGCCGTGACGCCGGACGCGCTGGGCGCGGACTGGCGCGAGGGGAAGCTGCACCGGCCGCTGCTGTCCTGGATCAACGGCCAGCCCTTCGGCCGGCCGGACGCCGGCACGGACATGACCTTCGATTTCGGCCGGCTGGTCGCGCACGCGGCGAAGACCCGGCCGCTCTGCGCCGGCAGCATCATCGGGTCCGGCACCGTCTCCAACCGCGACCCCGATGGCGGCCCCGGCCGCCCGATCGCGGAGGGGGGCTGCGGCTATTCCTGCCTTGCCGAAATCCGCACGGTGGAGATGCTGCGGGAAGGCCGGTCGCGGACGCCCTTCCTGCGCTTCGGCGACCGCGTGCGGATCGAGATGCTGGACGCGGACGGCCGCAGCATCTTCGGCGCCATCGACCAGACGGTGGCGCCCTGTGACGGCGGGACAGCGGGCGGGCGA
The DNA here is from genome assembly GCF_042665545.1 of Rhodocista pekingensis. Lineage (NCBI taxonomy): Bacteria > Pseudomonadati > Pseudomonadota > Alphaproteobacteria > Rhodospirillales > Azospirillaceae > Rhodocista > Rhodocista pekingensis. Next base: position 897,335 of record NZ_JBHTCM010000010.1, on the reverse strand, counting down.
TGAAGCTCTACACCTATTTCCGGTCCTCCGCCGCCTACCGGGTGCGGATCGCCCTGAACCTCAAGGGCATCGCCTGGGAGGCGGCCTGCATCCATCTGGTCAAGGACGGCGGCCAGCACCGCAGCCCGGACTATCTGGCGCTCAACCCGCAGGGGCTGCTGCCGGCGCTGGAGGACGGGGGCCAGCTCCTGACCCAGTCGCTCGCCATCCTGGAATATCTGGAGGAGACGCACCCCGAGCCGCCGCTGCTGCCGGCCGCGGCGCTGGACCGGGCCCGGGTGCGGGCGGTCGCGCTCGCCATCGCCTGCGACATCCACCCGATCAACAATCTGCGGGTCCTGACCTATCTCCGCCGCACCCTGGGCCAGCCGGACGACAAGGTGAACGCCTGGATCCGGCACTGGATCGAAAGCGCGCTGGCGGCGCTGGAGACGATGGTGGCGCCCATGGCCGGCCGCTGCTGCTTCGGCGACGCGCCGACCCTGGCGGATGTCTGCCTGGTGCCGCAGCTCTTCAACGCCCGCCGCTTCGACTGCGACCTGGACGCCTGCCCGACCCTGCTGCGCATCGACGCGCACTGCCGGGATCTGCCGGCCTTCCGGGATGCGGCGCCGGAGAACCAGCCGGACGCGGTGTAAGGCACGGGCGGGGTCCCGGCAGCCGCGCAGGGGCGGCACGCGGAGCCTTGGCGGCACGCGCAGCCTTGGCGGCACGCGGGGCCTTGGCGGCACGCGGGGCAGGGGCGTGCCGCCGGGGGTGGACCGAGGGGGGCGGGTTGCGGCACCATCCGGGCTGCTGCCGATCGCCGCAGCCTCCCCCCATTCCTCCGATCCCTTCTCCCGACCGTCTTCTCCAGACCGTCTGCCGCCCGAGCGCCCGCCCATGCCCTTCGACCTGACCCCGCTCGACCTCCTGGCGCTCGGCTGCTTCGCCGGCACCTGGGCCCTGCACGGGCTGCTGGTGGACCGCCACCTGTCCGGCCTGAAGAGCCTGAACCGGCGCATGCATCAGGTCCGCCGGGCCTGGATGCGGAACATGCTGCTGCGCGAGAACCGGATGATGGACAGCATGCTGCTGGGCCATCTGATCGGCTCGGCCAGCTTCTTCGCCTCCACCTCCGTGCTGCTGCTGGCCGGGCTGCTGGGCGTGCTGGCCGCGGCGGACGACGCGCACCGGGTGGTGACGGAGCTGGGCTTCACCGTGGCGACCAGCCGGCACCTGTTCGAGCTGAAGGTGCTGTTGCAGATCGCCGTCTTCATCCTGGCCTTCTTCAACTTCACCTGGTCGCTGCGGCAGTTCAACTACACGGTGGCGCTGCTGGGCGCGTCCCCGGTCGGCATCGGGCGGGCCGCGGCGGATGCGGACATGGTGGGCACGGTGCGGGTGGACGCGGCCACGGCGGAGCAACTGGCGGACGAGGCGGCGACCGTGCTGTCGCTGTCGGTGCGCAGCTTCAACGGCGGGCTGCGCTGCTACTACTACGCGCTCGCCTCGCTCGGCTGGCTGGCCGGGCCGGTGCCCTTCATGGCCTTCACCCTGGGCGTCTTCGCGCTGCTGCTCTGGCGCCAGTTCGTCTCCGGCACCGCCCGCACGGTGGCGGTCTTCTCCGGCATCGTGGCGCCGCGCGGCGGCGGGCCGACCCTGCCGGCGTGACGGCAGGGATCCTGCGTCCGCGGCGGTGCCCTACCCCCGGTAGGGGTGCCGGCCGCCGCGGGGATCGGTGACGGTCCAGCCGCCCGTCCCGTCCGGTTCGGCGTGGGTCGGCGTCAGCGGCACCTTGCCGTGGCCGCCGGGGATGTCCAGCACGTAGGTCGGCTGGCACAGGCCGGAGACGTCGCCGCGCAGGGCCCGCATCAGGGCCTGCCCCTCGGCGACGGTGGTGCGGAAATGCGCCGTGCCCTTGGCCAGATCGCCCTGGTGCAGGTAGTGCGGCTTGACCCGGGCCGCGACCAGGGCGCGGAAGGTGCGGGCCAGCGTCTCCACATCGTCGTTGACGCCCTTCAGCAGCACCGACTGGGACAGCATCGGGATGCCGGCATCGACCAGCCGGGCGATGGCGGCGCGGGCTTCCTCCGTCAGCTCCTTCCAGTGGTTGGCGTGCAGCATCACCCAGGTGGTGACGCGCCGGCCGCGCAGGGCGGCCACCAGCTCCGCCGTCACCCGCTCGGGATCGACGACGGGCACACGGCTGTGCAGACGCACGATGCCGACATGGGGGATGGCGTCCAGCCGCGCCACGATCTCCGCCAGCCGGCGGGGCGACAGGATCAGCGGGTCGCCGCCCGTCAGGATCACCTCCCAGATCTCCGGCCGGGCGGCGATGTAGTCCAGGGCGGCGTCCAGCTCGGCCCCGTCCAGAGTCTCGGCACCGGGGCCGACCATCTCCCGCCGGAAGCAGAAGCGGCAGTAGACGGGGCAGGTGTGGACCGGCTTCAGCAGCACGCGGTCGCGGTAGCGGTGGACGATCCCCTTCACCGGGGAGAAGGGGGCGTCCCCGATCGGGTCGGCCAGTTCCTCCGGGCGGGTCTCCAGCTCCGCCGGGTCGGGCAGGAACTGGCGGGCCACCGGGTCGGCGGGGTCGGCCGGGTCCACCAGCTCGGCCACGGCCGGGGTGACGGCCACGGCGAAGCGGCGGGCCACCTCCTCCAGTGCGGGCAGGCGGCCGTCGTCCGGCACGAGGCCGGCATCGGCCAGGGCGCCGGGGCTGCGGAGGGTGCGGGCGGGTCTGATCCGGTCACGCGGCATGATGCCGCCGATAGGCCCCCGCCGCCCCGCCGCTGTCAAGCCGGGAGGGGCGGGCGGGCAGGGGGTATGCAGGCAGCGGGCATGCCGGCAGGGGCCATGCCGGCAGGGGCCATGCCGGCGGGGCCGGTCGGGCGGGAAGCGTCAGCCGCCGGCCGACGGGGCGACGGCGAAGGTCGCCTCGGTCTTGCTGCGGATTTCCTCCAGCGTGCAGCCGGGCGCCGTCTCCACCAGGGTCATGCCGCCGTCGCCCTTCTTGTCGATGGTGAAGACGCCCAGGTCGGTGATGACCATGTCCACCACCCGCGCCCCCGTCAGCGGCAGGGTGCAGCGGTGCAGCAGCTTGGGCTCGTCCTTGCCGGTGGCCTTGTCGCGGGCGCTGTGCTCCATCACCACGACGACCTTCTTGACCCCGGCCACCAGGTCCATGGCGCCGCCCATGCCCTTGACCATCTTGCCAGGGATCATCCAGTTGGCGAGGTCGCCGTTCTCCGCCACCTGCATGGCGCCCAGCACTGACAGGTCGATATGGCCGCCGCGGATCATGGCGAAGCTGTCGGCCGAGCTGAAATAGCTGGAATAGGGCAGTTCGGTGATCGTCTGCTTGCCGGCGTTGATCAGGTCGGGGTCCTCCTCCCCCTCGAAGGGGAAGGGGCCCATGCCCAGCATGCCGTTCTCGCTCTGCAAGGTCACCTTCATGCCCTCGGGGATGAAGTTGACCACCAGGGTCGGGATGCCGATGCCCAGGTTGACGTAGAAGCCGTCGCGCAGCTCGCGGGCGGCGCGGGCGGCCATCTCCTCACGGGTCCAAGCCATTCGGTCCTCCCTCAGGCGCGCTTGCGGACGGTGCGCTGTTCGATGCGCTTCTCGTAGGCGGCCCCCTGGACGATGCGCTGCACGTAGATGCCGGGGGTGTGGATATGGTCGGGGTCGATCTCCCCGGGCTGCACCAGCCTCTCCACCTCGGCCACGGTGACCTTGCCGGCGGTGGCCATCATCGGATTGAAGTTCCGCGCCGTCTTCCGGTAGACGAGGTTGCCCTCGGTATCCCCGATCCAGGCCTTGACGATGGCAAGGTCGGCGACCAGCCCGCGCTCCATGACGTAGCGCTCGCCGTCGAACTCCCGGATCTCCTTGCCCTCGGCCACGATCGTGCCGACGCCGGTCTTCGTGTAGAAGGCCGGGATGCCCGCCCCGCCGGCGCGGATGCGCTCGGCCAGGGTGCCCTGGGGATTGAACTCCAGCTCCAGCTCGCCGGACAGGTACTGCTGGGCGAACAGCTTGTTCTCCCCGACATAGCTGCTGACCATCTTGCGGATCTGCCGGGTCTCCAGCAGCACGCCCAGGCCGAAGCCGTCCACGCCCGCATTGTTGGAGATGACGGTCAGCCCCGTCACGCCGGACTGGCGGATCGCGTCGATCAGCGTCTCCGGGATGCCGCAGAGGCCGAAGCCGCCGGCCATGATGGTCATGTCGTCGCGCAGCAGGCCGGCCAGGGCGGCGACGGCGTCGGGATGGACCTTCTTGATCATGGCAGTCCTTCGGCCTCCGTTCCCGGGGTGTCAGGTGTCGCATCTGCTCTTAGAGCGGGGCCGGAAGACTGTCAACCGACGGGGGCGAAAATCGAATCGGTTTTCAGGTCGGTCCGCCAGCCGGTCAGACCTGACCGGCCGGGCCGGAACCCCATGTCCGCATCCCGGCCATGATGCACCGGCCATGGACCCGGCGCGCGCGATGCGTTAGGTCATCCTCCGATTTCCCGCGACCCGATTCCGACCGCGCCAGGACCTTCCGTCCCGTGCGCCCGGCCCGTGCGACCATGACCGATCTGATCCTCGCCACCGCTGTCGCCTTCCTCGTCACCATCGACCCGATCGGCCTGGGTCCCGTCTTCGCCGGACTGACCGCGGGCATGGAGCATTCCGTGCGCCGGCGGATGGCGGTGAAGGGCGTGCTGATCGGTGCCGGCCTGCTGTTCGTCTTCGCCCTGGTGGGGGAGGGGCTGCTGAAGGCGCTGGGCATCGGCGTCGGCGCCTTCCGCATCGCCGGCGGCATCCTGCTGCTGCTGCTGGCCATCGAGATGGTGTTCGCGCGGGAGAGCGGCATCCGCGCCACCCCCGACGAACGGGCGGAGGCGCAGGACAAGGTGATGCACGATGCCGACATCTCCGTCTTCCCGCTGGGCATCCCGCTGATCGCCGGACCCGGCGCCATGACCTCGGTCGTGCTGCTGATGGGCCGCGCCTCGGGCGACCTCGCCTCGCAGGCGGTGGTGCTGGGCGTGCTGGCGGCGGTGCTGGCGCTGACTCTGGTCGTGCTGCTGTTCGCGGCCGAGGTCAGCCGCTTCATGGGCGTGACCGGCATCAACGTGGTCAACCGCGTGCTCGGCATCCTGCTGGCGGCGCTGGCCTGCCAGTTCGTCATCGACGGGCTGATCGAAAGCGGCGTGCTGCACCGCTGAGGTCCGTCCGCCGTCGGCGGCGGATCTTCTCCTCACATCCTCGGGCCCATCGGGCCGGCGCGGGCGGAACAACCGCCGCGCCCGGGCATTCAGTACCCGGGAACCCGACAGGCTCCGGCACGCCGGCCCCGTCCGCCACGCCTCCGGCGGAGCGGCGCGCGGTCTGACCGGGCGAGGAGAAGACGCCGTGACAGCCATCGTCGACCGACGGCCGGTGCGGGCGATCCAGCCCCTGCATGCGGCCCTGCTCGCCGCCACCGTGCCCCTGTTCCTGGGCGGCCTGCTCAGCGACATCGCCTATGCCAGCACCTTCCAGATTCAGTGGAGCAACTTCGCCTCCTGGCTGATCGCCGGAGCCATGGTCTTCACGGGGCTGGCGCTCCTCTGGGCGCTGGTCGATCTGGTCCGGGCGGGCCGGCACCGCCAGCGGGCGCTGGTCTATTTCCTGCTGCTTCTCGCCACCTTCGCGCTCGGCTTCGCCAACGCGCTCATCCATGCGCGGGATGCCTGGGGGACCATGCCGGAAGGGCTGGTGCTCTCGGCGATCGTCACCCTGCTCGCCGTGCTGGCGACCGGGACCGGCTTCTCCAGCCTGCGCGCGGCCGGCCTGCATTCGGCCGGCCTGCATACGGGAGGACTGGAATGACCCGCTTCGCCCTGCCGACCGCCGTCGCCCTCCTCGCCCTGCTGACCGCCTGTGACGGCGATCCGCCGCCCCCGGCCTATGGCACCGATCCGCAGTTGCCAGAGCCGCAGCGCGGCCTGCTGCCAAGCATGAACATCGCCGAACCCGCCGCCTGGGGCAGCCAGCGGCCGACCGTGCCGGACGGCTACACCATCACCCCGATCGCCACCGGGCTGGGCATCCCGCGCCAGACCCTGGTGCTCCCCAATGGCGACATCCTGGTCGCGGAAGGGCGGGGCGGCAACGCACCGGCCCTGCGGCCCAAGGACATCATCGCCGGCGTCATCAAGGCGAAGGGAACGACCTCCGTCGACAGCGGCAACCGCCTGACCCTGCTGCGGGACGGCGACGGCGACGGCGAGTACGAGATGCAGACCGTCTTCGCCGACGGCCTGAACGCCCCCTACGGGCTGGCCCTGGTGGAGGACCGGCTCTATGTCGCCAACCAGGACGCCCTGGTGCGCTTCCCCTACCGCGAGGGGCAGACGCGGGCGGAGGGGCCGCCGGAGACGGTCACCGCCCTGCCGTCGGAGATCAACCACCACTGGACCAAGGCGCTGGCCGCCGGACCGGACGGCCGCTTCCTCTATGTCGGCATCGGCTCCAACAGCAACATCACCGAGCGCGGGATGGTGGCCGAGGTGGACCGCGCCATGATCTGGGAGGTGGATGCGGAGACGGGGGCGCACCGGCCCTATGCCACCGGCCTGCGCAACCCCACCGCCCTCTCCATCCAGCCGGACACCGGCGCCCTGTGGGCGGTGGTGAACGAGCGCGACGAGCTTGGCCCGAACCTCGTCCCCGACTACCTCACCTCGGTCCGCGAGGGCGGCTTCTATGGCTGGCCCTACAGCTACTGGGGCCAGACGGTGGACACGCGGGTGCGGCCGCAGGACCCGGAGAAGGTCGCCGCGGCGATCCGGCCGGACTATTCGCTCGGCTCGCATGTGGCGCCGCTGGGGCTGGCCTTCTCCACGCCCGCCCTGGGTGCCCCGTTCGCCGAAGGCGCGTTCGTGGGCGAGCACGGCAGTTGGAACCGTGACGAGCCCTCCGGCTACAAGGTGGTGTTCGTGCCGTTCCGGGACGGGCGGCCCGCCGGCCCGCCGGTCGATGCCGTGACGGGATTCCGCAGCGAGGACGGCATGACGCGCGGCCGGCCGGTCGGCGTCACCGTCGATCCGCGCGGGGCGCTGATCGTGGCCGACGATCTGTCGAACACCATCTGGCGCATGGCGCCGGCGGGCAGCTCGCCCGTCGCCGCGGGGCCGGCCGGCCAGGCGTCCGTCGGGGAGACGTCTGCCGGGGAAACGTCTGCCGGGGAAACGCCCGCTGGCGGGAGCGCCACCCCGTACTGACGGGGCCTGCCTGACAGGACCTGCAAGAAGGAGGCGAGGGGAGCGGCCGGCCGCCGCTCCCGTCCCTATCGCCCCCGCGGGTCGCGGCGGAGGCCGGCGCGCTCCAGGGCGGCGAGATAGGCGGACCACAGCGCGTCCTGCCGGGTGCCCAGCTCGTGCAGATAGCTCCAGGTGAACAGGCCGGTATCGTGCCCGTCGTCGAAGACGATTCGGACGGCATAATTGCCGACCGGCTCCAGCGACGCGATGCCGACCCCGGCCTTGCCGGCCACCAGCGTCTTCTGGCCGGGGCCGTGCCCCTGCACCTCGGCCGAGGGGCTCTCCACCCGCAGCAGCTCCGCCGGCAGGGCGAAGCGGCTGCCGTCGTCGAAGGCGACCAGCAGGGTCCGCTCCGCCGCCTTCAGGCGGATCTCCGTCGGCCAGGGGCGGCTGCCGCCCTCCGCCATGGCGGGGCTCAGCCGGCGCGGGCCGGGGCGCCGTCCAGCGGGCGTGCCTCGTCCACCAGCATGATCGGGATGCCGTCGCGGATCGGATAGGCCAGCTTGGCCTGGTCGCTGACCAGTTCCTGGCGGTCGGCGTCGTAGCGCAGCGGACCCTTGGTCAGCGGGCAGACCAGGATCTCCAGCAGCTTGGGGTCAACCTTGGCGGCGTCGGCCATGGCGGGAACTCCTTGTCGATGCTGAGGGACGGTGCGGAAGAACGGTACGGCGACGGCCAGGCGGCCGGCCTCAGTGCCGGGCCGCCTCGCCGTCGCGCCTGTCGTGCACCGCCATCTCGATCAATGCAAGCAGCATGTCGGCGCGCTGGGGCAGGTCCGCCACCTCCAGCAGGGCCTGCTTCTCCCGCGGTCCGAACGGGCAGATCATGGACAGGGTGGTGACCAGCCGCTCGTCGGGCGTGCTCTCGATGGCGTCCCAGTTGGCCTGCATGCCGTTCTGCTGGAAGAAGGTCCGCAGCGCCGAGGTCAGCCGCGGCCGGTCGATGCACTGGCAGGCATCCTCCGTCAGGTCCAGCGCGAAGGGCGTCCAGTCCGGCACCACGCGGCGGTAGCCGCGGGTGGTCGGCACCTCCTCCTTCACCAGGAACCGGCAGACGCCGGTCAGGCTGAGCAGGAAGCGGCCGTCGTCGGTCTCCGAGAAGGAGGTGATGCGGCCGGCGCAGCCCACATCCAGCAGGCCGGGGTTGCGGCAGCGGTCCGCCGGGTCGGCCGGCTGGATCATCCCGATCATCCGGTCGGCGGCCAGCGCGTCCTGCGTCATGGCAAGATAGCGCGGCTCGAAGATGTTCAGGGGCAGCTTGCCGCGGGGGAGCAGAAGCACCCCCGTCAAGGGGAAGACGGGGATGCTCTGCGGCAGCGACTCGAAGGTCGGATCGAAGGGGTTCAGGGTCATGAAAATAAGATAGAGGACAATTTCCGCCGGGCCATGACCGTCAGCTTGTCCGTGGGGCCGAAAGCCTCAAAAAATTTGAGGAGCTGCTTCCGGGCGGCCTGATCGTTCCATTCGCGGTCGCGCTTCACGATCTCCAGCAGCGCCTCCACCGCCGCCTCGGACTTGCCCGCGGCATGGAGCGCCAGGGCCAGATCGTAGCGGGTCTGGTGGTCGTCGGGGTCGCGCGCCAGACGGTTCATCAGCTCGGGGATCGGGCCGGCCTGCCGGGCCTGCTCGGCCAGGTCGAGCTGGCTCTTCAGCCCGGCCAGTTCCGGCGACCTGGCGATGGCGGCGGGGGCGCCCTCGATCAGCTTGCGCGCATCGTCGGTCTGCCCCACCGCCAGCAGGCAGCGGACCAGCCCGGCATAGGCGACGGCGTTCTCCGGCTCGGCCTGGAGCACCTCGTTGTAGACGGCGGCGGCCCCCTCCGCGTCGCCCTGGTCCAGGATCTGCTTCGCCTCCTCCAGGACGGTGGCGATGTCGTCGGCCGCCGGGGCGGCGGCGCCGGTCGCCTGCACCAGCCGGTCCACGAACTGCTTGAGCTGCGATTCGGGCAGGGCGCCGACGAATCCGTCCACCGGCCGGCCCTGGTAGAAGGCGTAGACGGCGGGAATCGACTGGATGCGGAGCTGGCCCGCCACCATCGGGTTCTTGTCGGTGTCGATCTTGACCAGCCGGACGGCGCCCTTGGCCGCCGTCACCACCTTCTCCAGCGCGGGCCCGAGCTGCTTGCAGGGGCCGCACCACGTCGCCCAGAAATCGACCAGGACCGGCACCGTGCGCGACGCCTCGATGACGTCGGCCATGAAGGTGGCGTCGCTGCCGTCCTTGATGATGTCGCCGGGGACGGTCGGCTTCGGCGCGGGGGTGGCGGGGAAGCTGGGCTGCATGGTCCTCGTCCTTGGTTGCGTGGCCTGTCGTTTCGGCCTGGTTGGTCGGCCCGGTCGGCTGGCCCGTCTGGTTGGTCCGGTCGGGGGGACGCTCGGGTGGACGGTTCGGTCTTGGGCTCGGGCGCCCGCCCCCGTGGGAGGCGCGCGCTGTCGCCGGGCCCGGCGTCAACCGCCGGTCCGCGCGCTTATATAGTCCGCTCCGCCCCCCCTCGCCAACGGCCCCGATTTTTTCTGCAACAAACCGCTTGCATGCCGTCGGCGGATGAGTATAGTCCGCGCTCACCGACGGGGCGCACCCCCGACGGCCGGACGCGAAGCGGCGGTAACGGCAACGGAACCAAGGCGATGCGGACGGTCGGGCGGGACCCGGGCCGGAAGGCACGGGCGCAGCGTCGGGATCGAGACGGAACGCGGGCGTAGCTCAGGGGTAGAGCACAACCTTGCCAAGGTTGGGGTCGAGGGTTCGAATCCCTTCGCCCGCTCCAGTCTCAGACAAGCAAAAAGGGCCCGCGCCAACGCCGGGCCCTTTTGCTTTTGCGGATGAGCCCGGGGACGCAGCAAGCCGCCTGCGCCGGGGTGCCCCCGGGCACGCCACGGCCCGCTGGGATGCGAGCGCCGGGCCGAGGGGGGGCCGGAAAACTGCCGGTCCTCGCCAGTTCCCCGCCGCACCAGTCTCCGCGCCATCGACATCCGATGGGGCCGGTCAGGTGCACTCGGCGGGTCCGACTCGGGACCGTAGGGCGGCAGCGGCAGCAGCGTGATGGTTTCCGGCACGGCCAGCGCCTGCGCTCCGTGCCACCCGCCTGGGCGAGCACGAGCAGCGCGCGGCGGGATGCATGGACCAGCCGGATACGATGCGGGTGAAGCTATCGCGGGCGTCAGGGTTTCATCGGGCGGGAATCATGGGGGGCTCAGCGCCCGCCGGTCAGCGGACAGGCGCTGCCATCGTGCAGGATCGCCCAGGCCTGGACGGTTTCGGGCCCGCCATCCGCGTCCTTGGGCAGATACCCGATGAAGCCTGGATATCCGGCATCGCTCACCCGACGGGCCAGCCGGCCGAGCCGGATTTCCGCCGAGATCTCATCCCTGCGGATGCCGACCGTCCCCAGACCCGTGATGCGCCCGTCTGCGTCGGTGAAGACCATCAGCCGCGGGGTCTCGTAACCGGTGTCCCGGCGCTCCAACGCCCAGCCCATGACGCGGCGGAACGGCTGGGGAGCGCCGGGCAGGTCGGTGACGGACTCCACCGATCCGACGCATCGGGCAGGGTCCGCAGCTTCCGGCAGCGGGCCGCCGATGCGGTCGACAGCCGGCACCTGCCAAGGCCGTATCCCCTGCTCCGCCATCCGCTTCCGGATGTCCGCCAGCATCTGGTGGACGGGGAAGATCTGGTCGGACACCGGATCGGTATCGACGCCCAGGGCAAAGGCCATCGCCCCGTTCTCGACCTTGAAGACCAGGGCCTTGGCCTGGGGAAAGGCCGCGTAGCTGCCCGCGGCACCGATGGCCGCCAGGGCAAGGGCCGCCACCGTCGCTGCCGTGGGGCGCGCACGCACCGTCAGTCCGACGGCGGCGATCAGGAACAACGCGCCGCAGATCTGATACCGCGACGTCTCTCCCGGCGTCACATGCAGGCGCCCGAGGCCCGTCACCAGACCGATCAGGAGCATGTGCGCCATGACCAGCAGCAGGAAGGAGTCGGTCGCCGGCAACGCAGTCCCGCGCCCGGCCGTCTCCGGCCGCCTGCGGCCCAGACGGCCGCGGATCGGCGGCAGCCCCGCCACCCCGGCCGCCGTCAGCAGGACCACGGCCGTCACGGCGATCAGGTTCGCCCGCTCCATCGGAAGGAAGGCGGACAGGGCCATGGTCAGCGGACCGGACACGAGGTCGAGCGCATACGCCAGCAGCCCCAGCGGATCGAGCAGCGTCCGGAAGGGGGAATCATGCCCCTCGATCCAGGTCCAGGTGGCGGCATAGAGCGCGACGGTGAGCAGGAAGGCCGGCACCGTCACCGCCAGATCGGTCCGGTGCCGGCGGCTGAGAAGCTGGAAGGCCAGAACCGGCGCCCAGGCCACCACTCCATAGAGGAAGCTGAAGCTGCCCACGAACAGCAGGCCGGCAGTGCCACCGGCACGGGCGCTGACGATGCCGCGGCGGGCGCCGGGATCGTCCCGCGTGGCCAGCCGCATGGCCGCCGCCGATGCCAGCAGCGACAGGTAGACGTGGGTCTGCTTGCTCCAGAACAGGTTCTCGAAGTGGACCAGCCCGAACAGGAGCGCCAGCATGCCGAGCAGCAGCAGGCCCGACGCCCGGGCGCGGTCGCCGAGCCGCTCCGCCGCCGCACGCCAGAAGATCAGCGCCGTGACGAAGGCGCACAGCCAGGAGGCGGCCACCAGCGGCCGCCCCGTCGCCCCCAGCAGATAGGTGTCGACATAGAACAGCGCCATCGGGAAGACGGGCCGATGCTCGTTGTCGACGAAGGTGAAGAAGAGGGCGGGATTGAAGACGCCGTCGATGCGGTCCAGGAACCGCAGGACGTTGACCATGTCCCAGAACGGGACGGGGAACCACCAGTCCCAGGTCAGCCATCCCCACAGGGCGACGAGAACCGCCCCGACCGCCACAGGCAGGAGATCCCGGACGCGCGCCCCGGTCATCGTGCGTCCCGCGACGAAAGCAGGCCCGCCAGTTCGACGGGGGTGACGTTGTTGGTGCGTCGTGCGCTGATGACCGTCATCAGCGCCATGAAGACCAGGATGCCGGCCTGTGCGCAGCCGACCAGAACGAAGCCAACCACCAGGGTCAGCCACCCCGGCGTGGCGAGCCCGGAAAGCTTGGAGCCGAGGGCGACGACCAGGGCCAGGGCGCCCAGGCCCAGGATGCCGGCAAACAGGATCGTGAGCCGCACCAGCACATCCTCGGAAAAGACGATGACGGACTTCAGCCCGTGCAGGATCAGCGCGACATAGTTCATCTTGGATGCGCCGGCATATCGGACGCCCCGGTCGCTTTTCACCCGGACAAGCCGGAGCCGGGAGGCCAGGACGGCGCCCGCCACATGCGTCGTGGTCTCTTCCATCAGCGACAGACGCTCGGCCGCGGCCCGGGTCATCACGATGAAGTTGCCGAAATCGATGCGTTTTCCCGTCAGCGCCGCGAACACCGGCTTGTAGACGGTGTAGAAGGTCAGGAACAGCCAGGTCTCATGGCGTTTCTGCCGCTGGGCCACGGCGATATCCGCCCCGCTCCCGGTCAGGGCGTCGAGCAGCCGCGGGAGATCGGCGGGGCGGTCTTCCCCGTCGCCGTCCATGAAGGCGACGAGCGCCACGCCCTCGTCGCGCAACGCCTCGGCCAGGCCGATGGCGAGCGCCTTCTGATGTCCGACGTTGCGCCTCAGGCGCACCACGCGGCCCGCCAGCCCGACGCGGGCCAGATCCTCCGGCCGGGGGGCATCCTCCACCGATCCGTCATCGACGAGCAGGACCGTCAGCCGTGATGCCGGCGCCTCCGTGGCAAGTTCCTCCAGAAGCCGCCGCGCGGCTGTCCCGTCGTTGTAGACGGGCACCACAAGGGCGATTCGGCCCTGTGCATCACAGCAGTCCGGGTGCAAGGAACACGCCTTCCAGAGCGGAGGTCATGGGATCGGAAGCCGGATTAGGGGCAAACGGTCGAAGCGTCAAGCGCACCGTCGAACCGCCGGGCACCGCCGATGCGCGGGCAGGTGCGCAGTATTGCAACGGCGGGGGCGGCCCCCCTATGGTTCCCGCCGCGCCGGCCATCCGGCTCGAACCTCAGGTGGGGGCACATGAAGGGGCATCGCAAGCGGGTCCTGGTAACCGGGGGAGCCGGGTTCCTGGGGTCGCATCTGTGCGAACGGCTGCTGGAGCGCGGCGACGACGTGCTGTGCGTCGATAACTTCTTCACCGGCGACAAGGAGAACATCGCTCCCCTGTTCGGGCATCCGCGCTTCGAGCTGCTCCGCCACGACGTCACCTTCCCGCTCTATGTCGAGGTCGACCAGATCTACAACCTCGCCTGCCCGGCCTCGCCCATCCACTACCAGCGCGACCCGGTGCAGACCACCAAGACCAGCGTGCTCGGCGCCATCAACATGCTGGGCCTGGCCAAGCGCCTGAAGGCCCGCATCCTCCAGGCATCGACCTCCGAGGTCTATGGCGATCCCACCCTGCATCCCCAGCCCGAAGACTACCGCGGCAACGTCAATCCGATCGGACCGCGCGGCTGCTACGACGAAGGCAAGCGCTGCGCCGAGACGCTGTTCTTCGACTACCACCGCCAGCACGGGCTCGATATCCGGGTGGCACGGATCTTCAACACCTACGGTCCGCGCATGCACCCCGACGACGGCCGCGTGGTCTCAAACTTCATCGTCCAGGCGCTGCGTGGCCTGCCGTTGACCATCTACGGCGACGGCGGCCAGACCCGGTCGTTCGGCTATGTCGACGATCTGGTCGAGGGACTGATTCGGCTGATGGACGCGCCCCCGGGGGTGACCGGGCCGATCAATCTCGGCAACCCCCGTGAATTCCGCATCCGGGATCTGGCCGAGCTGATCCGCTCCATGTCCGGCTCGACCTCCGAGATGGTGTTCCTGCCCCTGCCGGAAGACGACCCGATGCAGCGCAAGCCCGATATCACCAAGGCGGTGGCGCTTCTTGGCTGGGAGCCGACGACGCGGCTGGAGGACGGGCTGGAGAAGACCATCGACTATTTCGCCCGGAAACTCGGTTTCCGCCCCCCTTGCCATTCGCCCGGCCCAGCCATCGGCGCGGGGCTCCGCGAGCCTTCGTGGACATAGGGCCTGGGATGGCCGCCGGCCTGTCGCCGGCAGCGCCCCCGGACCATCGGTGAGCGCGAAGATTCACCATCTGGCGCCCGGCCAGACAAGGCCGGTCCGTCCCTTCGTCCGACCGGCATGGTCCATGCCGTCGTCCGGACCTGCCCTCCGGGAATCGCGGGGCGCCGGAGGGATCAGGTAAGGCTCAGGCTCCCGCGCCGCGGGCGGGCGGACCTTCGTCTGGCTGATCGCGCTGGCGCCCCCTCGTCTGCGGCCATGAGCCCCGCATCGATCTCTCCGAAGATGATCGACGTTGCCATGGGCTCCATCATGCTCCGTAGCCGCCCAATCTGACCGGGCGGAAAGCTCTTCTCAAAGGGGCTCTACCCATGGCTCCGGCCGACCATTGCCGTGATGATCTCGTAAAGTTCAGCCCGGGCCTGGTCGGCTGTGATCGCATCCGACGCGGCGGCATGGGATAAGGCATCCGCCGCGCCAAGCATCGCCCAGAAGCTGGATTGCGCGATGCCTTTGGGGCCCGTGCATGGCGCCAACGCCTTCCGGCATTTCTCGATGAAGGCCAGTTGATAGTCGCGCTTGACGGTCTCCAACTCCGGGGAACCGGCAAGTCCGGCCAAAACACCGGGAATCTCGCGTCCCTGGGCCAGAACGCATTCGACATAGGACGCGGCAATGACCTTCGCGGTTCCGTCCAGGGTCGGTTCGCGGGCCGTCAGCGCGGCGTCGATCACCTTTGTCTGGCGAGCGTCGAAATCCTGATAGAGCGCTGTGAGCAATCCGTTGCGCGTGCCGAAATGGTCATAGATCACCGGCTTGGTGATTCCGGCCTCTTCCGCCAGACGCGGAAGCGTCAGCGCATCGGTGCCTTCCTCGCGCGCGAGCCGCCACGCCACATCGAGAAGCTGGCGGTGCCGCTGTTCACGGCTCAGCCGGACGCGCTTTGCAGGGATCTGACGGTCTTCGGATCGGCTTGACATCCAATACCTACCAAAAGTAACTTACTCAAAGTATACAGAAACCCCGCCTCCAGATGCAATCATCCGCCGGCCCCCGCCTGCGGTCACAGAGGATTTGTGCGCGATGGCCGACATGACGCTTCCACCCCCCGACACTCGAAAAGCATGGCTCGGTCTGATGGCCGTGCTGCCGCTTGTTCTGCTCGTCGCCATGGACGGCTCGATTCTCTATCTCGCCATGCCGCACATCACGTCAGCACTGTCTCCGACGGCCGACGAGGCGCTCTGGATTCTCGACATCTACGGCTTTGTGGTCGGATCGCTGCTGATCGCGTCCGGCAACATCGGTGACCGTCATGGGCGGCTCAAGCTCATCATGGCCGGCGCAATGGTGTTCGCCGTGGGATCGCTCTGCGCGGCCGGGTCGCAGTCATCGGCGATGTTGATCGCCGCGCGGGCCCTCATGGGCCTGGGTGGCGCGACCTTGCTGCCCTCCGGGCTGGCGATTGTCAGCGTTCTGTTTCCTGATCCGCGTATGCGCGCGCGGGCCATCGGCATCTTCGCCGCGACATTCGCGGCTGGCTTCGCCATCGGCCCCCTTATCGGCGGCCTGCTGCTCCGGCATTTCGAGTGGGGGGCCGTGTTTCTCATCAATGTTCCGGTCGCGCTCGCCTTCCTGGTCGCTGCGCCGGCCCTGCTGCGTGAAGTTCGCTCGACGACGTGCGGACGGATTGACCTGCCGAGCCTCATCCTCTCGGTCGTCGGCATCTTGCTGGCCACGTGGTCGCTGAAGACCGCTGCCGCCTATGGTGTCACGCTGGCGCAATCCGCAGCCGGGATTGCCGGTCTTCTTGCCCTTGCGGTGTTCCTGCGCCGGCAGACCCGTATCGACCATCCGCTGCTCGACGTCAGCCTGTTCCGGGATAGGGTCTTCTCCATTGCGATTCTGACCGGACTTCTGTCCCTGGTTGTCTGGTCCGCAGCCAGCTACCTGTCCGGCGTCTATCTACAGACAGTTCTCGGCTTCAACGTGGTCACGACGGCCCTGATCACGCTACCGGGGGCCATCGTGCTGACCGCGACCTGCGTCGGGACGGCCCGCATCGTGGAGCGGATCGGGCGCAGGGCCGCCCTTGTGGCGACGCATTTCTTCATCAGCGCAGGCGTCCTCATCCTGCTGCTCACCGACACACAGGCCGGCGTCGCAGCCTTCATCGCTTCGACGGTGATCGCCGGCATCGGCTACGGGCTGTCGTTCAGTCTTGTCGCCGAAGTCGCGGTGTCGGCTGTCCCGGCCGAGCGGGCGGGCGCGGCGGGATCAATCGCGGAAACCAGCAACGAGTTGGGGAATGCGCTGGGCATTACCCTCCTTGGGTCGCTCGCCGCTCTCAGTTTCCGCCTGTTCGGTCCCGGTGTGGCGGGCACGCTGGGCGAGACGCTCGATCATGTGGGCATCGCCCCGGAAGTCGCCGCGCAGGCTGAGGAAGCCTTCCTGACCGGCCTGCATGTCGCGGTCGGAACGGGCGGGTTCCTCACGCTCCTTGCCGGCACCGCCGCCTGGCTATGGCTGCCGGGAAAGCTGCCGGACCAACCGCTGATGGCGACGCAGCCATAGGGACGACCGGCCGGCACCGCCCTCCTGCCCGGTGGGCGGTGCTGGGGAATCGATCAGGCACGAAAAACGTCAGACGCAAAAACAATCAGGACCCTGGCCGTTTCCGGCCAAGGCCCTGATTTTGTTGGTGGAGCCAAGGAGGATCGAACTCCTGACCTCTACAATGCCATTGTAGCGCTCTCCCAGCTGAGCTATGGCCCCGAACCGTCTGTCTCGTCGCGCCGGCCTGGGTCGCCGTCGCTGTGGGCGCTGTTTATCTTCGAACCGGGCCGCCCTGGCAAGAGGAAAATTCACCGGCCGCGCAATTTTTTCGAGGATGCCGGAAACCCTTGGATTTCCTCGGTTCCTCCGGGCGGGCCGGGGGATCGCCGCGTCAGCGGTCCTCGTCGCCCTCCACGTCCACGACCTCGCCGAGGTCGTCTTCGTCGCCCAGCTCGTCGGCATCCTCGGGCAGGACGTCCTCGTCCTCCTCGCCGCCGACTTCCTCGTCCAGGCCGTCCTCCTCGATGGTCACGTCCACGTCGTCCGTGCTCTCCGTGTCCTCGTCGTTCCGGGCCGGGCCCTCGTCGGAATCGATGCCCAGCGTATCATCCTCGTCCGCCTCGACCGGGGGCTTCTTCACATCCTCCACGGGGATCGGCCGCGCCCGGCGGGAGCGCAGCAGCGCCTCGGGATCGAACACGGTGCCGCAGCTCGGGCAGGCCGGCGGTTCCTTCCGCATGTCGTAATAGCGCGTGCCGCAGTTCGGGCAGATGCGCTTCGTGCCCCATTCCGCTTTCGCCACGAGACTTCTCCTTCTTGCCGCGCGGACCCGGTAATTCCCGCGCGCTGGCTCCGGCGGGGCATCTGCCATGAAGCCCGCCCCCTGTCAAACCAAAGAATCCGCGGGTCGGAGGCCCCTGCAACCGGGGCGGGCCGCCCCCCTGCCGTCCCGGCCTGCGTCCCGGCCTGCGTCCCGGTCTCCGCGCCGCGTCTCCCGCCTGTCGCCGCGCCGTTTCCCGGCCCCGCCGCGATGTGCTAGGAGCAGGGGGCGCCGGCCGTCCGCCGGCGGTCCGTCCCGGCCCTGTCCGGGCCGATCCGTTCCCTGCTGCCGCCGGAGCCCCCATGGCCGCCTCGCCCGCCGGACCCCGCCCGCTTCTCTCCCGCCGCTCGGGCGCGCTCTCCGGGACCGTCACGGTGCCGGGCGACAAGTCGATCTCCCACCGGGCGCTGATGTTCGGGGCGCTGAGCCTGGGCGAGACGCGGATCGAGGGCCTGCTGGAGGGGGACGACGTGCTGCGCACCGCCGCCGCCCTGCGCGCCCTGGGGGCGGAGGCGGAACGGCTCCCCGACGGCACCTGGGTCACCCGCGGCCGCGGCGTCGGCGGGCTGGCCGAGCCGGCGCAGGTGCTGGACATGGGCAACAGCGGCACGGCGGCGCGGCTGCTGATGGGGCTGCTGGCGACGCATCCCTTCACCAGCGTGATGACGGGCGACGCCTCGCTGACGAAGCGACCGATGGCGCGGGTGACGAAACCGCTGGAAACGATGGGCGCGCGGTTCGTCCTGCGCTCGGGCGGGCGGCTGCCGGGGGCGGTGATCGGCACCGACCGGCCGGTGCCCATCGCCTACCGCCTGCCGGTGGCCTCGGCCCAGGTGAAGTCCGCCATCCTGCTGGCGGGGCTGAACGCGCCCGGCCGCACCACGGTGATCGAGCCGGAGCCGACGCGCGACCACACCGAGCGCATGCTGCGCCATTTCGGCATCGAGGTGACGGTGGAGGAGGCCGGTGACGGCGCCCTGGCCGCCACCGTCACCGGCCAGGGCGAGCTGACGGCGCGCGACCTGCGGGTGCCGGCCGATCCCAGCTCGGCCGCCTTTCCGGTCGTGGCCGCCCTGATCCGGCCGGGCTCGGCGCTGTCCCTGCCGGGCGTCGGCACCAACCCGCGCCGCACCGGCCTCTTCGAGACGCTGCGGGAGATGGGCGCCGACATCGCCTACGCCAACCCGCGGGAGGAGGGCGGCGAGCCCGTCGCCGACCTGCTGGTGCGCGCCTCCGGCCTGCGCGGGGTCGAGGTGCCGCCGGAGCGTGCCCCCAGCATGATCGACGAATACCCCGTCCTCTGCATCGCCGCCGCCTGCGCCGAGGGGCCCACGGTGATGCGCGGCATCGGCGAGCTGCGGGTGAAGGAGAGCGACCGGCTGGCCATGATGGCCGACGGGCTCGCCGCCTGCGGCGTGACGGTGGAGGCGGGCGAGGACTGGATGGTGGTGCATGGCCGCGGCCGCCCGCCGGCCGGCGGCGCCACCGTCGCCACCGCCATGGACCACCGCATCGCCATGAGCTTCCTGGTCCTGGGCATGGCCACGGAGCAGCCGGTGCGGGTGGATGACGGCGCCTTCATCGACACCAGCTTCCCCGGCTTCGTCGCCCTGATGAACGGGCTGGGCGCGGACATCGCGGCGGCATAGGCGGGGTCGCCCGGCCGCGACCGGCGCCACCTGTCGGAACGGTGCCGGCCGTGCTATATCCGGAGGTGGTCCAGGACCGCCCCGGGAGGCACCCATGACCGCCGTGCGCAAGCTCGACCGCCGCATGACCGTGGAGGAGTTCCTGGCCTGGGACTCCGGCGACGATCTGGTCTGGGAACTGATCGACGGCTACCCGGTGCTGCGCGACTACGATCCGGCGACCGGCCAGGCCTCGCCCAGCCCGGACCACGGCGCCGTCACGGCTGCGCTGGGCCGGTTGATCGGCAATGCGCTGGCCGCCCGGAAGCACCCGTGCCGGCTGGAGATCGGCTCCGGCGTGGACCATGGCCGCCGGGACCGCGACTTCCGCATCCCCGACCTGCTGGTCCGCTGCGGCCGGACCCCGGCCGGGCCGGGCGAGCCGGTGCTGGTGGTGGAGGTGCTGTCGCCGGCCAACACGGCTTCGGAGATGCACCGCAAGCACGCCTTCTTCAAGGCGACCCCGTCGATCCGGGAGATCGTGGAGCTGGAGCAGGACGAGGCCGCCTGCACCGTCCTGCGCCGCCTGCCCGGCCGGGCGGGTCCCGGCGACGCCGGAGGCGATGGGGCCGACGGGGGAGCCGACATCTGGGTGCAGGAACGGCTGGCAGGGCCGGACGCCGTGCTGCGCCTGGACAGCATCGACGCCGCGATCCCGCTGGCGGAGGTCTACCGCGGCATCCTGGAGGACCCGGGCGGCGATGCCGGGGTGTGATGGCCGGGCGGTAATGGCCGCGATCCGGCCGCCCCGGCTTGACGCCCGCGGCCGCGGCGTCAACATGACGGAAAGACGAACGCTTACCGGGGCGATCATGGCGATCAGCAGCAGGGTGTCCATCAAGGCGCAGACAGTGCTGCCGCTCGCCGTCCGGGAACATCTCCGCATCCGGCCGGGGGACGAGATCGAGTACGACCTCCACGAGGGCTATGCGATCCTGCGTCCCAAGCGGAGGGCGGCGCTGGCGGATGAGCCCTTTGCCCTGTTCACCGAGTGGGCCGGTCCTGCGGATGAGGAGGACTATGCCGACCTTTGAGCCGTTCGAGGTCGTCACGGTTCCTTTCCCGTTCGTCGAACGGCCGGTGCTCAAGCGTCGGCCGGCCGTCGTGATCTCCCGGCCCGTGCTACAGGACCGTCTCGGGCTGATCTGGGTCGTGATGATCACGAGCGCCCGGAACGAGGCCTGGCCGGGCGACATTCCCGTCGCGGACATCACGTTGGCCGGATTGTCCCGTCCATCCGTGATCCGGCCCTGCAAGATGTCCGTGATCGAACCCACCGAGATCCGCGCCATCGGCCGGCTTGATGGAGACGTGATCGACGCGTTGACGCGCGCCCTGGCGGAAATCCTTCCCCCGCTCCAGTCCCGGACAACCGGTCCCCCTTGATCCGGCCCCCTTGAGCCGGCCCCCTTGAGCCGGCCCCCGTGATCCCGCCCCCTGCGCTCCAGGCTTGACGCGCTGCCGCAGGGGGGGAATGGTGCCGCCCGACCGCGCCCTCACAACCACCGCTTTCGGGTTCCCGCCTTGACCCCGCCCTCCAGCGCCCCCCGCGTCATCGCCATCGACGGTCCCGCCGCCAGCGGCAAGGGCACGCTCGCCCGCCGTCTCGCCGCCGCGCTGGGCTTCGCGCATCTCGACACCGGCGGCCTCTACCGCGCCGTCGGGCTGACCCTGCGCCGGGCCGGGCAGGACCCGGCCGATGCCGGGCTGGCGGCGCAGGCCGCGGCGGCGCTGACACCGGGCGACATCGCCGGGCTGATGGCCGATCCGGAGCTGCGCTCGGAGGCGACGGCGCAGGCGGCCTCGCTGGTCTCGGTGGTGCCGGCGGTGCGTCAGGCGCTGCTGGATTTCC
The DNA here is from genome assembly GCF_042665545.1 of Rhodocista pekingensis. Lineage (NCBI taxonomy): Bacteria > Pseudomonadati > Pseudomonadota > Alphaproteobacteria > Rhodospirillales > Azospirillaceae > Rhodocista > Rhodocista pekingensis. The sequence continues at coordinate 876,040 of NZ_JBHTCM010000010.1, read as the reverse complement.
AGCGCGATTTCGCCGCGCGGCCGCCCGTCCTGGCCGATGGCACGCCGGCCCGCGGCGCCGTTCTGGACGGCCGCGACATCGGCACCGTGGTCTGCCCCGGAGCCCCGGCGAAGCTCTATGTCACCGCGACGGTGGAAGTAAGGGCCGAGCGCCGACTCAAGGAGTTGCAGGGGCGGGGCGCTGTCGCTATATACGCCGACGTCCTGAAGGACATGAAGGATCGTGACGCGCGTGACAGCCAGCGGGCGGTGGCCCCGCTGAAGCCGGCTGCCGACGCGTATTTGCTTGACACGTCCTCGTTGGATGCCGACCAGGCCTTCGACGCAGCCATGACCTTCGTCCGCGCGAAGCCGGCGTTCAACGGACGCTGATCCTCTCGCTGATCCGGTCCCTCGGGACAGGCCGCCGTCCCTCGCTCCTTCCGGGGTGCGGGCGCGGCTCGCCGCCCGGTCCTGCGCGACCGGGCACCACCCTCCGGCCGCAAGGCCGGGGACAACCCGTCCGGTGCCCCAGGGAGCATGCCCAGGGGCCGGGCACAACCCAAGCCGCCGGGCGTGGTGCCCGGCGCGGCGGTGCCAGATCTTCCCTCCGGCTCGGGCGTGCCGGTGCGGGCGGTCCGGGTGCCGCTCCAGGTTCCACCCAAGGAGTTCCAATGGCCCAGGTTTCCGCCAAGTCCAGCCCGGCCGCCAGCCCCCTCGCTGGCAAGGAGAGCTTCGCCGCCCTCCTCGAAGAGTCCTTCGGCACCGCCGACAGCCTGGAAGGCACCGTCGTCAAGGGGCGCATCCTCTCGATCGACAATGACATGGTTCTGATCGACGTCGGCCTGAAGTCCGAAGGCCGCGTCGCGCTCAAGGAGTTCGCCGTTCCCGGCCAGCCGGTCGAGCTGAAGGCAGGCGACACCGTCGAGGTGTACCTGGAGCGCATGGAGGACAAGAACGGCGAGGCCGTGCTGTCCCGCGAGAAGGCGAAGCGCGAAGAAGCCTGGACCCTGCTGGAGAAGTCGTTCAACGACCAGGCCCGCGTGACGGGCGTGATCTTCGGCCGCGTGAAGGGTGGCTTCACCGTCGATCTCAACGGCGCCGTGGCGTTCCTGCCGGGCAGCCAGGTCGACATCCGGCCGGTGCGCGACATCAGCCCGCTGCTGGGCACGCCGCAGCCGTTCCAGATCCTCAAGATGGACCGCAGCCGCGGCAACATCGTCGTCTCCCGCCGCGCCGTGCTGGAAGAGAGCCGGGCCGAGGCGCGCAGCGAGCTGGTCGCCAACCTCAAGGAAGGCCAGGTCCTCCAGGGCGTCGTCAAGAACATCACCGACTACGGTGCGTTCGTCGATCTGGGCGGCGTTGACGGCCTGCTGCACGTCACCGACATCGCTTGGCGCCGCATCAACCACCCCTCCGAGGCGTTGCAGATCGGCCAGACCGTCACGGTCCAGGTCATCCGCTTCAACCCGGAGACCCAGCGCATCAGCCTCGGCATGAAGCAGCTCGAGGCCGATCCGTGGGAGGGCGTGGAAGCCAAGTACCCGGTCCAGGCCAAGTTCAAGGGCCGCGTCACCAACATCACCGACTACGGCGCCTTCGTGGAGCTGGAGCCGGGCATCGAGGGTCTGGTCCACGTCTCCGAGATGAGCTGGACCAAGAAGAACGTCCACCCGGGCAAGATCGTCTCCACCTCCCAGGAGGTCGAGGTGATGGTCCTGGACGTCGATCCGGTGAAGCGCCGCATCAGCCTCGGCCTGAAGCAGACGATGCAGAACCCGTGGGAGTCGTTCGTCGACAAGTTCCCCGGCGGCACCGAGCTGGAAGGCGAGGTCAAGAACATCACCGAGTTCGGCCTGTTCGTGGGCCTGCCCGGCGACATCGACGGCATGGTCCACCTGTCCGACCTGGACTGGAACACCCCGGGCGAGCAGGCCATCCAGACCTACAAGAAGGGCGACCAGGTCAAGGTCAAGGTCCTCGACGTGGACGTGGAGAAGGAGCGTATCTCCCTGGGCATCAAGCAGCTCGCGGGGGATCCGTTCGAGACCGCCGTCGCCGGCGTCAAGAAGGGCGACGTGGTGACCTGCACGGTCACCCAGGTCACCGACGGCGGCATCGAGGTCGAGGTGGGCGAAGGCTTCACCGGCTTCATCCGCAAGTCCGACCTGTCCCGCGACCGCTCCGAGCAGCGGCCCGACCGCTTCGCCATCGGTGAGAAGGTCGATGCCAAGGTCACCCAGATCGACCGTGGCAGCCGCAAGATCACCCTCTCCATCAAGGCCAAGGAGGTCGAGGAGGAGAAGCAGGCGATGCAGGAGTTCGGCTCGTCCGACAGCGGCGCCTCGCTGGGCGATATCCTGGGTGCCGCGCTCAAGCGCAAGCAGCAGGGCGAGGAGTAATCCCGCCGGTTCCGGCGGCCGCCCCTGGGCGACCGCCGGCAGGAGAAACGAAGGCCGTCCCGGGAAACCGGGGCGGCCTTCGCGTTTCCGGCCCGCTGCCTCTCCGACCGCCGCCGCTTCCGCCGCCGGTCGCCGCCGGTCGTCGGGTGTCCGGAAAAATCCCAGCGCCTTGAACGGCTTACCCTTGCGCATCGGGAAGCCCTCCGGCAATGTGTCCGGAAATTGCGCGGTGGCCCGGGTGCCTGCATGCCGACCGGCATCGGGTCGCGCCGGAGAAATCCGCCCGCACCCTGGGGGGGTAGCCAGATGACCAAGTCCGAACTGATCCTGCGCCTTGCCGAGCGCAACCCGCACCTGTACCAGCGCGACGTGGAGAAGATCGTCACCACGATCTTCGACGAGATCACCGACGCCCTGGCGCGTGGTGACCGGGTCGAGCTGCGCGGATTCGGCGCCTTTTCCGTGAAGAAGCGCGACGCCCGCCTGGGCCGCAACCCGCGGACCGGGGAGACGGTGGACGTGAACCAGAAGTTCATCCCGTTCTTCAAGACGGGCAAGCAGCTCCGCGAGCGGCTGAACACCGACTGATACCGCCGCTGGCGACCCCGGTCCGGCCCCGGTCCGGCGGGCCATTCTGCCGCGCCGGGCGGGCCGGGTGCCACTTTCGGGGCTTCTCCCTTATCGCGGGCATTGACAGCGCGGCGGCCTGTGGCGACCCTGGCGCCGGAGGGGGCATGCCTGCCCCTGTCCGACCTGCCGCCCGTCTAGCCGCAAGAAGGTGCCCCGGTGCGCCACCTGACCTGGATCATCACCCTGCCCGTGGCCCTTCTGGCCCTGTCCTTTTCGGTCAGCAACATGCAGACCGTGACCATCCTGCTGTGGCCGCTGCCCTGGAGCGTGGAGCTGCCGCTCTATGCCCTGGTCCTGGTCGCCATGGTGGTCAGCTTCTTCGCCGGCGGCCTGACCGCCTGGCTGGGCGGCCACGGTCAGCGCAAGGCGGCCCGCCAGCAGAAGCGGCGCGCGGACAGGCTGGAGCGCGACCTTGTCGCCGCCCAGGTCCGCGCCGGCGAGGCGGAGGCGCGGCTGGCCGCGCGGGAAGCCGTGCCCGTTGCCGTGACCACCCGGCTGCCCGCCCTGGTCCCCTGACCCGCCCTGGTGCCCTGACGGGCGCCCCTTTCCGGACAGGCCGGCGAGTTTTCTTTAAGACCGGCCGGGGTGCAGGACCGGCGCCCGTCAGGGCGCCGGAGTCGCGGGTGGCGGCACCGGCCGGACCGGGCGGCGGCGCTTCTGCCAGCGGTCCAGCAGCACGTCGAAGGGCTTCAGCATCCGGCCCTGAAGGCCCGGATCGCCCTCCAGCCGGCCCAGCGCGAAGGCCCCCGCCTCCAGGGTGGAGACGCTTTCGCGCCGCGGTTCCTTGCGCACATTGCCGTAGGCGGAGCGGAAGTCGGGATGGATCACCACCCGGCGCAGCTTCAGCAGCCAGGCGTTCCGCCACCACAGCGTCTTCGCCTGCGACCAGGTGCCGTCCAGCAGCACCAGCCCCTCCAGGTCCGCCAGCACGGCATCGCTGTCGGGCAGGGGGGCGCCCTTGCGGTCCACCACGGCGATGCCGCCGCGCGGCACCCGCGCCACGTCCTCCTTGCTGCCCATGTGCAGCACGCCCCAGCGGCGCGGATCGGCCGGGCGGCCCAGCGCCTTGGCCATGTTCGGCCAGGACAGGCCGACGCGCAGCACCGCCCCCTCCACCTGCGCGGTCAGCAGCCGCGCCGTGCCCAGTTCCACATCCTGTTCCTGCGGATGTTGCAGGACCAGAAGCCCCAGCCGCGTGCGGGCCGGGGTCAGGTCGGGGCAGAGGCAGAGATCGACGGCGCGCTTGCCACAGGCGCAGCGCTCGTCATCGGGGGTCGTCGGGGTCACGGTCGTCATGGGGCGGGACCATAGCCCAGGACGCGCCGCTTGGGCAGACCTGTCCGCGGGGGCGGGGACCGCGGGCGCCGCAGGGCGGCCCGGCGGAAAGGCATGGCCGCCCCGACTGTCCGGCGGTCCGGCAGTCCAGCGGTGCGGCAGTCCAGCAGCGGTCCGGCGGTCAGTGCGCCTCCGCCCAGTTGCCGGCCCAGCCGGCCTCCGCCACCAGGGGCACGCCCAGGCCGGCCGCTCCCTCCATGACGCTGCGGACGACGGCGGCCGTCTCCTCCACCTGCGCCTCGGGCACCTCGAACAGCAGTTCGTCGTGGACCTGGAGCAGCATGGCGGCGTCCAGCTTCGCCGCCGCCAGCGCCGGCTCGATGCGGGCCATGGCGCGCTTGATGATGTCGGCGGCCGTGCCCTGGATGGGCGCGTTGATCGCCTGCCGCTCGGCATAGGCGCGGCGGGCGGGGGCCTTCTCCCGGATGCCCTGGATCCAGCACCGGCGGCCCAGCAGGGTGGTGACGTAGCCGTGTTCGCGGGCGAAGGCCTTGGTCGTCTCCATGTAGGTCTGCAACTCGGGGAAGCGCTCGAAATACTGCTTGATGAAGGCGCCCGCCTCGCCCGGCGTGATGCCGAGCTGGCGGCCCAGCCCGAAGCCGGAGATGCCGTAGATGATGCCGAAATTGATCGCCTTGGCCTTGCGCCGGATCTCCGAGGTCATCTGGTCCAGCGGCACGCCGAAGACCTGGCTGGCGGTCATGGCGTGGATGTCGATGCCGTCGTGGAAGGCCCGGCGCAGGGCCGGCACACCCGCCATCTCCGCCACCAGCCGCAGCTCGATCTGGCTGTAGTCCACCGACAGCAGCAGGTGCCCCGGCCGCGCCACGAAGGCGCGGCGGATCTTGCGCCCCTCCTCGGTGCGGATGGGGATGTTCTGGAGGTTCGGGTCGGTGGAGGAGAGCCGCCCCGTCGCCGTGGCGGCCAGCGCGAAGCTGGTATGGACGCGGCCGGTGCGGGCGTCGATCTGCTCGGCCAGGGCGTCGGTGTAGGTGGATTTCAGCTTGGAGAGCTGGCGCCAGTCCAGCACCTTCTGGGCGATCTCCACGCCCTGCTCGGCCAGCCCCTCCAGCACGCCGGAATCCGTGCCCCAGGCGCCGGACTTGCCCTTGGACCCGCCGGGCAGCTTCATCTCGTCGAACAGGATCTCGCCAAGCTGCTTGGGGCTGCCGACGTTGAAGGCGCGCGGGGCCAGCTTCTGGATCTCCGCCTCCATCTCCAGCATGCGCTGGGCGAAGTCGGACGACATCTGCCGCAGCACGGCGCGGTCCACCAGCACGCCGCGGCTTTCCATGCGGGCGACGACGGGGACCAGCGGCCGCTCGATCGTCTCATAGAGCGTGACCATGTGCTGGCGCACCAGATCGTGCTTCAGGACGCGGTGCAGCCGCAGGGTGATGTCCGCATCCTCCGCGGCGTAGTCGCGGGCCTTGTCCAACGGCACCCGGTCGAAGGTGATGCGGGACTTCCCGGTGCCGGTGACCTCGTCATACTTGATCGTGGTATGGCCCAGATGGCGCAGCGCCAGCTCGTCCATGCCGTGTCCGTGCAGGCCCGTGCCCAGCACGTAGGAGATCAGCATGGTGTCGTCGATCGGCGCCATGGCGATGCCGTGCCGGGCGAAGATCTGCCAGTCGAACTTGACGTTCTGCCCCACCTTCAGAACCGCGGGGTCCTCCAGCAGCGGCTTCAGCCGGGCCAGGGCGTCCGCCAGCGCGATCTGCGGCGGCGGCGGCGGGGCGCCGCCCAGGTCCAGCCCGCCGGCCGCGCCCCGGGGCGTGGCCGGGTCGATGTGCTGCAAGGGGATGTAGCAGGCGCGGCCGGGCTCCACGGAGAGGGAGACGCCGACCAGCCCGGCGCTGACCGGGGTCAGCCCGTCCGTCTCCGTGTCCACGGCGACGGTCCCGGCCTCGCGCGCCCGCTCGATCCAGCGGTCCAGCGCGTCCAGGTCCTGCACCAGCTCGTACTCGACCCGGTCCGGCTGCGGCACGACGCCGTCGCCGCGGGCCTCCGGCGCCGGGGCGGGGGCGTAGCTGCGGCTGTCCAGGGCGGTGCGCGCGTCCGTGCGCGGCGCCCGGGCGGCGGGCGCTGCCGGGGCGGGGGCCGCACCGTCCACCAGCGTGCCGTCGGCCGCCAGCTCCGCCTCCACCTTGTGGATGACGGAGCGGAAGCCCTGCACCTTCAGCCAGTCGATCAGCTTGTGGTGGTCGGGTTCGCGCACGCGCAGCCGGTCCAGCGGCACCGGCACCGGCACCTTGTCGTCCAGCCGGACCAGCCGCTTGGAGATGCGGGCCAGCTCGGCGTTCTCCAGCAGCTTCTGCCGCCGCCCGGCCTGCTTGATCTCGCCGGCCCGTTCCAGCAGCGTCTCCAGGTCGCCGTAGTCGGTGATGAGCTGGGCCGCCGTCTTCACGCCGATGCCGGGGACGCCGGGCACGTTGTCCACGCTGTCGCCGGCCAGCGCCTGCACGTCCACCACCTTCTCCGGCGGCACGCCGAACTTCTCCGCCACCTCCTCCGGCCCGATCAGCCTGCCCTTCATCGGGTCCATCAGGCGCACGCCGTCGCGGACGAGCTGCATCAGGTCCTTGTCGGAGCTGACGATGGTGACCGGCCGGCCCTGCTCGCTGGCCATCCGGGCGTAGGTGGCGATCAGGTCGTCGGCCTCGTAGCCCTCCAGCTCCAGGCAGGGCAGGCAGAAGGCGTCCACCGCCTCGCGGATGATGGCGAACTGCGGCCGCAGATCCTCCGGCGGTTCCGGCCGGTTGGCCTTGTAGTCGGGATAGAACTCGTTGCGGAAGTTCAGCCGCTTGGCGTCGAAGATCACGGCCACGGCCTCGGCCTTCAGCTCCGCCAGCAGCTTCATCAGCATGTTGGTGAAGCCCAGCACGGCGTTCACCGGGGTGCCGTCCGGCCGGTTCAGGGGCGGCAGCGCGTGGTAGGCGCGGAAGATGAAGCCCGACCCGTCCACCAGGTAGAGCGCCTCCGGCGAGGTGTTCCCCGCCTCAAGGGAGCGGCTGTCGGAAGGCGTGGCGGCGGTTTCCGGTGCGGCAGTGTCCGGGGCGGTCATCGGGGGCGGTCCGGTTTCGGGTGTCAGGGCTGCACCATGGCGCAAGGCCGGGGCTGAGTCGAGAGTGGGCGCCGCCCCCTGGCGTGACGGTCCGGGGCAGGTGTAGGCTCCCCCGAAATCGGGGGTAAAGCAGCGATATGACCACAATCCTTGGGGCGGACGACCATGCGGACGGTCCGGACGCCGCCACGACGCTGACGATCGGGGACAGCGCGATCGGCTTCCTGGAGAGCAGCGTCGACCAGGACTGGTTCGCTGTCCGGCTGGAGGCCGGCCGCACCTATGCCTTCGACCTCCGCGGCGTCGATGGCGACGGCGGCACGCTGGAGGACCCCTACCTTGTCCTGGTGCGCGCCGATGGCAGTGTCATCGCGTCAGACGACGACAGCGGCACCGGCATCGACAGTCGCCTCGTCTTCTCGGCGCTCGACAGCGGCATCTACTACCTGTCCGCCCGTTCGTTCTCCAATCCGGGGCGCGACCTGAGCGGCAGCTACACGCTGGCGACCGCTGTCCTGCCCCTGCCGGAGCCCGATCCGCCCGGCCCCATCGGCGCCAGCGCCCCGACCGATCCGGAGTTCGAGGCGCAATGGCATCTGCGGCCCTCGGCCGGGGGAGTCGATGCCCTTGCCGTCTGGGCGGACTTCACCGGCAGGGGCGTCCGCGTCGGGGTGTTCGACCAGGGCATCGACGGCAGCCACCGCGACCTCGACGGCAACCTGGACCTCGCCGGCTTCGACACGGCCACCGGCGGCGCCGCCACCTTCCCGCGGCGGACCGAGGACAACCATGGCACCGCCATCGCCGGTGTCATCGCCGCCGAACGCAACGGCTACGGCACCGTCGGCGTGGCTTACAACGCCACCCTCGTCGCTCTCTACAACAACCTCGACAACACCCACACCGCCTTCGGCGAAGCGATTGCCCGCGGCCTGCTGCGGGCGGCGCAGGACCTGGACGTGGTGAACAACTCATGGGGCCTGGGCCGGGAAAACCCCAAGAGCGCCTTCAGGGATGATTTCAGCGGCGGCCCCTATGCCGCGGCCGGCGAGGCGCTGCGCACCGCCGTGCAGCAGGGGCGCGACGGGCTGGGCACGGTCATCGTGATGTCCGCCGGCAACAACGGGCAGGCCGGCGACGACGCCAACCTGCACAACTTCCAGAACAGCCGCTTCGTCATCACGGTGGCGGCCAGCGATTCCAGCGGCGTCGTCGCCGACTTCAGCACGCCGGGCAGCCCGGTCCTGGTGGCGGCTCCCGGATGCGACGTCACGACGACCGACCGGCCGGGAGCCGACGGCTATTCGCCGACGGACTGGGCGACCCTGAACGGCACCTCCATCTCCGCCCCGGTCGTCAGCGGAATCGTGGCCCTGATGCTGGAGGCGAATCCGGACCTGGGCTACCGCGACGTGCAGCAGATCCTGGCCGCCACCGCGCGCAACTCCGACCCCGGCGATTCCGGCTGGCAGTGGACGGGGGCGTCCGGCTGGAACGGCGGCGGCATGCACTTCAGCGAGCGGTCCGGCTTCGGGCTGGTCGATGCCCGCGGGGCCGTCCGGCTGGCGGAGAGCTGGACAGGGCAGTCCACGGCGGCGAACGAGCAGATGCTCTCGGCCGGCAGCCGGACGTGCATCGCCATTCCCGACAACGACGCGAGCGGCATCACCGATCCGGTCGCCATCGCCGGGACGCTGCGGGTGGAGCGGGTCGAGGTGGATCTCGACATCGTCCATCCCCTGATCGGCGACCTGGCGGTCGAACTGATCTCCCCGGCCGGCACGGTGGCCTCCCTCCTGAACAACCCGATGCTGGGGAAAGCGGTGGGCAACATCGACGCCGGCACGCTGCGCTTCACCGTCGGTGCGGCCACCTTCCTCGGCGAGGCTGCGGCCGGGACCTGGCGCCTGCACGTCGCGGATACCGGGGCGATGGACACCGGCACCCTGGTGTCCTGGACCCTGCGCGTCTACGGCGCGGCAGAGGAGGCCGACGACCTCTACCTCTTCACGGACGAGTACGCGCTCCTGGCCGCGGCGCAGCCCGCCCGCGCCACGCTGTCCGACACCGACGGCGGGCGCGACACGCTGAACGGGGCGGCCCTGAGCGCCGGTGCGGTGATCGACCTCTCGGGCGGCCTTTCCCGCATCGCCGGGGCAGAGCTGCGGGTGGCGGCGAACACGGTGGAAACCGCCATCGCCGGCGACGGCGACGACCTGCTGATGGCCGGCTCCTCGGGCTCGGAACTGCGGGGCATGCGCGGGGCCGATACCCTGCGCGGCGGCGCCGGAGCCGACACGCTGGTGGGCGGGGCCGGGGCGGACAGGCTGACAGGCGGGGCCGGCGACGACCGGCTGGAGGGCGACGGCGGCATCGACACGGCCGTGTTCTCGGGCCCCCGCTCCGCCTACAGCATCAGCACCGCCGACGGCGTGACGACGGTCGCGCATCTCGCCGGGACCGAGGGCACGGACCGGCTCACCGGGATCGAGCGGCTGGTCTTCTCGGACCTGACGCTGCGCCTGTCCGACTCGCCGGCGGAGCTGGTGCTGGTCCGGCCGGAGGGCGATCTGGTGCTGTGGGACGGCACCCGCGGCAGCGCCGGCTTCACCTACCTGCTGCGGCCGGCGCCGGGCACGACGGTCACCGGCTTCATCGACCTGGGCGGCGACGGCAAGGACGATCTGCTGCTGAGCCTGCCCGACGGCGGCGTCGTGGTCTGGGACGTGGCGCGCGGCGGCGACGGCTTCACGGCGCTGCCGGTGCCGTCGGGCTACCGGCCGGTAGGCGTGGGCGCCTTCACCGCCCCGGGATCGAGCGACCTGCTGCTGGCGGGGCCGGACGGCGCGTTGGCCTTCATGGATGCGGGGCGTGGGAGCGTGACCCCGTTCCTGACGCTGCGGCCCGGCTTCTCGGTGGCCGGCACCGGTGAGATCGACGCGCGGGCCGGCGACGACATCATCTTTCACAATGAGGCGACCGGGGCGCTCCAGCTCTGGAACGGCAGCGGCTTCGCCGATCTGCCGACCCTGGCGTCGGGCTACGGCTGGCGGGTCGAGGCGGTGGCGGACCTGGTCGGCGGCGCGGCCGACGACCTGCTGCTGTTCAACACCCACAGCCGCATCCTGATCGCCTGGGACGTCGGACGCGGCTTCGGCGGCATTCACAACCTGTTCACCCTGGAGCCGGGCTGGTCGGTCTCCGGCACGGGCGACATCGACGGGGACGGCCGCGAGGACATTCTGGTGACCGGCCCCGGCAATGCCCAGGCCCTCTACTGGAAGGGGACGGGCTTCGGCGATCTCGGCAGCACGCTCGCACTGCTGGGCGTGGCCGGGATCGCCGATATCGCCTGATCGTCAGAAGCGGTAGCGGGCCGCCACCGTGACGATGTCCACGTCGCTCTCGAAATGGCCGGTCAGGCGGTTGCCCGTCCCGGTCGTCTGGTTGACCGTGGCATCCGCCACGAACAGGTGGGCGTAGCCGGCGTCCACGGTCAGCGACTCCAGCGGCTGCCAGGACAGGCCGGCGGTCAGCCAGGTGCGCTCCTCGTCCGGGATGCGCGGGGTGCGGTACTCCCCTTGCGCGGCGCGGCCGTCATGGGCGGCACCGACGCGCAGGGTCAGGTCGTCGCTGTAGGCGTAGGTCGCGCCGACGGCGAAGAACCAGGTATCGTTGTAGAACTGCTCGTCCACCGAGACCGGCTGCGCCGGGTTGGCGAAGACGACCCGGATCTCCTTGAACTCGCTCCAGTCCGTCCAGGAGGCGGTGGCGTGCAGGCCGATCCGGCCCAGGTCCTGGCTGACGGAGAAGTCGATCGACTGCGGCGTGGTCACGTCCGCGGTGGCACCCGACTCCGGCTGGAACGCCTGCACGCCCACGGCCGTGAACACGGTCCGGACGGAGGACGGCATGGTGAACTTGCCGGTGCCGTCCAGGGTGTGGTCGATCTTGGAATGGTAGGACAGGCCGAAGCGGGTGCCGGCCACCGGCTCGAACAGCAGGCCCAGGTTCCAGCCCCAGCCCCAGTCGTCGCCCTTCACCTTGGCCATGCCGTCGGCCGACTGCGGCAGGAAGCCGGGCACGCGCAGGTTCGCCAGGATGGCGCCGAAATCCACGGCGTTGGTCAGTTCGGCCTCGGCGCGCTGCACCGAGATGCCGCCACCGACGGAGAGCTGCGGCATCAGCCGGTAGGCGCCGGCCAGATTGACGTTGGCCGTCTCCAGCGTGGACTTCACGGCATGGTAGCGGCCGGTCCAGTCCTCGTCATAGTCCGTCTCCAGCCCGTAAGGGGCGGTGGCCGACAGGGCCAGGCGCCAGTCCTGCCCCTCCGGCGCATAGACCAGATAGGCGGCGGGCAGCGGCAGCGGGTCCTTGGAGCCCTCGGCCTCGCCGCTGATCGGGCGGCCGAGCGCATCGGCGGTCGTGCCCTTGAACTTGGTGCTGGGCACGATCAGGCTCAGCGCCGCCTCGGCGCCGGAGCGCTGGATGTAGGTCAGGCCGGCCGGGTTGTTCACGGCGGTGGACAGGTCGCGCGGGTCGGACGCCAGTCCTGCGAAGGCCGTGCCCAGCAGGGCGCTGCTGTTCTCACGGATCTGGAAGCCGGCGGCGTGGGCGCCGGACGGCAGGGAAATGACGGTCGCAAGCGCGGTCGCGGCAAGCAAGCCGCCGGCAAGGGCGGCGCTCCGGCCGGAGCGGGAGGGAGAAACGATGGTCATCTTCTTGGGCTTACCCATGTCAGTAGGGCTCTTGCACTGAGGTCGGCCGTTCGGTGGCGGCTCTCATGGTTCGGCGCCGCGTCGTCCGGCGCCACCCCGGAGGAGGGGGCCTCCCCGGCCGGCTTGCGTCGAAAGACTGTCGCGGCGACCTCGCGGTTCAAGCACGACGGTACGGCGCATGACAAGCAGAACCTGGGGCGGCTGGGAATGCGGCGCTTAATCCTAGCGTCGGATGTTTATTCCGACACAACGGATTCCAGGGGTCCGTCGTTCCCGCCGGAATGGGCTTTCCCGCCCGATCCGGCTCATCGTCCGGGGGAGGGGTGCGACGAAACGGCTCCACCCGGAACGGCCCCTCCCGAAGCAGGCAGTCCGAAGGACACCCGGGTCCAGCGGCCCAGCTCGCTCTCGATGCGCAGCATGCCGCCCATCCGCTCCACCAGGCCGCGGCTGATGGCGAGCCCCAGGCCCAGCCCGGGGGTGGAGGCGCGGCGCTTGTCGCCGACCTGCACGAAGGGCTGGCCGAGCAGCGGCAGCTTGTCCGCGGGGACGCCGCAGCCGGTGTCCTCGACCGTGAAGCGGACCTGACCGGGAACCGCCCGGTCCAGCCCGACCGTGACGGTGACGCGGCCGCCCTTGGGGGTGAACTTTCCGGCATTGCCCAGCAGGTTGGTCAGGATCTGCTGCACGGCGCGGCGGTCAGCCGCCACCCGGGGCAGGTCGGGGGCGACCGCCACCTCCAGCTCGATCCCCTTGTCCCGGAGGGAGGGGCCCAGCATCCGCACGGCATCGGAGGCCAGCCCGTCCGGCGGGCAGGGCTCGATCTCCAGCTCGATCCGGTTGGCCTCGATCCGGGCCAGATCCAGCAGGTCGCTGATGAGCGCCAGCAGGTGGGTGCCGGCCTGGGCCACGTCGGCGGCGTACTCCCGCCGCTTCTCGGGGTCGATGTGCTCGTCGGTGTCGGTGGCGACCAGCTCGGAGAAGCCGATGATGGCGTTGAGCGGCGTCCGCAGCTCGTGGCTGAGCGCGGCCAGGAAGCGGTTCTTGGCGTGGTTCGCCGCCTGCGCCGCCTTGAGCTGCTCGCCCACCTCCTCCGCGAGCGCGCGCAGGTCGGCCTTCTGCTGCTCGATCACCGTCATGTCCTTCAGCGCCGCGACGACCATGGGCTTGCCGTCGATCAGGGTGGCGGACAGGGTGACCAGCACCGGGAACAGGCTGCCGTCCTGCTTGCGGCCCTGCACCGCGCGCCAGCCGGCCATCTGGCGGCGGGCGTCGGGTTCCTCCGTCTCGAAGAAGGCGCGGGCCAGCCGGCCGTGCGTCTCCGCCTGCCCCTCGGGCAGCAGCACGTCCACCGTCTGGCCGACGATGGTGTCCGCCGGCCAGCCGAACAGCGCCTCCGCCGCGCGGTTGACCCGCGTGATGCGCAGGTCCCGGTCCACGGTCATGATGCCGTCGGGCACGGCCGCCAGGATCGCCTCGATCTGGCCGCGATAGTCCAGCGCCTGCTCCAGGGTGCGCCGCTCCTCCGTCACGTCCAGGTGGGTGCCGACCATGCGCAGCGCCCGGCCGGTGCTGTCGCGGCCCATGATGCGGCCGCTGTCGCGCACCCAGACCCAGTGCCCGGCCTTGTGCCGCATGCGGATGTCGCAGGCGTAGAGCGGGCTGCGACCGGCGAAGACGTCCTCCAGCAGGGCTTCGGCCTTCTCCAGGTCCTGCGGGTGGACCAGCCGGCGCCAGGTGGCGATGCTGACCGGCCCCAGCTCGGCCAGGGTGTAGCCCACGATGCCGGCCCAGCGTTCGTTGATGACCAGCGCCCCGGTCTGCGGGTTCCAGTCCCAGATGCCCACGCCGGTGCCGGCGATGACCTGGTCCATGCGCTCCTTCTGGTCGCGCAGTTCGGCCCGCACCAGCCGCATGTGCCGCTCCACCAGCGCCCATTTCTCCTCGGCACGGCGGGCGCGCAGCAGCGCTGTCGCCGTCGTCACCAGGGGCTGCAACGCTTCGATCTGGCCGGGATCGTAGCCGCCGGGTCGGTTGCCCAGGGCGACCAGCCCCGTGAAGACCGGTGGGGCCGCGATCGGGATGCCCAGGAAGGCGGTCAGCGGGACCGGGCCGTCGCCGGCCGGCCCGGTCAGGGCCGGTGTATTCTCCAGAAGGGCGCGGCCCTTCCGCATCACCCGGCCGACCGGCCCGTCGAAGGGCACCAGGGCCGCAGCCTGCCGCTCGCTGGCCTCCGGGCCGCCCCCCTCCGTCCCGAGCCCCGCCAGCGCCATGGGGCAGAGGAAGGGGGAGCGGCCGGCATTGCCGAACACCTCCCCGATCAGGCCGCAGGGGCTGCCGGTCGCCTCGCGGAAGGCATCCAGGATGCGCGCGAACAGGGTAGCCGTCCCCACCCCGGCCAGGGCATCGGCCTGAAGGCGGGTGATCACCTCCAGCAGCGTCGTACCGTCGCCGCCGACGGGCACCGGCCAGGGGCTGCCGTCAGCCATGGCCGGAGCTCCCGGCAGGCGGGAACGGGGCGGGGTGGGCGCGGACACGCATGGGAGCCTCGAACTCGATGCTCCAGGGTGGTGGAAGCCCGGTTAATGGACCCTTAAGATGGTGCGCGCGCATCGGCGGTCGCGCATTAGCTGCGTCCGGTGGCCGGGCCCGGCAGCCGGATCCGATCGGCCGGGTTCAGCCGACGGCCAGCAGGCGTTCCTCCAGCCCGGCCAGCAGGCTGTGCCGCTCCGCCCCCTCGATGATCCGGATCAGCGCCATCAGCCAGCGCACCTCGCCCGCGGCATCGACCAGCGGCAGCACCACCCGGTCGTAGACGATGGGACCCAGTCCCGTCTCGAAGGAGATGCGGGTCAGGACCGGCTGCCGCGACACCACCACCTGGCGGCAGACATCGTGGGCATGCTCCAGCGACTCCCCCGTCTCGATCTCGCTCAGCATCCGGCCGGTGGCGTCGCCGCCATAGGCGTCCACCAGGGCCGTGCCGAACAGGCGGAAGCGGTAGCGGCCGCCGGGCAGCACGTCCAGCAGGCAGATATAGGGCAGCAGGTCGCCCGGAAGTTCATAGGGGCGGATCTGGTCCTTGCGGGCCGGCCCCCCGGGTGACAGCGTGCGGATGTGGGCGAGCAGGCGGCGGCAGGCTTCCGTCGCCTCGCTTTCCGTCAGGGCGACGGTGATGGTGGGCCGCGACGGACCGGCGTCGCGGCGGGGGCGGAAACGGTTCACCTGAACCTTCCAGAAAAATTGCATCAACTTGTATGTTATAGGAACGTCAGATCGGGAGCACGCGCCGAAACGTCATCCTGTCCTTGCGCAGTAGGCCCGGCTCCCGGCCGGCAGTCGGATGCCGGCGTGCGGGGCAGGGGCGCGGAGCAGGGGCGCGCCGCGGCCATCGCGGCAGCCCGGGGGTTCACCCGCCGGCCGGGAGCGTGTATCTCCGGACGGACAACCCCGCAGGGAGGCCCCGCCATGGCCGAGGACCAGACCCACGCCGCCCCGATCCCCGCCCCGCCGCCCGGCGAGCCGCCGCTCCGGGTGGCGGTCATCCCCGTCACGCCGTTCGCGCAGAACTGCTCGCTGCTCTGGTGTACCGCCACCCGCCGGGCCGCCGTGGTGGACCCGGGCGGCGGCGTGCCGACGATCCTGGAGGCGGTGCGCCGGCACGGTCTGACGGTGGAGCGCATCCTGGTCACGCACGGCCATGTCGATCACGCCGCCGCCGTGGCCGATCTGGCGGAGCGGCTGAAAGTCCCCGTCGAGGGACCGGCCCGCCAGGACGACTACTGGATCGCCGAGCTGGCCAGCCATGGCGCCGCCTACGGCATGCCCTATGCCCGGCCCTTCACGCCCGACCGCTGGCTCGGCGACGGCGACACGGTGACGGTGGGCGCGCTGACGCTCCAGGTCCTGCACTGCCCGGGCCACACGCCGGGGCATGTGGTCTTCTTCCATGCGCCGTCGCGCTTCGCCGTGGTGGGCGACGTGCTGTTCAAGGGATCGGTCGGGCGGACCGACTTCCCCGGCGGCAGTTTCGAGGCGCTGGTCGCCTCGATCCGCGGCAAGCTGTTTCCGCTCGGCGACGACGTGACCTTCCTGCCCGGCCACGGCGAAACCTCGACCTTCGGCCAGGAACGCCACGGCAACCCCTTCGTCTCCGACCAGGCCGTCCGCGGCCGGGGATGAGACCGCAGCATCGCAGGCGAAGGGTTGCAAGCTCTGCCCGTCGGGGTTACTTCTCTTGGTTGTTGTAACAGACTCCGTGCACAGTCCGGATGGGCGCAACCCCCACCTTCGATCTTTATGTCGATGACAGTGGCAGCCGTATGCCCGACAGGGTTGCCCCCTTGCCGCGGGCGGATGGCGTCGATGCCTTCGCCCTGGGTGGTTTCATGATACCTGCCGAACAGGCGGGAATGGTTCATGCGGAGGTCGCGAACCTGGTTGGCCGCTACGATCTCGCAGGACCGCTGCATTCCCACGAGATCCGGTGCCGGAAGGGCGTCTTTGCCTGGCTGGGGCAGGATCGGGACCGCGCAGCCCGCTTCCAGGCCGATCTCTCCGATCTGATCGCCCGCCTGCCGATCCATGTGACGGCCTGCGTGGTCCATCGGCCGGGCTACAATGCCCGTTATCGAGCCCTCTATGGCGACGGGCGCTGGAGGCTCTGCCGGTCCGCCTACCAGATACTCGTCGAGCGATGTGCCAAGATCGCAGCGGCGCAGGACCGCATGCTCAAGGTGTTCGTGGAGGCCTGCGGCAAGCGGGAAGACAGGGATATCCGGGACTATCACGCCCGCCTGATCCAGACCGGCGCGGACTTCGACAAGGGGACGTCCGGCAAATACGATCCGCTTCTTGCAAGCGGTTTCGCCCGGACACTGGTCAGGAATCCCACGTTCATCCGGAAATCCAACCCGATGGGGCAGATCGCGGACATCCTGCTCTGGCCCGTCGTGAAGGGGTGTTACGATCCGGACTATCGGCCGTTCCGGCATCTGGTTGCGCACAGCAAACTCATCGACCGGACCCTGGCGCATGGACTGGTGAACTGCGGGATAAAGTATTATTGCTTCGATCCCGAAGCTCCGGCAGTTACATCCGTTGGAACGGTAGGAAGCACCCTTTGAAAGACAAAGGGCCCGGAAATCTCCGAGCCCCTTCCCCCGCCGTCTACGACGACGCCCGGTCGCAATTGACCATGGTGTGATCCTAAGCGCATCCGCCCGGCATCGTCAAGGCCAGGGTCGGAGGGCTGGAATCCCGCCGCCTTCGCTTGACCTTCCCCGTCCTTTGGCCCCCCGCCGGACATGGAAGGCACCGGCGGCGGATCGGACCCGTGCAGGTGGCCGCTCCCCTCGGGGCCGGCCACCGCGCGGGCGGTTCTTACTGTGCCGGACCCGATTGCAGGGTGCCGGTGACGCTGCCGCCGTCGGCGATGCTGATGCGGCCGTAGCGGACGGTGCCGTCCACCAGACCCGTCTCCCCGATGGAGAGGGTGCCCGACACCTCGATGGTGCCGCTGGCCCGGCCCTGCACCCGCATGCTCTCGACCTTCGCGGTGCCCTCGAACTGGCCGCCCTCGGCCACCTCCAGCACCTTCACGTCCACCAGGGTGACGTCCACCAGCCGACCGGCCACATGGAGCGTGTCGCAGTGCGAGATGGTGGCGCCTTCGATCCGCGCTTCGGCGGAGATCGTGGTGACGCCGCCCGGCTTGGCCGGCTGCGGTGCCGGTTCGGCGGCGCCGTTGGCACCGGGTCGCGGGAAACTGCGCGGATCGAGGATGTCGGTCGGCATCGGCAAGGCTATCTCCCCAAAGGGCGGTCGCATGGTCCAACGGCCCCGCCCGGTCGGAGTTATTCATAAGCTGAGCGGGTTAATTCCGCAAGAATAGAGCACTTCCGGGGGACAGCCCTGAGCTTGTCGCGCCCCTCCCACGATTGACACGGCCCCCGCAGCGCACAATAGTCGCCGTTTTCCCGCCGCCGCAGGCATCCGGAGCGTCCGGACGCCGTCCGGGGCGGGGCTTCCGGCGCCGCACCCCGGCGCCGCATCCCGAGGAGAGGAGCCGTGGTCCCTGTCGTCATGCCGACCTATGCGCGCATCGATGTGATCTTCGAGCGCGGCGAGGGCAGCTATCTCTGGGACACGGAAGGCCGACGATACCTTGACTTCACCAGCGGCATCGCCGTCAACGCGCTCGGCCATGCGCACCCCTATCTGGTGCAGAAGCTGACCGAACAGGCGCACCGGCTCTGGCACACCTCCAATCTGTTCCGCGTCGCCGGGCAGGAGAGCCTGGCCCGGCGGCTGACGGCGCTGACCTTCGCGGACACGGTGTTCTTCACCAATTCCGGCGTCGAGGCGTGGGAATGCGCGATCAAGACCGTGCGCAAGTACCATTACGAGACCGGCAACCCGCAGCGGACCCGCTTCATCGTGGCCGGCGGCGCCTTCCACGGCCGCACCACCACGGCCATCGCCGCCGCGAAGTCGGAGAAGATGGTCAAGGGCTTCGGCCCGCTGCTGGACGCCTTCGACCAGGTCGCGTTCAACAACCTGAACGAACTGCGCGCCGCCATCACGCCGGAGACCGGCGCCATCATGGTGGAGCCGATCCTGGGCGAGGGCGGCATCATCCCGGCCGATCTCGACTATCTGCGCGCCCTGCGCCGCACCGCCGACGAGTTCGGCCTGCTTCTCGTGTTCGACGAGATCCAGACGGGCGTCGGCCGCACCGGCAGGCTGTTCGCGCATGAATGGGCCGACGTGACGCCCGACGTCATGTGCATCGCCAAGGGCATCGGCGGCGGCTTCCCGATGGGCGCCTGCCTCGCCACGGAGAAGGCGGCCGTCGGCATGACGGCCGGCACCCACGG
Source organism: Rhodocista pekingensis (assembly GCF_042665545.1). NCBI lineage: Bacteria > Pseudomonadati > Pseudomonadota > Alphaproteobacteria > Rhodospirillales > Azospirillaceae > Rhodocista > Rhodocista pekingensis. The sequence goes on along the minus strand of NZ_JBHTCM010000010.1, from coordinate 857,032 downwards.
CAGCACCTTCGGCGGCAACCCGCTGGCCATGGCCGTGGGCAACGCCGTGCTGGACGTGGTGACCGCGCCGGGCTTCCTGGAGCGGGTGCAGGAGACCGGCAGCCTGCTCCAGACCCGGCTGGAGGCGCTGGTGGAGCGCCATCCGACGGTGCTGGCGGCGGCGCGCGGCCGCGGGCTGATGCTGGGCCTGCGCTGCGTCGTGCCGAACGGCGATCTGGTCACCCGGCTGCGCCTGAACGGCCTGCTGGTGGTCTCTGCCGCCGACAACGCCATCCGCATCCTGCCGCCCCTGATCGTGGGCGAGACGGAGATCGACGAAGCCATCGCCATCCTCGACCGCACCTGCCGGGAGCTTGCCTCCCAGAATGGAACCGCAGCATGAGCCCCGCCGCCAACCGCAAGGTCCGCCATTTCATCGACATCCATCTGCTGGATGCCGGCAGCCTGCGAGGCATGCTGGACTACGCCGCGGCGCTGAAGCGGGCGAAGCAGCCGGAGAAGCCGCTGCTGGGCCGGACGCTGGCGCTGATCTTCGAGAAGCCCTCGACCCGCACCCGCGTCTCGTTCGAGGTCGGCATGCGCCAGCTCGGCGGCGAGGTCATCACCCTGACCGGCAAGGAGATCCAGCTCGGCCACGGTGAGACGATCGGGGACACGGCGCGGGTGCTCTCCCGCTTCGTGGACGCGATCATGCTGCGCACCGACGCCGAGGAGAAGCTGCACGAGATGGCGGAGGCCGCCACCGTCCCCGTCATCAACGGTCTGACCGACAAATCGCATCCCGTGCAGATCATGGCCGACATCCTGACCTTCGAGGAACGCAAGGGGCCGATCGCCGGCAAGGTCGTCTGCTGGTCGGGCGACGCCAACAATGTCTGCGAGAGCTGGATCCACGCCGCCGTGCGCTTCGACTTCGAGCTGCGCGTGGCCTGCCCGGCCGAGCTGGCGCCCAGTGCTGAGACGCTGGAATGGGTGCGCCGCAACGAGGGCCGCGTCATCGTCACCCGGGATGCGGAGGCCGCGGTGGCCGGGGCCGACGCCGTCGTCACCGACACCTGGGTCAGCATGCACCACCAGGACGCCGAGCGCCGGCACGCCCTGCTGAAGCCCTATCAGGTGAATGAACGGCTGATGGGATTGGCGCAGAAGGACGCCATATTCATGCACTGCCTCCCGGCCCATCGGGACGAGGAGGTCTCCACCGCCGTCATCGACGGGCCGCAGTCGGTCGTCTGGGACGAGGCGGAGAACCGCATGCACGCCCAGAAGGGCATCCTGGCCTGGTGTCTGAACACATGACCGATCCCACCCGCGCGGGCGGCGCCGATCCCGGTGCCGGCCGCGACCCCGCCCGCGATCCGGACCGCGTGACCGCGGACCTGGACGTGGTGCAGCCGTTCCAGCTCGACCGCTCCAGCCTGCGCGGACGCCTCGTCCGCCTGGGCCCGGCGCTGGACGAGATCCTGACCCGTCACGCCTATCCCGATCCCGTGGCGCTGCTGCTGGGCGAGACCATCACGCTCGGGGCGGCGCTGGCCTCCGCGCTCAAGTACGAGGGCATCTTCACCCTCCAGACCAAGGGCGACGGGCCGGTCTCCTTCACCGTGGCCGACGTCACCAGCGTCGGCGACCTGCGCGGCTATGCCAGCTTCGACGCCGACCGGCTGGCCGCGGCGGTGGCCGCCGGCGCCCCCGGCACGCTCCGCGACCTGCTGGGTACGGGCTATCTCGCCTTCACCGTGGACCAGGGCGAGCACACGGAGCGCTACCAGGGCATCGTCGAGCTGGCCGGCGACAGCCTGGACGACGCCGTGCGCCATTATTTCCGCCAGTCCGAGCAGCTCGCCACCGGCATCAAGGTGGCGGTCGGCCGCGATCCCGCCGGCCGCTGGGTCGGCGGCGCCATCCTGGTGCAGGCCCTGCCGGAGGAAGGCGGGGCGCGGAGCGAGGCGGCCCGCCGCTCCGACGTGGAGGAGGACGACTGGCGCCGTGCCATGGTGCTGCTGGGCTCCTGCACGGAGGCCGAGCTGCTGGACCCGCGGCTGCCGGTCAACGACCTGCTGTTCCGGCTCTTCCATGAGGAGGGCGCGCGGGTCTACACCCGCCACGCCCTGCGCGCCGCCTGCCGCTGCTCCCGCGGGCGGGTGGCGACGGCGCTGCGCTCGATCCCGCGCGGCGAGCTGGAGGACCTGAAGGTGGACGGCCGGGTCGCCGTCACCTGCGAGTTCTGCAAGACCGAATACGGCTTCGACGACGCCGCCCTGGACGCCGTCTACGCCGACTGACCGTTCCGGCCGCCGGGTGCTCCCCAAGGGGGCGCTCCCGGTCCGGAGGGGCGGCCCTCTCAGGGAACCAGGAAGAACCAGGCCGTCAGGCCCGCGCCGACGCTGACGACGAAGCGGCGCACCCATTCCACGGGCACCCGCTTGGCGACGACCACGCCCAGATAGCCGCCGGCGATGCAGGTCGCCATCACGATCAGCGCCGCCGGCCAGCGCACCAGCCCGTCCGCGATGAACAGGACGATGGCGATGCCGTTGATCAGGACGGACAGCAGCACCTTGGCCGCGTTGATGCGGTGGAAGTCGTCGCCCTCCGTCACCGCCAGCGCGGCCAGCATCAGGATGCCCATGCCGGCGCCGAAGAACCCGCCATAGATCGCCACCAGGAACTGGATGACGGCGCCCGCGATGTGGGAGACGGCGCCGCCCGGCGGTCGCTCCGCCGCGTCCTCCTGCCGCTCCCGCCGGCCACGGGCGCGCAGGTACGCCGTCAGGCGCGGGCTGAAGGCGAACAGCAGGGTCGCCACCAGCAGCAGCCAGGGCACCAGCACGCGGAACTGGGCATCCTCCAGCCGCAGCAGCAGCCACGCCCCGATGGCCGCGCCGGCCAGACTGACCACGCCCAGCAGGGCGAAGCGGCGCCCGTGCGCCACCACTTCCTGCCGGTAGGCGGCCATGCTGGCGATGCTGCCGGGCCAGACGGCCACCGAACTGGTCGCGTTGGCGGCGATCGGCGGGATGCCGACGCCGACCAGGGCGGAGAAGGTGAAGAAGGTGCCGCCGCCGGCCACGGCGTTCACCACGCCGGCCATCAGCCCGGCCCCGCCCAGCAGCAGCATGTCCGTCAGGGTCACGTCGCCTCCAGCCCCCCTGTATCCGCTGCCGGGAGGCTAACGCGATTCCGGGGGCTCTGGAAACGGCCCCGGCCGCTCGGCTTGACGGTTCCCGGGGGCGGTTCCCGGGGGCGGTTCCGGGGGGGGGCGGTCAGGGGGATGGCGGCTCCAGCGGCGGGGGCAAGGGATGCTCGGCCGACTCCGCCTCGGCCGCGGTGGCGGGATCGGCGGCGTCCGGATCGGGTGCGTCCGGACCGGAGCGGGCCGCCCTGCCGTCCTCCTCCTCCGTGCTCTCCGGGGCTGCCGGATCGTACCGCGGGACAGGATCGGCCCGGTCCCGGTCGGTGGGCTGTGGTGTTGGGGGCTGCGGGGCGGGGAACTCCGGCGGCGGGGGCATGTCCTGCGCCCGTGCCGGGCCGGTGACGGCCGGCAGCAGCAGGACCGCGGCGAGGATGCGCGCGGGCCAGCGGCGCAGGGGACGGGCCAGGGGACGGGCCAGGGGGCGGGACAGCATGGGCGACGGCATGGGCAGACTCCGGTGCGGCTCGGCCCGCAACAGGACGGGACGGACGCGGTTCCCCGGCCGGCGGCGTCACCGCCGCATTTCCCGGCGCGAGCCTTGCCGTGGGCGGGAGCGCGGGGCAGGATGCGGCCACGTTTCGGGGGAACGGCCCCCTTCCGGTCGGCTCCTGCCCGCCGTTCCGTCCATGAGGTTTCCGATGATGCGCCAATCCCTCCGTTTCCCCTTTCTCCCCACCCTCCTGCTTGCCGTCCTTCTGGCCGCCCTGCCGTCCGGCCCTGCCGCCGCGCAGCAGCCGGGTCCCGGCCTCTCCTTCGCGGAGAAGGGGACGATCACCCTGGACGTGGCGGAGATCGAGGTGGTCAACGAGTATGTGCCGCCCCTGAAGGAGCCGAACGTGGAGCACCTGCTGCCCGTCACCCCGTCGGATACGGTGCGGCTCTGGGTGCAGGACCGGCTGAAGGCCGGCGGCAACAGCGGCCGCGCCCGGGTGGTGATCCGCGACGCCTCCGTCGTGGAGGCGGAGCTGGAGCGGACGACCGGCATCCGCGGCTGGTTCACCAAGGACCAGTCGGAGCGCTACGAGGGCAAGCTGGCCGTCGATGTGCTGGTGGACCGGCCGGCCCAGGGCTTCAGCGGGGCGGCCAGCGTGGCCGTCGCCCGCTCCACCACCGTGGCGGAGGATGTCAGCCTCGCGGAACGCGAGAAGGCGATGCTCGACCTCGTGCGCGCCATGGCGACCGACCTCGACGCCCAGCTCGATGCGGCGATCCGCGCCAACCTGTTCCCCGCCATCATCCTCTGACGGTCTCCGGCTCCGACACCTGTCGGTGCGCATCCCCGCCGGCGTGATGTCCCGGCCGTGATGTCCCGGCCGCGCCGCTGTTGCCGGACGGCATGCCGTCCGGCGATCCGCCGGGGGGCCGCGACGCAGGAGGACACCATGAGCGAGAAGGGCCTGAGCGAAGGGACGGAGACCGCCCGGGACTCCGAGGAGGCGAAGCGCCGCGAGGTCGAGGCGGCCCAGGCGAACCGCCGTGAGGCGGAGCGGCGGCCCGGCCGGACCGGGCCGGGAGAGGGCGGAACCCCGCCGGGCGGCGCCGTGACCGGACCCGTCCCCGGCGAGTCCGTCCACGGCACCGCCGGCCCCGACTGATCCCCGCCCCGCCCTTTTGCCTCTTCCCTGCCTTTCCCTTCCTGACGGTCCGGCTGCTGCGCCCGCCGGGAACCGGCCCCGGTGCCGCCTGTTGAGCCGGGCACCGTTCGAAGCGCCGCCGCAGCAATCCCTTCCGCGGGCGGCCTCTGGGAGGATGCGATGAGCTACGATTACGGCACGGGTGGGCGCCGTCCGGGCGCCTATGGCAGCGACCGGCCCGACGACCAGGACCATGGCAGCTACGGTTCCGGCCGCGGCAGCAACTATGGCGGCGGCTACGGGGGTGGCGGCTCCGCCCAGGGCGGCGGCCCGGGGAGCTACGGCCGCGTCGGCCAGGGGGGCTGGCAGGGCCGGCAGGGTCAGGGCGGCGGCATGGGCGGTCTGAGCGGCGGCGACGCCTACCAGATGGCGCCGCTGCTGGTCGGCGGCCTGATGACGGCGCTGGGCGTCCGCCGTGGCGGCTGGCTGGGCTACGGCATCGCGCTGGCCGGGCTGGGCGTCATCCAGCAGGCCTTCAGCGGCCGGTCGGCGATCCGCGACTGGGTCGGCGAGGAATGGCTGGGCGAGAGGAGCGGCGACCACGAGCAGCGGGCCGTCACCGTCTCCCACAGCGTGACGGTCAACCGCCCGGCCGAGGAGCTTTTCCGCTTCTGGCGCGACTTCTCCAACCTGCCGCGCTTCATGCACCATCTGGAGCGGGTGGACGTGATCGACGACCGCCATTCCCACTGGGTCGCCGAGGGGCCGGCCGGGCTGCGCGTGAGCTGGGACGCCGAGCTGACCGACGAGCAGGAGAACCGCCGGCTGGCCTGGCGCGCGGTGGAAGGGGCGGACGTGCCCAACTGGGGGCATGTCGAATTCCGCCCCGCCCCCGGCGGACGCGGCACCGAGGTGCAGGCCGTCATCCGCTACGAGCCGCCGGGCGGGGCCCTGGGCCGCGCCGTCGCCCGCCTGCTGGGCCGCGAACCGCAGCAGCAGATGCGCGACGACCTGAACCGCTTCAAGCGGATGATGGAGTCGGGCAGCGACACCACCACGGCCGGCCAGTCCGCCGGCGAGCGCACGACCGTGGGTGCCGCGATGGAGCGGTCCTCGGCCTCAGGCTCGTCGTCGGGGTCGCCGTCGGGGGCGTCGGGCGGCGCCTCGCCGGGCACCGCGGGCGGGTCGGCGGGGTCCTCCGGCACCATCACCGGCGACGTCTGACGATCGTCCGGCGGTCCGTCCGGGTCCGCCCCCGGCCGGCACGGCCGTCCGGGGGTGCGGCCCGGCGATGCGTTTTCCACGACGCTGCCGGCCGGGCGCATCCGCTAGGATGGGGCGTCTTTCCCACCGCCCGTTTTTCCGTCCTCCGAGGTGCCGCATGTGCGCGTCGTCTCCGGTCCGCCCGATCCGGGCGGCCCGCCCGCTGTCCGTTCCCGTCCTGGTCCTGGCCGCCCTGCTGGCGGGTGCCGGGCCGGCGGCGGCCCAGGCAACCGGCCCGGCGCCTGCTGCCCCGGCACCGGCTCCTGTGGCACCGGCGACGGAGACGGCGGCGGAGGGGCCGCTGGCGGACGCCGTGCGCGGCAGCCTCTACGTGGCCGAGAGCGCCCGGCTGGCGCAGGAGCGGTCCGATACCGAGGAGGTCCAGGAGATCGCCAGCGACATCCTGGACAGCCACACGGTCCTGCTGGATGAGCTGGGGGCCGAGGCCGTGCGCCGCGGGGTCGTGCCGCCGGCCGATCCGGGCGTCGCCCCGGCCGCCATGCTGATGCAGCTCCGTCAGGCGGCGGACGAGGATTTCGACACGCTCTGGCTGACCCAGCAGATCGACGCGCACCAGCGGCTGGTCGCCCTCTACCGCGAGGCGGCGGCGCCGGCGGCCGGCGGCGGCCCGGCTGCGGCGCTGCCCGGCGAGGCGCTGGCGACGCTGGAGGACCTGCTGGCCCGGCTGCGCGATGCCGCCGGGGTCGGCGTGGCCGGCAGCGGCGCCAACTGACACCGCCCTCTTGGGGGCGCCGTCATAAACCCCTGAAACTACTCTGGATCAGTGGACACGCCTGCGACGAGGGTGATGTTGAACCTGACGGCGGGGCTCCCAATATTAGGGCGCAACCGCAACGTGGCTTCTGGGGACATCCATGGCTATCGGACCTTACAATCGATACGCGACCGCAGGCCGCGCACTCGATCAGGCCCAGTTCGACGAAGGCCTGCGGCAGCACATGCTGCGCGTCTACAACTACATGACCGTCGGCCTGGTGATCACGGGCCTGGTGGCCTTCCTCGGCGCCAGCACGCCGGCGGTCGTCGGCGCGGTCTACGGCACGCCGCTCCAGTGGGTGGTGATGCTGGCCCCGCTGGCCTTCATCTTCATCCTGAGCTGGAACTTCCACAAGATGTCGGCGGCGACGCTCCAGACGCTGTTCTACGTGTTCAGCGGTCTGATGGGCCTGTCGCTGATGTACATCTTCCTCGTCTACACCGGGGCGAGCGTCGCGCGGGTGTTCTTCATCACCGCCGGCATGTTCGCCGCGACCAGCCTCTACGGCTACACGACGAAGAAGGACCTGTCCTCCATGGGCGGGTTCATGGTCATGGGCCTGATCGGCATCGTGATCGCCGGCCTCGTGAACATCTTCCTGGCCAGCTCGGCGTTGCAGTTCGCCATCTCGGTGATCGGCGTCATCGTCTTCACCGGCCTGACCGCCTGGGACACCCAGCGGATCAAGGAGCAGTACGCCGAAGGCTGGGGGGCGGAGGCCAACGGCAAGCTCGCCGTGATGGGCGCGCTGTCGCTCTATCTGAACTTCATCAACCTCTTCACCATGCTGCTCCAGCTCCTCGGCCAGCGCGACGAGTAGTCGGCAGCGACCGGACCGGAGGTCCCCCGGGGGCCTCCACCGCGGACCGCCCGGGGGGTTCCCCGGGCGGTTTCTTTTTGTTCATCCCGGATCAGCAGGGGACGGCAGCGGCCGTTCCCCGTTTACAGCGTGATCCGTTTCCGGCGCAGCCCGGTTCCGGGCAACCGACACCGCAGGGGATGGCGACAGAGCGTGAGCGCGAAGCAGGACCGCCGGCTGGACCGGCGCTTCAACCGGCTGGAACAGGCGCTGCCCGATCCGGTCGGCACCCGCCTGAACCGGCTGCGCCGGCCGCGTGCCTTCTGGCTGCGCGTGCCGGCGGGCATCCTGCTGATCCTGGGCGGCTTCTTCGCCTTCCTGCCCGTGCTGGGCTTCTGGATGCTGCCGCTGGGACTGCTGCTGCTGGCCGTGGACATCCCTTTCCTGAAGGGGCCGATGAACCGCCTGATGATCTGGGGCGAGCGGAAATGGGCGGTCTGGCGCCGCCGCTGGCGCCGGGGCGGCTGAGCGTCCCCGGCATCGCTGGCCGGTGTCCCCTTGCGGTGACGGCGCGGCGGCGCCACCCTGGATGCCCCGGCTCCTGCCGCCCCGCGATGCCCGAGCCCCTCCGATGGATGTGACCGCGCTGCCCCGCCGCCCCGTCGCCGACTGCACCGCCGCGGAGGTCGCGGCCGCCCTGAATGCCGGTTTCGAAGGCTATCTGGTGCCCGTCCGCATGGACGCGCAGGGCTATGAGCGGCGCTTCCGCGGCGAGGATCTGGATCCCTTCTCCAGCTACCTGTTCGGCCCGCCCGGCCGGCCCGCCGGCGTGATGCTGGTCGCGCGGCGCGGCTGGACCTCCCGCATCGCGTCGCTGGGCGTGGCGGCGGACTGGCGCGGCCGCGGCCTGGGCCGGCACGCCCTGGAGCTGGCGGCGGCCGAGGCCCGCATGCGCGGCGACCACGCCCTGCTGCTGGAGGTTTTCGAGCAGAACAGCCGCGCGCTGGCGCTCTATGAACGGCTGGGGTTCCGGCGGCTGCGCCGGCTCTATGGCCACCGCCGCGAGCCCGCCCGGCCGGAGGCGGTCGCCGCCGCTGCGGCGCTGCGCCCGGCGGACCCGCTGGCCCTGTCCCGCGCCGTGCTGCGGGCGGGGGAGGGGGCGGACCTGCCCTGGATGCTGCAACCGGAGACGCTGGCGAAGGCGGCGCATCCGTTCCGCGCCGTCGCCCTGGCCGGAGAGCCCGTGGGGCAGGCGCCGCTGGCGCTGCTGCGCGATCCGGGGACGGAGGCGATGCTGCTGACGGCGCTCTTCGTGCCACCGGACCGGCGCCGGCAGGGGCTGGGCCGGCGGCTGCTGGACGCGCTGGCCGCGGCCTATCCGGGGCGGCCCTGGCTGATCCCGCAGATCGTGCCGGAGGGGCCGCTGGACGCCTTCCTGCTGGCCGCCGGCTGGACCCGGCAGGCGCTGAACCAGTTCGACATGCGCCTGGACCTGTAGGCCCGCCCGCGCCCTTGCCCCCGCCCGGCTACTGCCGGGGTTCGGTCAGGGGCGACAGCACCAGATCGCAGCCGCCCCAGGACCGGCGCGCCTCCGCCACCGCCTCGGCCAGATCGCCCGCGTCCGCCGGATCGCCCGGCACGAACACGGCGACGCCGCGGTTGCCCGCGTTCAGCGCCAGCGTCAGCCGGTGCCCGGCCCGCTGGTCGCGGTCCATCAGCACCAGATTGGCCCCCGCGGCCGCCATCAGGCGCGCCGCCTCGGCCGCCGCGGCGGTCGCGGTGCCGGCCACGACGACAACCTTCCCCTTCACCTTGTCCCCCTCACGCTTCCGCTCCGGTCCCCCTCACGCTTCCGCTCCGGCGCTCCGGGCGGCGGCCGCGCGGCGGCGCCCGGCCCGGGTGAGCGCCCCGTAACGCGGGGCGAACAGGATGGCAAGAGTCAGAAACAGCCCGGCCAGGGTGGCGATCATGCCCGCGGCGTTCACGCTGGCCTGGAATCCCAGCCAGATCGGCCCGAATGCGCCCAGCGCATAGCCCCCCGTCCCGGCCGCCGCCCCGACCAGCAGCGACAGCCCGATCTGCACGGGCAGCCGGTCGGTCAGCAGACGCGCCGTCGCCGCCGGGCAGATCAGCATGGCGATGACCAGGATGGAGCCCACCGCCTCGAAGGCGGCGATGGCGGCGACGGCGGTCATCGCCACGATGCCGTGCTGCACCAGGGCGGACGGCAGGCCCAGCGTGTCAGCCAGTCCGGGGTCGAAGCTGGCCAGCGTCAGCTCCTTGAAGAACAGCAGCACGATGCCGCCCAGCAGCAGGAAGACGACGGCGAGCTGCACCACCTCCCGCGGCAGCGCCGCCCACACCAGGGGGTCCAGCAGCGAGGCCCAGCCCGTGGGGGCGAGCCAGATCACCGCTTCAAGCTGGCCGTAGAGCACGCAGTCGGCGTCCAGGTCCACGCTGTGCGCCGCCGCCTGCTCGATCAGCACCACCCCCAGCGCGAACAGCCCGGTGAAGACCACCCCCATGGCCGCCCCGGCCTCCACCCGGCCCAGCCGGCGCACCAGTTCGATCAGCACCCCCGCCACCACGGCGGCCGCCAGGGCGCCGGTCATCATGGGAAAGGTCTCGCGCGTGCCGGCGACCAGGAATCCCACGACGATGCCGGGCAGCACGGCATGGCTGATGGCGTCGCCCAGCAGGCTCTGCCGCCGCAGCACCAGGAAATTGCCCACCAGGGCGCAGGACAGGCAGGCCAGGGTGGCCGCCAGCATGGCCGGCAGGTCGATGCTCAGGAACGGGTTCATCCCAGCCCCTCCCGCCGGCGCAGCAGGCGCCGGCGCAGGACCCGTGCCAGCAGGCCCCGCGCCGGGGCGACCAGGAAGCTCAGCACGAACAGGGCCGTCGCCACCAGCACGATGACGGCCCCCGCCGGCAGGTCGGCATAGGCGCTGGAGAGCCAGGCGCCGATCCCGCCCGACAGCGCCCCCAGCACGCCCGCGGCCACCGTCATGGTCGTCAGATCGTCGGTCCAGAAGCGGGCGGCCACGGCCGGGGTGATCAGCAGGGCCACGATCAGGATCAGCCCCACCGTCTGCAACCCCACCACCGTCACCAGCGTCACCAGCCCCAGCAGCAGCAGGTCGATGCGCCCGGCGGGCCAGCCCTGCACGCGGGCGAAGCCCTCGTCGAAGGCGACCAGCCGCAGCTCCTTGAAGAACAGCGCCACCAGCCCCGCCGCCAGCAGCGCCAGCAGGCCCAGGGCGGCCGCCTCGCGCGCGCTCATGGCGGCGGTCTGGCCGAAGATGAAGGTCTTCAGCCCCGCCGCCCCGCCGGTGGGCAGCGCCTGCACCACCGACAGCAGCACCACCCCGATGCCGAAGAAGACGGACAGCACCGCCCCGATGGCGGCGTCCTCCGGCAGCCGGGTGAAGCGCGTCACCGCCTGCACCGCCAGCACCCCCAGCCCGCCGCTGACCGTGGCGCCCAGCAGCAGCAGGGGCAGCGACCGCCCCTCCACCCCCGCCAGGGCGCCGATCAGGAAGGCCAGCGCCAGCCCCGGCAGGGTGGCGTGGGCCAGGGCGTCGCTGACCAGCGAGCGGCGCCGCAGCAGCAGGAAGCTGCCGACCGTGCCGGCCGCAGCCCCCAGCGCCGTGGCCCCCGCCAGCACGACGGCGGTGTTCCAGCCCGGTCCCGCCGGAGAGAGGACGCTGTCCATCGGCAGCCCCCTCACATCACCAGCGGGTCCAGCAGGCGCTGGCCATAGGTCGCACGCAGGTTCGCCTCCGTCAGGGTGGTGCGGGTGCTGCCCTCCGCCACGACGCGGGTGTTCAGCAGCAGCACATGGTCGAACACCTGCGCCACGGTCTGAAGGTCGTGGTGGACGCAGAGCACGGTGCGGCCCTGCCGGTCCAGCTCGCGCATCACCTCCAGCACGGCCTGTTCCGTCGCGGCGTCCACCCCGGCCAGCGGCTCGTCCATGAAGTAGAGCTGCGCCTCCTGCGCCAGCGCGCGGGCCAGGAAGACGCGCTGCTGCTGGCCGCCGGAAAGCTGGCCGATCTGGCGGTCGGCGAAGGCGCCCATGCCGACGCGCTCCAGCGCGGCGCGGGCCGCCTCCTTGTGCTCCCGCGAGACCCGGCGGCCCCAGCCGATCATGGCGTAGCGGCCCATCGCCACGACATCAAGCGCGGAGACGGGGAAGTCCCAGTCCACGCTCTCCCGCTGCGGCACGTAGCCGACCAGCCGGCGCTGCCGCGCCAGCGGCCGGCCGTAGATCTCCACCGTGCCGGAGAGCGGCGGCACCAGCCCCAGGCAGGCCTTGATGAAGGTGCTCTTGCCCGCCCCGTTCGGCCCGCAGATGGCGATCAGCCCGGCGGACGGGGCGGTCCAGGTGACGTCGCGCAGCACCGGACGGTCATGGTAGGCGACCGTCAGTCCCTTCACCGCCAGCGGGGCGACGCCCGACTCCCGCGGGGGAACGACATCGTGCGCGCCGAGCCGTTGCAGCATGGGTCCTCTCACGCCCGGCCGGACAGCCGGCCCTGGAAGCCGCCCGCGGGCGCCTCTCCGCCCAGGGCGCGGGCGATGGTGGTGACGTTGTGGTCGATCATGCCGACATAGGTCCCCTCGTAGCTGCCGGGAGCGCCCATGGCGTCGGAATAGAGACTGCCGCCGATGGCGACCGTGTGGCCGCGCGCCGCCGCCCCGTCCACCAGGGCGCGCACGTTGCGCTCGGACACGCTGGTCTCCACGAACACGGCCGGGACCTTCCGGTCCGCCAGCAGCGCCACCAACTCCTCGATCCGGCGCAGCCCGGCCTCGGACTCGGTGCTGATGCCCTGGATGCCCACCACCTCCACGCCGTAGGCGCGGCCCAGGTAGGAGAAGGCGTCGTGCGCCGTGACCAGCACCCGCTGCGGTTCCGGCACGCTGCCCAGTACGGTGCGGGCATAGCCGTCCAGCCGCCCGAGCACGGCGTCGAAGGCGGCGGCGTTGTCGTGGAAGCGGGCGGCGTCCTGGGGATAGAGCTGCGACAGCCGGTCGCGCACCACCGCCAGCGCCGCGCGCCACAGGCTCACATCCATCCAGATGTGCGGGTCGAAGCTGCCCTCGAACCCCGCCGGTTGCAGCAGCCGCTCGCGCGGCAACGCCTCGCCCACGGCGGTCACGGGCCGGCCGCCGGCGGCCAGACGCTGGAGCGCGTCCGCCATTTTTCCTTCCAGCAGCAGGCCGTTGTAGAAGATGGCGTCGGCCGCCAGCAGGCGGACGGTGTCGCTGCGGGTCAGCTTGTAGGTATGGGGGTCGATGCCCTCCCCCAGCAGGGACTCCACGGTCGCGGCCTCGCCCGCGGCACTCTCGCCGCCCCCGTCACCCACGACGGCGCGCAGCAGATCCCCGACCTGGGCCGTGGTGGCGACCAGCTTGCGGCCCGCCACCTGCGCCCGCGCGGTTCCGCCGGCGGGCAGCGCCGCCAGCAGCAGTCCGGCCGCGGCCCCGGCCAGGACGGCGCGGCGCCCCGGCCCTGCGCCGGACCCCGGCTCCGCGCAGCGGCGGGCGGCGGGGGCGGGCGGCGGATCTCGGTCGGGCGGCGTCATGCTCGGGGGGCTCCCGCTGGGGGTCTAGGACTTCCGGAACGCCCCGCCGCCCGCCACACGGATGCTTGGCAAGGAAGATCGGGGCAGCCAGCATATAAACAGCCCGCGGCCGCGAGCAAGGCACGCCGTCCGGGTCCGACCGGCCCCTCCCCTTCCGATGGTATCTCCCGTCCGATGATCCTGCTCTTCACCGATTTCGGCACCGCCGGCCCCTATGTGGGGCAGATGCACGCCGTGCTGCGGGCCGCCGCCCCCGGCCGGCCGGTGGTGGACCTGATGCACGACGCCCCCGCCTTCGAGCCGCTGCGGGCCGGGCACCTGCTGGCCGCCCTGGTGGAGAGCACGGCCGCGGCGCTGGCCGGGGCCGGGGCCGCCCCGACGGACCCGCCCGTCCATCTGGCCGTCGTCGATCCCGGCGTCGGCACGGAGCGCCGCCCGGTCGTGCTGCGGACGCCGGCCGGCTGGTTCGTCGGCCCCGACAACGGCCTGTTCGCCCCGCTGCTGCACCGGGCCGGGGGGCCGCAGGCGGAGAGCGTGCGGGCCTGGAGCATCGACTGGCGCCCGGCCTCCCTGTCCGCCAGCTTCCACGGCCGCGACCTGTTCGCGCCGGTGGCGGCCCGGCTGGCCCGCGGCGAGCCGCCGCCGGGCACGCCCCTGTCGCCCGGCACCCTGGTGGGAGCCAGGGCGCCGGGGGAACTGGCGGAGGTGATCTGGCTGGATGCCTACGGCAACGCCTGGACCGGGCTGCGCGCCGGCGCCCTGCCGGACGGCGCCGTGCTGGAGGCGGGCGGGCGGCGGCTGCGCCGGGCGCGCACCTTCGGGGCGGTGCCGGCGGGCGAGGCGTTCTGGTACGCCAACTCCTCCGGTCTCGTGGAGATCGCGGTCAACTGCGGCAGTGCCGCCGCCCTGCTGGGCCTCGACCCCGGCAGCCCGGTCCGGGTCGCGGACGGCCTGCCCGGCAGGGTCTAGGCGGCAGGCGTCAGCCGCTGGCGGCGGTCTCCGCCGCCGGCTGGCCGCCGCGCTTCACCGTCTTCACCACCGTCGGGTGGCGCATCAGCGCCAGGAAGGGCAGGTCGGACGGCCGGTTGCCGTAGCCCCAGCTCTCCGCGAAGGGACCGTGCGCCGCCAGGTAGGCGGTGACGCGGCGGGCCTTCTCCTCGCGCACGCAGTTGCCGTGCGTGTCCATGCCGCCGGTCAGCACCCCGTCCAGCGTCTCCAGCCCCGTCGCCAGCAGGTCGTCCACCGGCAGGCCGCGGAGCAGCCGCGGCATGTAGGCGGTCAGCGCCCCGGTCGCCACCACGACGCGGTGGCCCTTGCCGGCATGGGTCTTCAGCGCGTCCAGCATGGGCGGGTGCCAGCGCACCCAGCCGGCCAGCCGCTCCGCCGCCTCGTCCAGCCGGGCGGCCGGGACGCCGGCCACGGTGCGTTGCAGCAGCCCCGCCTTCACGGCGGTCCGCACGTCGCCGCGCCGGCGCGGTTCGGCGGCGAAGCGGGTCACGGCCGTCCGCACGGCATGCAGCAGCGCCAGCCGCGCCCGGCTGCGGCCGACCAGGAATTCCAGGAAGGGCAGCAGGCTGTCGCCCTGGATCAGGGTGCCGTCGAAGTCGAAGATGGCGATGGAGCGCGGGCTCATGGTCGGGCGGGCCGGAGGAAGGACGCGACGGGGGCGAAGATCACAGGCGCAGGCGGCGGCGCCACGCCACCCCGGCCCAGGCCCCCAGCACGATGGACAGGGGCGTGACGACATCGGTCCCGGGGCCCGATTCGGGCCCCTCGAAGACATGGCCCAGGGCGCCGCCGAAGGACAGCACCGTCAGCACCCCCAGGAAGACCAGGCTGGCCGAGGATTCGCTGGTGGAGAGCCGCAGCTTGAGCCGCTTCAGGGTCAGGCGCAGCCCGGCATGGGCCAGGAAGGCCGCCAGCATGCTGGTGGCGAACGGCATCAGCAGCGAATCCAGCCGCGCCCACAGGCTGTCACCCTGCTCATAGACGGGCAGCAGCAGCGCCGTCTTCACCACCAGCGCCCAGCAGAGCGCGTAGAAGATGGCGTAGAGCAACACCCCGTTGGCGATGTGGCTGAAGGCCCGCTGCACCGTTTCCCACCCTGGCCCCGGTTCCCACCCTGGTCCCGGGTTCCCGCCCCGGTCCCGGCCGCGCCGCCGGATCGGCCGCCGCGGTGGGGCATGAAACCGCTTCCGGGCTTTTCTCTCAAGGGCTTTCCGGTTAATCGGAGGGGATGCCGGAGGAAAGAGACACCATGGCAGCCGAGAAGATCATCATCGATACCGATCCCGGGCAGGACGACGCCGTCGCCATGCTGCTGGCGCTCGCCAGTCCCGAGGAGCTGGAGGTCCTGGGCATCACCGCGGTGGCGGGCAACGCGCCCCTGCCGCTGACGGAACTGAACGCCCGCAAGGTCTGCGAACTGGCCGGGCGGCGCGACGTGCCCGTCTTCGCCGGCTGCGACCGCCCGATGTTCCGCGACCTGCACACCGCACCGGAGGTCCACGGCTCCACCGGGCTGGACGGTCCCGTCCTGCCGGAGCCGACCCTGCCCTTGCAGGAGAAGCACGCCGTCGACTTCATCGTGGAGACGGTGATGGCGCAAGAACCCGGCACCGTCACCCTGGTGCCGGTCGGGCCGCTGACCAACGTCGCCCGCGCCCTGATGCGGGAGCCGGCGCTGGCGGCCCGGCTGAAGCGGATCGTGCTGATGGGCGGCGCCCAGTCGGAGGGTGGCAACAGCACGCCCTGCGCCGAGTTCAACATCTATGTCGATCCGCATGCGGCCGACGTGGTGTTCCGCTCGGGCGCGCCGATCGTCGCCTTCCCGCTGGACGTGACGCACAAGGTGCTGACCACCCACGCCCGCAAGGAGGCGATCCGCGCCCTGGGCAGCCGGGTGGCCCAGGCCACCTTCGAGATGCTGGATTTCTACAACCGCTACGACGAGCACAAGTACGGCACCGACGGCGGGCCGCTGCACGATCCCTGCACCATCGCCTGGCTGCTGAAGCCGGAGCTGTTCCGCGGCAAGCTCTGCAACGTCGAGATCGAGACGCAGAGCCCGCTGACCATCGGCCAGACCGTGGTGGACCGCTGGGGCCAGACCGGACGGCCGAAGAACACCCTCTGGATCACCGAGGCGGACGCCGACGGCTTCTTCGCGCTGCTGACGGAGCGGCTGGCGCGGCTCTGACGGCCGCGGCGGCGACGGGCGCGGCTCTGGCGGCCGCGTCCGCACCGCGCCCGGCTGCGCCTATTCCTCGTGCGGGGAGCGGGCGTAGCGGGCCGGCCAGGACAGGGCGTAGCCCAGCGCGACGGCGCAGATGTGCAGATGCGACAGGGCGTCGTCCCGGTTGGAGCGGAAGCGGACGGGCAGCAGCTCGCCGATTCCCACCATCAGGTAGCCCATCACCAGAAACCAGAAGACCGCGGCCATGGAACCCTCCGTTACCACGGGGGGAGTATCCATTCCGCACCGTTAACGATCGGTTAGGGCCCCTTTCCTCACCGCCGACCGCAGCCTCACGGTCTCCGGCTATCGTTCCGGTCATGCAACGATAGCCGCGGGGC
Source organism: Rhodocista pekingensis (assembly GCF_042665545.1). Lineage (NCBI taxonomy): Bacteria > Pseudomonadati > Pseudomonadota > Alphaproteobacteria > Rhodospirillales > Azospirillaceae > Rhodocista > Rhodocista pekingensis. The sequence goes on along the minus strand of NZ_JBHTCM010000010.1, from coordinate 840,255 downwards.
CATCGGGAGGGGGCGGGGCAGGGTGGCGCAAGCCTCTGGTTCCGCTCGAAAAACGCCCGGCTCTGTCCTATTCTGGCGGCTTCCGTTCAGCAGGACAGAGACCGGCCATGCAGCATCCTTCCCGCCGCCCCCTTCTCGCGGCCGCGGCCGCCGCGGCCCTCCTGTCGGGGCCGGCCCTCGCCCAGGTTTCCCTCGCTCAGGTTCCCGCCGCCCAGGTTCCCGCTCCCACGGCCCAGGCCGCCGATCCCGCCCAGGCCGCGCTGGCGGAAAGCCGGGCGGCGGCGCAGGCCCTGACCCGTGACCTGCTGGCCGCGGTGAAGTCCTCGCTCGCCGCCGACGGTCCGGTGGGGGCGATCCGCACCTGCAACGAAGTGGCCCCGGGCATCGCCGAGGCCCTGTCCCAGGGCGGCATGACGGTCGGGCGCACCAGCCTGAAGGTGCGCAACCCCGGCAATGCGCCCGACGACTGGGAGCGCGCGGTGCTGCGGGACTTCGCCGACCGCAAGGCCGCCGGCGCCGACCCGGCGACGCTGGAGCACTGGGAGGTGCTGCCGGGCGCCGATGGCGGCCGGACCTTCCGCTACATGAAGGCCATCGCCATTCCGGCCGAAAGCCCGTGCCTCGCCTGCCACGGCACCGACCTCGCCCCGCCGGTGATGGCGGCGCTCGACCAGCTCTATCCGGCGGACCAGGCGCGCGGCTACCGGGCGGGCGACCTGCGCGGTGCCGTCACGGTGACGCGCCCGCTGCCCTGATCCGGCCGGCCACTTCCGGCGCCCTGTCCAGCCACTCGCGCGCCAGCAGCCCGAAGACCACCTCGTCGCGCCATTCGTCGCGGGCGGGGAAGGAGCGGCGCAGGCGCGCCTCGCGGACGAAGCCCAGCCGCTCCACCGTGCGCAGCGAGGCGATGTTGTCCGGGTCCACCTTCGCCTCCACCCGGTGCAGGCCCAGCTCCAGGAAGGCGTGGGTCAGGACCGCGGCCAGCGCCTCCGACGCCAGCCCGCGCCCGCGCGCGGCCGGGACCAGGATGTAGCCGGTCTGGCACATGCCCTGCTGCATCCGGTGCAGCGACAGGCTGCCCACGGGGGCGCCGCCGCCGGCCGGCAGGATCGCCCACTGGCGCGCCCCGGCGGCATAGGGTCCCACGGTGTAGTCATGGAACAGCGCCTCCGTGTCGGCCTGGGTCCGGTGCAGCTCCCCGAACCAGCGCATGCTGTCGGGGTCGGAGAAGACCGGGAACAGGGCGGGGGCATCCGCCACCGTCAGCGGGCGGAGAAGCAGACGGCGGGTGCGGAGCGGTCGGTGCTGCGGCGTTTCGGTCACGGGCGGTCGGGGGCGACGGAAGCCGGCAGAGTGGACCATCCGGTGGGGCGGGATCAACCGCGCGGGTCGGCGCAGGGCGCAGGCCGACCCGGCTTCCGCGGCGAGCGCGGCCATCTTCTGGCGCCGCCGGATTTCGGGTAGACCATCGATCCGGGATGCATCCGCCCGTCTGGAGGGATCATGGCGACCGAGAAGCTGGTCGAGCGCGCGTTGGGTATGGCCGCCCTGGTCGTGCTGGGCACCGCCATCATCCTGGTGGTGAAGCCGTTCCTGTCGGCGCTGCTGCTGGCCGTCATCCTCGTCTACGCCACCTGGCCCGCCTATCTCTGGGTGGAGCGGACCTGCGGCGGCCGCAAGACCCTGGCCGCCTTCCTGATGACGGCCCTGTCCTCGCTGGTCATCGTGGCGCCCTTCGCCATCGTCGGGGCGACGCTGGCGGACAGCGTCGGCGGCATCAGTTCGGGCATCCGCCAGATCATCGAGAACGGACCGCCGCCGCCGCCCGTCTGGCTGGGCGACGTGCCCCTGATCGGGACCTGGGCGGTCGGCTACTGGGCCGACCTGACGGCCGGCGGGCAGGACCTGCTGACGCTGCTGCGCTCCGGCATCCGGCCGGCGACGGACGTGGCCCTGGCGGCCGGCAGCGTCATCGGCGCCGGCGTGCTGGAACTGATGGCCGCCGTCTTCATCGCCTTCTTCCTCTACCGAGGCGGCCGCGACCTCGCCCGACAGATGGCCTATGCCATCGAACGCTTCACCGGCCCGCGCGTCCACCACCTGCTGGAGGTGGCCGGCGGCACGGTGACGGGCGTCATCTACGGCATCCTGGGCACGGCCCTGGCGCAGGGCATCCTGGCCGGGCTGGGCTTCGTCGTCGCCGGCATCCCCTGGGGGCCGTTCCTGGGCTTCATGACCTTCGTCGTCTCCGTCATCCCGATGGGGCCGCCCCTGGTCTGGGTGCCCGTCGCCATCTGGCTGGCGACGGAAGGGGAGATCGGTTGGGCCATCGCCATGGCGGCCTGGGGTTTCTTCGTCGTCAGCAGCGTGGACAACGTGCTGCGCCCCTATCTGATCTCCCGCGGCTCGGCCCTGCCACTGGTGCTGGTGTTCATGGGCGTGATCGGCGGCGTGCTGGCCTTCGGGGTGATCGGCATCTTCATCGGGCCGGTGCTGCTGGCCCTCGGCTACGCCCTGATGCGGGAATGGACCGCCCAGGCGATGAACCGGCCGGACCCGGCGCCGCCGTCCACCGGCCCCACCGTCTGACATCTGGCCCCCGACATCTGGCCCCCGACATCTGGCCCGCCACCCTTCCGTTGCTGCCCTCCCGTTGCCGCCCCGCTGCCGCCGCATGGCCGGCAGGACGGATCGGCACTGCGCCGCCGTCCACCGGGCGCGCAGAACGGCACGGTGCCGGCAGGGTCATGGCCCGGGCGGTCCGTCTGTCCCGCCGGGGGGCTGGTGATTCCGCGGCGTGACGCCACATTACTGGTGCGACTTGTTCGCATTGTCGTATAAGATCGCGCAGCCCCGGACACACCCTGGTCTTCCGGGCACCCTTCAGGAGGTCCGAACCATGCACGCCCGCCTTCCAGCCGACAGCCGCCTCCGCCTGGGGGATCTGAATCGGGGACAGCGCGCGGAGGTCGTCGCCCTCGACGGCCAGGCGATCGCCACGTCGCTGCACCCCGACGAGCTGGAGCGCCGGCTGCTCGAAATGGGCCTGTCGGAAGGTGCCCGCATCGAGATCATGCACGAGGGCACCTTCGGCCGCGATCCCATCGCCGTGCGCGTGAACGAGCATACGGTGGCGCTGCGCCGCCGTGAGGCGCGGGCCGTCATGGTCTCCCCGGTCGCCTGACGGCGCGACCGTCCGCCGCCCGGCAGCGTGGCGGGTCTCCCCCGGGCCTTGCCGGGCGGCCCCGGTGCCCTTGCCGCTCCGCACCGGCCTGCCTGCCCCTGCCGCTTTCCGAGTTGAACGAAAGACCGCCCATGTCCGCCACCGCCGCCATCGCCGAGCCGCGGCGCCTTGCGCTCGTCGGCAACCCCAACTGCGGCAAGACCGCCCTGTTCAACGCCCTGACCGGCAGCCGCCAGAAGGTCGCCAACTATCCGGGCGTCACGGTGGAACGCAAGATGGGGCAGTTCATCACCCCCGGCGGTGCCCGTGTCGAGGTGGTGGACCTTCCCGGCACCTACAGCCTGCGCGCCCGCAGCCCGGACGAGGAGGTGACGCGCGACGTCGTGCTGGGCCGCTTCGCGCATGAGGAGGCGCCCGACGCCATCCTCTTCGTCGCCGACGCCACGAACCTGCGCCTGAACCTGCGGCTGGTGCTGGAGCTGAAGAAGCTCGGCCGGCCCATCGTGATGGCGCTGAACATGATCGACGCCGCCAACCGGCTGGGTGTCGAGATCGACACGGACGCCCTGTCCGCCGCGCTGGGTCTGCCGGTGGTGCCGACCGTCGCGGTGCGCCGCGGCGGCATCCAGGCGCTGCTGGACCAGATCGACCACACCGTGCTGGAGATGGCCGGCACCAGCCATGGCCGCGCCCCCGGTGCCTGCGCCTGGGTGGAGCCGACCTCGCACGACCTGCGCTCCTACCATGCGGAGGTAGAGGCGATCCTGGCCGCCGCCATCCGCAAGCCGGGCCAGCCGCCGCTGGTCACCCGCCGGGTGGACGCGCTGCTGCTGCATCCCGTGTTCGGGCTGGGCTTCCTGTTCCTGGTCCTGTTCCTGCTGTTCCAGGCGGTGTTCGCCTGGGCCGCGGCGCCGATGGACATGATCGACGGCGCCGTCACCGGCTTGCAGGAACTGGTGACGGCGCACATGGCCGACGGTCCGCTGCGCAGCCTGCTGGTGGACGGCGTGCTGGCCGGCGTCGGCAGCGTCATCATCTTCCTGCCGCAGATCCTGATCCTGTTCTTCTTCATCCAGTTGCTGGAGGATTCCGGCTACATGGCGCGGGCCGCCTTCCTGCTGGACAAGCTGATGGGCGGCGTCGGCCTGCACGGCCGCGCCTTCATCCCGCTGCTGTCCAGCTTCGCCTGCGCCGTTCCCGGCATCATGGCCACCCGCACCATCGAGAACCGGGCCGACCGGCTGGCCACCATCATGGTGGCCCCGCTGATGACCTGTTCTGCGCGGCTGCCGGTCTACACCCTGCTGATCGCGGCCTTCGTGCCGAAGCAGACGGTGCTGGGCGGCATGGTCGGGCTGGAGGGGCTGGTCATGTTCATCCTCTATGCCGCGGGCATCGTCTCGGCCCTGCTGGTGGCCTTCATCCTGAAGCGCACCGTCTTCAAGGGCGCGCGCGAGCCGCTGCTCATGGAGCTGCCGCCCTACCGGCTGCCGGCCCCGCGCGACGTGGCCCTGGGCCTGTACGAGCGGGCGCGCATCTTCCTGACCCGCGCCGGCACGATCATCTTCTCGATCATGGTGGTGCTCTGGTTCCTCGCCTCCTATCCGGCGCCGCCGGAAGGCGCGACCGGCCCCGCCATCGACTACAGCATCGTCGGCATGATGGGCCACGCCATCGCCCCGATCCTCGCCCCCATCGGCTTCCCCTGGCAGATCGCCGTGGCGCTGATCCCCGGCATGGCGGCGCGCGAGGTGGCGGTGGCCGCGCTCGGCACCGTCTACGCCCTGAGCGACACGGGCGAGGGGGTGGAACAGTCGCTGGCCGCCGTGCTGGCATCGGACTGGAGCCTGCCGACGGCGCTGGCGCTGCTGGCCTGGTTCATCTTCGCGCCTCAGTGCATCTCCACCCTGGGGATCGTCCGGCGCGAGACGAACTCCTGGTTCTGGCCGGCGGTGATGTTCACCTATCTGACGGCGCTGGCCTATTTCGCGGCCTTCGTCACCTTCCGCGTGTCTTCGGCCCTGCTCGGAGGATGAAGCCCATGAGTGCGGAGACCTGGCAGACCATCGCCATCATCCCCATCGTGCTCGGTGCCCTGGCCTGGGTGCTCTGGCGCGTCGTGCTGCCGCGTCCGGCGATCGACCGGCTGCGCCGTCTGGCCGGCCGGCCGGAGGCGCCGAAGGCCGCCGCGGGCGGCTGCGGCGGCTGCTCCGGCTGCGGCGGGGGCTGTGCCCCAACCAGCCCGCGCCGGCACTGATCGCGCCCGGGACCTGATCCCGGTGCCGGGGCCGCGGCCCTGCCCCGGCACCCTCTGCCCGCCTCAGCCGCTGTTGCGCAGGCTGGTGGCGATGCCGTTGATGGTCAGGTGGATGCCGTCGCGGATCTCGGGGGCGGTCTCGCCCGCGCGGTGGCGGCGGATCAGCTCCACCTGCAACAGGTTCAGCGGCTCCACATAGGGCAGCCGCAGCCGGATCGACCGGGCCACGGCCGGGGCGTGCTGCAACAGCTCCGACTGCCCGGTCAGCGAAAGGAGCTGGTCGTGGGTGCGCTGCCATTCGCTGCGGATGGCGGAGAAGACCCGCGTGCGCAGCGCCTCGTCCGGCACTAGCCCGGCATAGGTGGCGGCCACGTCCATGTCGGTCTTGGCCAGCACCATCTCCAGGTTCGACAGCGCCGCCTGGAGGAAGGGCCAGCCCTCGTACATGGCCTCCAGCAGCCCGCGGTCGGGGAAGCTCTCCAGCGCCGTGCCGACGCCGTACCAGCCCGGCAGCATGATGCGCGCCTGCGTCCAGGAGAACACCCAGGGGATGGCGCGCAGATCCTCGATCCGGTCCAGCGTCGTGCGCGAGGCCGGGCGGGAGCCGATCTTCAGGTCGGCGATCTCCGCGATCGGCGTCGCGGCGCGGAAGAAATCCTTGAAGCCCGGCGTCTCGTAGACCAGGGCGCGGTAGGCGCGGAAGGCCGAGCGGCTCATCCCCTGCATGGCCAGCCGGAACCGGCCCATGTCCTCGCGCAGGCCGCCGGGCTCCAGCGAGGCCAGCACGGTCGCCGCCACCATCGTCTCCAGGCTGGCGGTGCCGACGGCGGGGTTGCCGTACTTGGCGGCGATCACCTCGCCCTGCTCGGTGATGCGGATGCGGCCGCCGACGGTGCCGGCCGGCTGCGCCCGGATGGCGGCGAAGGCCGAACCGCCGCCGCGGCCCACGGCACCGCCGCGGCCATGGAAGAGCTGCAACCGCACCCCGGCCTCGTCGAAGACATGGCGCAGGGCGCAGGCGGCCTCGTGCAGCGACCAGTTGGAAGTGAGATAGCCGCCGTCCTTGTTGCTGTCGGAATAGCCCAGCATCACCTCCTGGAACCCCCAGCAGGAGAGCGCCAGGGCCCGGATCTCTGGAAAGCCCAGATACTCGCGCATCACCAGCGGCGCCGCCGCCAGATCCTCGATCGTCTCGAACAGCGGCACCGCCATCACTGCGCCGAAGGGCGGATCGCCCGGCCGGAACATGCCGACCTCCTTCAGCAGCAGGTGGACCTCCAGCAGGTTGGAGACGCCGCTGGTCTTCGACACGATGTACTGGCGCACGCAGCCGGCGCCGTAGCGCTCGTGCGAGGCGGCCAGCATGCGCAGGATCTCCAGTTCCCGCCGGGTTTCGTCGGAATAGTCGGCGAACGGGTTGCAGAGCAGGCGCAGATGCGCCAGCTCCCGCCGCAGCAGCGCCACCCGCGCCGGCTCCGGCAGGCCCGCATAGTTGTCCTCGACCCCGGCGACGCGCAGCAGCTCGGCCACGACGCGGCCGTGGACGTCGGCATTCTGGCGCAGGTCCAGCGTCGCCAGATGGAAGCCGAACAGGTCCACCGCGTTGATCAGCTCGTTCAGGCGGCGGTCCACGATGGGCGCCGACCCGCGGGCCAGGGAATCGCGCACCACCCGCAGGTCGGCCAGCAGGGCCGCCGCGGTCGGGTAGGGGGCGCCCGGCACGGCCGGGCTGCGCGGCGGCGCCTCGCTGACGAGCTGCTGGAAGGTGGCGGCGGTACGGGCGTAGAGGCCGGTCAGGGCCCGCCGGTAGGGTTCGTCGGCGCGGTGGGGCGAGTTGTCGCCGCTGATCTCCGCCAGATGCTCCAGTTCGGCCGAGGGGGGCGAGATGTCGGCGCAGATGGAGAGCTGCCCGCCCAGGGCGTGCAGTTCCTCCAGATAATGGCCCAGGGCCCGGCGCGCCTGCTGCTTCAGGGCCTGGGACAGGGTGGCGGCGGAGACGTTGGGGTTGCCGTCGCGGTCGCCGCCGATCCAGCTTCCCAGCCGCAGGAACCCCGGCAACGGCCCGTTGCCCAGGATCTCCTCCCAGCGGGCGTGCAGCCGCGGCAGCACCTCCAGGAAGGTGGCGCGGAAGTAGGACAGGGCGGTGTCGATCTCGTCCGCCACGGTGATGCGCGCCTCGCGCAGGGCGCGGGTGTTCCAGAGGATGGCGATCTCGCGGTAGAGGTCGGCCAGGATTCCGTCCCGCGTCTCGCGGTCGGCCGCGGTGTCCAGGGCCTGCATGAGCTGCCCGATGGCGGCCTCGCGGTCGATCACCGACTTGCGCCGCACCTCCGTCGGGTGGGCGGTCAGGACCGGGCAGATCAGGGCATGGTCCAGCAGCTCCGCCACCGCCGCGCGCGACACGCCCTTGGCCTCCAGCACCTCCACGGCGCGGGCCAGCGTGTCGGGACGGCCGGGGACGTGGCGCTCGGTGGCGTCGCGCCGGGCCTGCCGGTCCTCGGCCAGGTTCGCCAGCAGCGAGAACCAGAGGAAGCCGCGCACGAAGCGCAGCATGTCGTCCAGTTCCAGGGCGTGGAGCTGGGCCGCGAGATGGGCGTCGTTGACGACGCCCGGTTCCCGGTGCGCCGCGATCGACGCCTTGCGGATCGCCTCGATCCGGTCGAACAGTTCCTGCCCGTCATGCTGACGGATCACGTCGCCCAGCAGGCGACCGAGCAGTCGGACGTCATTGCGCGCCGGCCAGTCGCCGACCCCATCGGATTCGTTCAGCATGCCACCGGCTCCAGCCTTGCGCTGCCCGCCGGGACCGTTGCCCGGTCGTCACGGTCAGCTTCGGGAAGGTCCTGACCGGTTTACCACCGATCAGCCACACCCGGAATGACATAAGGACGGTGGCCCGTGACGTCACCGGGGCGGGCGATCCGCCGCGGCCCGGTCCCCCACGGTGTCGCCCTGGCGGTGGCGACGGAACTCCCCGCACTCGCCCCCGGCCAGCAGACCCTGGGGACCCAGCAGATCCTCCAGCACGGCCACGCGCGAGCGGCGGCGGCCGGTCGCCTGCCCGGGCCCGAGGGCCGGTACGGCGGTATCGGTCGGGGCGGCCGCCCCGCGGCAGCGCAGACGTCTGTGCAACCCGAACATGCGTCGTCGCCTTCTCCTGTCGTGTCTGCCACCCGCGTCCGCCGGATCGGGCCGCCCCCACGGGGACGGCGGCCCGGTTCCCGGTCGGGCGGGGGCGGCGTCAGCCGATGCGGATGCGGGTATCGTCCAGGAACGCGTAGTCCGGCAGCGCCAGGTTCAGCGGCGCCGGGCCCTTGCGGATGCGGCCCGCCGTGTCGTAGTGCGAACCGTGGCAGGGGCAGAACCAGCCGCCGTAGTCGCCGCGCGGATCGGTCGACTTCTGCCCCATGGGCACGCAGCCCAGATGGGTGCAGATGCCGATGGCGATCAGCCACTGCTCATGGCCTTCCTTCACGCGGTCGGTGTCCGGCTGCGGGTCGATCAGGGAGTTCAGATCCGTCTTGCGGGCCAGTTCGATCTCGGCCGCCGTGCGGTGGCGGACGAAGACCGGCTTGCCGCGCCAGGTCACGGTGATGGCCTGACCTTCCGCGATCGGGCTCAGATCCACCTCGATGGAGGCCAGCGACAGGGTGTCGGAGGCCGGGTTCAGGCTGTCGATGAACGGCCATGCGGCGATGGCCGCGCCGACCGCGCCCGTGGCGATGGTGCCCAGAACCAGGATGTCGCGGCGGGACGGATCGCCGTCCTCCTGCCCGGTTCCCAGGGGGCCCGGATGGGTCAAGTCCGTCATGATCACATCTCCTCGGCGACGGGGCGCCGCACCGCGGCTCCCCGTAGGTCCAGTTGCTGACGTTGCGAACGGCCCCGCTCCCGACCGGGGCTCGCCATCGCGCCTCCCCGGGCGGCAGGCGCCAGGGGACACCGGCCTGTCCGCCGTCGGGGCGGGCGGGCCGGCCCCCGTACACGGGGGCGATGGTTCTTACGGGGGACATCAGGCGCCAAACGGCCGGGCAGGACTTTGACAACTGTCAAGACCGACCCGGCCGCTCGACTTTTTTGTCGCCGACCGGAATCGCTATCGTCACCGGACCCGTTGCCCCGCGGCCGGGACCGACCCGGCGGCGATCCCCCGGTGTCCTGGCCGGGTCACCGCCTCAGGCCGCTTCAGGCCGCGACGGGGCCGTCGGTGCCGGGGCCATCCATGCCGGGGGCATCGGGTTCCGGCACCACCAGCACGTCGCAGGGCGCGTGCGCCAGCAGGGCCTCCGCCGTGCTGCCGACGATCAGCCGTTGCAGGCCGCCGTCGCTGCGCGTACCGGCCACCAGCAGCTCGATCCCCTGGTCGGCCGCCCAGCGGGGGAGCTGGTCGCGGGCCGCGCCCTCCACCACCACCGGGCGGAGGTCCAGCCCGTCCAGCCCGCCCAGCGCCAGAAAGGCGGTCAGCTCGCGCTTCGCCGCCCCGGCTTCCTTCTCCAGGGTGGCGTGGACATGCGCCTTCTCCACCACCGCCAGCGCCAGCGGCATGCGGCTGACCGAGGGATAGGCGTGGACCGCCAGCGCCCCGGCCGGCAGCAGGCCCAGCCGGTCCGCCGTCAGCGCGGCGAGGCGGGAGGAGGACCCGAGGTCGATGCCGACCGCCACCCGTCCATAGGCGCCCTCAGGCGGGCGGATCGCCATCAGCACCGGCACCCGCGCCCGCCGGATCACCCGCTCGGCCGTGGTGCCGGTGAAGATGTCGCGCAGCAGCTTGCGGCGGTGCGTGCCCAGGACCACCAGATCGCTGCCCGTCTCCACCGCCATCCGGGTGATGACGGCGAAGGGGTCGCCGGCCTCGCACAGCACGCGCGCACCCGGCAGGGGCCGGGTGCGCTCCAGATAGGCGCGGGCGGCCGCGATCTCCTGCCGGACCAGGTCCGCCGGCTGGTCGTCATCCACCACATGCAGCACGTTCAGCGACGCGCCCGTGTCCCCGCACAGGAGGGCGGCGCGCCGGACGGCGGCGTCGGATCGCGCCGAGAGATCGGTGGCGACGAGAACGGTCTTCATGTCCGGAATCCTCCTTGCTCTGTCGTCACGGCCCGGTCGGGCGGGACGGTCGTCGGGCCGGTACGCCTTGCGGCGTCGGCCTGGTTCATACGGCGGCGGTCCTCCGCCACCGTTCTGATGCGCAGCGCCAGTTCGGGGTTGCCCTTCAGCAGCGCGCGGAAATCGGCGGCGCCCAGTTCCAGCAGGTGGCAGTGGACCAGCGCCGTCACGTCGGCGGCGCGGCGGCGGCGGCCCAGCAGCCCCATCTCGCCGAAGAAGTCGCCGCGGCCCAGCCGTACCCGCTGGTCGCCGGTGGCGATCTCCACCGCGCCCGAAGCGATGAAGAACATGCCGTCGGCCCGCTCCCCGCGGGCCATCAGCCGTTCGCCCGGCCGGGCGAAGCGCGGCGACAGCAGGGCGGCGACCTGGGCCACCTGCGCCTCGGAGAGGTTGGAGAACAGCGGGAACTGCTCGATCAGGGTGCGGCCGTCCAGGCGGATGTCCAGGCGCGGCCGCGCGGCGGCGGCGGGGGTCTCCACCGCCACGTCGTTCAGCAGATTGTGGTACAGCTCCTGCCCGATCAGCCCGTCGTTCAGCAGGGTCGTGTGCTCCGCCTCCTCCAGGCGCAGGGCGTACTGGCGCAGGAAGCGGCGCTGCATGGCGCGGGCATAGTGCGGGTACTGAAGCCAGAGCGCCTCCAGCGCCCGGTTGGTGGCGTCGATGCGCTGGGCCAGGATGCCGCCGACCAGCCCGGCCAGCCGCTCGCCCAGCACCGTCGCCAGCCGTCCCGCCGCGAAGTGGCGCAGATCCTCCAGCACGATGCGGCTGACCAGCAGCGTCTCGAAACGGTCGGCCAGCCGGTTCGCCAGCAGCCGCTCCACCCGCAGGTGCCGGTGCAGCGCCGTCGCCAGCACGAAGGCGGGGCCGAAGCCCAGCCAGTGCCGGGCCTCCCGGTTGTACTCGCTGCGGCCGCCGCGCCGCGCCGCCTCGACCAGCCGGTCGCTCTGTTGCAGCATCGCCTCCAGCACATGCGGCGAGGCGGTCTTGCGGTGGAAATGCTCCAGCAGCGCCTCGCGCTCCCGCCCGGCCAGCGCCACCAGGGCGATGTTCAGCCGGTCGCGGTCGGCGATGGCCTCCTCCCGGTCGTCGCCTGCCGCGGCGATGCGGTCGGCATAGGGGCGGGCGACCTCGGACGCCACTTCCGGGGGGATGTGGTAGGCGGTCGCCGCCCGCTCCACCGCGTCGCGCACCGCCACCAGCGACAGCGCCACGACCCGCCGGCGCAGCGCCTGGTCCAGCGGGCTGAGCCGGTCCAGGCCCAGCAGCCGGATCAGCGGGCGCAGGGTGGTGCCGTTCACCAGCAGCGTGAACAGGACATAGCCGGTCGCCAGGATGGCGACGAAGCGCTGCACCTCGGGCGGGAAGACCGGGTTCTCCGTCACCGCCAGTCCCAGCGCCAGGGTGACCGCTCCGCGCAGTCCGCCCCAGAGGATCACCACCTTGTAGGGCGTGGAGACGGCCTGCCCCAGCCGCAGCCAGCTCAGCAGCGGCAGCAGCAGGAACAGCACCAGCGCCCGCGCCACGAGGCAGGCCAGCACCAGGATGGCGACCAGCCCGACCTCGCGCCAGCCCAGGCCCGTCAGCAGGCGCGGCACCAGGATGGCGGCCAGGATGAACACCAGCGACCCGGCCCAGAAGGCGATCTGCTCCCAGACCTCCTCCAGGAAACGCCAGTTGCGCGGCGACACCCGCGTGCGCCCGATGGCGCCCAGCAGCAGCCCGGCGGTGACGCAGGCCGTGACCCCGGAGACGCCGAGATAACGCTCGGAGACGATGTAGGCGAGATAGGGCAGGGCCACGGTCAGCGTGACCTCCGCCGTGCGGATGTCGCGCACCAGCGGCAGCAGGGCCGCGATGCCGCGGGCGAACAGCAGCCCGACCAGCAGCCCGCCGCCGAAAGAGCGTGCGAACCCCGCCAGGGTCGCGCCCACCTCGGGCTCGTCGGCGGCGGTGATGAAGGCCAGCAGCGCCGTGAAGATGGCGATGGCGGTGGCGTCGTTCAGCAGGCTCTCGCCCTCGACCAGCCGCGACAGCCGGGCCGGCGCGCCCAGGTCCCGGAAGATCGCCACCACCGCCGCCGGATCGGTGGTGGCGACGATGGCGCCCAGCATCAGGCAGACGGCCAGCGGCACGCCGGCGAAGGGTTCCAGCGCGAAGCCCACCACCGCCGTGGTCACCACCACCGCCACCACGGCCATCAGCAGGATGGGGGCGGCGTCCTCGGCGATGCGGCGGACATCGAGCGTCAGCGAGGCCTGGAACAGCAGCACCGGCAGGAAGACGAAGAGGAAGACCTGCGAGGTGACCGGAAAGCCCAGGATCAGCCCGGCCGGCACGTTGAACAGGTCGGTCAGGGAGGTCGTCAGCAGGAAGGTCGAAACCGCCCCGATCAGCACCCCGACCAGGGCCAGCAGCACCGTGTAGGACAGCCGCAGCCGCTGCGCCAGCGGCTGCACCAGGGCCGTCACGCAGAACAGCACGGCGATGATGATGAGGACGGAAGGCAGGTCGGCCATGGTGGGGCGGTCGGGTCGGCTTCGGGGCGGAGGGTCCGGCAGGTCGGTGACGATGCTCCGGGAGATCCCGGCGGCCCCGGCGTCACCCCGCCCGGTCCGCGGCCCCCGGTCGGGTGCCGGCCGGGACCAGTCCCGACGACGGCAGAATGGAGGAACGGCGGGATTCCGCAATGCTCATCCGCCGGGTTCCTGTCATTCCGCACATTTCCGCCAGCATCGTCTTCTGCCTTTTCCGACCGTGTCTCAGGCCCTGCTGTCGATGACTGTGCCGCCCGCGCCACCAGGACAGGCGGGCGCGCGGCTGTTCAGGACAGGGAAGACCGATACCGCCATGGAGATGACAAACGCGCGATCCCGGTACTTCATTCCAGCGGCGTCGGGCCGCAGCCTTCCGGCGGGATCGCCGCGGACGGAAGCGGCGCGCCCATGGTACAGGATGCCGCAGGCGGATCGCCGCAGCGTCCGCCGGCAGTCTTGCGGGGCCACGGCACCGGGGCCATGTCGGAGACTGACTTTCGCACCCTTTCGCACCGCCGCGGACGCGCGCTTCCTGCGCGAGGAGGACTGGAAACGATGGTGGATACGCTGACGCAGCAGGGCCGGACGGAGGTTCCGCCCGCCTCCGGCGCGGACGCGGGGACGCAGCGCGCCTGGCACGCCGTGCCGGCGGAGACGGCGCTGGCCGACCTGGGGACGACGCCCGACGGGCTGGCACCGGAGGAGGCCGCCCGTCGCCTGAAGACCTACGGCTCCAACCGGCTGCCGATCGTCAGACAGGCCAGTTCGCTGCGCCGCTTCCTGCGCCAGTTCGACAACATCCTGATCCATGTCCTGCTGCTGGCCGCCCTCGTCACGGCGCTGCTCGGCCATTACGTGGACACGGCCGTGATCCTGCTGGTCGTGGTGATCAACGCCATCATCGGCTATGCGCAGGAAGGCAAGGCGGAAGCCGCGCTGGAGGCGATCCGCAGCATGCTGCAACCGACCGCCACCGCCATCCGCGGCGGCCACCGGCGGACGGTGGAGGCGGTGGATCTCGTCCCCGGCGACATCGTGCAGGTCGAGGCGGGCGACCGCGTTCCCGCCGACCTGCGTCTGGTCCGGACCAAGGGCCTGCGGGTGCAGGAGGCGGCGCTGACCGGCGAGTCGGTGCCGGTCGAGAAGGCGCCCGCCGCGGTGGAGCCGGATCTGCCCCTGGGCGACCGCAGCGGCATGGCCTATTCCGGCACCCTGGTCACCACCGGGCACGGGCTGGGCGTCGTCGTCGCCACCGGCACCGCGACGGAGCTGGGCCGCATCAGCACCCTGTTGCAGGCGGTGGGGACGCTGCGCACCCCGCTCCTGCGCCGGATGGACAGGTTCGGCCGCCAGCTCACCGCCGTCATCCTGATCCTGTCCGCCCTGGTGCTGATGATCGGGGTGATGGTCCACAAGGCGCCGCTGGCGGACAGTTTCCTCGCCATCGTCGGCATGGCCGTGGCCGCCATCCCGGAAGGTCTGCCGGCGGTGCTGACCATCACGCTGGCCATCGGCGTGCAGCGCATGGCCGGGCGCAACGCCATCATCCGCCGCCTGCCGGCGGTGGAGACGCTGGGCGCCGTCTCGGTCATCTGTTCCGACAAGACGGGCACCCTGACCCGCAACGAGATGACGGTGGGCAGCGTCGTGCTGCCCGGCGCCGCCTATGCCGTCTCCGGTGCCGGCTACGATCCGGCCGGCGGTTTCCAGCCGCTTCCGGCGGACGCCCCGGTCGGGGAACAGCAGCCCGCGGGGGCCGCGGACATCGACCCGGCGGCGGACCCGGGCCTGCTGGACATCGCCCGCGCCGCCGCCCTGTGCAACGATTCCGAGGTGATGCGGGGCGAGGGCGGCTGGACGGTGAACGGCGATCCCATGGAAGGGGCGCTGACCGTGCTGGCCGGCAAGGCCGGGCTGGACGGTCAGGAGCTGCGCCGCCAGTATCCCCGCCGCGACGAGATCCCGTTCGATGCGGCGCACCGCTTCATGGCGACGCTGCACCATGCCCATGACGGCACCGCCTTCGTCTGCGTCAAGGGCGCGCCGGAGCGCGTGCTCGCCATGTGCTCCAGCGCGGGCCGGCTGGAAGAGGGGACGGCGGTTCCCTGCGACCGCGCCCGCTGGGAGCGCGAGGTCGAGCGTCTGGCCGCTGCCGGCCAGCGCGTGCTGGCCCTGGCGGCGAAGCGGATGCCGGGGGAGACGTCGGGCCTGACCTTCGCCGACGTGGAGGACGGGCTGGTGCTGCTGGGGCTGGTCGGGCTGATCGACCCGCCGCGGCCCGAGGCCATCGCCGCCGTGGCGGAGTGCCGTTCGGCCGGCATCCGGGTGAAGATGATCACCGGCGACCATGCCGCCACGGCGCAGGCCATCGCCCGCAGCCTGGGGCTGGAACGTACCGACCGCGTCGTCACCGGCCAGGAGCTGGAGACGGTGGGGGCCGAAGAGCTGAAGCGGCTGGCGATGGAGGTGGACGTCTTCGCCCGCACCTCGCCCGAGCACAAGCTGCGGCTGGTGGATGCGCTCCAGGCCGACGGGGCGGTGATCGCCATGACCGGCGACGGCGTCAACGACGCCCCCGCCCTGAAACGGGCCGATGTCGGCATCGCCATGGGCAACAAGGGTACCGAGGCGGCCAAGGAAGCCTCGGAGATGGTGCTGGCGGACGACAACTTCGCCTCCATCGTCGCCGCCGTGCGCGAGGGGCGCACCGTCTACGACAATCTGACCAAGGTGATCGCCTGGACGCTGCCGACCAACGGCGGTCAGGCGCTCTGCATCATCGCCGCGATCCTGGTGGGGGCTACCCTGCCGATGACGGCGGTGCAGATCCTCTGGGTCAACATGGTGTCCGCCGTGGCGCTGGGCCTGACGCTGGCCTTCGAGCCGTCGGAATGGAACATCATGCAGCGGCCACCCCGGCCGACGGATGCGCCGATCCTGTCGCGCTTCCTGGTCTGGCGCGTGGTGCTGGTCTCCATCCTGTTCCTGATCGCCGCCTTCGGCATCTTCGAATGGGCGATGTCCAACGGCCGCGGCCTGGAGGAGGCGCGTACCCTGGTGGTCAACACCATCGTGGTGCTGGAGATCGCCTATCTGTTCAGCGTGCGCTACCTGCACCTCACCTCGTTCAGCTGGGTGGGCATGCTGGGAACGCCGGCGGTGCTGATCGGCATCACCGTGGTGACGGTGCTCCAGTTCGCCTTCACCTACCTGCCCCCGTTCCAGGCCCTGTTCGGCACCGCCGCCGTCCGTTTCAGCGACGGCGTCATCGTGGTGGTGCTGGGGGCCGTGCTGCTGGTCTTCCTGGAGCTGGAGAAGCTGATCCGGCAGAAGATCCTGCACATCGAGGACGATTGAGAGGGAACGGCCGGCCGGGGCTGACCATCGCCCCGGCCGGCTGTTCCGGTCCGGTCAGGGCGCGCCGCCCAGGGCCTGGAACAGGGTGACCCGGTTCTGGAAGACGTCCAGCCGGGTCTGCGCCAGGGCGTTCTCCGCACTGCGGCGGCGTTCCTGTGCATCCAGCCAGGAGCGCAGCGACACCGCCCCGGCGCGGTAGCGCGTCTCGTAGAGCCGTTCCGCCGTCTCCGCCGCCGCCAGCGCCCCCGCCTCCCGCTCCGCCTGGATGGCGAGCTGGCGGCTGGCGGACAGCGCGTCGTTCACCTCCCGCA
The DNA here is from genome assembly GCF_042665545.1 of Rhodocista pekingensis. Classification (NCBI taxonomy): domain Bacteria; kingdom Pseudomonadati; phylum Pseudomonadota; class Alphaproteobacteria; order Rhodospirillales; family Azospirillaceae; genus Rhodocista; species Rhodocista pekingensis. The sequence goes on along the minus strand of NZ_JBHTCM010000010.1, from coordinate 823,506 downwards.
GCGCGGTCAGCAGGCTCTCGCGGAACTGGATGACGGAACGCCGGTAGTCCAGCTCCGAGGTTTCCAGGGTGAGCGACAGCCGGTTCCAGTTCACGAAGGGCAGGGAGATGTCCATGCCCAGGGTGGCGACCGGGTTCGCCAGCACGTCGCCCAGGCTGGTGCTGCTGCCCCCGCCCGAGCCGGTCAGCCCGATCGCCGGATAGAAGGCGGCGCGGTCGGCATCCACCAGGGCCAGGCTGCGGCGCAGGCGCAGCTCCGCCGCCCGCAGGTCCGGCCGGCGGCCCAGCAGCTCGGCCGGCAGGCCTGGCCGCACCACGCCGGGATCGGCGGGCGGCAGGGTTCCCGGCTCCTCCGCTTCCGGCCAGGGAGCGCCGCCCAGCAGCACGGCCAGGGCGTTGCGCGCCTCCACCCGCTGCTGCACCAGGGCGGCCTGCGCCGCCTCCTGCGACAGCACGCTCTGCTCCGCCTCGTTCAGCTCCAGCAGGCCGACGCCACCCGTGCGGTACTGCACCCGCACCAGCTCCGCCGTGCGCCGGGCATAGGCGATGCTCTGCTCCCCCAGGGCGATGCGGTGGTTCAGATAGCCCAGCCGCCAGTAGCTGCCGGCCGTCGTGGCGATCAGGGCCAGCCGCGTGGCAGCCAGATCCTGCTCCGTCGCCACCGCCTCCCAGGTCGCGGCGTCCGCCGTGGCGTCCAGCCGCCGCCAGAGGTCCACCTCGTAGGAGAGGCCGGCGCTGACCGAGTAGCTGTCGCTCGTCTCCCCGTCCTGCCGGCGCAGCGTTCCGCCGCCGCCCGCGTTGGCCTGCGGCCGCAGCGCGTCGCGGGCGAGCCCGGCCTGCACCCGGGCCCGGCGCAGGGTCAGCCCGGCCGCTGCCAGATCGTTGTTGCGCTCCAGCACGGCCGTGACCAGCCGGTCCAGGGCGGGATCGGCGAAGCTCTCCCACCAGCGGTCGGTCGGGGCCGTGAGCGCCGGGGCGGCGGCATCCACCGCCGCGGCCTGGGCGAAGTCGCCGCCGAGCGGCAGCTCCGGCCGGGCATAGGGCGTGCGGCCCGCACAGCCCGACAGCGCCAGCAGCGCCGTGGCAAGGGCGACACCCGCCGTCAGGGGGCGCCGGGCCTCCTGGTGTGGCAAGGCCGGGCGTGGGATGGCCGGGTGCGGGATGGCCGGGGAGGGGAGGACCGGGCCGGGAGGGGGGGAGGGGAACCGCTTCATTCGCGCACCAGGGCTTCGACCGGGTCCAGCCGGGCGGCGCTGCGCGCCGGCAGGAAGCCGAAGACCACTCCGATCAGGGTTGAACAGGCGAAGGCCAGGACGATGGACCAGGGCGAGAAGACCAGCGCCGCCCCCGCCCCGAAGGCGGAGAAGCCGGCCCCGATGCCCAGTGCCAGCAGGATGCCGGCGACGCCGCCGATCAGGCAGACCAGCACGGCCTCGATGAGGAACTGTTGCAGGATGTCGCTCTGCCGCGCGCCCACGGCCATGCGGACACCGATCTCCCGCGTCCGCTCGGTGACCGACACCAGCATGATGTTCATCACGCCGATGCCGCCCACCACCAGCGAGATCACGGCGATGGACGCGATCAGCATGGTCAGCACGGCGGTGGTGTTGGTGATCGTCGCCCGGATCTCGTCGGTGTTGACGATGAAGAAGTCGGTGCTGCCGTGCCGCTGTGTCAGGAGGCGGGTCACCTCCTTCTCGGCCACGTCCATCGGCGTGTCGTCGCCGACGCGCACGGTGATGCTGCGCAGCGTGTTGCTGCCCAGGATGCGGTGCATCACCGTGCTGTAGGGCAGATGCACGGTCAGGGTGTCGCCGCCGCCGCCGAAGCCGCTGGCCTGCTTCTGCGCCACGCCGATCACCCGGGCCGGCAGGCTGCCGACCAGGATCACCTGCCCGATCGGGTCGATGGCGGGGTCGGTGAACAGGGTGTTGCGCGTGTTCTCGTCGATCACGACGTCCTGGGTCAGGCCGCGCACGGCCTCCTCGCCGAAGAAGCTGCCGGCCGCCGCCTGGGTGCCGCGCACCCGGAAATACTGGGCGCCCACGCCGCGCACCTGCCCGTTGCTGGCGACGTTGCCGTAGCGCAGCACGACGCTGGTGGAGACCATGGGCGTCACGCTGTCCACATAGGGCTGCGCGGCCAGGGCGTCGGCGTCCGCGATCACCAGGGTGTTGATGCGGCCGGCATTGCGGTCGCCGAAGCCGCGGCCGGGCATGATGTCCAGCGTGTTGGTGCCGATCGCGCTGATCTCCTTGAGGATGCGCTGGCGCGAGCCCTCGCCCAGCGCCACCACCGACACCACCGAGGCGATGCCGATGATGATGCCCAGCATGGTCAGGAAGGTGCGCAGCTTGTGCGCCCCCATGGCCAGCACGGCCATGCGGAACGCCTCGGCGAAGCGGTCCATGGCGGCGCCCAGGGCGCTGGCCTGCGGTCCGCCTGCGTGCTCCAGCACCTTGCCCGCGGCCAGCCCGGCGCCGCGGCCCGGCCGGTCGGCGACGATCTCGCCGTCGCTGATCTCGATGATGCGCTGGGCGTGCTCGGCCACGCCCATGTCGTGGGTGACGATGATGACCGTGTGGCCGTCGGCGTGCAGTTCCTCCAGGATGCGCAGCACCTCCGCCCCGCTCTGGCGGTCCAGCGCACCGGTGGGCTCGTCGGCCAGCACCACCTCGCCGCCGTTGACCAGGGCGCGGGCGATCGAGACGCGCTGCTGCTGGCCGCCGGAGAGCTGGCCCGGCCGGTGGTCGGTGCGGTCCGACATGCCCAGCCGGTCCAGCAGCGCCAGCACGCGCTCGCGCCGGGCCGCCCGCGGCGTGCCGGCATAGACGGCCGGAACCTCCACGTTGCCCACGGCCGTGAGGTCGGGCAGCAGGTGGTAGCGCTGGAAGATGAAGCCGAAATGCTCGCGCCGGAGCCGGGCCAGCTCGTCCGGTTCCAGCGCCGACGTCTCCTTGCCCATGATCCGGTAGGAGCCGGCGGTGGGACGGTCCAGGCAGCCCAGGATGTTCAGCAGGGTGGACTTGCCCGAGCCCGAGGCGCCGACGATGGCCACCATCTCCCCGGCGTTGATGGTCAGGTCGATGTCCTTCAGCACCGTCAGGGTCTGGCTGCCCGACGGGAACTCCCGCCGCAGCCCGCGCAGCTCGATCAGGGGGCGGCCCATGGCTCAGAGCCCCATCGGCGACGGGCCCATGCGGCGCGGGGTGATGGCGGCCGAGGCGCCGCCGGCCGAGCCCTGGCCGATCACCACGCGCTCGCCCTCTGCCAGCCCCTCGCGGACCTCGGCGACGGCGTTGTTGTTCAGCCCGACGCGGATCTGGCGCGGCTGCGCCGGCCCGCCGTCCGGATCGGCCACGAGGACGGTGTAGCTGCCGTCGCGGCGGCGGTTGCCCAGGGCGGCGGAGGGGATCAGGGGCACGTTCTGCGCCCGGTCCAGCACGATGGAGACCTGCGCCGTCATGGAGATGCGTAGCCGGCCCTCCGGGTTCGGCACGTCCAGCAGGCCGTTGTAGTAGATCGCCGTGGAGGTCGAGGAGGAGGCGGCGTTGCTGGCGCTGCTGCTCTCGGACTGGAGTGATTCCGGTGCCGGCTCCACCGACCGCAGGGTCGTGGTGTAGCGCCGGTCGGGCTCGCCCAGGATGGTGAAGTAGGCCTCCTGGCCCGGCCGCACCCGGGTGACGTCCGCCTCGGAGATCTCCGCCTTCACCGTCATCTCGTTCAGGTTGGCGATCTTCACGATGGTGGGCGCCGTCTGGTTGGCGTTCACCGTCTGGCCCTGCTTGGTGACGATGGCGACCACGGTGCCGTCGATGGGCGAGGTGATGCGCGTGTAGCCCAGGTTCGCGCGCGCCGTCTCCACCGAGATCTGCGCCTGCACGATCTGCGCCTCCAGCGCCTCGATCTGCGCCTCGGTGGCGGCCAGCGACGCCTGCGCCACTTCGAACTCGGCGCGCGAGGTGGCGTCGGCGGACAGCATCTGGCGCTGCCGTGCGAAGGCGGCGCGGTCGCGCACCAGATTGGCCTGCTGCTGGCGCTTCTGCGCCTGGAACGCCTTCAGGCTCGCCTCCGCGGTGCGCAGGGCGTTGCGCTGGGTCACCGAGTCGATCTCGGCGATCAGGTCGCCCTGCGTCACGGTCTGGCCCAGCTCCACCGCCAGCCGGATGACCTGGCCGGACACCTGCGCGCCGACGCTGACCATCTCCTTGGCCTCCAGCGTGCCGGTGGCGAGCACCGTCTGCTCGATGTCGCCCAGCCGGACGGGAACGCTGGGCGGCGGCTGCGGCGGGGTACGCCCGAAATAATAGGCCGCGGCAGCGGCGGCGGGGATCAGCAGGAGCAGCCCGATGAGGGGCCAGCGACGCAGAAGGGAACGGGATTTCGGCATGATCTCGGGAGCACCGGCGCGGACGGACGAAGACAGACGAGTACCTGATACGGACGCCGCCGCCAAACCCGACGCGCGGATCGCGCGGGTCCGGGTCCGGCAGGGGCGTCAGGACGGGGCGTCAGGGCGGGGCCGCGTCTCCCTGGCGGAGGCGGAGGCCGATGCCGCCGCCCTGTTCGACCGGCTGGACAGTGACGGCAGCGGCGCCCTCGTCTCCACCGAGGCCGACGCCGCCCGTCCGCCCCTGCGGTCCGGCGGGCCGGGCGGGGACGGCGATCTGCGCCGGCCGCCGGACGCCACCCAGGGCGGGCGCGGTCCCGGCGGGAAGGGACCGGGCGGCAGCGGACCCGGGGCGCGTGGTGGCGCGGCGGTGCGTGAAAGCCCGGTCATGGCCGCGGACAGCAACGCCGACTTCCGCGTCACCCGCGACGAGCTGGTGGCCCAGGTGCTGCGCACCCTGCACTGGATCGACAGCGACCATGACGGGGCGCTGACCCCGCAGGAGGTCACGGCCGGCCTCGTCGCTGTGCAGCAGCTTCCGCAGCCCGGCTCCGGCGGCGACCGCCGCCCGCCCGGCGGCCGCGGCGGCCCCGGCGGGGGTGGTCCCGGTGGGAGAGCCATGCCGGTGTCTGGAGATGCCGTCGAAGGCCATGTATGATTGAAACAGTCCGTGGGCGCTGAACTCTCCAGGTTGCCATGTCATGTGCACCCCATGCGGTGCGGTTGCCTTGACGGGCAGCACCGTATGAGGTACATGCTCGATGCAGTCTCTCCGTAAAAGACTGACGGCGCGGTTCTACCGGACCGATGCGGGAAACGAGCCTGTCAGGGACTGGCTGCTGTCACTGTCCAAGGGCGATCCCGACCGGACAGCTCAGAAGATCGTCGGGAAGGACATCGCAAGGGTGGAATTCGGTTGGCCGATCGGCATGCCGATCTGCCGAGCTGTCGGACCCTTGTATGAAGTTCGATCAACGATCCGCAGCGGCAGGGTCGAGGCCCGCGTCTATTTCGGAATTGATGGCGCGGACATGATTCTGCTTCACGGTAGCGACGACAAGGCCGATCAGGCTCACGCCATCCAGGTCGCCCTGGACCGCTGGAAGAACTACCGGACCCGCAAGGCCGACATGGCAAGAAACACGGTCCGCTCGCCGGGAACCGACCGGTGACCTGCGGACCAGGAGTCGGGACATGACGATGAACACCCCCAGCGATCCCGCCGGCGGCAGTTTCGAGGACTTCCTCGACGATCTCGGCATCCGGGAAGAGGTTTATGGCGCCGCCCTGAAGGAGGTCGTCGCCTGGCAGCTCGACCAGGCGCGCAGCGGCCTCGGCACGTCGAAGGCAGCCCTGGCCCGGCGGATGCACACCAGCCGGACCCAGGTGGACCGGGTGCTCGACCCCGCCAACGTGGCCGTTTCGCTGGAAACACTGGACCGCGCGGCCCGGGCGCTGGGCAAGCGCCTGGAAATCCGCCTCGTGGATGCGGACGACGGCTGACGGCCCGGGGGGCCGGCGACACTCACGGGGAAGCGGTCAGGGGGAGGGGGGTACCCGGTCACGGGTGCATCCCGGCGGACGCGCCAGGGTGGGCATTCCAGGGCAGGCGTATCCGGGGCGCATGGGCCCGGACGGGATCAGGGAAGAAGGAGGTGGTGCCCCGAGTCGGATTTGAACCAACGGCCTACCGCTTACGAAAACGATAATGTATTCACGCCCACTTACGCCAGTCGTCTCCTGTGCTGGAACAGTACATGCCATATCAGAAACTTGCGTAAGGACTTCTACGCCAGACCTCTCCTTTTCGCGCTGGGACTTTCGCGCCCGTGGGTGTTAGGTGGGCACTGGAACAGACGCAGAGCGTGGGTGCTGGCATGGAAGCGAGGATAACAAAGCGGACCGTTGACACAATTCAGCCCGGGTCCAAGGACATCTTCGTATTCGACGTCGACCTGTCCGGCTTCGGACTGAAGATCACGCCCGGGGGCAGCAAGGTCTATATCGTCCAGTACAGGACCGGAGGCGGAGGCCTACATCCTGTTCCCGGTTCTGTTCCCCCTGATCCATCGCCTCCCATGGCGGTGGAGCTTTCTGTTACCGCTCGCGGCACTTGGCCTGCTGGCTGTCTTGGCGGAAGCTCTGGAAGGCGGCCGGCTCAACCTTCATTACGATTACGGGGTCGCCCGCTGCCTGCCGTCCTTCGCTCTGGGTATCTGGCTGCGCCGTTTGGCGGAGGAGCGGCCGGGTTGGCTGGTGCCGATCGGCACCGATACGGGCTGCGTGCTCATCACCACCCTTCTGGCGCTCCTGATGCACAATCACGCCCATGATGGGGTGATCGTTGGCGCCATGGCATTGCTGGTGGCCGCCTTGTCGGCCAATCGGCGGCTGGGCGCGCGTGTTTGCGGCAGCCGAGCCGGGGTTTGGCTGGGTGAGGTTTCCTACGCGGTCTATTTGCTGCATTGGCCCCTGCTGCTGGCCTTCACCGCAATGCTGACCCGTTTTTCCGATGGGCAGCCGGGTCCCGATGGCCGGGTACAGCAGGTTCTGCTGTATGCGGTCTTCTTCACTGTGCTGCTGGCGGTATCGACCTTGACATACCACGTGGTGGAGGTGACGTCGCGCCGCTGGCTGCGGGGCCTGGTCTTCCCCCGGCCCGACCATGGGCCCGACCATTTGAAGGTTAACGCCACCCGCAAGGCGCGGTCGGGCGGCCGGGTCAGCGGGCCCGGCGGGTAGTCGTTGGAGGGCCGGTGCGATGGATGGCGGCGATGGGATTTTCGGCGGTGTCGATGGTTGGCCCCCTGACCACCGCGACGGGCGGCGGCATCATGAGAGGGATCAGCCATGGACCGGGTCGACACCCACGGCACAGCGGTATTGACCGACCGCGGAACAGGAGCCGCCGTCGGAACGGGGGCTCTCGGCGGGACAGGGGTGGAGGTCGTGCCGCCCACCCGGCGAATCTCCTGGGGGGCCGTGTTCGCAGGTGTGGTGCTGGGTCTTGCCGTCAATCTGCTGCTGAACCTGCTCGGCATCGGCATCGGCCTGACCACCATCGACCCGGCCCAAGCCGACGGCTCCCCTGCTGCAGGGTCGCTGGGCATCGGCGCTGCGATCTGGTGGGTGCTGGCCATGCTGGCATCGACGTTTCTGGGCGGCTACACGGCTGCCCACCTTGCCGGGACCCGCCAACGGGGTGACGGTATCCTCCATGGACTGGTGGCCTGGGCGTTCCTGCTGCTCCTGACCTTCTATTTGGTGACCTCCGCCGTCGGCGGTCTGGTCGGGGGGGCATTCAGCACCCTGGCCGGCAGCGTCCAAGGTGCTTCGGGCGCTGTCCAGCAGGCGGCGGAAGGAAGCGACATCGGCGCCGGTCAGATCACCCGGCAGGCGGACAGCCTGGTGGCCAGGGTGGCCCCGGACGCCACGCCGGACCAGGTGGCGCAGGCAAGGCGGGAAATCATCGCCCTGGCGCCGGATTTCCTGCGCGGCGGGCAGCAGGCGGACGAGGCTCGCCGGCAGGCCACGGAGATCCTGGCCGGCATCGCCGGCGTTCCGGCCGAGCAGATCCGGGACGAGGTGGATGAGGCCCTGCAGACGGCGGAGACGGAAGCCCGCCAGGCGGCCGAGGCAACGACGGATGCCGCCAGTTCCGCCGCCATCTGGGGCTTCATCGCCCTGGCGCTGGGCGCGGCGGCCGCCGCCGCGGGTGGAGCCGCGGGCACGCGCAGGTCCATCACCGGCCGCCCCACACCGTGACACGGCGCCGCCCCACCTCCGATGCCACCGGTCGCAATTGCGGGCCGCGCATCCGGGGCGTGGCGACTATTCCGGCCTGGGGCTGTCGCCGGCAGGGTGTCTCCTGCCGTACCCTTGCCCACCTGCCCCCTGGATGCCCCCCCCCCTTGGATCGGCGCTTGGATCGGCCCCAGGGTGTCGCCCGTGACTGGGGCAAGGATGCCGTACTGCTGCCGGAGGAGGATTTGACATGGCCGGAGACGTAAGATTCCAGGATGCGGCCGGCCGCCCGGCGGGCGGAACCCCGATGACGGGGACGCGGGATGATGGCGCCGGGGAAGATGGGGCCGCGGGGAGCTTGGCCACCGGGAACGGGGCGATGATGCCCGGTCCACCCGTGTCGGAAGCACTGGCCATCCAGGCCGGGGCGCTTCCCGCGGCCGAGCGGCGGATCCTGGATTGCCTGGGGGCTGCGGTCGTAATCGCCTGGAGCCAATTGCCGACCGATGTGCAGCGCACCCTGTTCCGGCTGGCATCCGCCCCGGACGGGGAAGGAGCGCCTGGTGAACTGCCGGCCCGGATCGCCCGCTTCCTGCACGACCACAAGGATGATGCCGACCACCTGTGATGGCCCGCGGAACAGAAGGGCGGAGAGGGAAAAGGGTGCAAAAGGGAAACGAGGATGCAGAGCGAGCAGACGACTTGAGCCCGTATGGTAACGAAAGGTCCCGCAATGGAATGGGCCAGGATGGCCGGGGCTCGAACGGCGCGGCGGCGCCAGGGGGGGGATATCCCCCGGCCGGACTGGTCGTGCAGCTTACGCGGCATTGCCTCCACTACAAGGACGCGCAGCCGGCCGTGGCCCTGACCCAGCTTGCCAACACGCTGCTGCCGTTCCTGGCCCTGGCGGGGCTGATGTTGTGGGGGGTGTCCCTGGGTTGGTGGCCCTTGCTGGTGCTGACCATACCGGCCGGCGGGCTGCTGGTCCGGCTGTTCATCTTCCAGCACGATTGCGGCCACGGGTCCTTCCTGCGCACCCGGACCGCCAATGACCGGCTGGGCCTGGCCCTCAGTCTCCTGACGGTGACGCCCTATGGCTGCTGGCGCCGGGCCCATGCCCTGCACCATGCGACGACGGGGAACCTGGGAAAGCGCGGCACCGGCGACATCCTGACCCTGACCGTGCGGGAATACCGCGCCAGGCCGCGCTGGGGCCGGCTGCTTTACAGGGCATACCGGAATCCGCTTCTGCTTGTCCTGGTCGGCTCACCGCTGAACTTCCTGATCCTTCAGCGCCTGCCCGGTGGAATGGGCCTGCCCTGGCGGGCCGCCTGGCGGGAGGTATGCCTGCTGAATCTGGCAATCGCCGCCCTTGGCGCCGCCCTGGCCTGGGCGGTGGGGGGTATCGGCACCGTGCTGCTGGTGGCCGTGCCCACCATCTCTGTCGCGGCCTGGATCGGGGGCTGGCTGTTCTTCGTCCAGCACCAGCATGAGGGGGCCGTGTGGGAAGCCCCAGGTAATTGGGAGTTCCACCGTGCCGCCCTGGCCGGCAGTTCTTATTACTGCCTGCCGCGACCGCTGCAATGGCTCACCGGGAATGTCGGTCTCCACCATGTCCACCACTTGAACAGCCGCATTCCCAATTACCGCCTGCAGGAATGCCTGGACGGGCATGAGGCGCTGGGCCGGTTGGGCCGGTTGACCCTCGCCGCCAGCTTCCGCTGCTGCGGGCTTGCGCTGTGGGATGAGGATGCGCGCAGGCTTGTCGGCTTCGCCGCATCAAGGCGGGTCGCGGTCCGGTAGCATCCGGCCCCGGGTCCGGGCATCTCCCCTTTCGGCCAATGGCCGGGCGCACAATAGCCATGGGAGAGACATGGGAAAGCCGGCCGGTCTGCACCACCTGCCCACCCTTGGGGACCGGAACGCCCGGCCCGGCACAAGGAGCAGGATCGTGCGGATCGCCCAGGTCGCCCCCCTGATGGAACGTGTCCCACCCCGCCTCTACGGCGGGACCGAGCGGATCGTGTCCTACCTCACCGAGGCGCTTGTGGACCAGGGCCATGCCGTGACCCTTTTCGCCAGCGGAGACTCCCGGACCGCCGCATCGCTTGTCGCCTGCTCCGGCGAGGCGTTGCGTCTGGATCCGGCGGTGATCGACATCGTCCCCCACATGGCGCTGATGCTCGAACGGGTCCGGCAGCGGGCGGATGAGTTCGATGTACTGCACTTCCACATCGACTGCGTACAGATGCCGCTGCTGCGGGAACTCGGCTCCCGCGCCGTGACCACCTTGCACGGGCGGTTGGACCTGCCGGATCTCCAGCCCTTCTACAGGGAGTTCTCGGACGTGCCCCTGGTCTCCATCTCCATGGCCCAGCGCGCGCCGATGCCGCCGGTGAACTGGATCGCCACCGTGTACCACGGCTTGCCGGATCCGGGGCCGCCCGGGGCGGGGGACGGCGGCTATCTGGCTTTCCTGGGGCGGATTTCGCCGGAGAAGCGACCGGACCGGGCCATCGAGATCGCCCGCCGCTCCGGGATGCCGCTTGTGATGGCAGCGAAGGTGGACAAGGTCGACAAAGACTATTTCGAGACGGTGGTCGAACCCCTGCTGGATGGCGACCGCATAAGGTTCATCGGCGAGGTGGACGAGGACCAGCGACTGGATTTCCTGGGCCGCGCCCGGGCGCTCTTGTTCCCCATCGATTGGCCTGAACCTTTCGGTCTTGTCATGATCGAGGCGATGTCCCAGGGGACGCCCACGATCGCGTTCCGGAAGGGATCCGTACCCGAGGTGATCGATGACGGGGTAAGCGGCTTCATCGTCGACGATGTGGACGGGGCCGTGGATGCTGTGGGTCGCCTCCCGGGAATGGACAGGGCTGCCGTGCGCCGCCGTTTCGACCAGCGGTTCACGGCGGCGAGGATGGCCGGAGACTACCTGGACATCTACGGGCGTTTACGCCTGGGGCAGGTCTCCCCGCGGAGGGTGGCTTGATACCGGCCGCGGGCGGGCAGCCCGGCGCGACCGGGGTTCCGCAGTTCTATGTGGCGGCAACCTCCTCCCTCCAGGAGCGGCGGCCGCGGATGCTGAAGCACGGCGACACCTTTGCCGTCTTCGACCACAATGGCGACGTGGTACCCAGACCGTCCGGGCCGGAGGGGGTCTTCCATAGGGACACCCGCCACCTATCCCGGCTGGAACTGTCCATCGACGGGCAGCGGCCGATGCTGCTGGGCTCGACCGTCCGGTCCGACAATGCCCTGCTGGCCTGCGACCTGACCAACCCTGATCTGTTCGTCGGTGACCGCCTGGTTCTGGAAAAGGACACGCTCCATATCCGCCGGGCCAAGTTCCTGTGGCGGGGGGCCTGCCGGGAGCGGGTGATCATCCGCAACCACGGGCTGGAGCGGCGCAGCCTCACCCTTGGTATCGGTTTCGGCTGCGACTTCGCGGATCTGTTCGAGGTGCGCGGAACAACGCGGCAGCGGCGCGGGCAGCATGCCCCACCGGTGGTGGCACCTGCTGCCGTCACCCACCGCTACGTCGGGCTGGACGGGGTGGAGCGCGCGACCCGCTTCGGCTTCGCGCCCGCACCGTCGCGGCTGAGCGGGGACATGGCGGCCTGGGACATGGCCCTGGGTCCGGGGGAGCAGGCCGTCCTCTACCTCGACGTGGCGTTCGACGCCGGGGAGGCACGTCCGGCGCCGGGGGCGGGATTCCTGCGCGACCTTCGCCTTGCCCGGCGGGCACTGCGCTTCGCCCGGTCGGGCGGAGCCCAGGTTACGACGTCCAATGCCATGGTCGGGGAGATGCTGGCACGCTCCGCCGCCGACCTGCGCATGCTGGTGACCGACAAGCCGGGCGGTCCCTACCCCTATGCAGGCATCCCGTGGTTCAACGCCGCCTTCGGCCGCGACGGACTGATCACGGCTCTTCTGGTGCTCTGGGCCGATCCGGAGATGGCCCGGGGCGTGCTGCATTTCCTTGGCGAGACACAGGCGACGGCGACGGACCCCGCGGCCGATGCGGAGCCCGGCAAGATCCTGCACGAAACCCGGGGCGGGGAGATGGCCGCCCTGGGCGAAGTACCCTTCGGTCGCTATTACGGCAGCGCCGACGCCACCCCCTTGTTTGTGATGCTGGCCGGGGCCTACTTCGCTCGGACCGGCAATGCGGTGTCGCTCCGCCCCCTTTGGCCGCACCTCAAAGCGGCCCTCGCTTGGCTGGATGGCCCGGGCGACCGGGACGGGGACGGTTTCGTCGAGTATGGCCGCCGGACCGATGGCGGGTTGGCGAACCAGGGCTGGAAGGACAGCCACGATTCCATCTTCCACGCCTGCGGCACCCTGGCCCGGGGGCCGATCGCCCTGTGCGAGGTCCAGGCCTATGCCTTTGCCGCCAAACAGGCGGGTGCGATCCTTGCCCGCGCCTTCGGGGAACCGGAACTTGCCGTACGCCTGGACGATTCCGCCGAGGCGCTGCGGGTCCGGTTTGAAGCGGCCTTCTGGTGCGAGGATCTGGGCACCTATGCCCTGGCCCTGGACGGTGACAAGCGGCCCTGCCGCGTGCGCAGTTCCAATGCGGGTCATGCCCTGCTGGCGGGTATCGCCTCACCGGAACGGGCGGCCAGGGTGGCCGATACACTGATGTCGCGGGGTTCCTTTTCCGGCTGGGGCATCCGCACCCTGGCGGCGGGGGAGGTCCGCTACAATCCGATGAGCTACCATAACGGTTCGGTCTGGCCGCACGACAATGCCCTGGTTGCTCTGGGTTTCGCCCGCTACGGCTTCCATGACAGGGCGTCCAGGGTTCTGGAAGCCATTGCCGGTGCCGCCGGGTTCATTGATCTGCGGCGGCTGCCGGAGCTTTTCTGCGGCTTTCCGCGGCGACCAGGGCTGGGTCCCACCCCCTATCCGGTCGCGTGTTCGCCCCAGGCATGGGCGGCGGCGGCCCCGTTGGGTCTCCTTCAGGCCTGTCTGGGCTTGCGTTTCGATCCCGCGGGGCGGGCCGTCCGCGTCGGCCGCCCGGTCTTGCCCCCATCCGTGGGTGAAGTGGCGATCCGGGGCCTGGCCGTCGGCGGCGGCAGCGTGGATCTGCGCTTCACCCGTCTCGGGGACGACGTGGACGTATCTGTCGGCCGCCGTAACGGCGGTGCCCGTCTCGACATCGGCCCGTGAGGGGCCCGCCCCGGAACCCCGGCGGAACCCTGAAGCTGCTTCAGGCCGGTCCTTGCAACATGGATGGGCTGTGCCGTCAGGCTGCCGCTGCCGCGGCGGCCCTGCCGGATCGAAAGACGAGGACAGGATGGATGATCCCTTCTCCCGCCTTCCCCGGGGGCCGACCGACCCGCTTATGGCACCGTTGGCACGGTTCCTGCGGATCGAGGCGCTGGCAGGGGCGGTCCTGCTGCTGTGCGCGGCCATCGCCCTGGGTCTTGCGAACTCTCCCCTGGCCGGGACTTACCATGCGCTCTGGACCCAGCCTGTCGGATTTCGGGTGGGCGATTTCGAATGGACCCGGCCGCTCCGAACGGTGATCAATGACGGGCTGATGACCCTGTTCTTCTTCGTCATCACGCTTGAGCTGAAGCGGGGCCTTCTGTTGGGGGAGTTGCGGGACCGGCGTGTCGCGGTCCTGCCCATGGTTGCCGCGGTCGGCGGCATGCTGGTCCCCGCCGCCCTGTTCCTGCTGCTGGAAAGCGGCGGGGCAGGGGCATCGGGCTGGGGGGTGGTGATGGCGACGGATACGGCCTTCGTTCTGGCCTGCCTGGGCCTTCTGGGCAGCCGCGCCCCGCCCGCCTTGCGTCTGTTCCTGCTGGCCCTGGCGATTGTCGACGATATCGGGGCCATGCTGGTCCTCATCGTGGGCTATGGAACCTTGCCGGCGGCGGGGCCGCTGGCCCTGGCGGCACTCGGCCTGCTCATCGTGGTGGGGTTTCGCGTGTCGGGCATCCGATCGGTGGGCTGCTATGTCTGGCTGGGTATGGGGATCTGGCTGGCGTTGGACACCGCCGGAATGCGGCCGACGGCGGCAGGGCTCATCATGGGTCTGATGACGCCGTCGCGGAGCTGGGTCAGCGACCGTCGTCTGCGCGCGATCCTGGGGCGCATCGTGACCACGCCGCCCGGCGACCGCTGGAGCGGGGACACGGCCGAGCGGCGGGACCTGCAACAGGCCGGAACGGCCGCGCGGGAGGCGCTGTCCCCCCTGGAACGGTTGGAGATGGGGCTTCATCCCTGGGTCGCCTTCATCATCCTGCCGCTGTTCACCCTGGCCAATGCCGGGGTGACGGTCACGGGGGAAGCTTGGATGGATGGGCCCGGGACAAGCGTGTTCATCGCGTTGTTCCTGGGTAAGCCGGCGGGTATCCTCCTTTTCGGTGTTTCGGCCGTGGCGTGCGGGCCGGCGACGTTGCCGCCCGGTCTGTCGTGGCGCCTTCTGGCGGCAGCAAGCCCGCTGACGGGGATAGGTTTCACCATGGGCTTCCTGATCGCCCCGCTGGGCTTCGATCCCGCCCTGGTCGACACGGCGAAGCTGGGGATCCTGACCGCCGGCGCGGCATCGGCCGCACTGGCCCTGATCGCGCTGACCTGGGTGACCGCCGGGATTTCCCCATTAGACGCTGCGACCCAATCCCCATCAGGGTCCTCCGGCGTGCCGGGATCTGAATCCCAGCCGGACCATTCCGCCGCCCAATCCGGGAGACGACCATGGGCATCCATACGACCCGCACCACCGTGACCTTCCGCCATCCCTTCCGGCTTGACGGGTTCGACACCCCCTGGCCTCCCGGCCTGTATGAGGTGGAAACGGATGAGGAGGATCTTCAGGACCTGTCCTTCCCCAGCCGACGGCGGATCCGCACCATGATCTACCGTCAGGACAAGGAGCACGGCATCAGTGAGGCGGTGCCTATCACCCCGGATGCGCTGGCGGCTGCCCTGGCGGTGGATGTGGTGCAAGGAAATCCGGCCCCTCCGCCGGATGGGGCTGGACCAGCCGCCGACCCGCATCACGCCCTTCCGCGCGGCCGCGGCGGCATCCAGATAACGCCGGTCTGGGTCGTCCCTCTTGTGATCGGGGTCTGCATTCTTCTGGCTGCCTGGTTCGGGCCTTTCAGCCCGCCCGGGACGCCTCCCGCGGGCAAGGGGGCGGTCGGTCCATCCGGGCCGGGCCCCGTCTCTTCCCCGCCCGACCGGCCCCCCTCTGGCAGGCCGTGATCACGCACCCGGTGCGAACTGGCACCGGATGGCGATGTAGTGGCAGGCCGCCGCCGCCAGGACCATGGCGTGCCAGATCGCGTTGTGGAACCGCAGCCGGTCCATCAGGTGGATCACCGCCCCGACGCTGTAGAGAAGGGCGCCCGCCCCGACCATCCACAATGTCTCCGCCTTCAGCATGGTGGCCAGGACCGGGAAGGCCGGGACCCCTATCCAGCCCAGGCTGAGATAGAGGGCGGTCGACAGGCGGGGGCTTCCCATCCGGCCGCGGAGTTTCAGCGTGGCTCCCAGAACGGCAAGCCCCCACATCGCCGTGACCAGGACCGTCCCCACGGTTCCCGGCATCCCCAGCAGCAGGAAGGGCGTATAGGTGCCGGCGATGGCCCCGAAGATCAGCGCATGGTCCAGGCGCCGCAGCCATGCCTTGACCGCGCCCGGCGGGGCAAGGTTGTAGGCGGCGGAGGCCGCCAGCATGCCGCTTATGCCGAGCACGTACAGGACAAGGGCGGCCATGACCAGCGGGGTCGGACCCGCATCCCCCGCCCCCCCTGTCGGATACAGCAGCAACAGGGCCGCAGGCGGCGCCAGAAGAATCCCCGCCGCATGCACCAGCGCGTCGGCAACCATCTCCTCCCGCCGGTAGCGCGGAAACGGCGCAGGGCCGCGATCCGGCCCCGTCCCGGTCCGGGGGGACATTTCCTTGTTCATGCGTCCCGGGCGGCGGCAGGGCCGACCTGGTCGGCCATTGCTTCCACCGCTCCCCCCGTTTCAGCGGTCGCACTGTCCCGGGTGGCGGGGGGGCTGTCCGGGGCCATGATGGTCCGGATCGCGCCCAGCAGATCCGGCAGCTTCACGGGCTTGTGCATGACAACCAGCCCGCTGGTCCGTGCTTCCTTCAGACGGTCGGGGGAGGTGTCGCCCGTCAGCAGGATGGCCGGGATGTTCCGGCCCAGGCGTTGGCGCAGCAGGTCGACCGTCTCGATCCCGCTGAGCGCGCCGGGCAGCATGTAGTCGCTGAGGATGCAGCCGACGGACCCGGCGTCGTCCTTCCCCAGGCGGGCGACGACCGTCTCCAGATCCAGCCCGCTGCGCACGTCCAGCCCGGCATCACGCAGCGCCTGGGTCATTGCGTCCAGCACGATGGGATCATCCTCGATCACCAGGATGCAGGGCCGGTCGGGCCCGGTCATCGGCGGCACCACGGGCAGGGCGGCGGGACGGGCGGGTGACCGGGCCGCCGGGACGGCCGCCCGGCGCAGGATCACCTCGAAGACGCTGCCCCGTCCCAGCACGGACCGCACCCGCACCTTGTGCCCCAGCAGGTCGGAAAGACGGCGGACGATCGCGAGGCCCAGGCCCAGGCCCCGCTGCCGCTCCCGGGCCGCGTTCTGGACCTGGTGGAATTCATCGAAGATCGCCTCCAGCTGGTCGGTCGGGATCCCGCTTCCCGAATCCCAGACCTGGAGATGCACCGCGTTCCCTCGGCGCCGACAGCCCACGACGATCCCGCCCTTGCCGGTGTAGCGCAGGGCATTGGTGATCAGGTTGCGCAGGATCCGGCTCAGCAGCTTGGGGTCCGTCAGCCCGGCAAGGCCCGACGGCACGCAGCGCAGGCGCAAGCCGGCGGCCACCGCCTGCGGGGCGTATTCCGCGGCAAGATCGGCCAGGATGGGGTCCAGGGGTGTCGGCTCGACCGCCGACTCGATGATGCCCGCATCCAGGCGTGAAATGTCCAGCAGGGTTTCCATCATCTCCTGCAGGACGGTCAGCGTGCTGCCCAGCAGGTCCAGGTACTTCTCCACCTCCCCGTTGTCGTTGCGCCCCACCGCCAGGGAATGGAACAGCACCGCCCCTTGCAGGGGCTGGCGCAGATCATGGCTGGCCGCCGCCAGGAAGCGCGATTTCGCGGCAGAGGCCTGTTCGGCCGCGCGCTTGGCCCGCGACAACTCCTCCGACGCGAGGCGGGTCAGCGTGATGTCGTCGATCGTGATCACGATCATGGACGGGGTCCGGCCCAGCCGCTGGACATCCACCTGGAAGCAGGTGCTCCGGCCGTCGGGCTGGTCATGGGCGATTTCCAGCCCCAGCACGGCCGGGCCGCCGTTCTGGACCGACCGGATGGCATCGGCCAGGCGCGGGCCCTGCCACAGCTCGGGGCATGTATCCGCCGGCCGGCGCTGGATCACCGTATCCGCCACGGTGCCGAACCGCAGATGGTAGGCCGCGTTCGCCGACACGATCTCCCCCGCCTCGTTCAGCAGCAGGGAGGGCAGGCGTTGGGTGTCGATCACGTCCTGGGCCAGATCGCGGGCGGACCGGGTCTCCTGCTCCGCCCGTTCCCGCTCCATCGCCAGTCCCAGCATGTTCGCGATGGACAGGAGGAAGTTCTGGTCATCGTCCCCGAACCGGTCGGGGCGGTGGTCATGGACGGCCAGCAGGGTCGGCGGCGGGCCGGAGAAGGGGATCACGACCGAGCTGCGGCTGCCGATCCGGTCATGGTCGGTGGTTGGGCGCAGGCTGGGTTCGTTCAGGAAGTCACCCACCCGCACGGCCAGCCGGGTGGCAACGGCCTGGCCGATGTCGCTCAGAGGATCGGCGGTCACATCGCCGCCCGGCAGATCGGCCGCGCGCGTACCCGCCTGGGCCAGGCGCCGGATACGCCCGTCCTGCCCGGCCTTCAGGATCGCGGCGCTGTCCACCTCCAGCACCGCGGCGACAGCTGCCGCCGTTTCCGCAAACAGGTCGGGGGCAGGCATGCCGGCCAAGGCCCGCTGGCTCAGGTCGGCGACGATGGTCTGCTGGCGGGCGCGGGCGGCGACCTGCTGGTTCGCCCGGATCGATGCGGTCACATCGGTGAAGGTGATCACCACCCCCTCGATCCGGTTCTGCTGGGTCCGGTAGGGAAGGATGCGGCGCAACAGCATCGCGCCGTCGGTCGCCTCCACCTGGGCTTCCGCGGGATGCAGCTTGTCCAGCACCGCATCGACATCGGCCAGCAGCGTCGGATCGTCGAACCGGCGGCTCACATCGGTGAAGGGACGGCCGATATCGCCGGGGATCAGGGTGAACAGCTTGACCGCGGCCGGGGTGAACCGGCGGATCCGCTGCTCGCTGTCCAGGAACACCGTCGGAATGGCGGTGCTGTTCAGCAGGTTGGTCAGGTCGTTGCTCGTCGCCTCCAGTTCCTCGATCTTCTCCTGGAGCTGGGCATTGACGGTGCTCAGTTCCTCATTGAGGGATTGCAACTCCTCCTTCGACGTCTCCAACTCCTCGTTGGTGGACTGCATCTCCTCATTGATCGTCGTGATCTCTTCATTGGCGGTCAGCAGCGCCTCGTTGGAGCTTTCCAGTTCCTGGATCGTGCTCTCCAGATCGGCCCGCGTCACTTTCAGTTCGTGCTCCAGCCGCGCGACCAGGGGTTCCTGGTCCGCCGGAACCGGCGGCGGATCCGCCGCCCGACCTTCCGGCTGGAAGATGACGACGAAATGCGGCTCCGGAAGGCGGCGGCCCGCCTGGATCGGGATCACGGACAGGCGGAGACTTCCCGCCGTGCTGTCCCGGCCGGGCCGCACGTCGCCGACGACGATCTTCCGCTTCTCCGTCGATGCCTTGCGCAGGGCATCCCGCAACTGGACACGCAGATCGCCGCTTGTCATCGCCAGCAGGTCGATCCGCGGTTCCCCCGGGGGAATGACCAGGATGTCCTGGAGATTGCCGTGGATGAACCGGATCTGCCCCTTACTGTCGACCAGGACGGATGGCGGCACGAATTCGCCCATCAGGGCTTGGCGCATCATCTCCGGGCCGTGCCGTGCCGGTTCCGCCATCATGCGCTCCATCCGTGCGGGCCCCGCAATCTCACCGGCGGGATTGCCGGGCGGAAGGGTGCGGCCCCGCTGCCCGCCCAGGCGCCGGAAGATCCGGTGTTTCGCCGAAACCGGGTCGAACAGGTCGCCGCGCCCGGCCGTCGTCTCCGCGCTGCCCAGGAACAGGAAGCCGTCCCGGTTCAAGGTGAAATGGAACAGCGGGATCAGACGCTTCTGCGCCTCCGGCTCCGCATAGATCAGCAGATTGCGGCAGCTGATCAGGTCCAGTTGCGAAAAGGGCGGATCGGCAAGAAGGTCCTGGCGGGCGAAGACGATATGGGAGCGCAGCCGGTCGTTCACCCGGATGCCGCCGCTCTCCTGCTCGAAATACCGGTCGAGAAAGCCCGGCGGCAGGTCGGCCGCACCGGTCTCGGGATACCGGCCGGTCCGCGCCAAGTCCAATGCCCGTTCGTCGATGTCCGATGCGAAGATCTTGAAGTCGGGCCCCTCCGCCGAACCCGCCCCGGCCTCGGTCAGCAGCATGGCGATGGAGTATGCCTCTTCCCCCGTGGCGCAGCCGGGGACCCACACCCGGATGGGCGCATCCCGGTCGTGAACTGCGACCATTGGCACGATCACGTCCTGGCGCAGCGCTTCGAACGAGGCCTGGTCCCGGAAGAACCGGGTCACGCTGATCAGCAGGTCCTGGACCAGTGCCGCCGGCTCCCCCGGGGATGTGCGCAGGTGGTGGAGATATGCGGCCATCGTCGCGATGCGGCAGATCCCCATCCGGCGCTCGATCCGCCGCGCCAGGGTTCGGCGCTTGTAGTCGCGGAATGATATGCGGGTCTTGGTCAGCAGCAATCCCACGATCTGGTCCAGGATGCGCTGGGTTTCCACACCGCCGGACCCCGCCTCCGCCCCGCCCGCGACATAGGGGTGCGCGACATAGTCGAGCAGGGCCGCCCCGATCCGGTCGGGCGGGAGGATCAGATCGACGCAGCCGGTATCGATGGCGGCCCGCGGCATCAGATCCATGCCGGCCGTTCCTGGCTCCTGGGCGATGATCAGGCCGCCCGCCTCCTTCACGGCGCGGACCCCCAGGGCCCCGTCATGGCCGGCACCGGACAGGATGACGGCGATCCCTGCTTCCCCGCAGCTTTCCGCCAGTGACCGCAGGATCCGGTCGATGGGAAGCGCGATCCGATCCGGTTCAGGTGCCGCGCCGACGCGCAGGTGCCCGTTCTCGATCCAGGTCGGCAACCCGGCGGGGGCCAGGACCACATGCCCGGGCGACAGGACCATCCCGTCCGCCCCCTCGATGACGGGCAGACCCGTGCGCCGGGCGATCAGGTCGACAAGAAGGCTTTCGTGCCCCGGCAACCGATGCTGGACAACCAGGAAGGCGATATCGATTTCCACCGGCATGCCGCCGAACAGGGCCTGCAGGGCCTCAAGACCGCCCGCGGATGCGCCGACGACGGCGATGACCGTCGGGTGTCCGGACGGGCTTCTGCTCCGCTGTGCCAAGGCCCCACCATCCCTTCCCATACAGGTCCGGTGCCGCCGGATCCATGGCATCCAGGTGTTCCGATATCAGGGATGTCAGGTTCCAGCCCCCTCCGGTTTCGCGCTGCACCATATCAGTAACTCGGAATGTGAGCCATGGAGCATTCGGGGGAGCGTTCGAAGGAGGGAGGCGGCGGGCAGGCCCCTCCACCCCGTCACCGCGGCGCCTCGACAGCGTTGCAGAAGGCGATGTACAGGCTCAGGAAAGCACTGCCGGCCAGCACAAGC
The DNA here is from genome assembly GCF_042665545.1 of Rhodocista pekingensis. Lineage (NCBI taxonomy): Bacteria > Pseudomonadati > Pseudomonadota > Alphaproteobacteria > Rhodospirillales > Azospirillaceae > Rhodocista > Rhodocista pekingensis. The sequence continues at coordinate 802,543 of NZ_JBHTCM010000010.1, read as the reverse complement.
GCGCCCGTGCCGGCGGCATGCCGGACCCAGAACCCTTCCAGGCCCAGGGAGTTGCCCACGGCGGCAGTGGCAGGTTCATACAGGATGACGGCCGCGCAGACGGTCACGAAGACCCCGAAGGCCCGGTTGGCGATGCGGACCCGACGGTGCAGGCGGACATCACCGGGATCGGTAAGCCGGGGATCGCCGGGACGGCTGTTTGCGCGACGGGCCTCACCGGAATGGACATTCCCTGGATGACCGTTTCCAGGAAGGGTAGCGGGGGAGGCGACCGGGCCGGACGGGGCGGGAGGGAGAGGTGCTGGGGACATGGATTTTCTCCTCGCGGAGACCGTCTGCCCTCTCATCGAACGGGCCGGCGGCCCCGACCCGCCATTTGGGCGACCCGGCTGGCCATTCCAATCCCCGGGGCCCCATTGCCCGTCCCGTGGTACTGCTTTCCCATCCGAAGAGCCGGGGGTTGCCGGTCGATCACCGGTCCGCGCCTCCATCGGTCCGGAGCGCTGATGTCGGAAGAGGCGCCGGTGCCGGCCGTCCCATTCCAGTGCCCCCGACCGTCTCCAGCACGGGCGCCAGCTTTTGCTGACCCTTACCGATACACGTCAATCCGTATGGAGGACGCGAAATTGTATTTGACCTCGCATTTATAAATACCCATATCTTTTCATGAGATATTGCGCTCACCTGAAGACCATAAAAGATGCGGAAGGAAGACAGGCTGAAACTGTAATTTATCAAAGATGGATTTATTTTGTCCAACCCGACGGGAATCCGCCTTTAGGAAGCATCCGATGTGTAAGTCCTGCAAGATATCCATCACGATCGTATCTGCTTCCCGGCAAGCGTACCGTATTGCCTAGTTCCCGGGGGACGGCGATCCCACCTTGCTCCGGCGGGCTCGATCAACACAATAGGGATCCAAGTCCATGCTATCCAAAGTCTGTTGTGCCCTGTCTCTTGCTCTCGGGGTCGCCGCCCTCGGCCACGGCGCCGTCACACTGGCTGCACCAGCCGTAGCGCGCACCGCACCGGCCTACGCCCCGGTTTCCGACTTCCTGGCCGGGCGCCGGGTGGGGCCGGATCTGCAGACCCGGTTGGATGCGTCCATGGCAAGGCTGGAGGCGCTGAGCGTTGAACTGCGTGCCGCCGTCGGCGATGCGACGGCCTATGCCCGGCTGCGCGCGAAGCATGATCTTGAGGTCAAGACCCACAAGGCCTTGACCGGGGAGGCCAACCGCGCCTCCCTGCCCATGGGCACCGCGTCATGACCCCGGCTGCGGCCAAGGACCTGCTGCTCAGCCTGAACGGGGAGCGGGACATCCTGGAACGGCGAGGGGACGGCGGTGTCTTCATCTCCCTGGGGGCGGCGATCGAGGCTGTCTGCGAAGCCTACCTCCTTGGCATGCGGGAGGGACCGGGTGGCGGCGGCGCGGCGGTAAGGGCGCTGACCCGGGACTGAAGGCCCCGGTATCCTCCTACCCCCCACTACACCCCCACCCCGCTGCGCTGCCTGTGTTCGCGGCTTACACTGACCGCCTCTCCGCAGGGAGGCGGGCATGTTGGATGTCTCGGCTTGGGATGATGGGTTCGATGCGCTCTCGCGGCATTTGCCGTGGGATTGCCTGGTGGCGGATGGGGTGGTGCTGCTGGAGGAGGATGGGGCGCTGCTGGCCGTGATTGAGTATCGCGGCTGGGATCAGGCGGTGTTGGACCCGGCGGAGGTCCGGCGCATGGCGGCGGGGGTGGCGACGGTGCTGCATCCGTTCACCGGGGGCTGGTGCCTGCATGCGGAATTCCAGCGGCGCTGGGGCGGGTGCTATCCGGCGGGGCTTGCCGACCATCCGGCCGCCGCCCTGATCGACGGGGAGCGGCGGGATCGGATCGGGGGGGCAGCGGCAGGGACAGGGACAGGGGTGGCGGTGGCGGCGGGTCTGGTCAGCCGCAGCTTCCTGGCGATCACCTGGACCCCGGCTACTGCACCGGCGCCCGCCCGGCGTGTCGCCGCCTGGTTCACCAAGGGTGCGTCGGAGCGGCAGGTGGGGGACGTCTACCGCGACCAGGTGGAGCCCTTCGTCCGGCTGGTGGATCAGGTGGCCGGCCTGCTGGCCCGGGTGCTGGGCCAGGCCCGGGTGCTGACCGGGGCGGATCTGCTGGGCATGCTGCATTCCTGCGTGTCGCCCCGGCCGATGGACCAAGTGGCGGTGCCGCCGGTGCCGGGCTTCCCGCTCAAGGCCGCCATCGTCGATATCGGCTTCCTGCCCGGGTCCTTTCCCTGCTGGACCAACGGCACATCGCGCACCCACATGCGGGTGATCGGCATCCTGGGCTACCCTTCCCATGCCCACCCCGGCCTGCTGAACGGGCTGCTGGGTCTGCCCTTTCCCTTCCGCTGGTCGATGCGGTTCGAGTGCATGGACCAGATGCAGGCGCGCGGTGTCTTCGCGGCCCTGTGGCGGCGGCATGACGACACCTCCTATGACTGGCGCTCCGTCCTGCTGCGCAGTGTCGGCGGGGTGCAGACCCTGCGGCATGATGCGGTGGGCATGCTGGAGGCGATGGAGGCGGAGGCCGCCCGGCTGGACGCCGCCCAGGCCGGCACGTCGGCCGGCTGGCTCACCCCCACCGCCGTGGTCTGGGGCGGGAATGCCGCGGAGGCGGATGACCGGCAGGATGCGCTGGTCAAGCTGCTGCGCGGCCTGGGCTTCGCCTGCATCACCGAGGGGCTGGGGGCGGAGCGCGCGTGGTACGGCACAATGCCAGGGCATGTGCGCCCCAACCCGCGCAAGGTGCCGATGACCCAGGTGGTGCTGTCGGACCTGATGGTCCTGTCCAGCTCCTGGCCGGGGGCGGGCTGGAACCGGCGCTGGAACTGCCCGCCGCTGCTGCGGCTGGAGGCGCCGGGCGGGGAAGGGTTCAACCTGGACCTGGTCAGCGGCGACGATGCCGCGGCCCTGGTGGTCGGCCCGCCCCGCACCGGCAAATCCACTCTTCTGGCCCTGCTGGGGCATCAGTTCCTGGCCCGGGTGCCGGGCGCGCGGGTGATCTGGCTGGATGTGGATTCGACCCTGTCCACCAGCCTGGTCGCCACCCTGGCCGCGGGTGGGGAGCATCTGTCCATGGGCGGGGGCGATCTGGCCCTCCAGCCCCTGGTGGAGATCGACAGCGCGGCCGGTCTGGCCTGGGCGGGGGCCTGGCTGGGCGACCTGCTGCAGGTGGAGACGGTGCCGGGCGGGGCGGCTGCACTGGACCGGGCGCTGGCCCTGCTGGCCCGCGCCGATCCGGCCGAGCGGACCCTGACCCATCTGCGCCCCCTGATCCAGTCGGAGCCCCTGCGCGACGCCCTCGACCCCTGGTGCCGGGGCGGAGCGTCCGGGGACCTGCTGGACGCCGCCACCGACCGCCTGGCTGAGAGCCCCTGGATCACCGTGGATCTCGGCAACCTGCTGGACCGCGGAAACGCGGCCGTGCCGACCCTGCGGGCGTTGTTCCGCCGGCTCTACCGCCTGTTCGAGGATGGGCGGCCCACCCTGTTCCTGGTGGATGAGGCCTTCAAGGCCCTGCGCAGCCACGGGCACGAGCTGGACGAGCTGCGCCGCCGCGGCCCCAAGCGCAACGTCGCCCTGGTCCTGGCCACCCATCTGCTGGACGACATCGCCGGCAGTCCGGCCGCCGCCATGCTGGCCACCATCCCCACCCTGATCCTGTTGCCCGACCCGATGGCCGCCACCCGCCCCCTCTACCGTCATTGGTGGGTGAGCCGGGCCGCCCTGGACCTGGTCGCAGGCGCCATGCCCCGGCGGGACCTGCTGGTCCACAGCCGCGACGGCGCCCGGCTGGGCCGCCTGGACCTGGACCCCGCCGCCCTGGCCTTCTGCGCCCGCGGCGGCACGGAGGACCGGGCCCGCGCACTCTCCCTGCGCGACCGGGTGGGCCCGGCGGGCTTCGCCGCCGCCTGGCTGCGCGCCTCCGGCCTTGAGGAGGAGGCGGAGCGGCTGGAGACCCTGGCGCGGGAGGCGGGCCCATGAGATCCGGGAATGCCGTTCTTGCCCTCCTGCTGACGGTCCTGGCCGGGGTCACCGCCATCCCGGCCCAAGCGCAGCTGTTCGGTGGTGGGCGCTGCGGCGGCGGCGGTTGGCTCGGCGGGTTGCTGGGCGGGGGCTGCCCGATCATCGAGAGCCGCCCCGGCATCGTCGAGGGCATGGTGGCGGTGCAGCAGGCGGAGATCGTGCTGCAGACCGCCCATATGCTGAGCCAGATCGAGCATATGATCGCCATGCGCCGGTTGAGCCCGCTGGACACGGCGGGCGCCATCGCCGCCCGGCTGCGCACCGCCCGCGGCATGCTGGACCGGGTGGACCTGGTACCCTGGTCGGTGGCGGGGGTGGAGGCGCAGTATGCCGGTCTCTACCCCGATGTCCTGCCGGAGACCTGGACCGCTGCCGACCTGACCGCCCACCGGCGGGAGCAGGCGCGCCTGACCAAGGCGGCATCCCGGGCCAGCAAGCTTGCCAGTGCCGATGCGGTCACCGCCGCCGCCGAGTATCCCGCCCGCATCGGTGCGGTCATGGCCGCCCTGAAGGCCTGCACCGGCCAGGCCTGTGCCGCCGATATGGCGACCCAGGCGGGCCTTCTGTCCGTTGAAGTCACCAGCCAGATGCTGCTGGTCCAGGCCGCCCATCAGCGGGCCGTGGAGGCCCGGTTGGACGAGGAGCGCGCCGCCCTGGAGCGGGCCCGCCTGCACGACCTCATCAACTGGCGTGACATCGACCGGTATGGAGGCCGTTGACCCATGTCCTGGAAAGCCATCGCCATCACCCTCATGGCCCTCCTCGTCCTCGCCGTCATCGGCGCGGCCGGGCTCGTTGTGCAGGCACAGCGATCAGCAGAAACGCCGTCCGAACTGGAACGGGCAATGGAGCGGAGATCAGTGATCAGGGACTCGATCTGGCGGGATTTTGACAAACCCTACCGCAGCCCGTCCGGCGAGGTGCAGCCCAACCCCTTCATCAAAAGGGATGCCGACCCCGACTCTCCCCGTCCCGACCAACAGCCGACACCGGAGTAGGGCATGGATTCCAGCGCGCTCACCTTCGCCCTCGACGAACTGACCCGGGCTGTCGTGACCGGGTTCGGGCTGCTTGGGGACGATGCGCGGGCGGTGCTGACCATGGCCGCGACCCTGTCCTACAGCCTTGCCTTGGCCCTCTGGCTGTTCGAGGGCAGGGCGCGCGTCCATGGTCCCCTGATCCGGATGATCATCAAGTTCGCCGCGATCGGCTGGCTGCTGGAATGGTTCCCCGAGGGCTCCGCCGCCCTGATGCAGGCGGCGGTGGAGCAGGGGCAGGACTTGGTGCCGATGGAAGGGTTCTCCTTGGAGGATCCAGGCGCTATCGCGCGCCTTGGTCTGTCGGCAGCAAGTCCGTTGATGTGGCGCGTCGAGGAGATGCTGGGGCCGGTGGACTTCTTCCTGAACTTCCTGGAGATCGTCCTTTTCCTGCTGGCGGCCCTGATCGTGCTGGTCAGCTTCGCGGTCCTGGCGATCCAGGTCTTCCTGGCTTTCCTGGAATTCCGCATCCTGTCGCTCGCAGCCTATCTCGCCATCCCCTTCGCCGTCCTCGGCCCCACCAGCTTCGTGGCGGAGCGGGCCATCGGCTATGTCGCGGCATCCGCCCTCAAGCTCCTGGTCCTGGGGCTGATGATCACCCTGGCGGGCGGCATGCTGCTGACGATCGAGTTCGTCGGCGATGCCAGCCTGGACCAGGCCCTGGGCGTGGCCCTGCTTTCCGTCGCCATCTTCCTCCTGGCCGTCAAGGCGCCGCGGGCCGCGGCCGGGTTGATCAACGGCGGGCCCATCATGGACGGGGCCTCCGCCATGGTCGCCCTCTGGGTCGCGGCCCGCGCCGGGGCCATGGCCACCGGCAGCCTTGCCGGCGGTGCCGCCGCCGGCCTCTCCTCCCTGCGCATGGGCAGCGGGGCCGGGAGCAGCGGGGCGACAGGACCGGCCGCAATCATGTCCGCCCTGGGACCCGGTGGGGCGGCCGGCGGCTCCGCCGGCATGTCGGGGGCGGCCACCGCCCCCGGGGCCGCCGCCCGGGCCGCCCAGGGCTGGGACAGGCCCATGACCGATGCCCAGCGGAGGGAGTTGGATCGCCTGGCCCAGGGGCGGAGCTACGATCCCGGCCTTTCCCGCGGCCAAGCCAGCCTGCTGATCCAGGCCTGGGGGGGTGAACGCTCCTGGGTCAACGGGGGCGGAAGCCAGGATGCCGCCGCTCCGGCCGCAGCCAAGGCCCCGCCCCCCTCCCCGGACAGGGAGACCGGCCCATGACCACCCGGCCCGTCCACCGCTACGATCCGCCCGCGGCAGCCATCCCGGACAGCTCCAAGTACCTGGCTGCCATGACCTACCGCGCCAGCCGGGAGGCCAAGGCGCTGCGGGTGCAGCGCTGGTGGGCGGCCCTGGTGGTGATCAGCCTGGCCTGGGGCGGGGTGATGACCTGGGACAACCGCCGCCTCACCGCCCAGCTGGTGGAGGTGGCGCGGCACAAGCCGGTCTACCGGCTGGACGAACTGGCCTCCGGCCATCAGCGCCTGGTTCTGCTGGACGATACCCTGACCGTCACCAAGGGTACGCGGCTGAACGCCGTCGCTTGGTTCGTGCGCTGGACCCGGGCCATCGGCACCGACCCGGTGGCCCTTGCCCGGGACCGGGCCGCCGCCCGCGCCCGGCTGACAGACGGGGCGGAGCGGAAATGGGACGGGCTGCTGGCCGCCGACCTGGACCCTGGCGAGGGCTGGACCCGCGATGTGGCCGATCTGGCGCTGGAGGAGCGGGAGCATGATCCCGCCACCGGGCTCAGCTCCTTCCACGTGGTGTGGGCAGAAACAGTCTACCGCGACTTCAAGCCGGTGGAACGCAGCCTGATGGCGGCGGCGGTGGTCACCCGGGATGGAATGTCGCGCGACGGGGCCCTGGACGGTGTCTCCATCACCGGCTTCTCCGAACCTGCGGCCACGGCCCTGCCCCTGCCCGTCACCCGGCGGGCCCCATCCCTTGGGGCCGGTCCGCCGGTGGCGACCCCGACCGATCCGGGAGGCCTGCCATGAGATCCGCACTGGTCCTCACCCTCGGGCTGATGCTCCTTCCGGTCGGCTGCGCACCGACACCGGGCGGCGCGCCCAAGGTCACGGCCTCCCCACCCCCTGCCACCCCGGTTCCGCGGGTCTGGACCCTGGCCGACCTGCGCCTGCCGGAAACGCCGCTGCCCGCCGCCGGGCCGGGGGAACGGCCGCCGCCGCCGCCCACCGGGGCCATGGCCCGGGCAGCCGTGCAGGCCGCGAACCGGGAGGGGCTGGACCTGCCCACGCCCACCTGCTTCACCGGCAAGACCTGTACCTACTGGTATCATCCGGACAAGCAGTTCCGGGTCTACATGGCCCAGGACAACCAGACCCTCGCCTGCCTCAGGCCCGGGGAGCGGGTGCTGAACGTGGTCGCCCCGGGGGAACAGGTCTGGCTGCCCCATGCGGTCTATGCCTACGGGCCGGAGGGCGCGCGCACCGAATGCGTGGCCTTCATGCCGCGGCGGGCCGGGCTGAAGCACCAGGTCAGCATCTTCACCGACCGGCGCAAATACGATCTGGACGTCCAGACCTGGACCCAAACCCACCATGTGGAGGTGCGCTGGCGCTATCCGGAGGATGTGCTGGCGGCACTCAACGGCGGTGTGGCGCCGTCAGTCGCGGTGGCGGTGGGGGTGGGGGCAGGGGGACCCGGGGCGCCGCTCGCGGGCTCGCCCGGGGCGCCGGTCCAGGGGTTGACGGCGAGCGGCCCCGGGCTGATGCGGCAGAGCCGATCCGTTCTCCGCCACTGCGCCTATGCCCTGTCCGGCGATGCGCCGCCCTGGCATCCGGTGCCCACGGCCGACGGCCAGCCCCCGGTCTGCGACGACGGCGCGGTGACGGTGATCCACCTGCCGGGTGGGGCCCTGGGCGGTCAGGGCATGCCCGCCGCCTGGCGCCTGGATGACAGGGGTGAAGCCCTGCCGGTCCAGGCCCAACGGATCGGCGACACGCTCCAGGTGGCAGGGGTCTATCCCCGCCTGCTGCTGGGGCTGGAGGGCGCATCCGTCCACATCACCCGGCGGCCGTGAGGGGCAGGGCCGTGGCGGGGCACCGGCCGGGCGCGGCGGTCCCGGGGGCGATGGGGGCGGTGGGGATTGGTTCCAGCCCCCGTGATTCCTGGACGGGCGTCTCAGGAAGGCGTGATCCAGGGAAGGCGGTTCCGGAACGGGTGATCGGAAAGGGAGGGGTCCGATGAGCGGCGATCCGGGCGGGCACGACGCCGGCAGTCACGACGGCGTACGGAAGGGCGAGGGCCTGCACGGCTCCGGCGTGTGGACCCCGGGTTCGCCGGGGCATATCGGGGGCGGCTTTGGATCCGGTCCCAGCCCCAGCAATGGCCCAGGCCCCAGACAAGCTCACAGCCAAACTCCCGGCCAAGCCCCCGGCCCAGGCACCACCCGTCCGCCGCATCTGCCGCCGGAACCGCCGCCGGATGATCCGCTGGCAAGGCGCAGCCTGCCGGTGGCGGGAGTGCATACCGGCCGGGTCATCGCCGCCGGGGCCGGTCTCCTCGCCCTGGGCGGAATCGCCTGGCTGCTGATGGCGGGGGAGCCCGCACCCGAACCGCCCCGTCGGGCCCTGGACGTCACCCGCCAGAGCCCCGCCCCGGCCTTGCCCCGGTACGAGGATCTGTCCGTCCCGGCCGTGGCCGCCCCGCCCGTGCCCCCAAACCCGGTGGAGCCGCCGCGCCCCCGCTTCGATCCCACCACGCCCATCGGGCCAAGCCCCACCCAAGCCGCCCCCGACCGCCTGGCCGAACAGGCCCGCGCCGCCGGTGTCGGCGGCTGGTCCCGCCCGAGGGAGGAGGAAGGGGGCCGGACCCCAGGGGACCCGGCCGGGTCCGACGGGCTCTATCCCGGAGCGATGGCGGGGCCCGACTCGGCCGCAGGCATGACCGCCGACACCACCCGGGGTGCCGGTCAGTGGGGTCATAGCCAGACGCCCGCAGCGGTGACGGGGGCAGCGACCTGCCACGTTCCCGCCGGCACACCCATCCCGCTCCAGACCCTGAACCGGGTGGTGACGGAGCAAGGGGGTATACTGGTGACCATGGTGACCCGGGATGTGCTGGGCAATGGGCTGACCTGTCGGGCGATCCCGGCCGGGTCGACTGTCACCCTTTCCGTCGCCCCCGGCAGTGCCCGGGGCCGGCGCCGCATCGCCGTGGCCGACCCGGTGATCACCCGCCCCTGGCCCTGGGCCGACAGCATCCGCCCGGCCGCCGTCGCGGCCGACACAACCGGTGCCGCCGGCCTGCCCGGCCGGGTGCAGGTGCCCTGGCTGTCCACCGGCCTGCTTATCGCCGCCGGCACCGCCACAGACCTCGCCACCGCCGCCCTGTCGGACGGTGGCTCCCTGATCGGCCCCATCCTCGGCCGGACCGCCGACCGCCCCCTCGACCAAGCCACCCGCGCCCTGCTGGACCGCCTGCCCGTCATCACCCTGGAGCCGGGGGCAGGCATGACGCTGCTGCTGGCGGGGCCGCTGGTGATCCGAGCCTGGTGAACCTCCTAAGGAAGTGCCGCCCCCATAGCCAGTGAGCGTACGCGAGTATGCGGGCGGAGGCTGATCCTTCGAGACCTCTCCCATTGTAATCCGAATGCGTGGTTATACTATCCGAAGGAGATCAACTGACCCGGCGACAACCGTGCATGCCCCCCCCTTGACGAGATACTCTCCCTGCCGGGAAACCGTGCCGTCTTCGACGACTTGGCTAAAGTGGTCGGAAGCGGGGAGGCCGTCGCTTTCGTCGGGGCCGGCGCCTCGGCGGGGCTCTATCCCCTGTGGGGCCAGTTCATCGATCAGCTTGCCGACCATGCGGTAGAGGTTGGAAAGGCGGAGCCGAAGGATGCAGAACGGTGGAAGCGGAACAACGGGAGCACGCCGCAGCAGCGTGTGAACGCCATCCTCCGCAAGCTGGGGGACGATCGCTACCGGCAGTTCCTGAAATCGACCTTCGGGCCGAAGCGAGGCGCCGACGGCAAGCGATTCACCCCGGTCCATGCCGCGCTGATGACCCGGCCGTTCAAGGGTTTCGTCACCACCAATTACGACCCGGCCCTGGACTTCGCGCGGCAGGAGTTCCGCAAGGAATGCCTGACCACCGGCACCCCCACCTGGGAGGATGAGGGGGAAATCCACCGCTGGTATACGGGGGAGGTATTCCAGGACGAGTGCCCCATCCTGTGGCTGCATGGCTATTGGCAAAAGCCGGGCGGAACGGTGCTGAACGCCAGGGACTATGCGGCGGCCTACCGGCCGGGGCTGTACAAAAGGGTGTTTGAAAAGCTGTGGGGGCAGGACCGGCTGGTCTTCGCCGGCTTCGGCTTCAACGACCCGCAATTCACCTTCATGGTCGGCGAATTGCTGCGGGATTTCCGGGACGCCCATGCCTTGCCACGGCACATCGCCTTGCTCGGCTGGCCGCTGAAGGAGGGGGAGACGATCGATCCCGACGACGTGCGGGATCGGCGCGAGGCGTTCGAGCAGGATTACCACGTCCGACCGCTGTTCTACCCGGCCCCGAACGGGGGCCGCGACCATTCCGCCCTGCTGACCCTTCTCGACGCCCTCGCCGCGCGGGAGCCGCCCAAGCCGCCGACCCAAGCCACCGCCGCGGTGCCGACGCTGTATCAGCACTGGGTCCATGCGGCCAGCGACGATGACCGCTTCACCGGCCGGGGGGAGGAGATGGTGCGGCTGGACCGCTGGGTGAAGGACCCGAGGGTGAGGGCCGTTGCCCTCTGCGCCGTGGGTGGGACCGGCAAGACCGCCCTGATCGGCCATTGGCTGAAACACACAGCCGGCTGGCAGTCCCGCCCCTTCGCGGGTCTGTTCGCCTGGAGCTTTTACCAGGACCGCGACACGGGCAACCTGCTGACTGCGTTCCTGGACTGGACCCACAAGACCTTCGGATCGCCCGCTCCGACGGGCGACAGGGACTTGGCCCGGGAGGCCTGCCGCCGGCTGGCGGAACGGCCGCTGGTGCTGGTGCTGGACGGGCTGGAGGTGGTGCAGGAGGGGGAGGAGGAGGCGCATGGCCGCTTCCTGGACGGCCTTCTGCGGGACTTCCTGACCCGCGCCTGCCGGGATGACCATTCCAGCCTGATCGTGCTGACCAGCCGCTTCACCTTAGCCGATCTGACCCGTTTTCTCGGCCTCAGCTTCCAGCAACTGGAACTGCCCGGCCTGACACCCGACCAGGGGGCGGATCTGCTGGGCTCCATGAAGGTGGACGGCACCGCGGAGGAGCGGCGCGAGGTCAGCGCGGCGTTGCAGGGCCACCCGCTGGGCCTGCGTGTCTTCGCCGACGCGATCCCGTCCGATCTGCGGGATACGCCCCGGCGGTTCCTGGATCAGGTCTTCACCCCCGGCACCACCGCCCCCGGCGCGCCGCTGGCCGAGAAGCTGCGCCGGCTGCTGGGTTTCTATGAACGGCGCCTGTCCCCGACCCAGGTGCGGCTGCTGGGCGTCGTCGCCCTGTTCCGCACGCCGGTGGCGGAGGCGACCGTGCTGCGCATCGCCCGCGGGCTGTTCGGGGAGGATGCGGAGGCACCCTTGCCCGCGGATTCGGCCCTGCGCACCACCCTGTCCCGCTTGCAACTCGACGGCGTGCTGACGCGGGAGCCGATGGCGGACGGGGCCGGCTATGCCGCGCACCCCGTGTTGCGCGACCATTTCCGCGGCGTCCTGATCGGCAGCGGCGCCGCCGGCCGGGCGGCGGACCTGCTCAGCGGCGCGCCCAGCGACGACCGGCCCCGCACCCTGGCGGCGGTGGAGCCGGTGCTGCTGGCCATCGACCTGTTGCAGGCGGCCGGGGATTTCAGGGCGGCCGACGCGCTGTACCGGGGGCGGTTGGAGAACGGCCAACTCTTGAAGTGGATCGCCGCGCCGCAGGCGAAGCGGGCCGTGGCGCGTGGCTTCGTCGGAGACGCTGAGCGGCAGGGCCGGTGCGCTGAGCAGTTGGGGGAGATACGCTTAGCTTTTTATTGGAATGCACTCGGATTCGCAGCGGGCTACCTAGGTGATCTTCATGAGGGGGCGGCGGCCATCAACAAGGCGAATGATATTGATCGGCAGCGCAAGGATTGGAAGCGCCTTTCAAACGGACTCCAGAATGCTTGCAGCATCCAGGTCGACCTCGGAAACCTGCAGGGTGCATTCAAAAAGAGTGGCGAAGCTCTCAGGCATGCCGAAAAAGTTTCGGATGACCGCGAAGTTCGCAACTCTGCCGCATATGTTGGTTTCACAGCGGCACTATTGGCAAAAGATGGTAGATTGAGACAGGGTTTGATAGAATTTTCCCGTGCAAATGTATTGGAGATTGCTATCGGCTACTCCATGCACGGGCTTTATAGCCTTCGCGGCACACGGTGGGTTGACGTCATGCTTCGCGGCGGACAGCCTGACGTGGTCGAGACGGCGGTCGCCCGCCTGAGGGACAACCGGGCGATCAGTGATCGGAATAGCTGGGACAATGACGCCGCCCGCTACGACCGCCTGCTGGCGGAGGCGTCGCGGCTCCAGGACCGGCCGGGGGAGGCAGCATCCCCGCTGGCCGTGGCGGAGGGCGTGTTCCGGCGCGGCATGCTGGTGGAATTGGCCCGGCTGCATGTCACCGCCGGCCGGGTCGACCTCGCCCTCAGCCGTCTGGACGACGCGCTTGCCAGGGCGGAGGAGGCCCTGTCCATCGCCGCCCCGCGGGAGATGCGCCTGATCCAGGCCGATGCCCTGATCCTGCGCGGGCAGGTCCGGCTCGCCCTTGGGGATCAGGACCGGGCGGTGGATGATGGGGAGGCGGCGCTGCGTATCGCCCTCGACTGTTCCTATGGCTGGGGGGAGCGGGATGCTTGGCGCCTGCTGGCCCAGTCTCTGCCGCCCGGCCCGCGGCAGCGGGCGGCGAAGGCGGAGGCCGATGCCCTGGATGCCGAACTGACCATCACCATGGCGGACCTGGACGCCGCCGACGCCGAGGCGCAAATCTGGCTGAAGGAGTGGCAAGCGCGGAATCGGGAAGACGAACCAGAGGCAGATGAAGCCGGATGACCACCCCGTTGCGTCACGCCGCAGCGCCGTCAACGAGCGCACCCTTGGTGCCGTGCGTGACCGGAATCATCCGGCGCACCTCGGCTAGTCATGATCAGCGGTCCATCGACAGACGGGCGGCATCCCGATCTACGTTAAACGCCAGATCCGGTTCCTACTCTCGGTGGGTACTGGGTGGATATTGGAGGGGTGTCTCGGGATCCGAAACGGTGCTCAGGTCTGTGGAAAACGCCCCTAACCCCTTGATGTGAGTGGTGCCCCGAGTCGGATTTGAACCAACGGCCTACCGCTTACGAAGCGGTTGCTCTACCGCTGAGCTATCGGGGCGTGCCTCACCGCAGGCAGGGCGGCTATGTAGCAAAGTCGATCGGGCTTGGCAACCCGGCATCTGGGAAAAAATCCGGAATCTGTCGTGACACCCGCCGGGGCGCGGCTTTCCTGCGCGCCGCTCCCCTGCTTGCCGCCGTCCGGCCGGGGGCCTCCGCCCGCTCCCGCCGGACGGCGGGGGCAGGCGTCAGGCGTGGCGGCGGATGACCTCCAGGAACTCCTCGCCGTAGCGGTCCAGCTTGCGGCTGCCCACCCCGGGCAGCAGGCCCAGCCCCACCGCGTCCAGCGGGCGGGTCCGCACCATCTCCATCAGCGTGGCGTCGTGGAAGATGACGTAGGGCGGCACGCCCTGGTCCCGCGCCAGTTCCAGCCGCAGCGCCTTCAGCTCGTGCCAGAGCGCGTCGTCGGCCGGCGACAGCCGCTCGGACGGTCCGCTGCGGCCCGGGCGCAGGGCGCGGCGCGCCTCCGCCGCCGGGTCTTTGCGCAGCCGCACCGTCTCCTGCCCCTTCAGCACGGGCGTCGCCGCCTCGGTCAGCATCAGCCCGCCGTGCCCCTCCGGATCGGCGCAGAGGAAGCCGTGCGCCACGAGCTGGCGGTAGACGCTCTGCCACTCCGCCTTGGACAGGTCGCGGCCGACGCCGAAGGTCTTCAGCTTCTCGTGGCCGCGCTCGACCACCTTCTCGGTCGCCAGCCCGCGCAGCACGTCGATCAGGTGGCCCACGCCGAAGCGCTGGCCGGTGCGGTAGACGGCGGACAGGGCCTTCTGCGCCTCCACCGTGCCATCGTAGGTCGCCACCGGGGTGAAGCAGGTGTCGCAGTTGCCGCAGGGCTGCGGCGCCTCCTCCCCGAAATAGGTCAGGATGGTCTGGCGCCGGCAGCGCGCCGTCTCGCAGAAGCCCAGCAGCGCCTCCAGCTTCTGCCGCTCGGTGCGCTTGTGCCGGGCCGGGGCATCGGACGCCTCCACCCACTGGCGGAGCTGCACCACGTCCTGGAAGCCGTACAGCATCAGCGCCTCGGCCGGCAGCCCGTCGCGGCCGGCGCGGCCGGTCTCCTGGTAGTACGCCTCCAGGCTGCGCGGCGGGTCCAGGTGGACGACGAAGCGGACGTTGGGCTTGTCGATGCCCATGCCGAAGGCCACCGTCGCCACCATCACCACGCCCTCGGCCTTGATGAAGCGGTCCTGGTTGGCCTGGCGGGTCTGCGCCTCCAGCCCGGCATGGTAGGGCAGGGCGTCGATGCCCTGCTCGCGCAGCCACTGGGCCACGGACTCCACCTTGCCGCGCGACATGCAGTAGACGATGCCGGCATCCTCGGCATGGCGGTGCCGGATGAAGTCCAGCAACTGCCGCCGCTCGTTGTCCTTGGTCTGGATGCGGTAGGTGATGTTCGGCCGGTCGAAGCTGGCGGCGAACACCTCCGCCCCGCCCAGGCCCAGCCGCTCCACGATGTCGGCCCGCGTCTGGGCGTCGGCCGTGGCGGTCAGGGCGATCCGCGGCACCGCGGGGAAACGCTCGTGCAGGATCGAGCATTGCAGGTATTCGGGCCGGAAGTCGTGGCCCCACTGGCTGACGCAGTGCGCCTCGTCCAGCGCGAACAGCGCGATGCGGGAGCGCTCCAAGAGGTCCAGGAAGCGCGGCGTCACCAGCCGCTCCGGCGCCACGTAGAGCAGGTCCAGCGCGCCGCGCTCGCAGGCGCGCTCCACCTCCAGCGCCTCGCGCCAGTCCAGGGTCGAGTTGAGATAGGCGGCGCGCACCCCGAGCTGGCGCAGCGCGTCCACCTGGTCGCGCATCAGGGCGATCAGCGGGCTGACGACAATGCCCACGCCCGGCCGCACCAGCGCCGGGATCTGGTAGCACAGCGACTTGCCGCCGCCGGTCGGCATCAGCACCAGCGCGTCGCCGCCGGCGATCACCTGCTCCACGATCGCGGCCTGCATGCCCCGGAAGTCCGGATAGCCCCAGACGCTGCGCAGGACGGTCCGCGCGTCGGGGGTCGGCGTCAGGGGAAGGGCGTCGGGCATATGAATGGAATACGCGACGTATTGTGAGGGGCGCGGGCGGTCTGCCCCACATCTGGGGCGCCCGGTCCTTTCTAGGGAAACCGGCGGCTGCGGTCCACGACAAACGGCCGATTTACCGGCAGGTCCGGTCCGCGCCCTGGACGGTTCCGCCCGGCACCGCCGGCCAGGTCTGCCCGGCCAGGTCTGCCCGGCCAGGTCCGCCCGGATGGGGGAGCGGCGCAACATCCCTCCGCGCCGGCCGTTTCCCCCCTGAAAGTACCGACGATGGAGGGATCGAGATGGCGGAAACGCCCCGCGGCACGCAGACCCCGGCCGAGGGCCGCCCGGCCGCAGGCTCTGCCGGAACAACGCCGGCTGCCCCGGCGGCCACCGTCCGGACCGGCAGCGTGCGGACCGGCAGCGTGCGGGAAGCGGTCGGCGTCTTCGACAGCATCGACGCTTTGCAGGCGGCCGTGGACGATCTGGCGATGGCCGGCTTCGCCCAGCACGAGCTGAGCCTGATGGCGGCGGACGAGGCGATCCGCGACCGGCTGGGCGGCGTCTACTCCCGCGTGGAGACGGCGAAGCAGGACCCCGACGCGCCGCGGCAGGCCTATGTCGCCCCGGAGGAGGTCGGCAACGCCCAGGGCATCGCCATCGGTGGGCCCGCCTATGTCGGCGCCATCCTGGCCGCCGGCGCGATCGTCGCCACCGGCGGCACGGCCCTGGCCGCGGCGGCCGCGGCCGCACTGGGGGGCGGGGCCGGCGGCGGGCTGGGGGCGGTGCTGGCCGGCTGGATCGGCGAGCAACGGGAGCAGACCCTGCGCCAGCATCTGGACAAGGGCGGCCTGCTGCTCTGGGTCAATCTGCGCGATGCCGAGCGCGAACGGCTGGTGCGGGAGATTCTGCCCCGCCATGCCAGCCAGCCGGTGGAGATCCACGAAATCCCCCAGACCGGGAGCGGCTGAGTGGCCCCCCGCACGGCTCCCATGTCTGTCCGCACAGTGGTCATGGCCGCGCGACGATGTCCCCAGACCGTGTCGGGACACTCGACACCCGGCCCTGACGTGTTAACTACTGTGTAAAGATGTCGCATGCTATCAAAGGGGGTGACCCCGTCCGTAATCCGCGGCCCGCCGCGCGGATGCGGTCGCAACGGACGACGCCCCGGGTCGGGCCCGGCGTGAGACGGAGAGGATCGACGTGCTCTACCAGCTCTACGATTTCCAGCATGCGGCCCTGACGCCGCTCCGGCTCGCGGCCGAGGCGACCCAGGCCACCTTCCAGCATCCCCTCAATCCGGGCGCCTACACCCGCTTCGGCCGCGCCGTCGCCGCCGGGGCCGAACTGATCGAGCGCACCACCCGCCGCTGGGGGAAGCCGGAGTTCGGCCTGCCGACCACGGTGGTGGACGGGCGCGAGGTCGCGGTGACGGAGACGGTGGCGCTTCAGAAGCCGTTCTGCTCCCTGGTGAACTTCACCCGCGACGCCGTCCGCGACGATCCCAAGGTGCTGCTGGTGGCGCCGCTCTCAGGGCATTACGCGACCCTGTTGCGCGGCACCGTGGCGGCGTTGATCCAGAACCACGACGTCTATGTCACCGACTGGCACGACGCCAAGATGGTGCCGCTCGCCCGCGGCTCCTTCGATCTGGACGACTACATCCAGTACGTCATCGACTTCATCCGCTTCCTGGGGCCGGACGTGCATGTCATGGCCGTCTGCCAGCCGGCCGTGCCGGTGCTGGCGGCGGTCGCGCTGATGGCGCAGATGGACGATCCCTGCCAGCCGCGCAGCATGGTGCTGATGGGCGGCCCGATCGACACCACCGCGGCGCCGACGCAGGTGACCCAGCTTGCGGAGACGCGCGACATCGGCTGGTTCGAGCGCAGCGTCATCGCCACCGTGCCGGTCTATTATCCGGGCGGGCTGCGCCGGGTCTATCCGGGCTTCATCCAGCTCACCGGCTTCATGTCGATGAACCTGGACCGCCATGTCGGCGAGCATTTCAAGCTGTTCCGCCACCTCGTCCGCGGGGACGGGGAGAGTGCGGAGGCGCACCGCAAGTTCTACGACGAGTACCTGTCGGTCCTGGACCTGACGGCGGAGTTCTATCTCCAGACCGTCAACACCGTGTTCCAGCGCCATGCCCTGCCGAAGGGGGAGATGACCTGGCGCGGCATGACCGTCACCCCGTCCGCCATCACCCGCACCGCCCTGATGACGGTGGAGGGGGAGCTGGACGACATCTCCGCCCCCGGCCAGACCATCGCCGCGCACCGGCTCTGCTCCGGCATCCCCGACGAGATGCAGGTGGACCACATGCAGAAGGGCGTCGGGCACTACGGCATCTTCAACGGCCGCCGCTGGCGCGAGGAGATCGAGCCGCGCGTGCGGGCCTTCATCCGCCGGCATGACGTGCGCAGCACGCGCCGGCTGGCCGCCGCCGAATAGGGGCATCGCAAAGGGGGGCGATGCCCCCTTCCGATGCGACGACGGGGTAGGAAATCAGGGCACCGCGACGCGACGAAGGGCGGTTGCGATGGCAACCGCCCTTTGCGATGCGCCCCGATCCCGTGACCTGCTATCCCGTGACCTGCGATCCTGTGATCTACGTTCCGCGACCGCCGGCGGATGATCCGGCTCCGGCTGTCCGCGGATACGGCCGACCGTGGGCCGGCCGCGTGCGGCCCCCGCCCGGGGCGGGGGCGCGCCGGCTCAGGATTCGTAGATCTGCCTGCGGGCCTCTTCCAGCAGGGTCTCCATCTCCTTCTCGATGCGGTGCTCGGAGATGTCCACGCCCTTGGCCTGGAAGTCCGCGTGGATGTGGCGGAGGATGTCCCTGTGGCCGGGCTCGGCGAAGTCGACATCCACGATCTGCCGCGCGTAGCCGGCCGCATCCTCACCGTCGAGGCCGAGGTGCTCCGCCGCCCACAGGCCGATCAGCTTGGCCCGGCGGGCGAAGATGCGGAACTGGAGTTCCTCGTCGTGCTTGAACTTGTTCTCGAAGGCCTGTTCGCGCTCGTCGAACGTGGTCATCGCATACCTCGTGAAATCTCAGGCGTCGGTGTGGGGGGAGCATCGAGCCCGGCTGTCCGGACATCGAGCGGGCCTTATATACTGGGATATCGGCCAGCGCTACTTTTCAACAACGTCGTCGTAATGTCGCAGACACGCTAACACAGAGACGTTAACAGAGAGCCATGTGCAGTGTCGTCATTCTCCGGCGCCCCGGCCATCCCTGGCCGGTCGTACTCGGCGCCAACCGGGACGAGAGGCTGGACCGTCCGTGGAAGCCCCCCGCCCGGCACTGGCCGGACCGGGAGGACGTGGTTGCCGGGCTGGACGAGGCGGCCGGCGGCTCCTGGATGGGGCTGAACGATGCCGGGCTCGTCGCCTGCATCCTGAACCGTGAGGGCACGCTGGGCCGGGAGGACGGCAAGCGCTCCCGCGGGGAACTGGTGCTGGAGGCGCTGGACCATGCAGACGCGGACGCGGCGGCGCGGGCGCTCTCCCACCTTGATGTCGGCGCCTACCGTCCCTTCAATCTGGTGCTGGCGGACAACCGCGACGCCTTCTTCCTGTCCCACCGCGGCGAGTCCCACCGGGGCGAGCGGCCCCGCGGGCGCGTCCGGGTGGAGCCGATCCTCGAGGGGCTGTCCATGGTGACGGCGGCCGACCTGAACGACGCCGCGGACAGCCCGCGCATCCGCTTCTTCCGGCCGCTGTTCCAGGCGGCCCCCCCGCCCGATCCCGATTCCGGTGCGGGAGACTGGTCCGGCTGGGAGGCGCTGCTGGGCAGCCGCATCTGGGACGGCGACGCCGGCCCGCGCGGGGCGATGTGCGTCGTCACCCCGGTGGGCTTCGGCACCACCAATTCCAGCCTGCTGGCGCTGCCCGCGATGGACCGGCCGGGCACCCGCCCCGTCTGGCGCTTCGCCCCCGGCAGCCCCGACCGCACGCCCTTCGCGCCGGTTGCCCTGTAGCGGGCGGACTCTGACCGGGCGGGATGCGGGCATGCGGATGGCATGCCCGTCCGCCGGGTGCGGAAGGCCGGGGCAGGGGCCGTGCCCCGGGCATCTCTCAAGACCTGTCAGGTGTGTTCCGCCGGACCGACGTGGCCGGTGTCAGGCCAGCGGTAGCCGGTGTCAGCGCAGCGTCAGCCCCAGTGGCGGACGCGGCCGGTGTCGACGTGGACGAAGCCGGACTTCGGGTAGTAGCCCACGCCGCCCATCTGGAGGTCCAGGGCGACCTGCCGGATCTGCTTGAGCTGCCGGCCGGGCACGTCGATGTCGATGGCCTTGCCCAGCATGTGCAGGCTCTTGGTCGCCACCCCGTCGGACCGGGAGGCCAGCATGGCGTTGGTCTGCGGGCAGCGGTAACCGCAGATGACTTGGAACGGCTCGGTGGTGCGCAGGCGCTGCTGCATCCTGAACAGGATGTCCAGCAGGCCGGGGTCGGTGTCGCCCACCTCCCCCGTGCGCCAGTCGCGCAGCACATGGTTCACGTCCACCAGGGCGTCGGGCAGGTAGCGGCCCTCCGACCAGTAGGTGACGCGCAGGCGCTCGTTGGTGTGCAGGTGCCGGAATTCCAGGCTGCGGCGCTTGGCGGCGGCGGACGACGGGGCGGCGATGGCCGGGGCGGCGATCAGCCCCGGGACGGCCAGCGTGGCCGCGGCGCCCAGCGCCAGTCGGGAGAGGCCTTTCAGCAGGCCGCGGCGGTCGATCGTGCTTCCGGTATCCGTTGCCCTAGCTTCCGCTCCGTGTGAGCCGTTCCCCGGCCGCTGGAGCCCCAGGATGGTCCCGTTCCGACGATCGGTCATGCCGTCACCCCCGCCCGGTGTGCTGTCCGGCCCCCGCGCCGGCCGGAATGGCGGCCCGGTCAGGGCCGTTCCGGTCCGGGTGAATGGGCCCGGGTCGATTCGTCTCTGGGTCGATGCGACGGCGGTAGGGGTGAGGTGGTCCGGCGCGCGGCCGGCTGCCCTTCCCCTGCCGCCGGGCCGGAGCCGTGACCGCCGTCCCCACGGCGCATCCACCTTCCGGCCATGGCGTCACAGCCATGCATTCCCAACGGTCCGAGCCCGCCCGTCTTGCGTGCGGCGCAGACCGTGCATGCAGTGTTGGCAGACAGGGGCGCCGCTGGCAAGAGTCAATTCACCGGCGGGTTAACCCTGCCGGTCGGGGTATTTCATCATTCCGCAACCGGACCGGCCCCCTCGGCGCCCCCCTTGCCGGCCGCGGCGGGGGGCCTCGGAGCCGCCTGCTGCCGCCCCTGGGGAGCGGCCAGCGCCGCGGCCAGCGTGGCGTCGCGGCCGTAGATGTCGGGCCGGAAGGCGACCGTGCCGTCCTCCTCCACGAAGGCCGTGACATAAGTGACATGGACCGGCAGCGGCCGACGCAGCCGCACCACCTGCCGCTGGTTGCCGGCGATGGCGGCATCCAGCCGGGCGCGGTCCCAGCCGGCCGTTCCGGTCAGGCGCAGCACCGTCTCGGCCAGATCCAGCGGGTTCTCCACCCGCATGCAGCCGTGGCTGAA
The DNA here is from genome assembly GCF_042665545.1 of Rhodocista pekingensis. Taxonomy (NCBI): domain Bacteria; kingdom Pseudomonadati; phylum Pseudomonadota; class Alphaproteobacteria; order Rhodospirillales; family Azospirillaceae; genus Rhodocista; species Rhodocista pekingensis. The sequence goes on along the minus strand of NZ_JBHTCM010000010.1, from coordinate 781,515 downwards.
GGTGCGGTTGGCCCGCTCGAACAGCCGCTTCGACGGCGTGTCGTGCAGGTAGACGTTGAAGCGGTTGGGGAACATGAACTTGATGCGGCCCAGCGAGTTGGTGTCGCCGGGCTTCTGCCGCACCTTGTAGCGGTTCAGGCTGCCGTGGCGCCAGTCCACGGTGGCGGGATCGACCGGCACCGCCGTCTCCGACCAGTCGGACAGCAGCTCGTAGCCGTGGCGGGCCAGATATCCCGGGTCCTTGCGGGCCTTGGGGAAGATTTCGTCCCGCGCGATGGTGGGCGGCACGTTCCAGTAGGGGTTCAGCTCCAGATAGGTCATCGACTCGCTGAACACCGGCGTCCGGGTGAAGGGGGCGCCGACGACGATGCGGGCGGTGTGGACCGGGCGGTCGCCCTCGAACACCGCCAGATCGAAGGCGGCCAGATTGACGATCAGGTAGCTCGGCCCCAGGTCCGCCGGCAGCCAGCGCCAGCGTTCCATGTTGATCTCGATCTGCGTCACCCGCTGCCGCGCCGTCACGTTCAGCGCCACCACCGTCTGCCGCCCCACGGCCCCGTCCGGTTCCAGGCCGTTGCGGCGCTGGAACAACCGCACCGCCGCCTCCAGGGCGGGGTCGTAGAGCTGCGGATCGGCCGGGGCCGGGGCGGTCTGCGGCAGCTCCCCCGTCGCCGCCAGCCGGGCGCGCAGGGCGGGCACCCGCGGATCGCCCTGGCCCGGCTTCAGCGTCTCCCCGCCGGTGGGCACGGCGGGCCAGCCCCCGGCCGCGGCCAGGGTGCGGTAGGCGGCCAGCGCCTCGCGCAGGCGCCGGTACTCCGGCCGTGCCGGCGCCATGGCCCGGACGGTCCCGCCCGGGTCCGCGGCCTCCGCCACCCGCCGGAGCAGCTCCTGCGGGTCCGGCTCCTGCCGCTCCACGATCAGTTCGGGGTCGATGCGCGACGGGTCCAGCCGGCCGGCGGCGAGATCGCGGCCGAACAGCAGGGCACCGCGGCTCAGCAGGACTTCCAGCTCGGCGAGCGCGTCGGGGGAGTCGCCGTGCTCCAGCAGCGCGCCCAGGCGCTGCACGCCGTAGCGCCGCGGGTCCAGCCCGTCCTCCGCCGCCGCGGCCAGGGCGGCGTACAGCAGGTGGGCGCGGGGGGAGGGGCGGCCGTTCTCGATCCAGACGGGGGCGGAGGCGCGGCCGTCATAGAAGCGGCCGAGCTGCATCAGATCCTCGCCCTCGCGGTCGCCGCCCCGGACGCCGACACCGGTCAGCAGGCGCTGTTGCAGCGCCTGCTCCAGTCGGGCCTGCTCGGGCCGGGCCGGTTCGGGCCGGGCCTGTTCGGGCCGGGCCTGCTCCGGCGTTCCCGCCGCAACCGCCCCGCCGCCGCCCGGGGCCCCGACCACCGCCGCGACCACCACCGCCAGGGCCGCCAGGGGCCGCATCACCGTCCGCATCAGACCGCTTCCGTTCCGAACCACATGCGGCCCAGGGTGCCCGTGCCGGGGCGCGGGCGCTACTCCCAAGTTGGGGCGCCCAAGTTGGGGCTCCAAGTTCGGGGGAACGCCCGCGTCTCCGGCGGATCCGGCCCGGCCGTCAGGCGGCGAGGCCGCGCTCCACGAACAGGGCCAGCCGGCGGGAGAAGGCGACCGGGTCGGGCAGCGGCTCGCCCTCCACGATCCGGGCCTGGTCCAGCAGCAGCCAGGCCACGTCCGCCAGCCCCTCCTGCGCGCCGCCCGCGGCCACCCGCTCCGCCAGCCGGCGGACCAGGGGGTGCCCCGGATTGACCTCCAGGATGCGGGTGGCGGCGGTGTCGAGCTGGCGGTGCTGCTTCAGCAGCCGCTCCAGATGGATGTCCAGGTCCCCCTCGTCCGCCACCAGACAGACGGCGCTGTCGGTCAGCCGTTCGGAGGCGCGGACATCCTTCACCGCGTCGCCCAGCGTCATCTTCAGCAGCGCGATCAGGGAGGAGAGATCCCCCTCCGCCGGCCGCTCGGCCGGGGGCGTGTCCGGGCCGCCCTGGATCTTCGCCAGATCGGCGCCGCCGCGGGTGACGGACTTGAAGGGCTTGCCCTGGGCCTCGCGCACGGTGCCGACCCAGAACTCGTCCACCGGGTCGGTCAGCAGCAGCACCTCCACGCCCTTGGCGCGGTAGCCTTCGAGCTGCGGGCTCTTCTCCAGGGCGGCGGCGTCCTCCCCGGCGATGTAGTAGATCGCCTCCTGCCCCTCCTTCATGCGGCCGAGATAGGTATCCAGCCCGATCAGCTCGCCGTCCGACGCGGTGGTGCGGACCCGCAGCAGCTTCAGCAGCTCGTCGCGGTGGGCATGGTCCTCGTACAGCCCCTCCTTCAGCACGGCGCCGAAGGCGTCCCAGAAGCGGGCATAGTCGGCCGCGGCCTCGGGGTCGGCGGCCTTCTTCGTCAGCTCGCCCAGCACGCGCTTGGTGATGCCGCTGCGCAGCTTCGCCAGCGTCGGGTTGTGCTGCAACATCTCGCGGCTGATGTTCAGCGGCAGGTCCTCGCTGTCCACCACGCCGCGCAGGAAGCGCAGCCAGCCGGGCACCAGGCTCTCCGCCTCGTCGGTGATGAAGACGCGGCGGACATAGAGCTTCACGCGGTGGCGTCGCTGCGGGTCGAACAGGTCGAACGGCCGCTGGCTGGGCACGAACAGCAGGCCCGTGTACTCGATCACGCCCTCGGCCCGCCAGTGCAGGGTCAGCCACGGTTCGTCGAAGGCGTGGCCGGCGTGGTGGTAGAACTCCTTGTACTGCTCGGGCGTGATCTCCGACTTCGGCCGGGTCCACAGGGCCGAGGCGGCGTTCGCCGGCGCGGCCTCCTCACCGGCTCCCAGCAGGATCGGCACGGCGATGTGGTCGGAGTACTTCTTGATGATGGTGCGGAGGCGCAGCTCCTCCAGATAGTCGTCCTCGCCCTCGCGCAGGTGCAGCACGATGCGGGTGCCGCGCGCCGGCCCCCCGTCCGTCGGGGCCTCGCCCTCCGGCACGGCGCCCACGGTGAAGCTGCCCTTGCCGTCGCTGGCCCAGCGCCAGAGGGTGGCGTCGCCGGCCTTGCGGGTGAACACCTCCACCCTGTCCGCCACCATGAAGGCGGAATAGAAGCCGACGCCGAACTGGCCGATCAGGCTGAAATCCTTCCGGTTGTCGCCGGACAGCGACGTCAGGAAGGCGGCCGTGCCGGAGCGGGCGATGGTGCCCAGATTCTCGACCAGATCCTCGCGGTTCATGCCGATGCCGTTGTCGGCGACGGTCAGGGTGCGCGCGGCCTTGTCGGGGACGATGCGGATGCGGAAGCCGGGATCGCCGGCGGTCAGCTCGGGCTGGGTCAGGGCGGCGTAGCGCAGCCGGTCGCACGCGTCGGACGCGTTCGAGACCAGCTCGCGCAGGAACACCTCCTTCTCCGAGTAGAGGCTGTGGGCCACGATATCCAGGAGCCGGCTGACCTCGGCCTGGAAACTGAGCTTCTCCTCAGTCATGGCATGTCACCCTTCGCAGTCTTGTTGTCGGTCGTGGGGCTGTTCTGTGGTTCGCTGAACCGCGGGCGACGATATGGGCGAAGCCGCGTCCGGCCGCAAGCGTCGGATCGGGGCGGGGCAACCTTGTCCGGACATACAGAATCTTGTATAAGCGGGGCATGCCCGTTTCCGAGCCCCCTGCGGTGAAGCCCATCGTCTTCCGGGGCAGCGCGCTGGAAGATCTGCGGTCTTTTCCCGATACCGTCCGGCGCGAGGCCGGATTCCAGCTCGACAGGGTTCAACGGGGTCTTGAGGCCCATGACTGGAAGCCGATGCCGATGATCGGGGGCCGACGATCGGGGCCGGCGTGCAGGAAATCCGGCTGCGCGATGCGGCCGGGGCGTTCAGGGTCATCCATGTCGCCCGCTTCGCGGAGGCGGTCTATGTCCTGCACTGTTTCCAGAAGAAGACGCAGAAGACGGCGCGGTCCGACCTGGACCTCGCCGGACGGCGGTACCGGGACCTCTTGAAGGAGCTTGGCGGATGAACGGACAGCGTTTCACCAGCGTCTGGGACGCCATCGAGGATACGGCCGCTGCGGCGGAGAACATGAAGCTCCGGGCGGCCCTCATGCTGGATCTGGAAGCGCACATCCGGCAGCAGGGCTGGACCCAGGACGAGGCGGCCCGCCGGCTGGGCGTGACGCAGCCCCGCATCTCCGACCTGATGCGCGGCAAGATCGCCCTGTTCGGCCTCGACACCCTGGTGAACATGGCGGTCGCAGCGGGTCTCCAGGTGGAAATCCGCATCGTCCGGGCGGCCTGACGTCCGACCTCGGCGCAGGCCATCAGGCCGGTGATCAGGCTGGTCACCTCCGTTCCGTTCAGCAGGATGCGGCCGTCGGGCGCCACCTCCAGCCGGTAGGCGCAGGCGGCGCGGCCCTCGCGGCCCTCGCGGCCGTCGCGGTCGGTGTCGGGTGAGCTGTCCGGCCCTCCCCTTGCCCGCCGGCAGGGGGGGTATTACGTTTCTCCTGGGTTCGTATTACGGAGCGGACGATGGCCCTGCCGGTGCAGTCCGTGCGCGCGGCCCCGGAGCATCGGGAGCTGCTGCGACGGGTGGCCGACCTGCTGCGGGCGGGCCGGGCGGAGCCGTTGCGCGCCGCGCTCGACCGGCTGGAGGCGGCGCCGGGCGGGTCCGTCCCGGCCGGTCCCGTCGGCCCCTTCGTGGACGAGGCGGCGGCGCTGGGCTTCCTCTGCGACCGGCTGGTGGCGGAGCTGCGGCCCCGGCAGATCTGGCTGTTCGGCAGCCGGGCACGGGGCGATGCCCGGCCGGACAGCGACATCGACCTGCTGGTCGTGCTGCCGGACGGGCTGGAGCCGCGGTGCTACGCGCCGCGCCGGGTGCTGCGGCCGGTGGCGGCCAGCGGCCTTGCCGTGGACATCGTGCCCGCCGCCTGGGGCGAGTTCGTCGCTGCCCGCGGCGATCCCGGTGCGCTCGCCCACCGGGTGGTGCGGGAGGGACGGCTGCTCTATGCCGCACCGGACCTGCCGCCGGACCCGGGGGTGGCGGCGTGAGGCGGGAGCGGGTCGGCAGTCTTCTCGCCCTCGCGGCCGACGATCTCGCCGCGGCGGAGACGCTGCTGGAGGGCCACCCGCGGCAGGCGGCGTTCCTGATCGAACAGGCGGCGGAGAAGCTGCTGAAGGCGGTGCTCGCGGCCGAGGGCATCGCCCATCGCCCCTCGCACCAGATCGGGGCGCTGGCGGCGTTGCTGCCGCTCGGGCACCGCTGGCGCGCCGACCTTGCCGCCTTCGACGAGTTCAGCAGCTACGCCACCGCCACCCGCTATCCCACGGCCGGCGGCGGCATGCCACCGGCGCCGGACGGGGCCGAGCTGCGCGAGGATCTGGCGCGGGTGCGGGCGCTCGCCGGACCGCTCGCGGCCTGGTGCCGGCAACGGGTGGACGGCGCCAGCTCCGATGCAGGCCCCGACACCGGCGGCCCTCTCAGCGCAGGGCCATCAGGCCGGTGATCAGGCTGGTCACTTCCGTTCCGTTCAGCAGGATGCGGCCGTCGGGCGCCACCTCCAGCCGGTAGGCGCGGGTGGCGCGGCCGTCGCGGTCGGTATCGGGCGAGCCCAGCCCCTGGAGCGCGAACAGGCCCAGCGCGGCCCCGGTGTTGCGCATCCGGTAGCCGTCGGTCGCCTGGGCGATCAGGGCGTCGAAGCCGCGCAGCGTCATGGACAGGCCGCCCAGCAGGCCGTGCGCCGTGGCATCGTCGAAACTGATGATGCCGTTGGCGGTGGCGCCCGCCTCCTGCGCCTCGAAGCCCAGCCGGTCCAGCCGCACCTCCGCCCCGGCATCGCCCAGCGCCGTGAGGATGCGGCGGTCGAAATTCTCCCGCGCCGCGGCCCCGCCGATGGCCGGCTCCTCCGCCAGCCGGCGGGTCCAGGCGTCCAGCAGCGCCCGGCGCGGCAGGTCCTCCGCCGTCAGCCGGATCTCGCCCGTGCCGGGGACCACCGGGCGCTTCACCGACGGTCCGTCGGCCACCAGCCCCTTGTGGGCGTAGTCCAGCGACAGCCGGACCCGCTCGCCCTGCAACCCGTCGGCCGCCAGGGTCCAGGTGGCGCTGTCCAGCGCGCTGCGGGTGCCGTCGGCGGAGCGGCGGCGCAGGCCGCGCACCTCCACCTCCGCCTGGGCGCGGGCCAGCAGCCCGTCCAGGTTCGGCAGCGCCTGTTGCAGCGCCTCCCGTTCCGCCGCGGTCAGCCCCTCCTGTCCGTCGTCCACGGCGGCGCGGCGGGCCAAGGCGGCGTTCCAGGCGGCGTAGCGGGCGACGTCCAGATCCTCCACCCGCAGCTTCGCCGTCAGCTTCGTCAGCGCCAGCGCCGCCTGTCCGTCGGCGCCGTTCATGGACAGTTCGGAGACGGTCGCCGTGGCCGGTCCGGTCCAGCGCCCGTCGGCATAGCTCTCCGGCGCCATCTTCACGGTCACGGCGGCGACCTGAAGGGTGCCGGTGCCGTCGCGCGGGGTGAACAGCAGCTCGCGGACGGAGGCGTCCAGCGCCTCCAGCGTCCGCAGGTCGGGACTCCAGCGCCCCTTGAAGGACTGCCGGCCCAGGGTCAGATCGCCGGCGCGGAAACCTTCGACGCTGTAGACCGCCAGCGGCACAGGCAGGGTCCCCGTCACCTCCCAGCCGCCGGCGTCGGTCGGGGTCACGCGGGCGCGCAGGTCCAGCGCCTCCACCAGCCAGCCGTTGGTCAGCACCACCCGCAGCGACGGCAGCCGCACCTCGTAGCGCCCGTCGCCGGGGGTCACCTCCACCTCCGGCGCGCGGTCCAGCCGCGGCCGGCCGAAGCGCGGGGCCGTCAGCTCGGCCAGCCGCGCCTCCAGCAGTTCGCGCAGCAGCTCCGCCCCGGTGGGCGATACGGCATTGGACGTGGCGGCGGCGACCGCCTCCTGGGCCAGACCGCGCACCGCCGGTCCCGCCGAGGCGGCCAGGGCGGCGAGGAGGACGATGAGGGCGGCCGCGGTCTTCGAGCGCATCGGTTTCCTGCCTGAAGGTTCCCGCCGGCACTCTCCTGCCGGCACGGTCCGGCCCGGGCCTGCCGGTCCGGCGGCCTGTCCTGATGCCATGGCCACATGGCTATTCTGTGACCCCCGCCCGGGAAAGGAAACGCCCCGTGTGCGGCCCCCTTGCAGCAGGGGCCCCTTGCATTGGGCGGCCGCAGCGCCAAGGATTGAGCGCATGAGCGACGCTTACACGACCGGCCGCCCGGTTTCCGACCAGCACGGCCGGGTCATGGCGGTGCTGGGACCGACCAACACCGGCAAGACCTACCTCGCCATGGAGCGGATGCTGGCGCACCGCTCCGGCATGATCGGCTTTCCCCTGCGCCTGCTGGCGCGGGAGAACTACGACAAGGTGGTGCGCCTGAAGGGGCCGAAGGCGGTCGCCCTGGTGACGGGGGAGGAGAAGATCATCCCCCCGGCGCCGCAGTACTGGGTCTGCACGGTCGAATCGATGCCGCTGGACCGGCAGGTGCAGTTCCTGGCGGTGGACGAGATCCAGCTCTGCGCCGATCCCGAGCGCGGACACATCTTCACCGACCGGCTGCTGCACGCCCGCGGCAGCGAGGAGACGATGTTCCTGGGCGCCGACACGATCCGCGGCCTGATCCAGAAGCTGGTGCCGCGGGCCGAGTACATCTCCCGCCCGCGCTTCTCCAACCTTTCCCATGCCGGGCACAAGAAGCTGACCCGGCTGCCGCCGCGCTCGGCCATCGTCGCCTTCAGCGTGACCGACGTCTACGCCATGGCCGAGATGGTGCGCCGCTCCCGCGGCGGCACGGCGGTGGTGATGGGGGCGCTCAGCCCGCGCACCCGCAACGCCCAGGTCGCCATGTACCAGGCCGGCGACGTGGACTATCTGGTCGCCACCGACGCCGTCGGCATGGGCCTGAACATGGACGTCGATTCGGTCTGGTTCGCGCGCCTGAGCAAGTTCGACGGGCACCAGCCGCGCCGGCTGAAGGCGACGGAGGTGGCGCAGATCGCCGGCCGCGCCGGCCGCCACCTGTCCGACGGGCTGTTCGGCACCACCTGGGACTGCGAGCCGATGGACGAGGAGCTGGTGGAGGCGGTGGAGAACCACAGCTTCCCGCCGCTCCAGACCCTGATGTGGCGCAACGCCGACCTCGACTTCCGCTCGCTGGCGGCCCTGCAACGCTCCCTCGACGCGCGGCCCTTCACGCCCGAGCTGATCCGGGCGCGGGAGGCGGACGACCAGCTCGCGCTTCAGATCCTGGCGAAGGAAGCGGAGGTGGCGGCGCTCTGCACCGGCCCCGCGGCCATCCGCCTGCTCTGGGAGGTCTGCCAGGTCCCCGACTTCCGCAAGGTGCTGTCGGACGCCCATACCCGCCTGCTGGGCCAGATGTTCCGCCACCTGTCGGCGCCGGGCGGCCGGCTGCCGGAGGACTGGGTGGCGGGACAGGTGGCCCGGCTGGACCGGACGGAGGGCGACATCGACGCGCTGGTGGCGCGCATCGCCCATGTCCGGACCTGGACCTATGTGTCGCACCGGGCGGACTGGATGGCCGACCCGGCGCACTGGCAGGAACGCACGCGCGCCATTGAGGACAGGCTGTCCGACGCGCTGCATGAACGGCTGACGCAGCGTTTCGTGGACAAACGCTCGGCCGGGCTGGTGAAGTCGCTGCGCGACGGCCGCGATCTGGCGGGCTCGGTCGCGGCATCGGGGGAGGTTATGGTGGAAGGGCATCCGGTCGGACAGTTGCAGGGGCTGCGCTTCATCCTCGATGCCGAGGTGGCGCCGGAGGATCAGCGCGCCCTGATGACGGCCGCGCGCCGCGCGCTGAAGGACGAGATCGCCGCCCGCGTGCGCAGTCTGGAGTCGGCGGCGGACGACGCCTTCGCCCTGGCCGACGATGGCGGCGTGGCCTGGGAGGGGGCGCCCGTCGGAAAGCTGGCGCCCGGCCCGTCGGTGCTGCGGCCGGAGGTGCGGACCCTGCATGACGAGCTGCTGGACGGCGCCCAGCGCGACCGCGTGCGCCAGCGCCTGACCCGCTGGGTGCAGGAGCATGTCGCCGCCGGGCTGGCGCCCTTGCTGCGGCTGGAGACGGCGGAGCTGACGGGCGGGGCCCGCGGCATCGCCTTCCAGGTGGCGGAGGCGCTGGGGGCCCTGCCGCGACCGCCGCTGGAGCCGCTGATCGCCGGGCTGGACAAGGCGCAGCGCCGCCAGCTTGCCGCCCTGGGCCTGCGCCTGGGCTTCAGCCACGTCTTCCTGCCGCAGCTCGTGAAGCCGCGGGCGGTGGCGCTGCGGGCGATGCTCTGGGCGGTGCGCCACAACCAGCCGCTGCCCGCACCGGTGCCGCCGGCGGGCCGCGTCTCCGTCCCCGCGGCCGACCTGCCCGGACGGCTGGCCGACGCCGTGGGCTATCCCCGCATCGGGCCGCGCGCCATCCGCATCGACATGCTGGACCGGCTGGAGAAGGAGCTGGCGACCCGCGGCCGGTCCGGCCCGCTGACGGCGGTGGGCGACCTCGCCTCCCTGCTCGGCTGCTCGGGGGAGGAGCTGGGCGGCGTGCTGACCGCGCTGGGCTGGCGCCCGCGGACGCTCCCGGCGCCGCAGTCCCAGGCCGCGCAGCCGGCCGCGCAGTCCCAGATCGCGCAGCCCCAGGCCGCGCCCGCTCCGGAGCCGACGGTTCCGGAGGCGGCGGTTCCGGAAGCCGCGGGGGACCAGGATGCCCCCGGTCCCGCCGACACCGCTTCGGACGCCATCCCGGAGGTGGCCCCGGATGCGGCTCCGGACGCGACTGCTGATGCGGCTCCGGAGACCCCGGTGGAGGCGGCACCGGAGGCGACCGTCACCGTCTGGGTGCGCGGCCGTGCCCGGCGTCCCGACCACCGGCCCCGTCCGGCACCGCGTCGGGCCGCCCCGCCGGCGCCCGCCGAGGCTGACGCGGCCGATCCGGCCGTGGTCACGGCCACGGCGGAGGACTCCGCCCGTCGGCCGCGCCGGCGGCGGCGCAAGGCCCGGCCGCCGGAGGCTCCGGCCACGGCCGTTGCCGCCGCTCCCGGTTCCGACACGCCGCCCCTGGAGGCCCCGTCCGCACCGGACAGCCCGCCCGAGGCCGCCGCGGAGACGGCGGAGGGGCGGGTGCGGCGCAAGCGCGGCCGCCGCGGCGGTGCCCGGCGGACCGGCCGGCCCGCGACCCCGGCGGATACCGTCCAGGCGGGGCCGGACCAGCCGGCAGGGGAACGTCCTGCGGGCGAGCGTCAGAAGGCGGGGCGTCCCCCGCGGGAGAAGGCTGCCGCCCCGAGACCGGGCCACGCGAAACCGGGCCACGCGAAACCTGCCCATGCGACATCCGGCCAGGGCAGACCCGCCCGGGCCGGGTCCCCGGACCGCGACCGCGGGCACCGGGGGGGCACTCCCGGTGAGGCGCCGGGCGGCAAGGGCGGCCGGCCGGCCGGCAAGCCGCAGCCGCCGCGCCAGCCGGCGCCGCGCCCGATCGACCCCGACCATCCCTTCGCCGCGCTGGCGAAACTGGCCCGCCAGTTCGAGCGCGCGGGCCAGGAATGATCGCTGAGGCGGACCTCTCCCCGCCCGATCCGGCCGATGCGGCAGACCTCGCGCTGGGGCGGCTGCGGCTGGACAAGTGGCTCTGGTACGCCCGCTTCGTGAAGACCCGCGGGCTGGCGGCGAAGCTCTGCGCCTCCGGCGCCATCCGGATCGGCGGGGGGCACGTCACCAAGGCCCACCACAAGGTGAAGCCCGGCGACGTGCTGACCTTCCCGCTCGGCCCGCACATCCGGGTCATCCGGGTGCGGGCGCTGGCCGCGCGCCGCGGCCCGGCCCCGGAGGCCCGCACGCTCTACGAGGACCTGTCGCCGCCGACGCCGGAGACCCGCCTGCCGCGGGACTGACCCGGCGTCGGGTGCCGCCTCGGCCCGGGGTCAGCCCAGGGCGAAGCGCAGCCACTCGCAGGCGCTGTCCGTGGCGCGGCGGGCGGCGGGGATGAAGGCGATCAACTGGTTGAAGTTGTGGACCAGCCCCGGTTCCATCCGGGCCTCCACCGGCACGCCGGCCGCCTTCAGCTTCTCCGCCAGCGCCGGCACCTGGTCGGACAGCGGGTCGAAGCGCCCGGCCGTGACGAAGGTCCGCGGCAGCCGCCCCAGCTCGTCCGAGCGCATCGGGCTCGCCATCGGTTCGACCATGCGGGCCTTGTCGGGGAAGTACTGGTCCATGAACCAGTCCATCAGGGACTGGGTCAGCAGGAAGCCGCCGCCGTAGAGCGTGGCCGAGGGATAGCCCTCCACCTTGTCCGCGGCCGGGTTGATCAGCCAGAGCGCGGCCGGCGGCCTGGGGCCCGTCGCCCCGGCCAGTGCCGCCACCAGCGCCAGCGTGCCGCCGGCGCTGTCGCCGCCGATGGCGAGGCGGGCGGGGTCGGCGCCCAGCATCTCCGCCCGCGCCGCGGCGTCGGCATAGGCGGCCACCGCATCCTCCGCCGCGGCGGGGTAGGGGTGCTCCGGTGCCAGCCGGTATTCCACCGACAGGACCCGCGTCACCGACTTGGCGGCGACGTAGCGCAGATAGGGGTCGTGGCTCTCCAGATCACCGACGACATAGCCGCCGCCGTGGAAATAGACCAGCAGCGGGCCGGGCAGCGGCGCCCGGTCGGGGGTGTAGAGCCGGGCCCGCAGCGGCCCGGCGGCCCCCGTCAGCGTCAGGTCGCTGGTGACGACGGTGCGCGGCGGTTCCACCTCGGAGGCAGGGCGCACCGCGTCGCGGAAGGCGCGGCGGGCGGCCTCCACACCGGACTGGCGGCCGATCTCGTCCAGGGCGGGCCGGCCCGACTTCTCCAGCAGCACCAGCAGCGCCGCCATGTCCTCGTCCAAGCGGTTGCCGGCGATCTCCACCGGCTGCACCTTCAGCAGCGTGTCGCGCATGGCCGAGGGCAGCATCAGCATGCCCTTGGTGACCAGCTTCTCCATCTGCGCCTTCATGCCAACCCCCGTCGGATGTGCTCTCGAATAGGCTTTCGGGTGTGCTCTCGACCCTGCGCCGGAAGGGGCCGGCCGCCGCGGCGGCCCAGCCGGTTTTCCTGGCTTTCCTTGACCCTAGCGCGATGGCCGACCTAGAGTAAACGCTCCAGGCCGGGGCGCCCCGGGGGCCGTGCCGGGGCAGGACCCGGTTCGTCCCCGCCGCTGTTTTGACGCCCGTAGTTTTGACGCCCGTAGTTTTGACGAAGGCCCGATGAAGGACAGTGCCGCGAAGTGCCGCGCCGCCGGCCCGCCAGGACCGGAGCCGGCCGAGCCGCCCTGCGCGCCCGCCCGGCGCGGCACCGCCCGTTCCGGCCGCACCCGCGATGCCATCGTCGATCTGGCCATCGGGCTGTTCAACGCGCGCGGTACCTCGGCGGTGACGACCAATCACATCGCGGCGGAACTGGGCATCAGCCCCGGCAACCTCTACTACCATTTCCGCAACAAGGAGGAGATCGTGCGCGCCGCCTACGGGCGGTTCGGCGAGGAATGCCGCGCCCTGCTGGAGACGCCGGTGACCGGCGGGGCGGCCGAGATCCTGCGCCACTACACGGCCGGCACCTTCGACCTGATGCTGCGCTGGCGCTTCTTCTACGAGGACACGGCAGAGCTGTGCCGGCGCGATCCGGACCTGGCCGGCGACATGGCGGACCTGCAACGCCGCTTCGTGGCGCATCTGGCGGCGACGCTGGGCCGGCTGCGGCGCACCGGCATCGTCTCCGAAGAGGTGGCGGACCTCGACCTGCGGCTGCTCGCGGACAATATCTGGCTGGTGTCCCGCGGGTTCTGGGAATTCGCCCGCAACGGCGCGCCGGAAGGGTTCCGGCCGGAGGAGGCCATCCGTGACGGGGTGCGCCACATCTTCGCGCTGACCCGGCCCTATCTGACGCCGCCGGCGCGGCAGGCGCTGGACCGCTCGCTCGCCCGCGACGGCGGCTGAGCGTCCCTCCCCGCGGGACCGGACAGACGGGCGGTGCGGACCGGGCCCGGCAGGACGGGGAGGGGAGCATGGCGACGGTGACCGAACGGACGGCAGGGCGGTTGGCCTACGCGATGGGGCACGCGGCGCGGGTGGGCTGGTTCCTCGGCCAGTACGCGCTGGCGGCCCGCCTGGGCGGCACGCGGCCCGATCCCCAGGCGCGGCCGCCGGGGCCGTTCCCCTCCACCGCGGAGGTGCTGGCCGATCTGCGCGGCCTGCTGGAGCGCGACTGGCGCAACATCGAAGCCGGGCTCTACCGCATGCCGCACGATCTGGTGGGCAACCCGCGCCGGCTGCTGGCGGACGCCGCCCGCTTCCTGCGCGACGTGCCGGAGGTGCAGCGACGCCGGCGCAGCGGCGGCAACGCCGAGGTGTTCCGCGCGCCCCTGCCGGGATCGGAGAAGCTGCCCCGCTACTACCGCCAGAACTTCCACTTCCAGACCGACGGCTACCTGTCCGACCGCTCCGCCCGGCTGTACGACCATCAGGTGGAGGTGCTGTTCGGCGGCGGGGCGGACGCCATGCGCCGGCAGGTGCTGGTGCCGCTGGCGGAGCATCTGCGCGGCCGGCCGGTGCGCGACCTGCGCCTGCTGGACGTCGCCGCCGGCACCGGGCGCTTCCTCACCTTCGTCAAGGACAACTGGCCGCGCCTGGACGTCACGGCGCTGGACCTCAGCGCGCCCTACCTCGCCCAGGCCCGGCGCACCCTTTCCCCCTGGTCGCGGCACCATGCGGTGCAGGCCCCGGCGGAGGCGATGCCCTTCCCCGACGCCAGCTTCGACGTGGTGACCTGCATCTTCCTGCTGCACGAGCTGCCGCAGGCGGTGCGCGCCCGCGCCGCGGCGGAGATGGCGCGGGTGCTGAAGCCGGGCGGGCTGCTGGTGGTGATGGACAGTCTCCAGACCGGGGACAAGCCGCGCTTCGACGCGCTTCTGCGGCTGTTCCCGGTGGCCTTCCACGAGCCCTACTACGGCGACTACGTGGCCCGCGACGTCGCGCCCTTGTTCACGGCCCAGGGTCTGGAGGAGGAACGGCGCGATCTCGCCTTCATGTCCAAGCTGGTGGCCTTCCGCAGATCCGCGGCGCCTGTCGCCGGGCCGTAACGTCACCGCCACATTGCGGAAGCCCCGGCGGGCGTATACCTTCGCTGCCGGTCGTCCAGGCCCGCGCACCCCGGCACGTTCCGGGGCGGCGGGGCGGGATGCGACGGCGGGCGCACCGTTCTTCGGCAAGGGAGCAGGGCCGGCGCATGTCCGGACAGGAGATCGAGCTGAAACTGCGCATGCGGCCGGAGGATCTGCCCCGGCTGCGGGCCGCCCCGGTGCTTTCCGCGGGCAAGGGACGCGCCGTCACCCGCGAGCTGGAGACGGTCTATTTCGATACCGCCGATCTGCGGCTGCACGGCCAGGCCCTGTCGCTGCGGGTGCGGCGGCAGGGGCGGCGCTACGTGCAGACCCTGAAATCCGCGGCGGAGACGGCGGGCATGGCGCTTGCCCGCGGCGAGTGGGAGGCGCCGGTCGCCGGCGCCGCGCCGGACCTGTCCGCCCTGCCGGAGGGCAACCCCCTGCTGTCGCTGGGGCCACTGGAAGGCGACGAGCTGCGGCCGGTGTTCGAGGCCCGCATCCGCCGCACCGTCCGCACCCTGGTCCCGGCCGAGGGGCAGGAGGTGGAGGTCGCCATCGACCAGGGCGAGATCCGCACCGCCGACGGACAGGTGCTGGCGGTCCACGAGATCGAGCTTGAACTGAAGAACGGCGACGATCCCCGCAGCCTCTACGAGATCGCGCTGGCGCTGAACGCGGTGGCGCCGCTGCGGGTGGAGACCCGCTCCAAGGCGGAGCGCGGCTACGCGCTGGCGGCCGGGACCGTGGACGGCCCGGTGAAGGCCACGAAGCTGGTGCTGGGACCGCAGGAAACGGTCGAATCGGCCATGGCGCGCATCGTGCGCCACTGCATCGACCATCTGGTCGCCAACGAGGCCTGCGCCCTGGCCGGAGAGAATCCGGAGGGCATCCATCAGGTGCGGGTGGCGCTGCGCCGGCTGCGCTCGGCGCTCCAGCTCTTCCGCGACTACCTGCCGCCGGCGCAGTACGAGGCGCTGGCGGGGGAGGTGAAGTGGCTGGCCGATGCCTGCGGGCAGGCGCGCGACTGGGACGTCTTCCTGGGGGCGCTGCTGGCGCCGGTGGACGCGGCCTTTCCCGGCGAGCCGGCCTTGCGCGCGCTGGATGCGGCGGCGCGGCGCTGCCGCGCGCTGGGCTACGACCGCGCTGCGGAGGCGATCCGGTCGCCGCGCTACACCGCCCTGCTGCTGCGGCTGGGCGCCTGGGTGGACGGGCGCGGCTGGCGCGACCAGCCGGTCAGCGAGACTTCCGCCGCGCTGCTCTCCCCCGTCCAGGCCGCCGCCGACCGGTTGCTGGACGGGCGTCACCGGCAGGCGCGCAAGCGCGGCCGCCGCTTCGCCACCCTGGCGCCGGAGGCGCGGCACCGGCTGCGCATCGCGCTGAAGAAGCTGCGCTATGCCGCCGACTTCTTCCGCGGGCTCTACGATCCCAAGGCGGTGAAGAAGTACGCCGACGATCTGGCCGAACTCCAGGACGCGCTGGGCCATCTCCAGGATGTCGCCACCGTCCACAAGCTGATCGGGCAGGTGGAGGCGGAACTGGGCGCCGACGCGCCCGAGGGCTGGCGCCAGGGCGCCGGCATGGTGCTGGGCTGGCACGGCCGCGGGTTGCAGAGCCTGGAGCCGCGGCTGGTCCGCGACTGGGAGGCGTTCGCAGAGACCCGGCCCTTCTGGTCAGAGCCCCCGAAGCTGGGGTAGGCTCGCGGCCCATGCGCTCCATCCTCGTCGCCAACGTGAAGGGCGGTGTCGGCAAGACGACGATCGCCTCCCACCTCGCCGCGGCCTTCGCCACGGCGGGCTCCCGCACCGTACTGGCGGAGGTGGACCGGCAACGCTCCTCCCTGGGCTGGCTGGAGCGCCGGCCGCGCACGGCCGCCGCCATCCTGGGCATCGACTGGACGAAGGAGATCGGGGAGCCGCCCAAGGGCGTGGACCGGCTGGTGATCGACGCCCCGGCCGCGATGCGGGCGAAGGACGTGGAGCAACTGGTGCGCGAGGCGGACCTGGTGGTGCTGCCCGTGCTGCCCGGCGCCTTCGACGAGGCGGCGACCGCCCGCTTCCTGGGCAAGCTGGACGAGCTGAAGGCCATCCGCAAGAACCGCATCCCCGTCGCCGTCGTCGGCAATCGGCTGCGCCCGCGCACCAGGGCGGCGGAGCGGCTGGACGGCTTCCTCTCCGGCGTCGGCCACACGGTGGTGGCGCGGCTGCGCGACAGCCAGCTCTACCCCGACCTCGCCGACAGCGGCCTGACCCTGTTCGACCTCACCAGCAAGCGCGCCGCCGAGGTGCGCGCCGACTGGACCCCGCTGCTGGACTATATCCGCGGCCTGGACTGAGAGGGGCGGGTCAGGGGGCGCTGACGCTCTCCCCGGCCCCGGTGCCGATCTGCGGCGGCGGGGTGTCGCTCGACAGTTCCTCGCCCTGCGCCTGCGACCTCCAGGCGATGCCGACAAGCTCCCGGATCCTCTCGACGATCGGCTTCGCGTCCTCGCCGATCTTGCGCATCAGGACGGAGGCGTCCGCGATCATGCCGTAGACGCGGTCGAAGTCCGACATGCGCTTGTGCAGTTCGGACTGGAGGGATTCCAGCTTCCGGAGCAGGCGCTGCCGGAACCGCTCCTCCAGGGAGTCCGAGGCGGCGATCAGGCCGCGCAGCTCGTTGATGATCTTCTGCGCCCGCTCGATGTCGCCTTCGGTCAGGGTGTAGCCCGGCGCCGTCCGCAGCAGGGCGCTGGTCCTGCGCCGTATCTCCATGACCCTGATGTCGGTCATCTTCCGCTGCACGGCGGCGGAGATGAAATCCATGTATTTGTCGATCTTCTCCATGTTCGCCTGCGGCGACGCGGCGAACTCTATCTCACCTGTAATGATTTCGCCGATGTTGCGGGTGATCGTTGTGCAGACAGCGTATATCTGTATGAAGTCGTCGTAACGATCCGTATTCCATTCCCGCACCGGCTGGGCCCCGGCATGCAGGATCGCCGACTTCCGGAGTACGGGCCATGATTCGATACATTGGCTGAGGGCGAGCCAGGGATCTTCCGGAAGGCTCTCGATCCAGGCGTCTTCGATCATTTCTACTGGCCGTATCCCCTGTGGCGGGAATCAAGATATAGAAGAACGTCCCGCCGCCTTCAACGAAGTCAGGCCTCCGGATCGCGTTCCGTTTGTTTTCCGCGGTGGTTCTTCGCGTCTGCCGGCCGGCGCCGGGCGGGCTTGTGCCGGCGGGACGGCGATACCATTATCAGGTGATGTCCCTGAACCTGTAGGCGGGCATGGCGATGGTCGATCACGCACCGGAGCACACGGCACCAGGGCACAAGGCAGCGGAGCGCGGGAGAGTGCGCAAGGCGGCAGTCGGTGGCCACGATCCCGACATCCGGGAGGACGGGCGCCGGCTCGCGGCGCTGGCGGCCGAGCTTGACCACAGCAACCGCGCGGCGGACCGGGCCTTGGGCGACGCCCTCAAGGCCGTCGCCGCGACCCTGGCCGCGATCCGGCGTGACCGGGATGCCGCTCAGGGGGCCAGCCGGGCGTAGACGTCGCCGCCGCCATCCTCCGGCCGGCGGGAGCGCAGCCATTCGTTCAGCTCCGCCGGGCCGACCCAGTAGGGCAGCTCCCAGTCCAGGCTCTCGCCGGCGCTGGCGTTGAAGACGTAGCGGCCCAGTGCCGCCAGCCGCCACAGGCAGGCCGAGGCCAGATCCGGCAGCTCGGGCAGATACTCGAAGGATAATGCGGGCAGGGGCTGCGACAGCCCGGCCAGCACCTCGGCCTCCGCCCCCTCCACGTCGATCTTGGTGAAGACGGGCAGGCCGTGCTCGGCGATCAGCCCGTCCAGCGTGCGCACCCGCACCTGGGCCGTGGCGTCCCAGTGCTCCTGCGGGAAGCGGGGCGAGGCGCCGATCCGTGCCGCCCACGCTCCCGACAGGGTGGAGAGCGTGGGATTGCGCCGGTTGATGCGCAGCTCCGCCTGTCCGTCGGCGGCCCCCAGGGCGCAGTCCAGCAGCACGACATTGCGGTCGCGCCCGTGCAGCCCGCGCAGCAGCAGGGCCAGATCCGGCTGCGGCTCCACCGCCACGACGCGGGCGCCCAGGCTGCGGAAGGCGCGGATACGGTCGCCGGCATGGGCGCCGATGTCGAAGCAGAGATCGCCCCGGCCCACGAACTCGGCATAGAAGGCGCGCAGGCGCCGCGCCTGATGCGGGCGCGCCCGGTAGATCAGCAGCGATCGGACAAGGCCGAACAGGCGGGCGGGGTCCAGGCGCATTCCCGGGCGACGGGCTCCGTCGGGGGGCCCCCGGACGACTCCCGGCGGGCAGGTTCCCTGAGCTTGGCCGAGCCGGGGCGCGCGGGCAACAGCGCGGGCGGACAGGGGGCGCCGGTGATGGCGGCACCGCCCGCGGCGCGGTCAGCCCCGCCGGGCACGCCCCCGCCGGCTGGCCGGGCGCGCCCGGCCCCGCTAGGGTGCGCCGCATGCCGCCCGGACCCCCGCTTCCCCACCCGCCTCTGCCGCCGCCCGTGCCGCCGCAACCGCCGGCCGGTGGCGGGAAGCCGCTGTCCGTCAACCTGCGCGGCGTGCTCTGGATGCTGCTGTCGGCGCTGGGCTTCGCCTGCATGGGGGCGGTGGTCAAGCTGCTGGGCGGGCGGCTGGACGCCATGCAGATCGTCTTCTTCCGCGCCCTGGTGGGGGTGCTGGCCGTGCTGCCCTTCATCGCCCGCGCCGGCTGGGCCACGGCCTGGCCGCGCTATCCCGACCGGCATCTGGTGCGCGGCCTGACCGGGCTGGCCGCCATCGTGTGCAGCTTCTACGCCCTGACGATGCTGCCGCTGGCGACCGTCACCTCCATCACCTTCGCGCAGCCCCTGTTCATGATCGTCATCGCCGTCCTGTTCCTGGGCGAGACGGTGCGCTGGCGGCGCTGGACGGCCACCATCGTCGGCTTCCTGGGTGTGCTGGTGATGCTGCGGCCGGGGGCGGGGATGGTCGAGTGGGCGGCGCTGGCCGCCCTGGGCAATGCCCTGTTCGTCGCCGCCTCGGCGGCCCAGGTGAAGGCGATGCCCGATGACGACCGCGAACTGACGCTCCTGCTCAGCTTCCAGGTCGTTTCCGCCGTCGCCCTGGTGGGGCCGGCCTGGCTGGTCTGGACCCCGCCGACACCGGCGGAGTGGTTGCTGCTGGGGCTGATGGGGCTGCTCGGCGTCGGCAGTCAGGCCGCCGTCATCCGCGCCTACCGGGTGGGGGCGGAGGCCAGCTTCGTCGCCCCGTTCGACTATGTCCGCCTGCCCGTGGCAGCGGCCCTGGGCTTCTGGATCTTCGGCGAGGGGGTGGACATCTGGACGGCGGTGGGGGCGGGGATCATCGTCGCCAGCACGCTCTACATCGCCCGGCGCGGCGGCCGGCTGGCCGCACCCGCGCCGCGGGGCTGAAACCCGCGGGAGCGGCAGGTCCCGCCCTCACGTCCCCAGCGTGACGGCCGTGCGGGCCAGCGCGATCGCCAGGGCACCCGCCACCAGCACCGTCAGCGGCCGGCGCAGCTTCAGGTACCAGAGCGGGGCCGCCCCGGCCAGGGCGGCGCGGAAATCGCCGTAGAGCATGCCGACGAAGCCGGCCAGCAGGAAGGTGATCTGCGCCGCGAAGCCGCTCAGGAACAGGGCCAGCCAGCCGATCAGGACAGGCACGGTGCTCCAGCCCAGCCGCGTCCAGTCCATGCTGGCGGGCGGGTCCTCCTCCGGGTCGGCCACGGCCGGGGCGCCGAAGCCGGCCAGCGCCAGCCCCCAGTGGACCCCGCCCAGGAAGCTCAGGATCGCCACCCCGTAATACAGCATGTACTGGAGGGCATGGGCGGCATAGGGGGCGGGCAGCAGCCAGCCGCCCAGCGCCCCGGCATAGAACGGGATCAGCCCGGCCAGCCCCAGCCAGACGGCGGCGGCGGGCACCTCGCGGAACGGCCCCGTGCGGACGGTCCGGACGGGTGCGATCCGGGTGCGGACGGTCCGGATGGGGGCGGCGGGAGCGGTCGTCTGCGTGGTCATGCCTGGGTCGGGGTCCTGTTCATGCCGGGCCCGGTCGGTCCTGCGGGCCGCCGGGGGAGAAGCCGCCGGGACCGGCCGGCCCGGGTTCGTGGTCGATCACCGGGCCTTCCGCCACCTCGTCGGCGCTGGTGCGCTCCACCCCCTGGTCCGCCAGCCAGGCGCGGGCGCGCTCGTAATGCTCGGGCCGCATCGCGTCGCGCACCGTCTTCAGCGCCAGCATCAGCACGGTGGCGTCGTCGGTGTAGCCCAGCAGCGCCACGAAGTCGGGCATGAAGTCCACGGGCGCGATGAAATAGGCCAGCGCCCCCAGCAGGATCGCCTTCGCCGCGGGCGGCGTGCGCGGGTCCGTGGCGGCATTGAAGGCGGCCGCGGCATCCTCCACGAAAGGCACGCGGGCCAGGGTGCCGCGCAGCTTGCGCCAGAACTGGCGCAGCACCAGACGGCGGTCGCGCTCCAGCTTGATCGGGTCGATCCGCAGCGCCTCCTCCGCGAAGGTGGCGCCGGGACCGCTGTCGGGTCCGGTGGGGCTCATGTCTCCAATATGGGGCGGCGGCGGCGTCCTGGAAAGCGGCCTGCCCCCAGGGCGGATGCGGCGGCGTCCGGCGGTTGCGGCGGCCCCGGCCGGGGTCTATCAGGGGCCGCAGGCGGCCGCGCCGACGCGGCGGCAGACGATCAGGGAGGAAACCCCATGGATGTGAAGGGTACGGCGGCGCTGGTCACGGGCGGCGGTTCGGGCCTGGGGGCGGCGACGGCGCGCCGGCTGGCCGCGGCCGGGGCGCGGGTGACGGTGCTGGACGTCAATCTCGGCAATGCCGAGGCGGTGGCGCGGGAGATCGGCGGTTTCGCCGTGATGTGCGACGTGTCCAGCGCGGAAGGGGCGGCCACGGCCATCGCCGCGGCGCGCGACCGGCACGGGCCGGCCCGCATCGCCGTGAACTGCGCCGGCATCGGCACCCCGGCCAAGGTGCTGGGCAAGGAGGGGCCGCACAGCCTGGACCTGTTCCGCCGGGTGATCGAGGTGAACCTGATCGGCACCTTCAACGTGCTGCGGCTGGCGGCCGACGACATGCAGCGGCTCGACCCGCTGGCGGACGGCGAGCGCGGGGTGATCGTCAACACCGCCTCCATCGCCGCCTTCGACGGGCAGATCGGGCAGGCGGCCTACGGCGCCTCGAAGGGCGGCGTCCATGCGCTGACCCTGCCGGCGGCGCGCGAGCTGGCGCGCTTCGGCATCCGGGTGGTGACCATCGCCCCCGGCCTGTTCCTGACGCCGATGATGCTGGGCCTGCCGCAGGAGGCGCAGGACAGCCTCGCCGCCTCCGTCCCGTTCCCGCCCCGGCTCGGCCGGCCGGAGGAATATGCCGACCTCGTCCACTTCATCTGCACCAACACCATGGTGAACGGCGAGACCATCCGCCTGGACGGCGCCCTGCGCATGGCCCCGAAGTGACCCGCCCCGCCTGACGCCCCGGGATGCCGGCCCACGGTCGGCATCTCCGGAACACGGATGAACACGGATTTCCGCGGATGAACGCGGATAGGGGGCATCCCCTTATCCGTGATTATCCGTGCGCCGGCGCAGCCGGCATCCGTGCCATCCGCGTTTCCAGGCCCCAGGGGACCGTGGCGCATCGCTGTCCAGGATGAATCGCCCACGGTCGGCATCTCCGGAACACGGATGAACACGGATTTCCGCGGATGAACGCGGATAAAGGATACCTGCTTATCCGTGCATATCCATGCGCCGGCGCAGCCGGCATCCGTGCCATCCGCGTTTCCAGGCCCCAGGGGACCGTGGCGCATCGCTGTCCAGGATGAATCGCCCACGGTCGGCATCTCCGGAACACGGATGAACACGGATTTCCGCGGATGAACGCGGACAGGGGTCATCTCCTTATCCGTGATTATCCGTGCGCCGGCGCAGCCGGCATCCGTGTCATCCGCGTTTCCAGGCCCCAGGGGACCGTGGCGCATCGCTGTCCAGGATGGATCGCCCACGGTCGGCATCTCCGGAACACGGATGAACACGGATTTCCGCGGATGAACGCGGATAGAGGATATCTGCTTATCCGTGCATATCCGTGCGCCGGCGCAGCCGGCATCCGTGCCATCCGCGTTTCCAGGCCCAGCAAGTGCCCGGAGCGGTGGCCCGGTCAGAGGGCGATGCGGGTGTCGATGGCGATCCCGTCATAACCCGCGGTCGGCGCACCGGCCGGGTCGCGGTCGATCAGCCCGGCCCGTTCCAGGGCCCGCACATCCTCATGCACACGCTTGTAGTCGCGCCCCAGGGCCAGAGACGCGAAGGCCCCGCCGGGAGGGGTGCTCCCGCGGGGCCACGCCGGGCGGACGGCTGGTGCCGGCGCCTACTCCTGTCCCATCCGCAGCGCCGCGATGAAGGCGCTCTGGGGGATTTCCACCTCGCCGAACTGGCGCATGCGCTTCTTGCCTTCCTTCTGCTTGTCCAGCAGCTTGCGCTTGCGGCTGATGTCGCCGCCGTAGCACTTGGCCAGCACGTCCTTGCGCAGGGCGGCGATGGTTTCGCGCGCGATCACGCGGCCGCCGATGGCCGCCTGGATCGGGATCTTGAACAGGTGGCGCGGGATCAGGTCCTTCAGCCGCTCGCAGAGCTGGCGGCCGCGGTATTCGGCCTGGGTGCGGTGGACGATCATGGCCAGCGCGTCCACCGGCTCGTTGTTGACCAGGATCGACATCTTCACCAGGTCGCCCTCGCGGTAGCCCTCCAGCACGTAGTCGAAGCTGGCATAGCCGCGGGAGATGGACTTCAGCCGGTCGTAGAAGTCGAACACCACCTCGTTCAGCGGCAGCTCGTAGACCAGCATGGCGCGGCCGCCGACATAGGTCAGGTCCTTCTGGATGCCGCGCCGCTCGGTGCAGAGTTGCAGCACGCCGCCCAGATACTCGTCCGGCAGCATGATGTTGGCCTTGATCCACGGCTCCTCGATCCGGTCGATCTTCACCGGGTCGGGCATGTCGGCCGGGTTGTGCATCTCCTTCATCGTGCCGTCGTTCATGTGCATGCGGTACACGACGGACGGTGCGGTGGTGATCAGGTCGAGGTTGAACTCCCGCTCCAGCCGCTCCTGGATGATCTCCAGGTGCAGCAGGCCCAGGAAGCCGCAGCGGAAGCCGAAGCCCAGCGCGGCCGAGCTTTCCATCTCGAACTGGAAGCTGGCGTCGTTCAGGGCCAGCTTGCCCAGGCTCTCGCGCAGATCCTCGAAATCGGCGGCGTCGGTCGGGAACAGGCCGCAGAACACCACCGGGATGGAAGGCTTGAAGCCCGGCAGCGGCGTCGCCGCCAGCCGCCGCTCCTCGGTGATGGTGTCGCCCACCTTGGTGTCGCGGATGTCCTTGATGGCGGCGGTGACGAAGCCCATCTCGCCGGGCCCCAGCCTGTCCACCAGCATCTTCTTCGGCCCGAAGATGCCGACGCGGTCCAACTCGCGGGTGGCGCCCGTCGCCATGAAGCGCACCTTCTGGCCGGTGCGCAGCTCGCCGTTGACGACGCGCACCAGCACGACGACGCCCAGATAGGCGTCGTACCAGCTATCGACGATCAGGGCCTGCAACGGCGCCGCGGCGTCGCCCTTGGGCGGCGGCAGGCGGGTGACGATCGCCTCCAGCACGCCGTCGATGTTGATGCCCGACTTGGCCGAGACCTCCACCGCGTCCGAGGCGTCCAGCCCGATCACGTCCTCGATCTGCTGCTTCACCCGCGGCACGTCGGCCGCCGGCAGGTCGATCTTGTTCAGGACGGGGACGATCTCATGGTTGGCGTCGATCGCCTGATAGACGTTGGCGAGCGTCTGCGCCTCCACGCCCTGGCTGGCGTCCACCACCAGGATGGAGCCCTCGCAGGCGGCGAGCGAGCGCGAAACCTCGTAGGCGAAGTCCACGTGGCCCGGCGTGTCCATCAGGTTGAGCTGATAGATCTCGCCGTCCTTGGCCTTGTAGTTCAGGCGCACGGTCTGCGCCTTGATCGTGATGCCGCGCTCCCGCTCGATGTCCATGTTGTCGAGGAGCTGAGCCTTCATCTCCCGCGCCTCGATGGCGCCGCAGAATTCGATCAGCCTGTCCGCCAGCGTGGACTTGCCGTGATCGATATGCGCGATGATGGAGAAATTGCGGATGCGGGAAAGATCGGTCATGGAACGGGACTGCCTCCGAAAGCCGCTGCAACATAGGGGCTGCGGCCCTGCTAGGCAATGGCGGCCCGCGCGGGTCGCCCACGCCCTCGCTCCGGCCGCCCTGCTGGCGGGCGTCGCCCTTCTCGCGCCGCCGCCGGCCGTGGCGGACCCGGCGGACGGAGCGGCGGTGCCGCGGGGCGTCTGGATGATGCAGAACGGCAAGGCGGCGGTGGAGTTCTTCGCCTGCGGAGCGTCCCTGTGCGGCCGGCTGGTCTGGGGGCGGCCCGACCAGTATCCCGACGGCGTGGCGAAGGACCGGCGCAATCCCGACCCGGCGCTGCGCGACCGCGACCTCTGCGGCCTGACGGTGATCTGGGGCCTGGAGCGGGACGGGGCGGACGACTGGACCGGCGGCCGCGTCTACGATCCCAGCAGCGGCGAGACCTACGGCGCCCGCGTGCATGTCCAGGGGCCGCAGCGCCTGCGCGTGCGCGGCTATGTCGGCATCCCCTGGTTCGGCCGCAGCCAGACCTGGCAGCCTGCCCCGCCCGACCTGCCGCGCTGCACCCCGACCGCGGGCGATGCGGGCTGAACTCGCCCGGGCGGAGGGGCTGACCCGCCTGGAGGGAGAGGCGCGGGACGAACGGGCGCGCGGCACTGTCACCGGACTGTCATGGGGGGCTGTTAGAACGGGAGGACCGATCCAGAAGCGGGCCCCCCATGCCGGATACCGTTCCCCTCCCGCCGGAAGCGGGTTGCCATCCGCCGGACTTCTCGCACGCCGCCGCGGCATCGCCCGCCGCCCTGCTGGGGCTGGTCTCGGGCCTGCGGGACTGCGTGGCGGCGGAAGCGGCGGCGGTCCTGGCCGGCTGGGGCGACCGGGTGGAGCGCCGGCCCTTCCGGCTGTCCGCCGTCAACTTCGCCGACTATCTGGCGCTGCGCCGGCACGACCTGCGGCCGTTGCAGACGGCGCTGATGCCCTGGGGCCTGTCCAGCCTGGGCCGCTGCGAGGCCCGGGTGCGCGCCAACCTGGACGCCGTGGCGGCGGCGCTGGCTGCCATCGCGGGGGCGCCGCGGCCGGGCGCCTTTCCCGGAGCGCGCCGTTATTTCCGCGGCGAGCGCCTGCTGGCGCGCAACGCGGTCGAGCTGTTCGGGCCGCGGCCCGACGGTCCCCGGCAGGTCCGCATCCTGGTCACCCTGCCGCCCGAGGCGGCGACCGACCCCGCCCTGATGCGCCGGCTGGTGGAGGCGGGGACGGACGCGGTGCGGATCAACTGCGCCCATGACAGTCCCGACGCCTGGGGTCGCATGATCGCCAACCTGCGCGCGGCGGAAGCCGCCGCGGGCCGGCGCGTGCGGGTGCTGATGGATCTGGCCGGGCCGAAGGTGCGCACCGGCAGCATCCTGGGCCCGGCCGGCGACCGGCGCATCGGCATCGGCGACCCGCTGCTGCTGACCGCCGCGGCCGCGTTCCCGCGGCGCGACGCGCCGCTGCACCAGGCCACCTGCACCATCCCGGACGTGCTGGCCTGCGCCCGGCCCGGCCACCGGGTCTTCATCGACGACGGGCGGGTCGGCGCCGTGGTCGCCGCCGCCGGGCCGGACGGGTTGCTGCTGCGGGTCGAGCACGCGCCCCCCGACGGGCACCGGCTGAAGCCGGAGAAGGGGCTGAACTTCCCGGACACGGAACTGGGGCTGGCCGCCCTGACCGACGACGACCGCGCCGACCTGGACTTCGTGGCCGCGCATGCGGACCTGATCGGCTACAGCTTCGTGCAGTCGGCCGAGGACGTCCACGCCTTGCAGGAGGAACTGCGCCGCCGCCGTCCGGACGACTGGCGGCGCCTGGGGCTGGTGGCCAAGATCGAGACGCCGCGGGCGGTGCGCAACCTGCCCGGCATCATCGTCGCCGCCGCCGGCCGGCAGCCCTTCGGCATCATGATCGCCCGCGGCGATCTGGCCGTGGAACTGGGCTTCGAGCGCACCGCCGAGATGCAGGAGGAGATCCTCTGGCTGGCGGAGGCGGCGCATGTCCCCGTCATCTGGGCGACCCAGGTGCTGGAGACGCTGGTGAAGAAGGGCCTGCCGACACGCGGGGAGATGACCGACGCCGCCATGGCCTCACGCGCCGAATGCGTCATGCTGAACAAGGGCGAGCATGTGGCCGAGGCGGTCGCCGCGCTGGACCGGCTGCTGGGCCGCATGGCCGGGCACCAGATGAAGAAGACCCCCCGGCTGCGCGCCCTGCTGAGCTGGTAGGACCGGCGCCACCTCTGTCCGCCCGATGGTCCGATACCTCCATTGCGGCGGCCGCAGCCGCGGCAATTCTGTCGCACCTGCCTACATGGGCATGTTATGGGCAGGATCCCGCGACCGGCCTCCGGCCGGTGGGACAGCGACAGGACATCATGGCTCGGCGCAAGAGGTCCGGCTCGGCGGCAGACCAGACGTCACCGGAGGCGCCGGCGCCCGTGCTGCTTCTCGCCGCCGGCGAGGCCGAAACCCGCACCATCGCCGCCCTGCTGGAGCGGACGGGGCAGGGGCCGGTGACGGTCTGCGCCGACCTTGACGAGGTGCTGGACCGGATCGAGGGCGCGGCGGCGGCGGTGCTGGCGCAGGAGGCGCTGGCCGGGCCGGCGCTGGCGCGGCTGGCCGCCTGGACCGCCGCCCAGCCGGTCTGGTCGGAGTTCCCCGTCGTGCTGCTGGCCGGTCCCGGTGGACCACCCGCCCCGCCCGCCGTCCTTGCCGCCGCGCTGCGGCTGGAACGGCCGGTGCGCGACGCGGATCTGTGCGCCATCGTCGCCTTCGCCCGGCGCTCCCGACGCCGGCAGTGGCGGGCGCGCGACAGCCTGACCGAGCGCGAGGCCATCGCCGCCGATCTGCGCCGGGCGAGGGACCGGCTGGAGGTCGTGCTGCGCGGCGCCGGCCTGGGCTCCTGGCACTGGGACGTGGTGACGGGCGCGGTCGCGTTCGACGACCGCTGGGCCGGCATGCTGGGCTACCGGCGCACGGAGATCGAACCGCATGTCAGCGCCTGGGAGAGGCTGACCCATCCGGAGGACCGCCCCCGCATCTTCGCCGCGCTGAACGACCATCTGGAGGGACGCACCCCCCTCTATGTCTGCGAGCACCGGCTGCGCCACCGGGACGGGCACTGGATCTGGGTGCTGGACACCGGCAGCGTCGTCGAGCGTGACGCCGCGGGCGGTCCTCTGGTCGCCACCGGCACCCATCTGGACATCACCGCGCGCAAGCAGGCCGAGCAGGACCTGCGCGACAGCGAGACGCGGCTGCGCGCCATCATCGAACAGATGCCGGTCGGTGTCGCCGTCGCCGCGGCCCCGTCGGGCGCGCTGCTGTTCCACAATGCCCGCGCCGTGGCCCTGCTGGGCCATCCGCTGCTGCCCTCCGCCGACATCAGCGGCTACGTCCACTATGGCGCGCTGGAGGCCGACGGATCGCCCCGGCCGCCGGAGCGCTATCCCATCGCCCGCGCCGCCCGCGACGGCGAGAGGATCGAGCGGGAGCCGATGCGCTACCGCCGCGGCGACGGCCGCCTGACCCATTTCGAGGTGAGCGCCGCCCCCATCCGCGACGCCCAGGGCGGCATCGTCCTGGCCGTCAGCACCTTCGAGGACGTGGCCGAGCGGCTGCGGGCGGCGGAGAGTCAGCGCCTGCTGGCCTCGGAGCTGAGCCACCGGGTCAAGAACACCCTCGCCGTGGTGCAGGTGCTGGCCGCCCAGACCCTGCGCCGCGCCGCGACCCTGGCGGAGTTCGGCGACGCCTTCCAGGGCCGGCTGGAGGCGCTCGCCCGTGCCCACGGGCTGGTGCTGCGGGCGCACTGGAACGGCGTGGACCTGCGCGCCCTGGCCGAGGAGGAGCTGGCGCCCCATGAGGGGCGCGTCAGCATCGAGGGACCGGCCGTCACCCTGCCGCCGAAACAGGCCGTGGCCATGGGGCTGGTGCTGTACGAGCTGGCCAGCAACGCGCTGCGCCATGGCGCGCTGTCGGCCCCGGCGGGACGGCTGCACCTGGCCTGGCGGCGGGACCCGACGGACGGCGGCATCCGGCTGACCTGGCGGGAACGGGGCGGGCGGCCCCCGCACGATCCGGTCGAGGGCTTCGGCACCCGCCTGATCCGACGGGCCGCCGATCTGGAGCTGGGCGGCCGCGCCGACCTTTACCCGGAGGAGGACGGGCTGTGCTGGGAACTCCGGTTCCCCGCCCCGGTTGGGCCGGGAGAGAATCATGGACCGAGCGTGACGCCTTGACCGCCGCCGACCCCTCCTGCCTGCGCAACAAGCGCATCCTCGTCGTCGAGGACGAGATGCTGATCGCTCTCGCCTATGAGGACATGCTGACGGGGCTCGGCTGCGTGCCGATCGGCCCGGCGCCGTCGGTGGAGCGGGCGCTGCTGCTGCTGGACGACCAGGTGCCGGACGCGGCCATCCTGGACGGCAATCTGAACGGCCAGCTTTCCACGCCGGTGGCGCAGCGCCTCTGCGACGGCAACATCCCGTTCCTGCTGGTGACGGGGTACGAGACGATGGCGACCGCCGATCCCGTGCTGCGCCAGGCCCGCCGGGTCTCCAAGCCGGTCAATCCGCGGCGGCTGCTGATCGAGATGGTGGAGGCGTTCTGTGCCTGCTGACCGCCGCCGGACCCGCGTCGGCCCGGTCAGTCCTCGCCGACCAGCCCCATGAAGACGGGCCGGGTCAGGCCCGGCCGCAGCCTGACCCAGACCGCCAGCCAGCGCGCCGTGCCCTCGGTATCCACCAGCGGATGCGCCAGCCGCTCATAGGCCACGGTCATCCCGCCATGCTGGAAGCTGACCAGATGCGCCGTCAGGTCCGGCGTGCGCAGCGCCTGCATCAGGGCGTCGCGGTTGTGCTCCGGGGGCAGGCCGCTGGGCAGCTCCAGCACGTCCAGCCCGGTGATGTCGCGCCCGTAGCTGGTGCAGAGGGCCGTGCCCGCCAGCCGCACCCGGAGGTTCTCCGGTGGTGCCCAGTCCAGGATGGCCACGTTGGGCAGCAGGTCCACCGGCAGGTTCTCCGCCCGGAAGGCGGACTTGCGCAGCAGGCCCTCGTTCCTCAGGGAGAGGCAGGCCTGCGCGAATCGCGTCGCCTCAGGCGACATGGCGGAACTGTCAAGGTGATCGGTGGGCACGGATGAATGCCTGTGGCAACGGGAACGCGGCGCACTTTAGCCAATGCGGCCTGCCCAGGACCAGGACAAGT
Organism: Rhodocista pekingensis; assembly: GCF_042665545.1. NCBI lineage: Bacteria > Pseudomonadati > Pseudomonadota > Alphaproteobacteria > Rhodospirillales > Azospirillaceae > Rhodocista > Rhodocista pekingensis. The sequence goes on along the minus strand of NZ_JBHTCM010000010.1, from coordinate 751,989 downwards.
ATTCGCCCGCGCGCCTCTCTTCCGCATAGATTATTATGTCCTATACCAATGGACCGGACCGCGGCCGGCACAGGGGCGCCGCCGCGATCCCTTCCGGGCATTTAAGAAAAATCTAATCAATCAGCGCTTCCGCCCTGTCCGCCCGTCCCGCGTCGTCAGCGTGGCCGCCGACGTCCGTCGTGTCCGCGGCAACCGTCGTGTCCGCGGCAACGGCCGGAACGGGGTGCGGCGCGTCCAGCAGATAGTCGCCCGGCACGGCCCGGCGGGTGCGGCGCCAGTAGTCCACCGTGAAACCCGGCCACAATGTCGTGTTGCGTCCCTGGGCATCCAGATACCAGCTCCGGCAGCCGGACATCCAGACGGTGCGGCGCATCCGCTCCTGCACGGCATCATTGAAACGGCGCTGTACCTCGGCCCGCGGCTCCACCGTGCGGGCGCCGCTGTCGCGCACCCGGTGCAGCAGGTCCAAGACCAGGTTGAGCTGCGCCTCGATCATGAAGACGATGGAATTGTGCCCCAGCCCCGTGTTGGGGCCGGTCATCAGGAACAGGTTGGGATAACCGGCCACGGTGGTGCCCAGATGCGCCTCCGCCCCGTCGCGCCACCGTTCGTTCAGGTCCACCCCGTCCGGCCCGATCACCCGCAGCGGCGCCAGATAGTCGGTGGCGCGGAATCCGGTGCCGTAGACGATGCAGTCCACCGCGCGCTCCACCCCGTCGGCGGTGACGATGCCGGTCGGGGTGATCTCCCGGACCGTATCGGTGACCAGTTCCACGGTGGGGCGGGTCAGGGCCGGGTAGTAGTCGTCGGAGATCAGCACCCGCTTGCAGCCGATATGGAAGTCGGGCGTCACCTTGCGGCGCAGCTCCGGATCGGGGATCTGGGCCGCGATGTGGTCCTTCGCCTTCTGTTCCGACCGGCGCAGCAGGCCGGGATAGAGGGTGAAGCCGACGGCCAGCGATTCCTGCCACCAGTAGATCGACGCCCGGCGCAGCCACGCCGCCCCCGGCACATGGCGATAGACCGCCCGCTCGAAAGGGCCGATGGGCCGGTCCGGCCGCGGCATGATCCAGGGCGGGGTGCGCTGGAACAGGTGCAGCCGCGCGACCTGCGGGGCGATCCGCGGCACGAACTGGATGGCGCTGGCGCCGGTGCCGATCACCGCCACCCGCTTGCCGGTCAGGTCGTAGCCGTGGTCCCACTGCTGCGAATGGAAGGCCCGGCCCTGGAAACTCCCGCGGCCGGGGATGTCCGGCAGGGCCGGCCGCGACAGCCCGCCCAGGCCCAGGATCAGGAACCGCGCCGCGACACGGCGCCCGTCGGCGCAGCGCACCCGCCACAGACGCGCCGCCGGGTCATAGGTGCAGTCCGTCACCGCGGCGTGGAAGCGGATCTGCGGCAGCAGCCCGAAGCGCTGCGCCACGTCCCGCATGTAGTCCTGGATCTCCGCCTGCGGCGGGTACATCCGGGTCCAGTCCGCCTTGGGCGCGAAGCTGAAGGAATAGAGGTGGCTGGGGATGTCGCAGGCGCAGCCGGGATAGGTGTTGTCCCGCCAGGTGCCGCCCACGTCGCCCGCCGCCTCCAGCAGGACGACGGGGCCGATGCCGGCCTGCTTCAGCCGGATGGCGGCCCCCATGCCGGCGAAGCCGGTGCCGACGATGCAGACCTCCGCCGCCTCCTCACCGCCGGCGGTTCCCGCCCCGGCCGCGTCCCCGCGGCGGGTCTCCGGCACCTCGATCCGTGCGTCCATGCCCGTCCTCCTCCCTGTGCGGCCGCGCCGGTGCTTCCACGGGCGACCGTGCCGGCATTGTGCCGCCGGCCTTTAGAGCAGTTACTCTATGGCAGGGTGCGGGGGCGGGGAAGTCCCGGCGGCCCCCTCTCCGGCACCCTGTCCGGCCTTCGGACGGGCGCAACCGGGTCCGACCGACCGGGGCCCCGCCCGGAATCGTGCCGGCCAGCGCCTTGCCTGCGCTCCGGGAGTGTTTCATTCTGCAAGCAGGCACGCCGGACGCGCGACCGGGCAACGGGGGAGGCGACCATGGGCAGGCAGGAACCAGGCAGCGATTGGCCGGGCAAGGGGTGGCCGGGCAAGGGGTGGCCGGGGCAGGAGGAGCCGGGCAGGTCCGGGACGGGGCGCGACCGGATCCCCTGGGCGAAGTCGCCCTGGCCCGTGCAGATGGCGGCCAGCGCTCTGGCGCCGATCGTGGTGGCCCCGGCCGCATTGCTGGTGGTGTGGGCGGAGGGTGGCCTCGACGGGATCGGCCGCGGGGGCCTGCCCGTCCTGGCGGCGCTGTCGCTGGCAGCCGCGGCGGGCACGGGGGTGCTGCTGGCGGGGCTGGTCCGCGGGCGTCCCTGGGCCTGGCTGGGGGTGATCGTGATGCTGGCCGTCGGCGCCGGGGCCGTCGGGGCTGTCGCCGTGACCTGGCTGCTCCAGCACGGGCCGGGGGCCGCGGCGATGCTGCTCCTGCCGGTGCTGCTGCTGGCGGTGGCGCTGCGCCTGGGGGGAGCCGATCTGCGCGCCCATGTCGGTCTGGCCGGCCCGTCGGTGCCGCGCCCGCAGGGGCGGACACTGCGCATCGTCAAGGGCGACGCGACGGGCGACCGGGCCGCCTGAACCACGCGGCACCCTTGGCCGGCCGGACCCGACGGTCCCGGCCCGGAGCAGCGTCAGTCCGGAGCAGCGTCAGTCCGGGGCGGCGTCAGTCCAGATAGGCGTCCACCTCGGCGGCGGCGCGGTCCAGCGGCCAGTCCAGCCGCTCCATGATCCGTTCCACCGCGTCCTCCGGCGCCAGCCGTCCCTGGCCCAGCCGTTCCAGAATCTCGTTCAGCACCGACTCCTCGCGCGGGGTCGGCGCGGGGTAACCCTTCAGGATCTCAAGCGCCTTGCTCACCTGATTACACCTTTACCCTGTCAAGGACCGTCTATCCTGCTTAAGCGCTTGTGCGGGACCGCGCACGCCATGGTAACCAGCGATCGCCCGTCCGTCAGCACCCGCGTTCTTGCGGGGTGGAATTGTCCGCAGCCCCCGCCTCCGCCGCAAGCGGTTTCCCGCCCGCTGCGGTCCGCCCCCGGAGGTTCCGAGGTTCCCCGATGCCCGCCACCGGCACCGTCGAAACGGTTCTGACCCTGCACGCCGCGCTGGCCCGCAAGGACATGGACACGATCCGCGCCCTCGTCCACCCCGGGATCCAGGTCTACCAGTCCAGCCTGCTGCCCTGGGGCGGGCATTACCGGGGACTGGCGGAATTCCTGGAGTACACCCTGAAACTGGGCCGCTCGGTGGAGGCCGTGATGGAGACGGAGCGCCTGATCGACGCCGGCGAGCGGGTCGTTGCCGTGGGCACGGTGCGCGGCCGGGTGGCGGGCGGCGGTCCACCCTTCGCCCTGGCGGCCGTGCAGGTCTGGAGCTTCCGCGACGGCCGCGTGGCGGCGCTGGAAACCCACCTGGACACGCCGGCGATGCTGCGGGCGCTGGGGGCGAGCTGAAAGGGATCGGGCGAAGGGCCGGGGCGCTGCGGTGCCCGGGGCCGGTCGGCACCGCGGGCACGGGAAGGGGCCCCCGCCGGCGCGGGAGCCGGCGGGAGCGGCGGCCTTCAGCCGTTGACCGCGTCCTTCAGGGCCTTGCCGGCCGTGAACTTGGGCTGCTTGGAGGCGGCGATCTGGATGGTCGCGCCGGTCTGCGGGTTGCGGCCCTCGCGGGCGGCGCGCTCGGAAACGGAGAAGGTGCCGAAACCGGTCAGCCGGACATCCTCGCCCTTGGCGAGCGCCTGCTGGATGGCGTCGAAGATGGCATCCACGGTCTTCGCCGCTGCCGCCTTGCTGGCCCCGGTCGCCTGGGCCACGGCCTCGGCGAGATCAGCCTTCTGCATGGTGTGTGCTCCCTTGTTGGTTCGGCCGCGTCGCGGCTGTCGCTGCTTATGGGGAGGCGGCAACGCCGCTGTCCACGGACCTTTCCGGGCGGACGCCACGGAATCCGCGCTTTTCCGGGGCTCTGTTGCCGGCCCGCCGCAGTCCGGGCCGGTTTTCGCCTTCCGGACGGGCAGCGGGCCGGACGTCGCACCCCCGGCGGGTGGGGGGCGGGACAGCCGCGCGGACCCTGCGCATCCGGGGCAGGCACGCGCCGCGGGCCGGATTCGGCAGGCGCGGAGCCCGCCGTCCTGGCATGGTGGCGGTCCGGGGGAGCGGCCCCGTGTTTCCGGTGCGCGGTCCGAGCGGAGGGGTGAGTGTCGCGGACGGGTGTCTTCTTCCTGCGCGCGCTGCCGCCGGGATCGTGGCGCGGGCACGGGCTCGCGGGTCTCGCCTTCCTTGCCGCCCTGGCCCTGCGCTGGGGCCTGGACGGCTCGCTGCCGCCGGGCTTCCCCTATCTGACCTTCTTCCCGGCGGTGATCCTGACCTCCTTCATCGCCGGCACGGGGCCGGGCGTGCTCTGCGCCGGGCTCTGCGGGCTGGCGGCCTGGTACTGGTTCATCCCGCCCTACGACAGTTTCGGGCTGACGGGGAACACGGCGCTGGCGCTGGGCTTCTACGTCTTCATCGTCGGCGTGGACATCGCCATCATCCACGCCATGCGCCGCGCCGGGGCCCGGCTGGCGGCGGAGCGCGAGCTGTCCGCCGCGCTGGCCGAGCGCCAGCGCACCCTGTTCGCCGAACTGCAACACCGCGCCGCCAACAACCTGGCCTTCATCGGCGCCCTGCTGGCCCTGAACCGGGAGCAGGTGGCGGCCGATCCCGCGGCGGCCCCGGCCGTGTTCGACGAGGCCGTGCGCCGGCTGGAGGTGATCGGCCGGCTGCACCGGCTGCTGCACGACCCGGCGGCGCTGGACCGGCCGCTGGAGGAGTATCTGCGCACGCTCTGCGCCGACCTGCTGGACGCCGCCGGGGCCGGCGGCATCGCCTGCCGGGTGGAGGCGGCGGACATCCGCTTCGACCTCGGCCGGCTGACGACGCTGTCGCTGCTGCTGACGGAGCTGATCACCAATTCGCTCAAGCACGCCTTCCGCGGCCGGTCAGGCGGGCTCGTCGCGGTGACGCTGGGGCGGCTGCCGTCGGGCCGGCTGGAGCTGACCGTGTCGGACGACGGCCCCGGCATGCCGGCGCGCGGGACCGGCCCCGGCGGCGGCAGCCTGGGGCTGGTCATCGCCGACGCCCTCGCCCGCCAGCTCCAGGGCGAGCTGATCCTCCCCGCGCCCGGCGACAGCACCACCCGCCTGCTGTTCGATCCGTGAGCGGGCGGGCGACCCGCATTGCCCTCGAAATCATCAGTGTGATGGCAATCGCCTAATCATCTGACAGATATGGATTTTCATGCTATATGCCATCATGTGGCGGTTCAGATGGCAAGATCATGCACGCACGGCCCCCTCTTCCTGAGATCAGCCTGCCGATCCAGACCCTGTACGCCGACCTCGTGCAGCGGGGGCTGGACGCGCAGTTCGACCAGGATTTCCCGGAGCATGGCCAGTTCCTCCTGAAGTCCCGCGGTGACCGGCGGTACTGGTACTTCCAGTCTGCCGACGGCGACCGGCGCAGGCAGAAATATGTCGGGCCGGAGACCGATCCGGATCTGGCGCGCCGTGTGGAGGGATTCAGGCACATCAAGGCGGATGCCGCCGAGCGCCGGCAGATGGTTTCGGCGCTCATCGCCGGGGGGCTGCCATCGACCGATCCGCTGTCCGGCGACATCATCGAGGCGCTGTGGAGGGCGGGCATTTTCCGGCTCCGGGGCGTGCTGGTCGGCACGGCCGCGTTCCAGACCTGCTCCGGTCTCCTCGGGGTCCGGCTGCCCGGTGAACAGATGCGGACAGGCGATCTCGATTTCGCGCAGTTCCACGGCATTTCGCTGCTGGTCGAGGACAGCCTGCCGCCGATCCTGGAGGTGCTGAGGGGAGTCGATCCGACCTTCCGGCCTGTTCCCCATCTGGAGGACCCGACGCGATCGACGAAGTTCCAGAATGCCAGACGGTTCGAGGTCGAGTTCCTGACGCCGAACCGGACCAGCGACGCCGTCGCCGGGCGGCCCGCGCCCATGCCCGCGTTGGGAGGGGCGGGGGCAACCCCGTTACGGTATCTCGACTTCCTGCTGCGGCAGCCGGTCCGGGCGGCCGTGCTGCACCGCGCCGGGATCCCGGTTCTGGTGCCCGCGCCCCATCGGTTCGCTGTCCACAAGATCATCGTCTGCGCCAAGCGCCGCACCGACCCGGAGGGCCTGATCAAGAGCGCGAAGGACGCCGCCCAGGCCGGGGCGCTGATCCGGGCCCACCGGCAGACACGCCGTGCCTTTGAAATCGGCGAGGCCTGGGCGGAGGCGTGGGAGCGCGGCGAGAAATGGCGTGCCGCTCTCCTGGATGGCCGCACCCGGCTCTATGACGACGAGCGCGCAGTCCTTACCGAGTGCATCGAGGTCTGGGCGCGGGAGGTCGGCCAGAACCCCGACCGGTTCGGCATCGCCGTCGTCGGACAAGCTCCCGATACGGATGTCTCCGACGACCCGTGAGATCCCTCCCAACCGGCGATGTCGTTCGAGCATTCACTCCTGCCAGTCCGCCCGGCGCCCCAGGCAATTGCCGTCCTCCGACGATCCGCTGCGGCGCGGAGGACGGCCTTGATTTCCAACTCCGCCGGGGCGGCAGCGGTAGAATGATGGAGGGCGGTTTGCACATGTGACGCCGGACATGTTCGAAAACCAGCCCCCTTGCGAACATGTGTCTGGGGCAACGCCGCCGAAGGCCGCCGGCGGTCACTTGGCGCATCACTGGCGAAGAACGACCCATGAACTGCTGACGACCGCCTGGATTCGGCGTCGCCTTGGCCCCCGGCTTGTTCCCGTTCAGCTGCGGAGTCCAGGCGCTTCATGCCCGGTCCGCGCCACGTACTCCGTATAGCCGCCGCCATACTGGTGGATACCATCGGGCGTCAGTTCCAACACACGGTTGGAAAGCGCGGCCAGGAAATGCCGGTCGTGCGAGACGAACAGCATGGTGCCCTCATAGGCGGCCAACGCCGTCAACAGCATTTCCTTGGTATCGAGATCGAGATGGTTGGTCGGTTCGTCGAGGACCAGGAAATTCGGCGGATCAAACAGCATGATCGCCATCACCAGCCGCGCCTTCTCCCCGCCGGACAGGACGCGGCATTTCTTTTCCACGTCATCTCCGGAAAAGCCGAAGCAGCCGGCAAGGGCGCGGAGCGACCCCTGGTTCGCCAGGGGGAATGCAGCTTCCAGGGCCTCGAAAACGGTGTGACCGCCGTCGAGCTGCTCCATCGCATGCTGGGAGAAATAGCCCATCTTGACGCTGGCACCGATGGCGACGGTGCCGTGATCCGGTGCTGTGGTACCGGCCACCAGCTTCAACAATGTGGATTTGCCGGCACCGTTGACGCCCATCACGCACCAACGCTCCCTGCGCCGGATCGTCAGGTCGAACCCGTGATAGATGGTGCGGCTGCCATAAGCCTTGTGCACGTTCTTCAGGACGGCCACATCGTCGCCCGAGCGGGGCGCCGGCCGGAAGTCGAACGCCACGATCTGGCGGCGTCTCGGTGGCTCGACACGCTCGATCTTGTCCAGCTTCTTCACCCGGCTTTGCACCTGGGCCGCGTGCGAGGCCCGGGCCTTGAAGCGTTCGATGAACTTGATCTCCTTGGCCAGCATGGCCTGCTGCCGTTCGAACTGTGCCTGCTGCTGCTTTTCGTTCAGGGCACGCTGCCGCTCGTAGAATGCGTAATCCCCGGAATAGCTGGTCAGCGACCCGCCATCGATCTCGATGATCTTGCCGACGATACGGTTCAGGAACTCGCGGTCATGCGAGGTCATCAACAGGGCGCCATCGTAGGCCTTCAGGAACTGCTCCAGCCAGATCAGGCTTTCGATATCCAGGTGGTTGCTCGGCTCGTCCAGGAGCATGGCGTCGGGCCGCATCAGCAGGATGCGGCCAAGGGCCACCCGCATCTTCCAGCCGCCGGACAGGTTGCCCACGTCCGCGTCCATCATCTCCTGGCTGAAGCTGAGCCCGGCGAGAACCTCCCGTGCCCGTCCCTCCAGCTCGTAACCGCCCAGTTCCTCGAACCGCGCCTGCACCTCGCCGTAGCGCGCGATGATCGCGTCCATATCGGCGGCGCGATCGGGATCGCACATGGCTGCTTCAAGCTCGGCCAGTTCCGCCGCCACGGTGCTGACCGGCCCGGCTCCGTCCATCACTTCCGCCACCGCGGTCCGGCCGGACATTTCGCCGACATCCTGATTGAAATAGCCGATCGAGACCTGCTTCTCGATCGACACCTGGCCCTCGTCCGGTGACTCCTCGCCGGTGATCATCCGGAACAGCGTGGTCTTGCCGGCACCGTTGGGACCGACCAGGCCGACCTTCTCCCCCCTGTTCAATGCGGCGGACGCTTCCAGGAAGAGGAGTCGGTGACCGCTCTGCTTGGTGATGTTCTCAAATCGGATCATATGCTACGCGATTCCCTTCACGGGGCTGCTGGCCGTCTCTGATCAGGTCAAGACTGTCGGAGGTTCGGGGGGGCGTTCGAGGCCCGGACTGAATTCCCGTATCAGACCAGCCCCGCTCCCCCTGCCCGGTCCAGCAGAATTGTCTCAATGCTGCCGTCCCGGCGGGCCTGGCCGCCAAGCGCTCCATAAAGAGCAACCCGTCATGCCCATGGAATGAGCGCTCACCCGTCGATCGGGCCGTAGCTACCCTGACTGGAGGGGGCTTGCCAACGCGCAAAATCGCCACGGGAAACCGAAGTTTTCCGTACTTTCCATACGCGCAATTTCGGGGAGGACGGGCGCTAAGCCCTTGAAAAGACTGGAGCGGGTGAAGGGAATCGAACCCTCGTCGTAAGCTTGGGAAGCTTCTGCTCTACCATTGAGCTACACCCGCGCCGCTCCGTCCTTATAGGGCCTTCCGGCGGCCGGTTCAAGCACCCGCGTGGGGTGTCCGGTGCCTCTCCTGCCGACCGCTCAGCGGCGGGCGGAGCGGCGGGGCCGGTGGGGGGAGGCGGAGGGGCCGAGGTCGGGCGGCGGCAGCACCGTGGCGGGCAACACCGCGGCGGACAAGATGGGCGCGGGCGGCAGGGGAAGCGGGCCGGCAAGCTCGCCGGCACGGTTGCCGTCGGCCGCCTCGGCCGGCAGGCCGTCCTGCTCATCCGCCGGGGCGCTGCTGCCGTCGGCGCGGCCGACCAGGCCGGAGACGCCGGCCAGCGCGCCGGGGACCAGCTCCAGCCCGAGGAAGCGGTCGAGATCCACCGGACCCGGCAGCGACAGGTCCAGCGTGTTCTCCCGCGTGAAGCCGAAGCGGGCATAGTAGGGCGCGTCGCCCACCAGCAGCACGATGCGGTGGCCCTGCTCCGCCGCCCGGTCCAGGCTGTAGCGGATCAGCGTGCCGCCCAGTCCCTTGCTGCGCCAGTCCGCATGGATGGCGATCGGGCCCAGCAGGATGGCGGGGGTGGCGCCGCCGACCAGCACCGGCCAGTAGCGGATGGTGCCGACCAGCCGGCCGTCCTCATCCGTGGCGACGAAGCTGAGCCCGGCCACCGGCTCGATCCCGGCGCGCAGGCGGTACACGGTCTTGGCATGGCGCTTGGCGCCGAAGGCGTCGTCCAGGAGGGATTCGATGCCGGCGGCGTGCTGCGGCTGCTCGGGAGCGATCATCATCGGAGGGGGAGATCCCGGTATCGGTAAGCGGTGCAAGGCACCTGGTCCCGGGCTCCTGTCGCGCGTTGTGCGCCGTCAGCACCCGGGCGTGCGGTCCGTCCGCCCGCGGAGCGGGCGACCGTCCGGTCGTCGTCGGAGTGAGGCGGGGCGCAGCATGGCGCGGCTCTTCAGCAGTTATGCCGTGCGGCCTATATGACCTGCTGCCGACCCCCGCGCAAGACCCAATTTACCGCAGGGCCGTTGCGCGCCGGGCGGGGGTCCGCGTCGGTGCGACGAGGGGCGCGGAGCAGGCCGGTGAGGGCCGGGCAGGGCCGGGGAGGGATGATGTACAGCGAGGTCACACGCTCGGTCCGGGTCACGGTCCGGCCGGAATATCTGGCGCAGCAGTCGCAGCCCGGGGAACGGCGCTTCGTCTGGGCGTACCATGTGCGGATCGAGAACGAGGGGGTGGAGACGGTGCAGCTCCGCACCCGGCACTGGCGGGTGACCGACGCACAGGGCCGCTTGCAGGAGGTGCGCGGGCCGGGCGTCGTCGGCGAGCAGCCGGTGCTGCGCCCCGGCGACGCCTTCGAGTACACCAGCGCCACGCCGCTGCCCACGCCGTCGGGCTTCATGGTCGGCAGCTACGGCATGGTCACCGCGGCGGGCGAGGCGTTCGAGGTGCGCATTCCCGCCTTCTCCCTGGACAGCCCGCACGGCCGCAGCCGCCCGAACTGAGCCGGCGGCGCCGCCCGTCCGGCGCTGTCCATCGGGGGCAGACGCCGGCTACCGCTTCCGATCCGTCGTGCGCTTGAAAGCCCCGGTGGGTGGTCCACCTTTGTGCAGGGCAGGCCGTCGCCCCGGGAGGGGGCCGGCCCGCCCGCGGGATACGGGGCCTGTGAAATGGCAAGGGCGCCCGTTTCCGCGCAGCGTATGAAGAAGAGACACGAGACGAGACCAAGGAAGAGGAGGCCGCAGGTGAGCCCCAGCAAGACGACCGCCGGCATGATCGTTCCCGGCCCCGCGCACGGCCGCCGCGCCGCCGCCGCTCTGGAGCGCCCGACCCGGGCCGAGGCGGAGGCCGCCGTCCGCACCCTGATCCGCTGGGCCGGCGACGATCCCGGGCGCGAGGGGCTGCTGGGCACGCCGGACCGCGTGGTCCGCTCCTACGAGGAGTTCTTCGCCGGCTACCACGAGGACCCGGTGGAGCTGCTCTCCCGCACCTTCGAGGAGACCGACGGCTACGACGAGATGGTGGTGCTGCGCGACATCCGCTTCGAGAGCCACTGCGAGCACCACATGGTGCCGATCATCGGCAAGGCCCATGTCGCCTATCTGCCGCGCAAGCGGGTGGTCGGCATCTCCAAGCTGGCGCGGGTCATCGAGGTCTATGCCAAGCGCCTCCAGATTCAGGAGAAGATGACCTCGCAGATCGCCAACAGCATCGACGAGGTGTTGCAGCCGTTGGGCGTCGCCGTCGTCGTCGAGGCGTCGCACCAGTGCATGACCACCCGCGGCGTCCACAAGCCGGGCGTCAGCATGGTGACCAGCCGCATGCTGGGCGCCTTCCGCGACGACCCGACGACGCGGCGGGAGTTCCTGGCTATGATCGGCAATCCGACCAACCGCGTGGAGGCCTGACGGCGGCAGCCGCCGGGGCGCCACCCCCGCCGGGACACGCCGCATGAGCCAGACGCCCCCTGACAGCACGCCCCCTGACAGCACGCCCGCGCGCATCGGCTTCGACGACTTCCTCAAGGTGGACATCCGCGTCGGCACCATCGTGCAGGCGGAACCCTTTCCGGAGGCGCGCAAGCCGGCGATCCGGCTGTGGGTCGATTTCGGCGCGCCGCTGGGGATCAGGAAGTCCTCCGCCCAGATCACCCGGCACTACACGCCCGAGGGGCTGGTGGGGCGGCAGGTGGTGGCGGTGGTCAACTTCCCGCCGCGCCAGATCGGCCCGGTGATGAGCGAGGTGCTGGTGCTGGGCGTGCCCGACCCGGACGGTCAGGTGGTGCTGCTGCGCCCGGACCTGCCGGTGCCGGACGGCGGCCGGATGTTCTGACGCCTGGATGTTCTGAACCGCGGGTCCCGTCCGGGCAGGGATGGCGGGCAGGGATGGGCGGGCAGGAGTGGGAAAGACGGTGAAGGGGCGGGCACGTCGGCCCGCCCCTTCGTCCGTCGACACGCCCCGGCGGATTGCCGGATCAGAGATCGGCGTGGGTGGCGAGTCCGGCCAGCCCGATGAAGTCCACCTTCGTCACGTCGAAGTGGACCTGGCCGTTGCCGGTCAGGAAGCCGGCCTTGCCCGGATCGAAGGTCTGGTTCCCGACGACGATCCTGTCGATCTCCAGGTTCCGGTCCATCCCCTTGCCGCCGTACAGGTCGTTGAAAAACTCGACGCTGATGCGGTTCGGGTCGGTCCCGGCGGGCAGGTTGAACTTGAACTGCTGCCAGCCGTCGCCGCGGTCCATGGTCACCGTCTGGGCACTGCCGAAGGCCTTGCCGTCCAGCAGCAGGCGGAACTGCGGGTCGCCCTTGTAGTCGTCGCCCGCGGCGTAGACGGTCACCGGCACCGGCTTGGGAGCCGGCGTCGGTGCGGGAACCGGCTTGGGCGTCGGCGCCGGGACGGGCGCGGGAGCCGGCGCCGGGCTGTCCGGCAGATCGAAATGGAGCTGGCCGTTGCCGGTCAGGAGGCCGGCCTTGCCCGGATCGAAGGTCTGGTTCCCGACGACGATCCTGTCGATCTCCAGGTTCCGGTCCATCCCCTTGCCGCCGTACAGGTCGTTGAAATACTCGACGCTGATGCGGTCGGGATCGGTCCCGGCGGGCAGGTTGAAGTTGAACTGCTGCCAGCCGTCGCCGCGGTCCATCGTCACCGTCTGGGCGCTGCCGAAGGCCTTGCCGTCCACCAGCAGGCGGAACTGCGGATCGCCCTTGTAGGCGTCGCCGGCGGCGTAGACCGTCACCTTGAGCGGTGCCGGAGCAGGTGTCGGCGTCGGAGCAGGGGCCGGCGTCGGAGCGGGCGCGTCGGCCGGCAGGACGACCTTGATCTGGCCGTCGCCGGTCAGGAAGCCGGCCTTGCCCGGATCGAAGGTCTGGTTCCCGACGACGATCCTGTCGATCTCCAGGTTCCGGTCCATCCCCTTGCCGCCGTACAGGTCGTTGAAATACTCGACGCTGATGCGGTTCGGGTCGGTCCCGGCGGGCAGGTTGAACTTGAACTGCTGCCAGCCGTCGCCGCGGTCCATGGTCACCGTCTGGGCGCTGCCGAAGGCCTTGCCGTCCACCAGCAGGCGGAACTGCGGGTCGCCCTTGTAGTCGTCGCCCGCGGCGTAGACCGTGACCGCCAGCGTCTTCGCTTCCGGCGTCGGGGTCGGCGCGGGCGGCGGGGTGACGACCGGATCGGGGGTGGGCACCGGCTCCACCGGGCTGGAACCCGACGGCTTCCAGGCGGCGCGGTCGGTGACGTTGCCGGTCTGCACCACGTCCGTCGCCTTGCCGGAGATGGCGATGGGGGCGGCGCCGGAGTCCTCGATCAGGTTCTTCTCAAGGCGGATGTCGTCGATCCTGTCGCCGCGGACGAAGATGCCGTTCTTCTCGGCATCCAGGATCTGGTTGTTACGGACGATGATGTCCTCGACCATCCGGCTGGTGCCGGAATAGATCATCACGGCGCCGTGGCCGGTGCTGTAGCCGCCGACATTCTTGATGGTGTTGTTCTCGACGACGACGTTCTTGACGCCCCAGGTGTCGTAGGCCGGTTCGGAGGCGATGTAGACGCCGGCGGCCCCGTTCTTGTTGCCGTCCACCAGATTGTTGCGGATCACCACGTCCTGGCCGCCGACGACGCTGATGCCACGGCCCCAGTGGTTGTTCACGATCGTGTTGTTCTCGATCGTGATGTCCTGGGTCCAGGCGGCGTTCTTGGCATAGCTGACGACGGCGATCCCGTCATCGCCCGAATTCTCCACCCGGTTCCCCTTCACCAGGATGTCGTGGGAGCCCTGGTAGAAGTGGATGGAGTCGGCGTTGGTGTTCTTCACCGCGTTGTTCGTCACCTTCCCGAAGGCGGATTCCTTACCGACCAGGATGCCGGCACCGAAGGAATTGTTGATGGTGACGTGGTCGATCTCGAAATTCTTGGCGCCGACAACCCAGATCTTGGCGCTGTTGCCGGTGCCGCCCCGGGTCGTCGCGTCGCTGTCCAGCGTCAGGTTCTTGATGGAGGCGCCGTCGCCGCTGACGATCAGGGCCTGGGCGTCGGAGCTGGCCGCTCCCACCGCCTTCAGCACGGACTTGCCCCCGGCGCCGTAGATGTCCACGCCGTCGATCTTCAGCACGCCCTTGTGCAGAAAGTTCCCCTCGGGAACGTACACCGCCTGGCCCGTGGCCTTGGCGTGGTCCAGCGCCTTCTGGATGGCGGCCCTGTTGTCCGTGCGGCCATCGCCGCGGGCGCCGAAATCCGTGATGGAAACGTAAGTAGACATGGGTCGGTCCCAATCCGTGGTCTGCGGGCGGCCCGTCCTTTCCGGAAGCGGAAGGGCAGGCCGTGGCTGCCGACATCGGATCTCCGAACGGATGTTCAGGTCCTGCCGAGCCCCCACAGGATCGGGGTAGTTCACTAATTGAGGATTAATCCGTAAGGGTGAGATAAGGCCGAAATCGCACACCCAAGAAGTTTTGTCGCAGGGTGTGTGAGATAACGGGGTGCAAAAAGGTGGTAAAAAGCGTGACTATAATTCGTTGATGATTTCGAATTAGCTTTGTCTTGAATCCAGATATGGTTTTCTGGCGTTTCAGACATCCGGTATACCTGTTCGACTCGAACTGGATTGCGGGTGCCGATCCGGCCGGAACCGGGCGCCGGACAGGAAAAGGGCGGAGCCGCCGCTACGGCCCCGCCCCTCCGTCCTTGTCCCTTGCTGTGCCGATCCGTCAGCCCTGCCCGCCGGCGACGCCCGCCTCCTGGAAGGTGGACATGCCGGTGTGGCAGGCCAGCGCCGCCCGCAGCACCGGGATCGCCAGCGCGGCCCCTGACGCCTCGCCCAGGCGCATGCCGAAGTCGAACAGCGCCTCCTTGCCGATCGCCTTCAGCAGGCGCTGGTGGCCGGGCTCGGCGCTGCAATGGGCGACGACGCAGTGGTCCAGCGCCTTCGGGTCGGCCTTGTAGAGAATGGCGGCCGCGGCGGTGCAGGTGTAGCCGTCCAGCAGCACCGGCACGCGCGCCATGCGGGCAGCGATGACGGCGCCGGCGATGGCCGCCAGCTCCAGCCCGCCCAGGCAGCGCATCGTCTCGAACGGGTCCGTCAGGGCCGAGGGGTTCGCCTTCAGCCCGGCGGCCACGGCGGCCCGCTTGCGCGCCAGCCCCTCGTCGTCGATGCCGGTGCCGCGGCCCACCCAGTCGACCGGATCGCCGCCGAACAGGCCGGCGCACAGGGCGGCGCCGCTGGTCGTGTTGGCGATGCCCATCTCGCCCAGGCAGAGCAGGTCGATGCCCGGCTCCACCGCCATCATGCCGTAGGCCATGGCCTGGGCGCAGGCGCCCTCGTCCATGGCCGGGCCCTGGGTGAAGTCGGCGGTCGGGTGCTCGATGTCCAGCTCGTAGACCCGCAGGTCGGCATCCGCCGCGCGGGCGAGCTGGTTCACGGCGGCACCGCCGTTGACGAAGGTCTGCACCATCAGCGCCGTGACCGAGGGCGGAAAGGCCGAGACACCCTGGGCGGCGACGCCGTGGCTGCCGGCGAAGACGGCGATGCGGGGGTGGTTCAGCGTCGGCGGGGTGCGGCCCTGCCAGGTGGCGAGCCAGTGCGTCAGCTCCTCCAGCCGGCCCAGTGAGCCGCGGGGCTTCACGAGCTGCACCTCCCGCTGCATGGCGGCCGTGCCGGCTTCCAGGTCGGGGCCCGGCATCTCGGGCAGGATGCGGCGGATTTCGTCCAGGGTGGCGGGAACCGGGGCGCTGTCGGAGGGCATGTCACGTCCTGATGGGTTGTCGTCATCCGTCGGGGCAGGCGGCTCCCCCCTGAAGGGCTGGAACGGCGCTGGCGGCGGCGGCGCTCCTCCCGTATACCGGACGGATGACCGATGCAACACGGCCGCGGCCGCCCTCTGCCCTCGCGGAACTGACCGCGGCGATCATCTTCCTGACCCGGGTGCCGCTGCCCTTCCGGGGTGAATGGACGGCCGACCTGCACCAGCGGGCCATGACCTGGTTCCCCATCGTCGGCGCCCTGATCGGCGCCGCGGGCGGGCTGGTCTACTGGGGCGCCGACGCGGCGGGCCTGCCGCCCACGCTCTCGGCCCTGCTGGCGCTGGCGGCGCTGGTCTGGCTGACCGGGGCGCTGCATGAGGACGGGCTGGCCGACGTCGCCGACGGGTTCGGCGGCGGGCGCGACAGATCGTCCAAGCTTGAGATCATGAAGGACAGCCGGATCGGCACCTATGGCGGCGTGGCGCTGCTGCTGGCGGTGCTGCTCCGGGGCGGGGCGCTGGCCACGCTGGCGGACCCGCGGACGGTGGCGCTGGCCCTGATCGGTGCGCACGCCTTCACCCGCGGGGTGATGCCGCTGCTGAAGCTCGCCCTGCCGGAGGCCCGCCAGGGCGGCGTCTCCGCCTCCATGGGCAAGCCCAACAGCGCCCGCGCCCTGACCGCCGCCTTCATCGGGTTCAGCCTGGGCGCCACGGCGCTGGGGCAGATGCATCTGGACTCGGGCCTGTACGGGCTGGCCGTGCTGGCCGCCGCCACGCTGGCCACGGTCCTGGTCGGACGGCTGGCGCTGCGCCAGATCGGCGGCGTCACCGGCGACGTGCTGGGGGCCGCGCAGCAGGTGGGGGAGATCGCCTTCCTGCTGGCCCTCATCTCCGTGACGGCGGCGTGAGGCGGCGGTGACGGGAGCCCCCTTCGTCGCCACCCGCTGGTGGTGGGTGCGGCATGCCCCGGTGGCCGCCGCGCCCGGTGTCATCGCCGGGCAGCTCGACCTGCCGGCGGACCTCTCCGACCGGGACGGGCTGGCGGCGCTGGCCCCGCGCCTGCCGACGGACGCGGTCTGGCTGGTCACGCCGCTGCGCCGCACGCGGGAGACGGCGCAGGCCCTGCTGGCGCTGCGCGGGGACGGAGAGACGCCCGCCCCGGCGCTGGTGGCCGAGCCCGAGCTGATGGAGCAGCATTTCGGCGCGTGGCAGGGCCGCACCCATGCCGACCTGTCCGGCGAGCCGGGCGTGGACCGCTTCTGGGAGGCGCCGGCCCGCGCCGCCCCGCCGGGCGGGGAGTCCTTCGCCGCCGTGGCGGACCGGGTCGGCCGCGCCGTGGACCGGCTGTCGGCGCTGCATGCGGGGCGCGACATCGTCGCCGTGGCGCATGCGGGCGCCATCCGGGCGGCGGTCGGGCACGCCCTTTCGCTGACCCCCGAAAGCATGCTGGCCCTGTGCGCCGATTGCCTGCATCTCTCCCGTCTGGACCGGGTGGCGGGAACCTGGCGCGTGGTCGCGGTCAATCTTCCGCCGCGATGAGGCCCCGCATCCGCCGCCTTCGCCGGCCAGCCTCGTCCCTCCCGACCGACGCCCGCTCCGGGGTGGGCCGCCGGTCGCGGATGTGGTAGTCGGGGCGGCAATGCCGTCTGTCTTTGGGAGTGGAGGGAGACCGCCGATGAGAGGGCTGGCGATGAGAAGGCTGGGTGCGGCCCTGCTGGGGCTTCTGCTGCTGGTGCTGCTGGCACCGGCGCGTCCGGCGCACGCGCTGACGGAACCGGAACTGCTGGTCGAGCGTGCCCGTGTGACGGCGCTGACGCTGCTGACCGATCCGGAATACGCCACCCTGAAGTCGCTGGTGCAGCGGTCGCGGGCAGTGATGATCCTGCCGAACGTGATCCAGGCGGGCTTCTTCCTGGGCGGCGGCGGCGGCACCGGGGTACTGGTCGCCCGCGGCGACGACGGTGCCTGGTCCGGTCCCGCCTTCTACACCATGGCCGAGGCCAGCTTCGGCCTCCAGTTCGGTGGCCAGTCCTCGCAGATGATGCTCGTCATCATGACCCAGAAGGGCCTGGAGGCGGTGATCGACCGCAAGGTCAAGCTGGGGGCGGACGCGAACGTGGCGGTGGGCGAGCTGGGCACGGCGGTCGGTGCCGGCTACGGCGTCGGCATCGGTGCCGACATCTATGTCTACGCCAAGAGTTCGGGCCTGTTCGGCGGGGCGGCGATCGAAGGCTCCGTGATCGCGCCGCGCACGGAATGGAACAACAGCTTCTACCGGCAGGAGACCAGCCCCCGCGGCATCCTGCTGGACCGGGCCTTCTACCGGCCCGAGGCGCAGGCCCTCGCCAGCGTCCTGAACCAGTAGCCGCCGCTGCCCGGGCCCGTCACCAGACGGGCCCGAAGCGCAGCAGGGCCAGACCCGCGGCCCCGGCCAGCAGGCCCGTCAGCATCACCGTGACATGGTAGAGCACCAGCGCCGGCCGCAGGTCGGCCGGCTGGGCGCGGGCGCGGCCATCGCCCAGCCAGGGCTCCTTCACCACCATGTCGCCCTCCCGCCGCGGTCCGGCCAGCGACAGGTCCAGCGCCCCGGCCAGGGCGGCCACGGGCCAGGCGTCGTCGCGTGCGGGGTGCCCGGGGGCCGTGGACAGCATGGCGCGCACGGCGCCCAGCCCCTGTGCCCCCGGCACGAACAGCGCGGACAGCGCCAGCAGGACCCCCGTCAGCCGGGCGGGCAGCCAGCCCATGATCCGGCCCGTCCGCGCCGCGGCGGCGCCGAAATCGGCATAGCGCGGGGTGTCGTGGCCGATCGCAGCAGACAGTGCATCGGCCACGGTCCAGGCCAGCATCCCCGGCAGGCCCAGCAGCGCGTACCAGAAGGCGGGCGCCACCACCCGCCGGGCCAGATCGCGCGCGCCGGCCTCGGCAGCGGCGCGGACGACGCCGTGCAGGTCCAGACGCCAGCTCTGGCGGTCGCTGATCTCGGCCAGGGCGGAGCGGCCGGCCTCCAGGCTGGCGTCGGGGCCGGACAGGGCGTCCAGCACGCCGCGCATGCCGACCCAGGGCTGCCGCACCGCCACGCAGCGCAGCACCAGCAGTAGCTCCAGCATCCAGCCATAGGGCAGCAGCCGGGCCACCACCGTGACGGCGGTGCCCACGACCAGGGCGGCCAGCATCAGGAAAAGGACGGTGATGAGGCCGCGCAGGCGGCGGGTGGCATCGGACCGCTCGATGCGGTTCAGCCGCCGGTCCAGCCAGTCCCCCGCCCGGGCCGCAAGCGCGCGCGGGCGGGGGATGTACCGGTTCAGAAGCCGCCAGTCGCCCAGGAAGGCGTCCAGCAGCAGGGCCAGCAGAAGGATCAGCAGGGTCTCGGCCCCGGCGGGCAGCGGCAGAAGCATGGACCCTGCTTAACGGCTCACCCCTCCTGTGCCAAGCCCCCGGCCGGGGTGTCCGGCGTGGCAGCGGCGTTGGTGCCGGAAGCGGTGCTGGCGGGTGCGGTGCTGGCGGGGCGGGAGGCGGCGGGCAGGATTGCCGCCGGGGCGGCGTCGGCCAGACGCAGGGCCGGCTTCGCGGCCCGCCACTCCATCGTGTCGAAGCCGCGGCAGGACGGGCACACCGCGCTCCAGCCGGCGGACGGCGTGCCGCAGGCGGAACAGACCCAGACCGGGTCGGGATCGGGGTGCAGGCCGGCGCTGCGCTCCAGCCACTCCCGCATCGCCTCGCCGTCGGCATCCTCGTGCCGGGCCAGCTCCGTCAGCAGGCGGAAGACATGCTGCGTCGGGGCCAGGGTCCAGGCCTTCTCCAGATGGGTGCGCGCCTGCGCCCGCTGGTCGGCCCGCAGGCAGGCTTCGCCCAGGGCGACATAGGCGGCCGCGGCGCGCGGGTCCAGCGCCACCAGGGCCTCGTAGCGCTTGACCAGCGAGGCCGGGTCGATGCCCGGACGGAAGATCGCTTCGATCCGGCCCCAGGCCTCGGCCAGCTCGGGGTGCGGGGCGATCTTCCACGCCTCCTCGATGGCGCGGGTGGCGGCCTTGCGGTTGCCCGCCTGGGCCCGCAGCGTCGCCACCAGCACGGCCGCCGGAACATGCGACGGCATCTGCTCGTTGGCGCGCTGCGCCAGGGCCAGCGCATCCTTGCTGCGGCCCTCGGCCACGGCGGTGCGGGCGCGCTCCACCAGCAGGGCGACGCGGTGGCGGCGCAGGGTCTCCTGCGGCAGGGCCTTGGTCGCGGTGGCGCGGTCCAGCGCCTCCTCGGCCTGCTTCCAGTGGCCCTCCTTCGCCTCCAGCTCCATCAGGGCCAGCACCGGCCACTGCGCCTTGGGCTGGATCTCCGCGGCGCGGCGGGCCAGCTTCAGCGCCTCCGTCCGGTCGCCGCCCTTCAGCGCCTGGGTCAGCAGCCCGCGCAGGCCCAGGAACTCCGTCTCCGGGCGTTGCAGCATGGACTGGAAGTACTTGCGCGCCGCCATGTCGTCGCCGGCGAGCTGGGCCGCCTGCGCCGACAGCAGCAGCGTCAGCGGCGGCTCGTTCAGCAGCGTGTCGGCCTTGCGGGCGAAGCGGCTGGCGGCCTCACGGTCGCCGGCGGCCACCGCCACCATGCCCTGGGTCAGGGCGTGGTAGCCGCGCTCCCGCTTCGCCGCCTGCCGGCTGCGGGCGAAGGCGGCGGGGCCGCCCACGACGAAGCTGAACACCCGGTACAGCACGACCGCGGCGACGATGATCACCGCCAGCGCCAGCAGCATGGCCCAGAAGGGCATGTCCACCATCCAGTCCTGGAACTGGATGGAGACGCTGCCGGGATTGCGCGCCAGCCAGATCGCCAGCGCGATCAGCAGGCCGATCTTGATGAAGAAGAAGACCGCGCGTCTCATTGGCCGCCCTCACCGATCCGGGTGACGGCCGCGTCGGTCAGGGCCTGGGCGGCCTTCTCCGCGGCCACGCGGCTGCGCGCGTCGGCCAGCCAGGGTTGCAGCGCCGCGGCCGCGGGCCCGGTCAGCGCGTCCAGCTCCTTGACCGCGAGGGTCAGGTTGCCCTGGTTCAGCGCCTCCTCGGCCCGCGCCACGATCGAGGCCCCGTCGGCGCCGGCGATGTCGCCGGAGGCGCGGCGGACGGTGATGATCGAATTCAGCCGGCCGAGCGTCAGGTCCAGCCAGTCCGCATCCGTGCGGGTGCGGTCGGCGCGGATGACCTCCGGCGCCAGCCGGCGGAACGATTCGTGCAGCGCGGCGAAGGCCGGCAGGCCCTGGGCCGCGCGGGCCTCCAGCGTGTCGAACAGCTCGTCCAGCCCCGCCCCCTCGGGCGAGATCGCCCGCGCCGTCGCCAGCTCACGGGCGTAGGGGCGGCCCGAGGCCAGCGCGGACTGCAACTGCGCGGCGACCAGCACCAGGGCGTCGCCGCCCTTCACCGCCTCGCCGGAGGCCAGGGTCTGGATGGAGGCCAGCGTCGTCGCCAGCTCGTCCACCCGGCCCGGCAGGTCCACCAGTTCCTGCGGCAGCGGTTCCGGTTCCGGCAGGGTCGGCTCCGGCTTCGCGGCCAGTTCCTGCACCGCGCCCGACAGCTCGGTCACCTGCTGGCCCAGCGCCTCCAGCTCCTCGCGCAGGGCGGAGGTATCGCCGGCGGCGGACAGATCGGCGATCTGCCGGGCCAGGGCGTCCACCTGCTCCCGCAGGGCCGCGGTCTCGCCGCCGGCCGCCTGCGCCTCACCCAGCGCCCCCTGCACCTCGGCCAGGGCGGTTTCCGTCTTCTCCAGGCGACCGGCCAGATCCTCCACGGCGGCCGGATCGGCGCCGGGGGTGGGGGCCGGGGCCGACTCCAGCGCCTCGATGCGGCCGGCCAGGGTCTCCACATCCGTGCGCAGCGGCTGCAAGGCCGCCTGGGACAGCCCGCCGCCCTCGGCCGGGGCCGCGGCCGCCTGCTCCAGGGCGGTGACCAGCATCTGCACCCGCTCGCGCAGCTCGGCGAACTGCGCCTCCACCTTGGCCGGGTCGATCGACGGGGCCGGCGGCGCCGGGGGTGCCGGCGGCGGCCGGTCGGCCACGGCGCGCAGGTCGGCCGTCAGCGACTCGATGCGGCGGCGCAGCGCCTTGTTCTCCTCCTGGAGCGCGGTGACGCTCGCCCGCGTCTCGGCCAGCGGGTCCGCCGTCGGCGCCGCGGAAGGCAGGCCCGGCAGGTACTTCAGCAGGTCCGGCTGGTAGAGCTGGGCGCCGACGACGCCCGCCGACCCCAGCGCCAGCAGCAGCGCCAGCGTGCTGACGAACCCGCCGCCGCCCCGCTGCACCTCCGGCTGGGGCGACTCGGGATAGGGGGTGGCGGTCACGGGCGAGGCTTCCGGTTCCGTCGCCGACTCGGTGCGGCCGTACCCGTCGCTGTCGCGCGTCCCGTCGGTGGCGTAGCTGGACGCACCGTAGTCCGATCCGCTCCGGCCCGACTCGCCATAGCCCGACTCGCCGTATCCCGGCTCCCCGTCCAGGGGATCGAGGTCCGCCGGCTCCTCCAGCGCCGGGCCGACAGCCCGGTCCAGATCCTCCGTCGTCAGCGGGATGCCGTAGGCCGCGGCGGCGGACATCAGGTCCTCGCGCCGCGACTCGGGGATCTGGCCGCGCTTGCGCCAGCCCTGCACGATCGTGGCGGGGATGCCCAGCTTGGCAGCCGCGGAGCGGACGCCGCCGAACCATTCGATGATGGAATCCGTGGCCCGGGACCGGGCCGCGTCGTAACCCTCTTCCGGGCTGGGGTAGTGATCGGATGCCGGGCTGGCCATCGGTCCTTCCTTCGGGCTCTGGTCCGGCTTGCGCGACAGGCCGGGCCCGCAGGGGCGGTCTCAGCCAGCCGTACCGGCCGGGGGCAGCAGATCAAGCAGCGCCCCGGCGGCGGGCCGCTCCGCGACGCGTACGGCCTGCCAGGGCAAACCCGCCGCCGCGGACGCGACGGCAGGACTGAGACAAAAGGCAGACATGCCGGCACACCGGTCGGCTAAGCCTGCCGCGGTAGCCAGCCTAACAAACGTGCGTGCAGTGCGGGGAGAGAAAAACAACGCGATGCTAATGTCGGCCTGTCGCAGCGCGGAAACCACCTCCGGGGAGAGGTGCTCCGCCGCCACGGCCTCATAGCCGACGATGCGGTCCACGGTGTAGCCGTCCGGTCCCAGCAGCTCGGCCAGATCGGCGGCCAGGTCGACTCCGCTGACATGCAGCAGCCGCCCGGCGGCGGGATCGACCTCCCGCCGGATCAGGGCGGCAAGGTGGACGGCATCGCCCTCCGCCTCGCGCACCTCGGCGAATCCGGCGGCCCGGGCCTCGTCCCCCGTGCGGCGGCCGACAGCCAGAACGGGCAGATCGCGCCGGTCGGTGCGCGCCAGCGTTGCGCGCACCCCGTTGATGCTGGTCAGCAGCAGCGCCTGCACGCCCGCAAGGTCCAGCGCGGGGCCGGGCAGCAGGCGCACCTCCAGCAACGGCTCGATCAGGGTGGTGAAACCGCGCGCGGCCAGCTCGGCCGCCGTCTGGTCGGCCTCGGGCTGCGGGCGGGTGACCAGAATTCCGGTCACGCCGCGTCTCCCTGTCAGATCGCCGAACCGGGGCCGGCCGGCCCCTCGATGGCGCCCGACACCGCGAAGAAGTCCGGCGGCAGCTTCGCCTTCAGCTCCTGCCCGGCGTCGATGCCCATGGCCTCCGCGTCGTCCGGATCGCCGCGCCGCTCGGTCCGGTAGAACTCCTGGCCGTCCGGCCGGATGACCAGGGCGGACAGGGTCAGGCTGCCGTCGCCCGGCAGTTCCGCCAGCGCCGCGATGGGCGTGCGGCAGGAGCCGTCCAGCGTGGCCAGCACGCCGCGCTCGGCCGTCACCCGGGTCATCGTCTCGGCATGGTTCAGCGCCGCGACCAGGGCGTTGGTCACGTCATCGGCCGCCCGCGTCTCGATGCCGATGGCGCCCTGCGCCACGGCGGGCAGCATCACGTCGGTCTCGATCGCCGCGGTCATGTGCTCGACCAGCCCCAGCCGGCGCAGGCCGGCCAGCGCCAGCAGGGTGGCGTCCACCTGCCCCTCGGCCAGCTTGGTCATGCGGGTCTGCACGTTGCCGCGGAAGGGCACGACCTTCAGGTCCGGCCGGCGGGCCAGGATCTGGGCCTGACGGCGCAGGCTGGCGGTGCCGACGACCGCCCCGGCCGGCAGCTCGTCCAGGCCGCAGCCATGGCGGCAGAACCAGGCGTCGCGCGGGTCCTCCCGCGGGAGCATGGCCGTGAGCTGGAGCCCGGTCTGGCGCCAGGTCGGCACGTCCTTCATGGAATGGACCGCCAGGTCGATCGTCTCGGCCTGGAGGGCCTCCTCGATCTCCTTGGTGAACAGGCCCTTGCCCCCCGCTTCCATCAGCGTGCGGTCCAGGATGCGGTCGCCCGTGGTCTTGATGACCACGATCTCGATCGCATCCGGCTCGGCCAGATGCGGGTGGGCTTCGGCCAAACGGCGGCGGGTCTCGTGGGCCTGCGCCAGCGCCAAGGGGCTGCCGCGCGTCCCGATGCGGAGGGGCTGTTTCATGGCGCTCTCAATATCGCCGTTCGCGTCCGCTGGGAAGCCTCCCTTGCCGTCGAAGTGTCGCGGCACTAGGTTCCGCGGCCATGATCACCGTTCCGCAAAGCCCCGTCGTGCTCGGTATAGAGACGAGCTGCGATGAAACCGCCGCCGCCGTCGTGGCCGGCGACGGCACCATCCTGTCCAGCGTCGTTCTGTCGCAGCTCGACGACCACGCCCCTTACGGCGGCGTCGTGCCGGAGATCGCGGCGCGGGCGCACCTGCACCATCTCGACGGGCTGGTCCGCCGCGCCCTGGACCAGTCGGGCGTCGGGCTGGACGGGCTGGACGGCGTCGCCGCCACGGCCGGCCCCGGCCTGATCGGCGGGGTGATGGTGGGGGTGATGACGGCCAAGGCCATCTGCGCGGTGCGCGGCCTGCCCTTCATCGCCGTCAACCATCTGGAGGGCCACGCGCTGACGGCCCGGCTGACCGAAGGGGTGGCCTTCCCCTATCTGCTGCTGCTGGTCAGCGGCGGGCACTGCCAGTTGCTGGCGGTGGAGGGGGTGGGGCGCTACCGCCGGCTGGGCACCACCATCGACGACGCGGTGGGCGAGGCGTTCGACAAGTCGGCCAAGCTGCTGGGCCTGGGCTATCCCGGCGGGCCGCTGATGGAGCAGGCGGCGCAGGCCGCGCGCGATCCCGGCCGGTTCGATCTGCCGGTGCCGATGAAGGGGCGGCCGGACTGCGACTTCAGCTTCTCCGGCCTGAAGACGGCGGTGCGCCGGCATGCGGAGACGCTGGGCGGCAGCCCCGCGCCCGAGGACGTGGCCGATCTCGCCGCCGCCTTCCACCGTGCCGTCGGCGACAGTCTGGTGGACCGCTGCGGCCGAGCCATCGGCCGTTTCCGCGCCCTGCACCCGGACGGCCGGGCCCTGGTGGTGGCCGGCGGCGTGGCGGCGAACCGCTATCTGCGGGCCCGCCTGTCCGCGCTGGCGGCCGACGCCGGGCTGGACTTCGTGGCGCCGCCGCTGGGGCTCTGCACGGACAATGCGGCCATGATCGCCTGGGCCGGGGTGGAGCGGCTGCGCCTGGGCCTGACCGACCCGCTGGACTTCGCGCCGCGGCCGCGCTGGCCGCTGGACCCGACCGCGGCGAAGGCGCCGTTCGCCGGGGCGAAGGCGTAGCGCACCCGGCGCGCGGGCGGCGCGGGAGGGGGGCTCGGGCGGCGCGCCTTGCCGCACTTCGTTGCGCGTTCCCGGCCCCCGCGCTAAGCGTGGGGCCGGAAGCAAGGGGATGCGAGGCATGCAGCGGATCGGAGTGATCGGGGCAGGGGCGTGGGGCACGGCGCTGGCCATGGCGGCCGGCCGGGCCGGGCGCGAGGTCGTGCTCTGGGCGCGGGAGCCCGAGGTGGTGGAAGGCGTCAACGCCGACCACGAGAACAGGCCCTTCCTGCCCGGCGTGGCGCTGGACCCGGCGATCCGCGCCACCGGCGACCTGGAGGAGGCCGCGGCGGTGGACGCGCTGCTGCTGGTCACGCCGGCGCAGCATCTGCGCGCCGCCTGCCGCGCCCTGGCGCCGGTGCTGGACGGCGCCGTGCCGGCCGTGATCTGCGCCAAGGGCATCGAGCTGGACACCGGCTGCCTGATGACGGACGCGGCGCAGGCCGAACTGCCGGACAACCCGCTGGCCGTGCTCTCCGGCCCGACCTTCGCGGCGGAGGTGGCGGCCGGGCTGCCCACCGCGGTGACGCTGGCCTGTGCCGACGCCGCGGTCGGCCGCACCCTGGTGGAGGCGCTGGGCGGCCGCAGCCTGCGGCCCTACCTGTCGGACGATCTGGTCGGCGCGCAGGTCGGCGGTGCGGTGAAGAACGTGCTGGCCATCGCCTGCGGCGTCGTCGAGGGCCGCCGGCTGGGCGACAACGCCCGCGCCGCCCTGATCACCCGCGGGCTGGCGGAGATCGCGCGGCTGGGGCTGGCGCTGGGCGCCCGGGCGGAGACGCTGATGGGCCTGTCCGGCCTGGGCGACCTGACGCTCACCTGCTCGTCCTTGCAGTCGCGCAACATGAGCCTGGGCGCCGCCCTGGGCCAGGGCCGCCGGCTGGCCGAGGTGCTGGGCGAGCGCCGCAGCGTGGCGGAGGGCGTCTACACCGCTCGCGCCGTGGTGGAACTGGCCGGGCAGCGCGGCGTGGACATGCCCATCTGCCAGGCGGTGGACGCCATCCTGAACCACGGTGCCGACCTCGACTCGGTGATCGAGGCGCTGCTGACCCGCCCGTTCAGGACCGAGGGGTTCTGAGTCAGACCACCCACCAGCGGCCGCCGCGGGGCACGGTGAAGCCGCCGGTCCGGCTGGCGATGCCGAGCGCGACCGCCTCCTCCGCCCCGACGATGGTGGAGGCGGCGCGCATCCGCCGGACATCCTCCAGCGGCAGGCCGGTGCAGGCGGCGGTGATGCCGGACAGCACCCGCTCGTGGCTGGCGATACAGGCGTGCGCGTCCGCGACCTGCGAGGGCGCCACCTCGCCGTTCGCGGCGAAGGCCCAGCTCACCCCGTGGAACAGGAAGGTGGACCAGGGATCGGCCACCCGCTCCCGGCCCAGCAGGAAGGGCAGGATCGCCACGCTGTCCACGCTGCCCAGATTGTAGGTGGTGAAGTGCAGCGGCAGCCCGCGGAGCTGGTTGAACGCCGCCAGCCCGGCGACGATGCCGCCGCCGCCGCTGCCGATGCCCAGGTGGATGTGCTCCACCCCCTCGCCCATCAGCGTCTGGCAGGCCGCCAGCAGGGCGCAGACACTGTCATTCGTCACCGGTCGCAGGAAGGTGACATGGGCGGCGGTGTGGGTCTCCGGCGGCAGGCGCTGGTCCGTGGGGCGGGCGGGGCGGGGCGCATGCACGGCCGGAAGGTCCACTGCGGGAGGGGAGGCCCCCCATCCCACCCCCGCAGCGGTTAAGGGGCCGTGAAGACCGGCCCCGGCCTTCCCCTGCCGCGAACAGGCAGCCGGGCGTCAGCGCGTCGTCGAGGTGCTGCCCAGCCCGCCCGAGCCGCCGGCGCCGAGGCCGCTGCCCGTCGTACCCGTGCCGCTGCTGCCCGCCGTTCCGGTACCCGCCGTTCCGGTACCCGCCGGTCCGGTACCCGCCGTTCCGGTACCCGTCGTGCTGCTGCCCGTTCTGCTGCCGGTGGCGGTCGCCGCGTCCGTCGAACTGATCCGCCCGCCGGAGGTGGTCATGCCCTCCGCCCAGGAACCGCGGTCGCGGATGCGCAGGTTGTTCTGGACATGGCGCACGCCGGAAACCGACTCGGCCAGATCCTCCGCCCGGCGCTTGTCCTGGCGGCTTTTGACCTGGCCGGACAGGGTGACCTCCCCGTTCGTCGCACTGACGTCGATGTCCGAGGCGTCCAGCCGGAAATCGTCGGTCAGCCGGTCGTTGACGTCTTCCACGATGCGGCTGTCCGAGCGGGTGTAGTTGCGCGGGCCGCGGCCGCGGTGGTGCTGCGCGCCCTCGTCCCCGGCATGGGCGTCGCGCTCGCGGCGCCGCTCGGCCTCGTCGCTGCCGAACCAGGAGGCGATCTCGTCCCCGGCGCGGGAGAAGAAGCCGCGATCCTCCGCGCTGCCGCCGCGCCAGCCGCGCCCGCCCTCGCCGTAGGTGTCGCTGCGGCCGCCCGCGTAGTTGTAGCCGCCGGCCTCGCGGCCGTAGCGCTCGCCATAGCCGCCGCGGCGGTCCTCGGACCCGGAATAGGTGCCGCGGGCGCCGTAGTAGTCCCGCGCGCGGTCCTCGCGGGAACCGTAGCCGCGCCCGGCCTGATCGTCGCGGCCCTCGTTCCGGCCGTAGTCGCGGCCCTCCCAGGCGCCGTAGCCGCTGCCGGAGCCCCGGTCGTCGCGGAAGTCCCGCATGTCGTCGCGCATGCCGCGGCTGTAGTCGCCCAGGTCGCGGCGGCCGCGGTCATGGTCCCGCGGGTCGCGCCCGCCCATGCTGCTGCTGCTGGAATAGCTGCCGTAATCGCGGCCGCCGTAGTCGCCGCCGCGGCGGGACCGCTCCTCGTCGCGGCGGTAATAGTCGCCCCGGTAGCGATCGTCATAGTCGGCCATGGTGACTTCTCTCCCGTGTTGGCGCCGGGTGGCGTCCAGGCCCCCGGCATGCAGTCCCGCCAACAGGGGGCCGGCGTCCCGGTTCCGCCCGGCGCCGCAGCCCCTTTATCCGTCCGCGCCGCCGCGATAGTGTCGCCGCCGGACATGAGGAGACCCGACCGATGCCCTTCATCCTGGAATGCCTCGACAGGCCCGGCAGCCTGGATATCCGTGCCGCGAACCGCCCGGCGCACCTGGCCCACATCGACACGGTGGCCGACCGCGTGATCGCCGCCGGCCCGATCCTGGCCGACGACGGGGCCACGCCGGTGGGCAGCCTGCTGATCCTGGACTTCGCCGACCGCGCCGAGGTGGAAGCCTTCGCCGCCGCCGATCCCTATGCCCGGGCCGGGCTGTTCGCCAGCAGCAGCATCCGGCCCTGGCGCAAGGTCTTCCCCAAGGCCTGAGCCCGGCAGAGCGGAGGAGGGGGCGCATGGCCCACTGGCTGGTGAAGTCGGAGCCGTTCAAATATTCGTGGGACAGGTTCGTGGCCGATGGCCGGACCCACTGGGACGGCGTGCGCAACCATCAGGCGGCGAACAACCTGAAGGCCATGCGGGTCGGCGACCGGGCCTTCTTCTACCACTCCAACGAGGGGCTGGAGATCGTCGGCGTGGCCGAGGTGGTGCGCGAATACTACCCCGACCCCTCCGACGGAAGCGGCCGTTTCGGCATGGTGGACCTGGCGCCGGTGCTACCGGTCCGGGTGCCCGTGACGCTGAAGCAGATGAAGGAGGACCCGCTTCTGTCGCAGATGCAGCTCGTCCGCCAGTCGCGCCTGTCCGTCTCGGCCGTCACGACCGAGCAGTGGGCGCGGGTCTGCGCGTTGGCGGGCATCGAAGCCTGAGGGAAGGAGAATGGCCGGTGGAGAGCCGACCGGCGGGGCGTCCCTGCGGCTGTGCCGGCTGGCGGACATCCCCGACGGGCAGGCCCGCGGCTTCGTGACCGGCAGCGCCGCCGACGGCGGGACCGCGCCGCGCCGCCTCCTGGTGGCCCGCCGCGGCGACCGGGTCTTCGCCTATGTCAATTCCTGCCCGCATGCGGGGGTGCCGCTGGACTGGCAGCCGGACCGCTTCATGAGCCCGGACGGGGCCTTCCTGCACTGCGCGACCCACGGCGCCCGCTTCCGGGTGGAGGACGGGGTCTGCGTCCACGGCCCCTGTGCCGGGCGCGGGCTGACGCCCGTGCCGGTCGGGCTGGAGGACGGGCAGGTGGTGGTGACGGATGCAGGCGGGGTGCCAGCGGACGGGTGAGCCCCGTCCGGCGGAATGGTGCCGGGGCTACCTACGTCAGTGCAGCACCGGGCCGCCGCCGGTCCCGCTGTCGTCGCTTCCGTTTCCGTCGCTCCCGCTGTCGGTCCCGTCCGTCGCCGCCCGGCCCAGACGGTCCGCCACCTCCTGCGCGAAGACGAGCGGGCTGACGCGGCCCAGCAGCGGGTCGATGCCCAGTTCGGCGCACTGGAGATAATAGCGCAGCCGGTCCGCTCCCTCCGGATCGAGGGTGTCGATCTCGGCGGCGGCATGGTTCAGCGCCTTCAGCAGTTCCTTGTCCGTCTCAAATGCCATTCTGGAGCCCGCGACATCTCGGGGCCCGCATTCTGCCGGGGTGGGGAGCGTTGTAAAGCGCAAACTGGTTACCATGGTATGCGCTCGCCTTGCGTACAGGGCGTCCACTTGGCCCGGTCTGGCCGTTTCCAGGGAAGGCCGGCTGGTTTTCCGGCCTGGTCTTGGCGGGCGCATCAGGGCTTCATTTGCCGGCTTTGCGGACCTTCAGAGTCCCGCCGCCCGGGCGGTGGCCGATGACGGCCAGGGCGAATTCCAGCGGGCTGCGCATGCCGAGTTCGGCGTCGATCCCCAGCTCTTCGCACTGCCGGAGATAGCGCAGCCGCTCGATTTCCCGGAAACTGCGGACAGGGTTCTCCCGCACCGGCTCGTCCAGGCACGCCACCAGCGTGTCGAAAGCGGAAGACTTGCTCATCGCGGACTACTCCAATGCCCTACCGGGACATACCGGAACGCGAAAAGGATGGGAAGCACGCAGATCGCATGCAACCCCCTTATACCCGCTTATACTTAAGGGCACCGGAATCCCGACGCGCAACCCCCTGTGCGTGCCGTGCGCAAGGCGCAGGGCTCAACGCCAGGGCGTCAGCTCGAAGCGGAGCAGGAACCGGTTGCAGACATCGAGCGTGAGCATCTCGCCGGTCCAGGCGACGGCATCGCCGGTCAGGTCGCTGGCGATCATCAGCCCGGCCGTGAGCTGCCGGCCGGCCTCTCCCGCCACGGCGGTGACGCCGTCCTGCCGCACTTCGGCGGACAGTTCCACGATCAGCCCGTAGCGGGAGATCAGTCCCAGGCCCAGCAGCAGCGC
Organism: Rhodocista pekingensis; assembly: GCF_042665545.1. Classification (NCBI taxonomy): domain Bacteria; kingdom Pseudomonadati; phylum Pseudomonadota; class Alphaproteobacteria; order Rhodospirillales; family Azospirillaceae; genus Rhodocista; species Rhodocista pekingensis. The sequence goes on along the minus strand of NZ_JBHTCM010000010.1, from coordinate 721,390 downwards.
CAGCCCGGTCAGGGCGCGGCGGTTGTTGCGGCGGCGGGCGACAGGGTCCCCGGTCACGGGGAAGGCGGGGCGGGGCGACGGACAGGGCGTGTCGGCCGGCATGGATCGGCTCCGGAACTGACGACTGTTCCTGTATACCATGCCGATACGGGTTTTTCTGTGTCCGTTGTCACAGGTTCCCGGGCACAAGGGGCGGCCGCGTCCGTCGCGGCCGCCCGGTCCCGCCGGGCTGAGTGTCCCGCAGGGTTGAGTGTCCCGCCGGGCTCAGTGCCGGAAGTGGCGCATGCCGGTGAAGACCATCGCCAGCCCGCGCTCGTCGGCGGCGGCGATCACCTCGGCATCACGGACGCTGCCGCCCGGCTGGATCACCGCCGTCACCCCGGCCTCGGCCGCGGCGATCAGCCCGTCGGCGAAGGGGAAGAAGGCGTCCGAGGCGACGACGCTGCCGCGCGTGCCGGCTTCGGGCAGGCCAGCCGCGGTGGCCGCGTCCGCCGACTTCCAGGCGGCGATGCGGGAGCTGTCCACCCGGCTCATCTGCCCGGCGCCGATGCCGACGGTGGCGGCACCCTTGGCGTAGACGATGGCGTTCGACTTCACATGCTTGGCGACGCGGAAGGCGAAGACCAGATCGGCCAGCTCGGCCGCGGTCGGGACGCGCTTCGTCACCACCTTCAGGTCGGCGGCGGCGATGCGGCCGTTGTCGCGGGTCTGCACCAGATAGCCGCCGGACAGGGACTTCACGGACAGCCCCGCCGCCGCCGGGTCCGGCAGGGCGCCGGTCAGCAGCACGCGCAGGTTCTTCTTGGACGCCAGGACCCGGCGCGCCTCCTCGTCCGCGTCAGGGGCGATCACCACCTCGGCGAACAGTTTCGCGATCTCCTCCGCCGTGGCGGCGTCCAGCGTGCGGTTGCAGGCGATGATGCCGCCGAAGGCCGAGACGGGATCGCAGGCCAGGGCCTTGGCATAGGCGTCGTGCAGGTCGGCGCCCTCGGCCACGCCGCAGGGGTTGGCGTGCTTGATGATGGCGATGGCCGGCCGCTCGAACTCGGCCACCAGCTCGAAGGCGGCGTCGGTGTCGTTCAGGTTGTTGTAGCTCAGCTCCTTGCCCTGGAGCTGGGTCGCCGTGGCGATGCCCGGCCGGGTCTCGCCGCTGGTATAGAAGGCGGCCGTCTGGTGCGGGTTCTCGCCGTAGCGCAGGGTCTGCTTCAGCTCGCCGGCGAAGGCGATGCGGCGGGGATACGCCTCGCCGAGCTGGCCGGCGAACCAGGCGGCGATGGCGCTGTCATAGGCGCCGGTGCGGGCATAGGCCTTGGCCGCCAGCCGGCGGCGGAAGTCCAGCGTCGTCCGGCCGTCGCCGGCATCGAGCTGGGCCAGCAGCTCGGCATAGTCAGACGGGTCGGTGACGATGGCGACGAAATCGTGGTTCTTCGCGGCACCGCGGATCAGCGAGGGGCCGCCGATGTCGATGTTCTCGATGCAGGTGGCGAAGTCCGCCCCCTTCGCCACCGTCGCCTCGAACGGGTAGAGGTTCACCACCACCAGATCGATGCCGGGGATGTCGTGTTCGTCCATCGCCCGGGTGTGGCTCTCCAGGTCGCGCCGGGCCAGGATGCCGCCATGGATGCGGGGGTGCAGGGTCTTCACCCGGCCGTCCATCATCTCCGGGAAGCCGGTATGGGCGCCGACCTCGACCACCGGCACGCCGGCGTCCAGCAGCGCCTTGGCCGACCCGCCGGTGGACAGGATCTCCACCCCGCGGGCGGCCAGCGCCTTGCCGAGATCGACCAGCCCCGTCTTGTCGGAGACGGAGATCAGGGCACGCGCCACGGGGACGAGATCGGGGGAACTGGTGTGCTGCGGGGTCGGGGACATGGATTTCAGCCTTCGGTGGGATCGGTGCCGTCCGCCCGCTTCTCCCGGCGGATGGCCCATTTGACGGTGGTGGTGCCCGGTACGGTGGTGCCGCGCAGGATGAGCTGGACGGTCCGGCGCGGTTCCGCCCCGGTGCCCAGATAGATGCTGTCGGCGATCTCCAGCGCGCCGCCGGCCGTGCGCAGCCGCCAGCCCTGGCCCGACGGCAGGCGCAGCAGCGCGCTGCTGCCGCCCTGGAGCAGGCTGGCCTGGACCTGGGGGTGCAGGTGGAAGCGCACGGCGAAGGTCTTGCCGCCCGCCCCCTCCAGCACGTCCTCGCCGCGCAGGTCGTCGCCGCCGTCGGTCAGGTACAGGCGGCGCCGGTGCAACAGCCCGTGCGGCTCGCGGTAGCCGTCGTGGCTCGCCTCGACCAGGACGCTGCCCAGCGTCTCCGTCCGGTGCGCCTCGACCCGGCCGGGCCGGCGGCCCAGCCCGCCCTCGGGCAGCACGGCGGCGGAATTGGTGTCCTCCACCGTCAAGGTGGAATGCGCCGCCGTCGCCGCCAGGGCGGCCCGCCACAGCCCGTCGCCCGACGGATGGGCACCGCAGTTCACCACCAGACGCTCGCGCCCGACGCTCATCTCGAAGGACAGGGTGCCGGCGTGGGCCCCGGCGTCCAGCCCGTGCGGCGGCGGAGCCCCGGCATCCATCAGCACCCAGGTGCGGCCGGCGGTCAGCCGCTCGAAGCCGATGTGCGGGGCCGAGCGCAGCGGTCGGCCGCGCGCGTCGGCCTGCCCCAGCACCGTGTCGATGGTGCCGGGATCGCCCTCCTGGCTGTCGTTGAACAGGGCCAGCCCGCCATCGCCGTGGCGGAAGAAGCGCAAGGACGGCGTCATCCGGTCGATGGCGTGCTGCAACGCCGGCGGCACCTCCGCCCGGGCGGCGCGGCAGCCGCCGCGGATGTCGATCAGGTGGCGCAGCACCTGGAGCTGCACGGCGGGGGAGCGTTCGACATGGCAGCCGTCCGGCATCACCTGCCGCGGCAGCTCCCGCTCCAGCAGCCAGCGCATCCGGGACGCGGCCTTGCGCTGGTCGGGCAGGCACAGCCCGCCGAAGGCCAGCCCCTTGATCCCGGCGATCAGCGCCAGCCCGCGGGTGCTGCCCGGCAGCACGCGGGCCAGATGGCGGACCTGCCGCGCCAGACTGTCGAAGACCTGGGCGCGCAGGGCGTCGTCGGCGCTGGCCAGGAAGAAGTCGTGCATGCCGATCCAGGCGGCGATGCGCTGGCCCGTGACATCCGGCGCCCAGGCCACGGGATGCCAGCGTGCCTGCGTCTCCAGCCAGTGGCTGACCAGGGCGCGGGCCTGCCTCCGGCCGGCATCGCCGCCGATGGCGCGCAGATGGCGCAGCCAGTCGAAACCGTGCATCTCCGCCAGCCAGGCGGCGGAGGCGTCGGGCGCCAGCCAGGGCGGCACGGCACCGTGCAGCGTCTGCCCGGCGAAGGGGAAGCGGTTGTCCAGCAGGGCGGCGCCCAGGGCGGTATCGCCCGGCCAGGGGTCGATCGGCACCGCCTCAAGCCCGCCCGGGCTGCGCCCCGACAGGGCCAGCATGCGCCAGAGCGGGCTGCCGTACAGCCAGCCGCGGCCGCCGGCCCTGAAGCGGCGATGCCGTGTTCCCGCCTGGGCCTTCGCTCCGGGCATGGCGGCTCCCGTCAGTCGCTGCCGCCGCGCAGCCGGCGGATATTGGCGCCGTAGGCCGCGGGGCCGCCCTGGAAGGTTGCCGTGCCGGCGACCAGAACGTCGGCGCCGGCCTCCACCGCCTGCCGGGCGGTCGTCACGTTGATGCCGCCGTCCACCTCCAGATCGACCGTGCGGCCGGAGGCGTCGATGCGCCGGCGCAGCTCCGCGATCTTGCGGAGCTGGGAGGCGATGAAGCTCTGCCCGCCGAAGCCGGGGTTCACGGACATGACCAGGACGAGGTCCACATCATCCAGCAGGTAGTCCACCATGGCGACGGGCGTGTGCGGGTTCAGCACGATGCCCGGCCGCTTGCCCAGCGAGCGGATGAGCTGCACCGTGCGGTGCGGGTGCGGCCCGGCCTCCGGGTGGAAGCTGATGATGTCCGCCCCGGCCTCCGCGAAGGCGACCACGTAGGGATCGACCGGCGCGATCATCAGGTGGACGTCGAAGACCTTCGCCGAATGCGGGCGCAGCGCCTTCACGACGCCCGGGCCGAGGGTGATGTTCGGCACGAAATGGCCATCCATCACGTCCACATGGATGTAGTCGGCCCCGGCCGCGTCCACGGCACGCACCTCCTCGCCCAGCCGGGCGAAGTCGGCGGACAGGATCGACGGGGCGATTCGGACGGGTTGCTGGGGCATGGGCGGTTCGTAGCAAGACCGGCGGCGGCCCGCAAGGTGCGGCAAGGGTGACCCCGGCCGGACGCAGGGCTGACGGGGCGGTTCCGGCCTCCCTCTCGCCCGGATCTCTTGCGCCCGGGTCTCTTGCGCCCGGGCTGCGGCCGGACGATCCTGCGGCCCGGACCCGGAGCCCCCCAGCGGAGAGAGCCATGGCCATAGCGACCGCCGACCTGTTCGACAGCCACGAGGACATCCTGGAGAGCTGCGAGACGCAGTTCCGCAACTATGGCGGCCGCGCCGCCTTCCACGGTCCCATCCGCACGGTGCGCTGCCAGCAGGACAACGCGCTGCTGAAGTCCATCCTCTCCACGCCGGGCGACGGCGCGGTGCTGGTGGTGGACGGCGGCGGCAGCCTGCGCACGGCCCTGGTCGGCGACATCATCGCCGGGCTGGGCGTGAAGAACGGCTGGGCCGGCATCGTCGTCCACGGCGCCATCCGCGACAGCGAGGCCATGGCCGGCCTGGACATCGGGCTGAAGGCGCTGGGCAGCAACCCGCGCAAGAGCACGAAGACCGGGGCGGGGGAGGCGGACCGGCCCGTCGCCTTCGGCGGCTGCACCTTCACGCCCGGCCACTGGCTCTACAGCGATGCCGACGGCGTGGTGGTGGCGCCGCGCCGGCTGCACGACTGACGCGCGGGTGAGGGGCGGGTGCCTCAGCCGGTCCGGCGCAGCCGCGCGGCGAAGAACCCGTCCATCCCGCCGGGGATCAGCCCCGGCGTGGTGCGGACATCGCCCGCGGCGGTGACCGCCCCGGTCAGCCCGCCAAGCTCGGCCGGGTCCACCGGCACCCGGGTCAGGTCGGGCCGCCTCGCCAGCAGCGTCTCGATCTGCCGCTCGCCCTCCTCGGGCTGCAAGGAGCAGGTGGCGTAGACCAGCAGCCCGCCCGGCTTCAGCATGTCGGCGGCGCGGATCAGCAGCCGGGCCTGGACGCGGGCCAGCTTGGCGACGTCCTCCTCCGTCTTCAGCCGCTGCACGTCCGGGTGCCGCCGGATCGTCCCGGTGGCGGAGCAGGGCGCATCCAGCAGCACGGCGTCCACCGGGGCATCGGGGCTCCAGGCCGCGGCGTCGGCCGCCACCGTGTCCACCTCCAGCCCCAGCCGGGCAAGGTTCTCGCGCAGCCGCTCCAGCCGCTTCTCCGACCGGTCCACGGCGGTGACGCGGGCGCCGGCGGCGGCAAGCTGGGCGGTCTTGCCGCCGGGGGCGGCGCACAGGTCCAGCACCTCCAGCCCTGCCACGTCGCCGAACAGCCGGGCCGGGATGGCGGCGGCCGCGTCCTGCACCCACCATGCCCCCTCGGCGAAGCCGGGCAGCTCCGTGACGGGACCGCCGGCCGGCAGGCGCAGGCTGCCGCCGGGCAGCCGCTCCACTTTCACCCGCTCCGCCCCCGCCCGCTCTGCCCCCAGCCGCTCTGCCCAGAGGTCCGCGTCGGCGCGCACGGTGATGTCCAGCGGCGGCTCCGCCAGATGCGCCTCCACGATGGCGCGGGTGGCGCCGGTGCCGTAGGCCTGCCGCCAGGCCAGCCAGAGCCAGTCGGGCGTGTTCAGCCGGCCGGCGTCCTGCGCGGCCAGCAGGCCCGCGCCCTCGCGCGACAGCCGGCGCAGTACGGCGTTGACCAGACCCTTGTAGGGCGTCTGCCCGCGCGCCACCGCCAGCTCGACGCTGGTGTCCACGGCGGCGTGCGCCGGCGTGCCCAGGAACAGGAGCTGGGCGGCGCCCAGGCGCAGGATGTCCTGCACCGGCCCCTTCACCGGTTGCCCGGGCTTGGCGAGCGCCCCAAGGATCAGCGCGTCGAGCTGGCCCAGCCGGCGGAACACGGTGGCGCAGAGCAGGCGGACGAAGCCGCGGTCGCGCGGCTCCAGCGCGCGCACGCCGCGGTGCGCCTCCAGCGCGTCGTCGAACGGCACGTTCCGGCGCAGGGTGGCCTGGATCAGGTCGAGGGCGGCGGCGCGGGCGGCCAGCGGTTCACCGTCCGGCGGTGGTCCACCAGCGGGCGTTCCGGCGTCAGGATTGTGCGATTGATCGGTCATCGGGGGCGGTTTAGCGCCCCCGGACGCTCTTGTCGATGGAGCACACGTCGCCGGGGGCGGCCCGGGTTCAGGCCCAGGGACCCCGCGGCGCGGCGCCGGAGCCGGAATTCGGGCCGGTGCTGGGGACGCTGCCGCGGCGGCCGCTACGGCCCGGGGCGGGCGGCGGGGCAGAGGGCGCGGCAGGGGGCGTGGCCGTGGCGCCGCCGGTCCAGACGCCGCGGGCACCGGCATCGGCGGCCCAGCCGCTTCCCTGCGGGCGCGTAACGCCGCCGCCGGTCGCCATGGCGCGCAGCAGGCGGATGCGTTCCTCCGTCCGCGGGTGGGTGGAGAACAGGCTGTCCACGCTGCGCGCGTGCAGTGGGTTGATGATGAACATGTGCGCCGTGGCGGGGTTGTTCTCCGCCTGCACGTTCACCGTCCGCCCGGCCGCGCGCTGGATGCCCTCCAGCGCGTTCGCCAGCCAGTTCGGGTTGCCGCAGATCTCGGCACCGATGCGGTCCGCCTCGTACTCGCGGCTGCGGCTGATCGCCATCTGCACCAGCATGGCCGCCATCGGCGCCAGGATCACCATGAGGATGGTGCCGACCGCGCCCAGCGGGTTGTTGCGGTTGTCGCTGCCGCCGAAGAACAGGCCGAAGTTCGCCAGCATGGACAGCGCGCCGGCCAGCGTCGCCGTGATCGTCATGATCAGGGTGTCGCGGTTCTTCACATGCGCCAGCTCGTGCGCCATGACGCCGGCCACCTCTTCCGGGGTGAGCTGGTTCAGCAGGCCGGTGGTGGCCGCGACGGCCGCGTTCTCCGGATTGCGGCCGGTCGCGAAGGCGTTCGGCTGCGGATTCTCGATGATGTAGACCTTCGGCATGGGCAGCCCGGCGCGGGCCGCCAGATCCCGGATCATGCCGTAGAACTGCGGCGCGCTGCGCTCGTCCACCTGCCGCGCATTGTACATGCGCAGCACCACCTTGTCCGAGTTCCAGTAGGCGAACAGGTTGGTGCCGAGCCCGATCAGCAGGGCGATCATCATGCCGCCCTGCCCGCCGATCATGTAGCCGACCGCCAGGAACAGGCCGGTGAGGCCGGCCAGAAGGATCGCGGTGCGGAAATAGCCGTTCATGGCTTGAAACTTCCTTGGCGAAGGGGCCCCGTCGGCCCCGTCACGCCTAGAGATGGGAACGCGCTGGGAACAGCGTCAAGACTTGGCGGTGCCGGAGGGGCATGCCATATCGGGGGCATGAGCCAGGTTCCCCCCCAGCCGAAGATGCCCGCGCCGGCGGCCGTGCCCGCCCCCGCGGACTCCCGCCCCTCTCCCGACAGCCCTCCCGACGGGACCCCTGCCGCGGCCGGGGACCGCCGCCCGGTGCAGCCGCCCGGCGAGATCGGCGGCCCCACCGGCCCCGAACCCACCCGCTACGGCGACTGGGAAAGCAAGGGCCGCTGCTCCGACTTCTGAGGGTGGAGCCTCCCGTCCCCGCACCGTACACTAGTATTTGCTGCCTAGACGCTGCGGTTTCAGAGCTATTTTGCCTGATATTAACGCCGCTTTAGGAATTGGGTCCCTGAAAGGGCTTTGCCGCCGCCCTTGCCCACGCTAGACTGCGGTCCCCGCAACTCCGCCCCTGCGCTGTCCGTGTCCCGTCCGCTCCGCCATCGCCTTCTCCGCCTGCCGATGCTGGCCCTGCTGTCCGTCCTCCTGCCGGGGGCCGGGGACCTGCGCGCGGAGGGGCTGCCCGGACCCGTCGCCGCGGAGGTGCTGGAGGTTCTGGACGGCGATACCCTGTCCGTGCGGGTCAAGGTCTGGCTGGACCAGGAACTGCTGACCCGCGTCCGGCTGGTCGGGATCGACACGCCGGAGATCCGCGGCAAGTGCGAGCGCGAGAAGGAGATGGCCCGCGCCGCGCACGAAGCGCTGCGCCGGCTGGTGCAGCGCGACCGGTCCCGCGTGCTGCTGCGCGACGTGGACTATGACAAGTACGGCGGCCGGGTGCGGGCGCGGGTGCTGCTGCCCGACGGCACGGACGTGGCGGAGACCCTGATCGGCGCCGGCCATGCCCGGCCCTATTCCGGCGGCACCCGCGCCGGCTGGTGCGAGGTGGCGCAGCGCCCCTGACCCCGTGCCGGGGGCTGCCGGGCCGAGGTCTGCCACCGCGACCGCTCGCCGCGGCGGGGGAACATGGTCCGGGGCCGGGCGTTCTTCCGGCATGATGTCCCGACGTCCCTTCCGGCTGCTCACGGCGGTCCTGCTGGCGATGCTCGCCTGCCCGGCCGCAGCGCAGCCCGATCCTGCAGCGCAACCCGATCCCGCGACGCAGTCCGCCCCGGCTGCCCCCGCCCTGGAACTGCCGGCCCCGGACATGGGCTTCGTGCTGGAGGTGCGCGGCCGGCTGCCCGACGGCGTCGCGGCCGAGGAGTTCGGCCGCCGCATCGCGGCGGCGCTGCCGGAGCCGCTTGCCGACCCGCAGCGCAACTTCACCGCCTCGTCCGCCTACCGGCCGGGGGCCGACTACCGGCTGGTGATGGTCTTCCACGGCCCCGAGCCGGTGGAGGCCGCGCGGCTGTGCGACGGCGTGGCGGCGACGCCGGACGATCAGGCGCCGCAGGCCCCCCGCTTCGACGATCTGGGCACCACGAACCACGTCACGGCCGCCCTGTGCGAGGGCGGCACGATGCTGAGCACGGCGACGGACCGCATCGCGGGCGAACTGCGCCCGGATCAGGCCAGTTTCCGCTTCCTGGTCGCCGACGTCATCAAGCAGCTCTTCCCCAGCGGCTTCGACACGCTGCCCGGCAGCATCCCCGGCGCAGCCCCGGCAGGGGCACCGCCCGGCTGACCGCGGCCGGCGCCGCCCCCGGAGCGTCTGGTCCGGAGCGTCGGGTCCGGAGCGTCAGGCCCGGCCCGGCATCCAGTCCGCGGCGGTCAGCGCGATTCCCGTCCGCTCCTCCAGCAGCCGGGCGACGCTGCCCTGCCAGCGGCTGGATTCCGAGCCGACATGGCTGAGGCCGTTGCCGTCGGAGCTGCCGCGCGACCAGTGGCGCTTGTTCGGCGGAAAGCGCAGGCCCGGCCCGGTCAGGTCGGGGCGGGTATAGGTTGCCCGGTGCAGCCGCGGGGCGTCGGCCGCGTCGGCCGGCCAGGCCCGCAGCTTCCCGGCATGGCTCCACTCGCAGAAGACGGTGTCGCGCACACGCAGCAGAAGCACCGTCTGGTCGCCGTGGAAGCCGGGGCCGACCAGCTCGCCATAGGCACCCTTCAGGTGCCGCAGGGCGGGGGCCGAGCGGCGGACGGTCCGGCCCAGCGCCAGCCAGGCGTCGTCGATCCCGCCCGCCGCCATGCAGGCCGACCAGAAGGCTTCGCGGTAGCGGCCTTCCGGATCGTGGTTCTGTTCGCCGACCAGATCGAAGAAGGCGCCCAGCGCTGCGCGGGACAGCCACGTTTCCATCAGCGCGACGGCATCCTCGCCCGCGCGGACCCACTGGCCCGGACGGGTGCGCGGATCGCCGAGCTGGGCCAGGAGGAACTTCTGCACCGCCGCGCGGGTCGGCTCCTCCAGCCCGGAGCGCCCGGTCAGCCAGGGCGCCATCAGGCTGCGGACGATCTGTCCGCGGCTCTCCGGCTCGTCGAAGCGCAGGCCGCCGCCGGGGGCGAGGAAATCGGCCACGCGCGCAACCCGCTGCGCGCCCGCCGGGCCGGCCAGATGGTCGGGAACCAGGGACAGCACCTCGGCCTGGATCGTCCGCGCATAGCCGGACGTGGCGCGCACCGGATCGTCCAGGCAGGCGCGGCCCAGCAGGGCGTCCACCGGTTCGTCGGTCAGGACGATCCAGCGCGCCAGGGTGCGCGGGCCGTCGGCCGCGTCGAACAGACGGCACCAGGCGTCCGCGTCCCGCCAGGACTGGAGGCGGGGCCGGCGGGCCGCCGTGATCAGGCGCCGGATGCCGTTCCCGGCCTCCGCGATCCGGGGCATGTCGTAGGAGAAGTTGCGGATCCACGCCTCGATCAGGGTGCGGCGGGCCCGGTTGCGGCGGTTGCAGACATCCAGCACGGCTTCCAGCAGGCCGTTCAGCCCGGCCAGCGGGTCCATGCCGCCCCACATCAGCCAGGGCGCGTCGCAGAGGTCCCGCGGCGCCGCTGCCGCCACCCCGCCGGGGCCGCGCGCCGCCTCCAGCAGACGCCGGCGCACCGCGGCCAGCATGTCGTCCGCGGGCGGGGCCGGGGCGGCATTGGCGCCGGCCAGGGCCGTGACCAGCCTGCCCGTCTCCGGCATCTCCGGCAGCAGGGCGTAGTGAGGCAACCGGACAGCCGTCGCCTGCAAGGAGATCAGGGCCTCACGCATGAGGCTCATGGCGTCTCCCCCGGCCTGTCATGGTTCGGCCCTTTCGGGTCCTGCCCGCCCTGGCTTGGCCCGCCCTGGCTTGGCCCACCCTGGTCCAGAACGTCGTTGATGCGGCCGCGCAGCCGCTCCAGCTCGTCGGAGGTGCGGGAGGAGAGGACGAAACGCAGGTCGATCCGCCGGTTCCGGCGGTAATCTTCCTCCGTCGTTCCCTGCGCCTCGGGCAGGGGGCGGCGCTCGCCATAGCCCGAGACTCCGAGCAGCGGCTGGCCGCCGGGGTTGCGCAGCGTCTCCAGCACCGGGCTGGCCTCGCGCAGGCTCTGGAAGACGGCCAGGGCGCGTTCCGTGGACAGCCGGTCGTTCAATGCCTGCGACTGGGCCGCCGGCACGTTGCGGAACGGCTGGCGGTCCGTATGGCCCTCGACCAGAACGGCTTCCAGTATCGGCATCCTCTCACCCGGGCACGCCACGGACGCACCTTCCGCGAAACAGGGAAGCACACTTCCCAGGATGTCGGCCATGACCTTGACCGTCCGGTCCGCCTCTTCCCGGTAGACGGCCTTGCCGGTTTCGAACAGCAGGTCGCCCGACAGACGCAGGATACCCGATTCCGGATCGAGGGTCACCCGTACACCCTGTCGGTCCAGGCTCGCCTCCAGGGAGCGCAACATCTGATTGCGCATGCTGCGCCGGCTCTCGATGTCGCGCTCAAGCTGGGCGACCGCCTGGGTCAGCAGCCGGCGCAGCTCCTCGTTCTCCTGCTTCTGCCTGGCCGCCTCTTCGGTCAGGCGGCGGGCCTCGTCCACGACCTCCTCGTAACGGGACAGGTCGACGACCTTCTCCTCCGCATTGCGGAAATTCAGGGCGAACACGGTCAGCATCAGCAGGAATATGAACAGGATGCCGATCATGAGGTCGCTGATGGAGGCGAAGTACCCCTCTTCGGTTTCCTCATCCGGGCCGGTGATCATCGCCATGCATCACCTTCCGATCAGCGGTTCTGGTCCGCGCTGAAATCTTCCAGCGTCTCTTCCAGCCCCTTGACCAGGGCGGCGATCTGGGTCGCCGCCTTGGCCAGATTCTGGTCGGTCTGGCTGACGAAGCCGTTGATCTCGCGGGCGAAGCCCTGGAGCCCGTCCTGCAACGCCGTGAGCGTCCGGGCCAGATCGCCGTCGATCCCCTCGAACCGCTTGGCCGCGGTCGCCAGACCGTCGGCCAGCCGGCCGGCCGCCGCCGTCGCCGCGTCCAGCCGGCCCGACGCCTCGGACACCTGCTCGATCGCCCGGCCGACGGCCTGCACGACGGTCCCCAGCGACTCCGTCGTGCCGCGGACCGTCTGGCCCGCCGCGGTCAGGTTCGTGGAGGCCTGGAGCAGCGGCCCGGCGGCCGCCCCGGCGGCGCGCTCGAACTCCGTGCTGCGGGTGGCCAGGGCGTTGGCGGCGGCGGCCAGGGCCGTGATCTCGTGCGTCAGGGCGCCGACCTTGTCGCCCAGCAGCCCGCCGGCGCTGCGCATGGCCGTGCCGGCCGTCTCCCCGCCGCGCCCCAGCGCGTCCGCGGCCTCGGTCCCGGCGCGGCCCAGCCGGTCGGCCGCGTCCCTGACCGCCGCGGCGATGGAGCCGCCGGCATCGCCCAGCCCGTCGCGGAAGGCGGCGGCCCCCTCGGCGCCGCTGGTGCGCAGCGCCTCGCCCGCCGTGCCGACGGAGGCGCGCAGCTCGGCCAGCATCGCCTGGATCTCCGCGCGCATGCCCTCGGTGGCGTCGCTGATCCGGGTCACGGCCTTCTCCGCCCCGCGGCCGAGCGCGTCGCCGCCCTCGCTGGCGGAGCGCTCCAGCAGGGTGCCGATCCGGCCCACGCTGCGTTCCAGGGCGCTGCTGGCCTCCGTGACCCGGCTGGCAAGCTGGTCGAAGGCGTCGATCCCGGCAGTGCGGCTGCTGGCGGCCAGGGCGCTCAGCTCCGCCGTCATCGCCTCCACCCGCTCGGCAAGGCGGGCGGCGGTCTCCTCCGTCTGCCGGCCCATGCTGCCTTCGACGGCCGCGGCCGTCCGCTCCAGCAGGGTGGCGACGTTGCGGGCCGACTCCTCGAAGCCGGCGGCGGCGGCCTCGATCCGGGCCGCCATCCGTTCCCCGGCCTCGGCGCCGGTGGTGCGGCTCTGCTCGGCGATCCGGCCCAGCGTCTCGGCCAGCCCGCCCATCTGATCGGTGATCCGGGCCAGGGCCGCCTCGGTGCCGGCGCCCAGGCGGTTGGCGACCGTGTCGGCGGACTGGGTCATCCGCACCGCGGCCTCGCCCAGCCCCTGCTGCACCCCTTCCAGCCGGGTGCCCAGCCCGGAGAGGCTGTCCACGACCTGCTGCATGTGCTCGCCCGTGCCGCCCCGCAGCCCCTGGAGGAAGGAGTCGAGCATGGAGGCCATCGCCTGCTCGTTGTGCGAGCCCAGGCCGAGCGTGAGCTGCTGCATGGCCTGGGTCAGCGGTCCGAGATGGTCGCCCAGCCGCGCATCCAGGGCGCGGTCGAAGGCGCTGCCCAGGCCGGCGGCCAGCTCGGCCGAGACGGCCTCTATCCGGTCGGTCTGCCGTTCCAGGAGATCGTTCGTCTCCCGTTGCAGGTCGGCCGGGGTGATCAGCGGGATGCGCGCCTCCAGGGCGGACAGGAACCCGGCCAGATCGTCCTCGACGCGCTTCAGCAGGACCTTGCTGGTGATGGCATAGGTGATCGACAGACCCATGCCGACCAGCGAGGTGACGAACTTGGCCGAGGCCGTGCCCAGCAGCAGCCGCAGCGCCTCGTTGCGGATCTCCGCCGTGCCGGCCACGATCCCGCCGGCTGACCCCAGCGCCGCGGCCAGACCCAGGAAGGTGAACAGAAGGCCCGCCCCGACCAGCAGGTTCGGCATCGCGGTGTGGTAGCGCAGATTGATGCCGCCGGGCATCGAGTGCAGCAGGCCGACATCGAACCAGGTCTTCGGCCGCACGGTGGTGCGGACCGGCTGCCCGGCCTGGCGCGGCAGCAGCAGGGAGTTCCGGAACTCGCACCAGCGCTCGCCCAGGACCGGGTCCTCGGCCAGCGCCGTGTCGATCTCCCCGTACCGCTCCGCGAAGGAGACCGCGTCGGAGGACTGCCGGACCGTCGCCCGCGCCCCGGCGAGGGCCTTGCGGAAGCGGAGCGTGGCGCGGATGAACCGCGTCCCCGACCAGATCGCCCAGGCGCACAGTCCGACCAGAACCGAGCCGATCACCCAGTCGTTCGAAACGACCGGAGCAAGGGCTGCGAAGATCGCCTTGAACATCTCCTAGAATTCCATCGAGTGCAGGGGCGGATCGGCTCTGGGCGGGAACGGTCGCCGCGATCCGGAAGGGGAAGCCGGAGGCGACAGTCGGATACGGTCACTCCGGTCATTCGTATAGCGGTTCAGGATGGTGGGCAATGTCCGGAAATGCGCGGATGTGGCACGCATCCGTGGCGCGGACCGTTCGCGCGGGGGAGGCGGGCCGGGCCGGCATGGACCATCCGTGTGGCCGGAGTATGGCGGGCCGGTGCGCCCCGGCGCCGCGCTCCGGCAGGGCACAACGGAAAAGGGCGGCCCCCGTCGGAGCCGCCCGTCCGTGCCGCCGCGGGCGCCGTGCCGCCCGTCCATGCCGGAGTGTGCGCGGGCGCCGTGCCGGTGTGCCGCGTCAGTGCGGGGCCGCGGCCACCTGCACCCGGATGTCGTAGATCGACCCCGGCTCGTTCGCCGGGGTGACGTCGATCATGAAGTCGCACTGGCCCGACCTGTTCACCTGCTGCGGCGGCGCGATCAGGGCCGGCGTCTCGCTGCCGGGCGCGAACATGCCGGTCCAGGCCTGCCGGCACTGCTTCTTCGCTTCCGGCTCGACATAGACGATCTCCCAGAAGTGGGTCGTCTCCGTCTCCACCGCCAGGGTCATGCCCGTGCGCAGCGTCGGCGGTTCCGCCCCCTCGGCGGCCTTCTCCGGCCGGCCGGGCAGCTTGCCCGCGAACACCTGAGTCCCGTCCGCCCGGATCACCAGATCCAGCGGCTTGGTGGTCATGTTCTGAAGGGTGTGGATCAGCGCGAAGCTGGTCGGGGTGGAGGGCTGCGGCAGGGTCGGGGGCGGCGGCGCCACCTCCTTCACCGGCTCCGCGGCCGCCTTCTTCTGCGGCTGCTTCTTCTGGGGCTGTTTCTTCTGCTGGGCCTGCGTCTGGGCCTGCTGGGCCTCGGCCGGCAGGGAGACGGCAAGACCGAGCAGGAGGCTGGTCGCGGCGACAAGGAGGAGGCGCGGAGTCTGCATGTTCACGTTCCCTGGTTTGCTTCTTGCCGGGGTCCGATGCCGGACCCCGTTACCGGGTCGGTTCCACCGGGGCCTGCACCCCGGCGGTCCGGCCCGCCCGTTGTTCCGACGCCACCCTACCGGCTCGATGCACGGGGGTCGAGAGGTCCCGCACCGGTCCGGCGCCGGGGGAGGCACTTCCGCGCCCGTGCGGACGTGGAAAGGGCGGCCGGGTCGCCCCGGCCGCCCTTCTGGGAAGACCTGTCCGTGCCGCGCCGGTGTCAGGCGCGGTTCTGCCGGTTCTCCACCAGTTCCGTCACCACGGTCGGATCGGCCAGGGTGGAGGTGTCGCCCAGGGCCTCATGCTCGTTGGCGGCGATCTTGCGCAGGATGCGGCGCATGATCTTGCCTGAACGGGTCTTGGGCAGGCCGGGCGCGAACTGGATCAGGTCCGGGCTGGCGATCGGGCCGATCTCCTTGCGCACCCACTGCACCAGTTCCTTGCGCAGGGGCTCGGTCGGCTCCTCCCCGTCCACCAGGGTGACATAGGCATAGATGCCCTGGCCCTTCAGATCGTGCGGGTAGCCGACGACCGCGGCCTCCGCCACCTTGGGGTGGGCGACCAGGGCGCTCTCGATCTCCGCCGTGCCCATGCGGTGGCCGGAGACGTTGATGACGTCGTCCACGCGGCCGGTGATCCAGTAGTAACCGTCGTCGTCGCGGCGACAGCCGTCGCCGGTGAAGTACTTGCCCGGGAAGGTGCTGAAATAGGTCTGCACGAAGCGTTCGTGGTCGCCGAACACGGTGCGCATCTGGCCCGGCCAGCTGTCGGCGATGCAGAGATTGCCCTCCGTCGCGCCTTCCAGATGGTGACCCTCATTGTCCACCACGACCGGCCTGACGCCGAAGAAGGGCAGGGTGGCGGACCCCGGCTTGGTCGGGATGGCGCCCGGCAGCGGCGAGATCAGGATGCCGCCCGTCTCCGTCTGCCACCAGGTGTCCACGATCGGGCAGCGGCCCTCGCCGACCACGTTGTGGTACCAGAGCCAGGCCTCCGGGTTGATCGGCTCGCCCACCGAGCCCAGCAGGCGCAGGCTCGTCCGGCTGGTCCGCTTCACCGGACCCTCGCCCTCACGCATCAGGGCGCGGATGGCGGTGGGGGCGGTGTAGAAGATGTTGACCTGGTGCTTGTCCACCACCTGCCAGAAGCGGCTGGAGTCCGGATAGTTCGGGATGCCCTCGAACATCAGGGTGGTGGCGCCGTTCGCCAGCGGCCCGTAGACGATGTAGCTGTGGCCGGTGACCCAGCCCACGTCCGCCGTGCACCAGTAGACGTCGCCGTCGTGATAGTCGAAGACGTACTGGTGCGTCATCGAGGCGTAGACCAGATAGCCGCCGCTGGTGTGCAGCACGCCCTTGGGCTTGCCGGTGCTGCCCGAGGTGTAGAGGATGAACAGCGGGTCCTCGGCCCCGATCTCCTCCGGCGGGCAGTCGGGCGACACCGCCGACATCTCCTCATGATACCAGAAGTCGCGCCCGTCCTCCCAGGCGACCTGCCCGCCGGTGCGGCGGACGACGACCACGGTGCCGACATTGGGGCAGGACTTCAGGGCCTGGTCCACATTGGCCTTCAGCGGCACCTTGCGGCCGCCGCGCAGGCCCTCGTCCGCGGTCAGCACGATGCGGCTGTCGCAGTCCTGGATCCGGTCCTTCAGGCTGTCCGGGGAGAAGCCGCCGAACACCACCGAATGGATGGCGCCGATGCGGGCGCAGGCCAGCATGGCGAAGGCCGTCTCCGGGATCATCGGCATGTAGATGGTGACCCGGTCGCCCTTCTGGACGCCGTGCTTCTTCAGCACGTTGGCGAGCCGGCAGACGCTGGCGTGCAGCTCGGCGTAGCTGATGTGCCGCTGCTCGGCGGGGCTGTCGCCCTCCCAGATGATGGCCGTCTGGTCGGCCCGGGTGGCGAGGTGCCGGTCGATGCAGTTGGCCGAGACGTTCAGCGTCCCGTCATGGAACCAGCGGATGTGGACGTCGCCGCTGAAGGAGCAGTCCTTCACCTGGGTATAGGGCCTGATCCAGTCGATGCGCTTGCCCTGTTCGCCCCAGAACGCCTCCGGATCGGAGATCGACTGGTCGTACAGGCGTTGGTAGCTGGCGGCGTCCACCCAGGCGTCGGAAGCGAACGCCTCGGGCACGGGAAAGATCGAGGTGTCGGTCATGGGCTTGAAATCCCCCCGCTGTCGGTTGTTGCTGTGCGTGCGCCGCCGGTCGGCAGCCCCGGGGACGGCGCGCGTCCCCCGGTACGGACAGGGTTTCCGGGAACGGCCGCCACCGGCACCCGCCATCCCCCATGATTCGCCCGATTATTCATCGGGTTGACGGAATCCTCAAGGCGCCTGCGGTCCGCTCCGGCCGGATCGGACCGTCCGGACCTGTTTCCCTGTCCGGATGCCGTCCCGCTGTTGTGGGCAAGCCGGAGCATCCCGGCCTTGATCCATCTCAACGGTGGCGCGCCGCCCGGGTCACGCGACTTCCGGGCGATTGTCGCACGGGCCGGGGCGGCCCGTGGCGATAGGTGCCGGCCTTCCCTGATGCGCCCGGGCCGCGTCCGTGGTAATGCTACCGTAAAGGGAAGAGTCCGGCCGGGGCCGGAGGGCACGGGGTGCCGGAATCGGGCTTTCGGTCGGGAGAAGAACGGACGGGGGATCGGAATGCAGGGCGCGGGCAGCGGCAGGGCAGGCGGTGGGCAGTCGGGCGGTGGCCCGAGCGGTGGCCCGACCGGCGGCGAGCGCCCCGGCGGCCTCCCCACGCTGGGAAACCCGGCACATGGCGATCCGCTGATGGGCTCCGCCCTTCTGGAAGGAGCCCCGTCGGCGGGAGTCCCGGCAGACGGCATGCCCCGGAGCCCCGGGGCGGGCGGTATTGCGGATCCGATTCCGCTGGACCGGACTCCGCTGGCCGAGCGGATGGTCCGCATGAGCCAGATCGGCAACCGCACCAATCTGATGGCGATCGACGCCGTGCTGCGGGCGGTGCCGCGCACCCCGCGCGGCTATGCCGATGCGGCGCTGGAGACGGCCGTGATCTCCCGCCGGGTGGCCCGCGCCGCAGGCGATCTTTCGGCCTTCCTCCAGGAAGCCGGGGCCGACGTGGCGCAGCTCTGACGCGGACGGCACGGGTCTGACAGGGACGGGGCGGCGCCCGTCGCCGGAACGCCGCCCCTGATCCTGCCTGCGTCGTGCCTGCCCGTTCCGTGAATCAGGCTCAGGCGAACTCGCGCACGTCGGTCAGCCGGCCGGTGAAGGCCGCCGCCGCGGCCATGGCCGGGCTCATCAGGTGGGTGCGCCCGCCGGGACCCTGGCGTCCCTCGAAATTGCGGTTCGAGGTGCTGGCGCAGCGCTCGCCCGGCTTCAGCTTGTCGTCGTTCATGGCGAGGCACATGGAGCAGCCGGGCTCGCGCCAGTCGAAGCCGGCCTCGGTGAAGATGCGGTGCAGCCCCTCGGCCTCCGCCTGCTCCTTCACCAGCCCCGAGCCCGGGACGATCATGGCATAGACGCTGTCGGAGACGCGCCGGCCCGCTTTCACCGCCCGCTCGGCGATGCTGGCCACGGCGCGCAGGTCCTCGATCCGGCTGTTCGTGCAGGAACCGATGAAGACCTTGTCCACCGCGACCTCGGTCAGCGGCACGCCCGGCGTCAGCCCCATGTAGGAGAGAGCGCGCTCGATGGCGCGGCGCTTGTTGGGGTCGTCCACCTCCGCCGGGTCGGGCACGCGGCCGGTGATGGGGGCGACGTCCTGCGGGCTGGTGCCCCAGGTGACCTGCGGCGGGATGTCGGGTGCGTAGAGCACGACCTCGCGGTCGTAGCGGGCACCCTCGTCGCTGGGCAGGGTGCGCCACCACGCCACCGCCTTGTCCCAGGCCTCCCCCTCCGGGCTGCGCGGGCGGCCCTTCAGGTAGGCGAAGGTCGTCTCGTCCGGCGCGATCAGGCCGGCGCGGGCGCCGCCCTCGATCGACATGTTGCAGACGGTCATGCGCCCTTCCATGGAGAGCGAGCGCATCGCCTCGCCGGCGAACTCGATGACATGGCCGGTGCCGCCGGCGGTGCCGATCCGCCCGATGATGGCCAGCACCATGTCCTTGGCGGTGACGCCCACGGGCAGGCTGCCGTCAACCCGCACCAGCATGTTCTTCGACGGCTTCATCAGCAGCGTCTGGGTCGCCAGCACATGCTCCACGTCGGAGGTGCCGATACCGAAGGCCAGCGCGCCGAAGGCGCCGTGGGTGGAGGTGTGGCTGTCGCCGCAGACGATGGTCATGCCCGGACGGGTGACGCCCTGCTCCGGCCCGACGACATGGACGATGCCCTGGCGGATGTCCGCCATGTCGAAATACTCGACCCCGAACTCGGCGGCGTTGATGCCGAGCTGCTCCACCTGGAGGCGGCTCTCCTCGTTGCGGATGCCCTGCAAGCGGTCGGCGCTGGTCGGCACGTTGTGGTCCGCCACGGCCAGGGTGCGGCGCGGCTGGCGCACCGGACGGCCGGCCATGCGCAGCCCCTCGAACGCCTGCGGCGAGGTCACCTCATGCACGAGATGGAGGTCGATGTAGAGCACACAGGTCCCGTCCTCCTGGCGGTGGACGACATGGCTGTCCCAGATCTTGTCGTAGAGGGTGCGGGGACCGGACATGGATGATGCGCCTTCGCTGCTGTTCCAGGCGGGATTCTGCGCCAGGGGCAAATCCCGTTCCAAGTGAAAAGTAATGGCGGCCGTTTACGCCATTTTCTTTCAAGGGGCCGGAGCATAGCGGCAGCCGCGCACACCGACAAGCCTGTTGCCGGCCCGTTGCCGCGGGGCGTCCTGGCCCCGCGCGCATGGCTCCCCGGCGTGGGGCGTCGGTGTCAGGAGGGCGGGCGGCAGGAGGGCGGGCGTCAGAGCCGGCGGACGGCCGTGATGCCCTTGTCGCCCGCGCGGGCCAGCACGGCGGCCAGCGGCTCCCGCACCGCCTCCATGTGGAAGGCGTTGGCGTGGATCAGGTCGTCCGCGTCCGCCATGATGCCGACATGGCCGGGGAAGAAGACCAGATCGCCCCGGTGGAAGGCATGGCCGCGCCCGTCGGGGGAGACCAGGGTGCCGACGGAGGCCGCCTGCATGTCGCTGTCGCGCGGGCAGGGCAGGCCGGCCGCGGCGAGGGCGAGCTGCACCAGGGCTGAGCAGTCCAGCCCCAGGCTGGTGCGCCCGCCCCAGAGATAGGGCGTGCCCAGCAGGCGCAGGGCGGTGTCCACCGGGTCCGCCGGCGGGGCGGGCAGGGCGGCGGCATGGCCGGCGAAGATCCAGCCGCCGGTCGCCAGTTCCAGCCAGCCGGCCTGCTGCCCCCGGCCCCCGCCGGACTGGCCCGTCACGCTCAGGCGCGACTCCAGGCTCAGCAGGTCCAGCGGTGGGGTCTTCAGGTCCGGCTCGGGGTAGACATAGCTGCGCAGGGCGGTGACCGTGTGGGTCGGCGTCCGCACCTCCGCGTCCAGGGCCTCCAGCCGCAGATAGCCGACATAGCCGTCCGTGCCGTTCTGGCCCCAGACCCAGCCGTCGCGCTCCTCATAGACGGTGAAGACCTCCCCGAACAGGAGCTGGCTGGACTGCCGCCCGTCGAAATCCGGTGTCTCCGTCAGAGCGGCGAAGCCGGTGCGGATCTGGCAGGGCACGCCCTCCACGAAGCGCTCGGCCGTGACGCTCCCCTTCAGGTGGGCGGCGGCCAGATCGGCGCGCCAGGGATGGATGCGGGGGTCCAGGGAAACGGCCTCGGGCGTGTCGGTCATGCGGTCAGGGTCGCGGGTTCCGGAGCGGGAGCCGCCGACGGTGCGGCGGCTGAAGGGGCGGGATCGGTGATCTGCACCGCAGCGGCCTGTCCGGCCGCCATGGGTTCAGACGCGGCCTGTCCGGCCGCCGGGATTTCAGACGCGGCCTGTCCGGCCGCGGCCACGAGCTGGCCGAACTCCGTCAGGAAGACGCTGCCCTTGACGGTGCGCTGCACCAGCACGTTCCGCCGGTCGTCCTGGTCGCGCTTGCGCTTCACATAGCCCAGCCGCCCCAGCCGGTCCAGCGCCCGCGTCACCGACGGTTTGGAGACGTTCAGGGTGGCGGCCAGCCCGCGCACCGTATGCGGCGGCGGGGTCAGATAGACCGTCAGCAGCAGCGCGAGCTGGCGGGCCGACAGATCGGGTCCCGCCTTGCGCACGCTCGCCACCAGCGCGCCGCGCCAGAGCTGTAGCGCCTCCAGGTTCCGCGACATGGAGCCCCCCCGATCCGCCACCGCCCCGTCGGGCCGGAACGCATCGGAGTGTGCCCAAAGTCGCCGTCAGCGGCAAGCGCCGACGGTCCCCCAGTCCGGTCGGCCAGCCCGTCCGCTCAGGCCGTGCCGAAGCGCCGTTCGATCAGGGCATAGACGGCGCGCAGGGTCATCGCCTCGCCGCCTTCCGGCCGGCCGGGGCGGGCCGACGGATTCCAGGCGTAGAGGTCGATGTGCGCCCAGGGCGTCTCGGCCGCGACGAACCGCTCCAGGAACAGCGCCGCCGTGATGGCGCCGGCGAAGCCGCCGGACGGCGCGTTGTTCAGGTCGGCGATCCGGCTGTCCAGCATCTTGCGGTAGCCGGGCCAGAGCGGCAGCCGCCAGAGCGGGTCGTCAGTTTCGCGCCCGGCCGCCAGCAGGTCCTCCGCCAGCGCGTCGTCGTTGCTGAACAGGGCCGGCAGCTCCGGTCCCAGCGCCACGCGCGCGGCCCCGGTCAGGGTGGCGAAGTCGATCAGCAGGGCCGGCCTGTCGCTGTCCGCTTCGGCCAGCGCGTCGCACAGGATCAGGCGGCCCTCGGCGTCGGTGTTGCCGATCTCCACCGTCAGGCCCTTGCGCGTGGGCAGGATGTCCATCGGCCGGAAGGAATTGCCGGAGACGGCGTTCTCCACCGCCGGCACCAGCACCCGCAGCCGCACCGGCAGCCCCGCCATCATGATCATGCGGGCCACGCCCAGGGCATGGGCGGCGCCGCCCATGTCCTTCTTCATCAGCAGCATGTTGGCGGAACCCTTGATGTCCAGCCCGCCGCTGTCGAAGCAGACGCCCTTGCCGACGAGGCAGACCAGCGGGTGCTCCTTGTTGCCCCAGCGCAGGTCGATCAGCCGCGGCGCCTTGGCCGCGGCGCGGCCGACGGCATGGACCATCGGATAGTTCTTCTCCAGCAGGTCGTCGCCGGCGATCACCTTCAGCTTGGCGCCGAACTCGTCGGCCAGCTTCTCCGCCGCCTGCGCCAGCTCCGGCGGGCCCAGATCCTCGGCCGGGGTGTTCACCAGATCGCGCACCAGGGCGGTGGCGGTGACCACCCGCTCCACCGCCTGCCGGTCGGCGCCGGCGGGCATGACCAGATGGGCGAACTCCTTCGTGGATTTCCGGTAGCGGGTGAACTGGTAGCAGCCCAGGGCCCAGCCGATGGCCGCGGCCGTCGCCTCGCGCCCGTCCAGCCGGTCGGGCAGGACGTAGCTGCCCTTGGGCAGGCTGCCCGGCAGACCGGCAAGGCTCCAGAGGTCCAGCCGGTCGGGCACCCCGACCAGCGCCCGCGCCAGCCGCCCGCCCTCGCCCGGGAGCAGGGCGACCGCACCCGGCTCGGCGGTGAAGCCGGTGCCGCGGACCCAGGCGGCGGCGGCCGGTTCGGCGCCGTCCAGCCAGGCGGACAGCTCCGCCTTGCGGATCAGCTCCAGGGGAACGGTGTCGTCGGTGGGTTTGGCGCGCAGGTGTTGCAGCACGGCGGGACCTCTTGCGGACAGACGGAACGGCCGGGCGGCGGCCGCCCGGCTGGCCGGCAGGATGCGCCGTCCGCCGACCGGCTGTAAAGCCGTCGCCGCCGGCCGGGGCGCGCAAGGACAGGCCGGGCACCGGCGGCGGCGACCGGCGGGTTTGACGGGCGGGGGCGGGCGGGCCTAGATGGGAGGGTCCGGAAGCGGCGGAGGCATCCCTATGGACAAGTTCACCCTGGTGATCGGTAACAAGGCCTATTCCTCGTGGTCGCTGCGGCCCTGGCTGGCGCTGCGCCATGTCGGTGCGTCCTTCGCTGAGGAGGTGATCCCCCTCCGCACCGAAGGCACCAAGGCGGCCATCCTGGCCCGCAACCCGGCCGGCAAGGTGCCCGTGCTGAAGCATGGCGACCTGACGGTCTGGGACAGTCTGGCGATCTGCGAATATCTGGCGGAGCTGTTCCCCGCGGCCGGCCTCTGGCCGCAGGACCCGGCGGCGCGGGCGGTGGCGCGCTCGGTCTCGGCGGAGATGCACTCCGGTTTCCTGGACCTGCGCCGCAACCTGTTCATGGACCTCAAGCAGCGCCGCCACGACCCGGTCCGGCGCAGTGCGGCGGCGGACGACATCGCCCGCGTGACGGCGATCTGGCAGGACTGCCGCGACCGCTTCGGGGCCGGGGGGCCGTTCCTGTTCGGCCGCTTCAGCATCGCCGACTGCATGTACGCCCCGGTCTGCACCCGGTTCGTGACCTGGAACGTGGCGATGGACGCCGGCGCGCGCGCCTATGTGGAGGCGATCTACGCCCTGCCGGCCATGCGCGACTGGGTGGCCGCGGCCGAGGCGGAGACCTGGGTGGTCGATTTCGACGCGAAGTAAGGCCGCGCCGGCAGCAGGACGTGCCGTCAGCGGGGCGTCCCGCTGCGGTCAGGCGGGGCGGCCGGTTTCGTGCGCGGCACCGGGCTGGCGCCCGCCGGCCCGGCGCCGGCGTCCCGGCCCGCCGTGCCCGGAACGACGGCCGCGGAGTCCCCGGCCATCCCGACCTCGCGGTAGAACCGCTCGGCGCCCGGATGCAGCGGCACCGCCAGCCCCTTCAGCGCCGTCTCCAGCCGGATGGTGCTGCCGCGCGGATGACCGGTGACCAGCAGCTCCCGCGTCCGCTCGTTCCAGAGGGCGCGGGTGATGCCGTAGACCAGATCCTCGGAGATGCGGTTGTGGACCAGCCACTGCGCCCCCACCCCCAGGGTGGGGGTCGGCGGCACGCCGGCATAGGCCCCGTCCTCGATCACCGCGCCCGTGTAGAAGGGCAGCCGGCGGGCGATCCGCGACAGGTGCGTCTCGTCGAAGGACAACAGCCGGATCGCCACCCGTCCGGCCAGATCGGCCACCGCGGGCAGGGGGAAGCCGCCGACGATGAAGAAGCCGTCCGCCTCGCCCGAGGCGATGCGGTCGCTGGCCGCGCCGGGGCTGAGATAGAGCGGCTTCACCGACTTCTCCGACAGCCCGTAGGCGGCCAGCAGGATGCGCGCCGTGACCAGCGTGCCGGAGCCCTTCTCCCCCAGCACCAGCCGCTTGCCCTTCAGGTCCGCGACGGAGCGGATGCCGCTGTCGGCGCGCACGACCAGATGGATCGTCTCGGTGTAGAGGTTGGCGATGGAGCGCAGCTCCGTCAGGGGCTTGCGCCCCTCGAACGCACCCTCCCCGCGGAAGGCGGCATAGGCGATGTCCGCCTGGACGAGGCCCGACTCCAGCCGGCCCTCGCGGATGCCCTCCACGTTCTCCACGGCGCCGGAGGTGGACTGCGCCACGACGATCAGGCCGGGCACCCCGCAACTGCCGCCGCGCTCGCACGGCAACGAACCGGGCGGGTTGCTGATGGCGTTGGCCAGGAGGCCGCCGATCAGGAAATAGGTGCCGCCGGTCGTGCCGGTGCCGATCTGGAAGAAGCGCAACCCCGGCGTGCCCGTCGTCTGGGCGGCCAGCGGGAACGGCAGGCAGGCGGCCGCCAGTCCGACGCCGGACAGGCCGATGCCGGAGCGCAACAGGGCACGACGCCCGATCAGGGAAGGGGACTGGGTCACGGCGGGCACGCTCGATCGCTCCTGGTGCCTGCTTCCTATGTGAGCCGGGGAAAGCGGGGGCGCAACGGCCGCTCTCCGGAATGTCGCCGGCCCACCGTCGGAAGCGGAACACATGCACCTGTTTGAACAGCGCTGTTGCGGAAATGTCGCGCTTCCGGGTCCCGCCGGATGTGCGCGGGATCACATCATGTCCAGCAGCATCAGCAGCCCCGCCAGCGCGATCAGCCCGCCGGCCGCCCGCACCCAGACCCGGGACAGGTTCTGCGCCAGCAGCCCGTGCAGCCCGACGCCGGCGCTGCCCACCAGCACGAAGCCGCAGCCCGTCCCCAGCCAGAAGGGCAGCGGCGAACTGGGCGCCCCGACCCAGGCTGACAGGCCCGTCCCGTGCACCGCCCCGGCGACCGCCGCCAGCAGCAGCGTGAGCGCCAGCGGCAGCGCCACGGCGAAGGCCGTCAGCAGGCCGAAGACCAGCAGCGACGCCTCCAGCACCAGCCCGGTATGGGGCAGCCGCACCCCGGACTGGTGCAGCAGGCCGAAGACCAGGGCCGCCACCAGCGCCACCGCCGGCCCCTGGCCGGACGCCTGCCCGCCCTGGTCGGCGGCCCAGAGGCCCAGCGCCAGCAGGCCCAGCAGATGCACCGTCAGCACCACCGGCGCCGTCAGCCCCGTTCCGAAGGCGCCGCCCGACAGGCTGCCGGCGGCCTGGGCCGGCAGGGCCACGGCAAGGACGAAGAGGGCGGTCAGAACGGCAAGGGCGGGACGGCGGGGCATGGCTCTTCCGGGCAGATCGGGATGCGGACGGGTGATCCCACCCTATCCGCCCGCGGTTATGCCGCGGTCAATGCCCGCGGCGTGCTCCGGCAGCGGCCGTCCGGCCCTCCACGGTTGGCAGCGGCCGGCGCCGTCGTTATCGTCCCGCCCGTGCGGCCGCAGCGGCGGCGCCTGCCAGGGAGACGGACGACGATGGGCGAGACGGTGACGGCCCCCGCCAGCGGCAATCTCTACCACCTGTTCGAGAGCCGGTTCCCGGCCGACCGGGAGAGACGGTTCCTGGCGCTTGAGGACGGGCCGCGCCGGGGCGTCTACTACACCTATGCCGACATCGACGCGGTCTCGGCCCGCTTCGCCAACGTGCTGGTGGCGCTGGGCGTGAAGCCCGGTGACCGCGTCGCCGTGCAGGTGGAGAAGAGCGCCGAGAACGTCATGCTGTTCCTGGCCGTGCTGCGGGCGGGGGCGGTCTATCTGCCGCTGAACACCGCCTACCGGCGCGGCGAGATCGCCTATTTCCTGGAAGATGCCGGCCCCGCCCTGGTCGTCTGCCGCCCGGAGGACGAGGCGGAGATGCGGGAGCTGGCCGCCGCGGCGGGCGTGCCGCAGGTGGCCACCCTGGGCGTGGCGGCGGACGGCAGTCTGGCCGCGGCCGGGCTGGAGCAGCCGACGACCTTCGCCACCGTGCCGCGGGAGAGGGACGACCTCGCCGCCATCCTCTACACCTCCGGCACGACGGGGCGGTCCAAGGGCGCGATGATGACGCACTGGAACCTCGGCTCCAACCTGCTGACCCTGCACGACTGCTGGGGCTTCCGGCCGGACGACGTGCTGCTGCACGCGCTGCCGGTCTTCCACACGCACGGTCTGTTCGTGGGCCTGGGCACGGTGCTGCTGGCCGGCGGCAGCCTGCTGTTCCTGTCCCGCTTCGATGCGGACGCCGTGCTGCGGCTGCTGCCCGGCGCCACGCTGATGATGGGGGTGCCGACCTTCTACACCCGCCTGCTGGCGCATCCGGCGTTCGGCCGCGCCCAGGCGGCGCACCTGCGCCTGTTCATCTCCGGCTCCGCCCCGCTGCTGGCCGACACGCACCGCGCGTTCCAGGAGCGCACCGGCCACGCGATCCTGGAACGCTACGGCATGACCGAGGCGTGCATGATCACCTCCAACCCGCTGGAGGGGGACCGCATCCCCGGCACCGTCGGCTTTCCGCTGCCCGGCGTTGAGCTGCGCGTCGCCGGCGAGGACGGCTCGGTCCTGGGGCCGGAGGAGATCGGCGTGATCGAGATCCGCGGCCCCAACCTGTTCAAGGGCTACTGGAACAAGCCGGAGAAGACGGCGGAGGAGATGCGTCCGGACGGCTTCTTCATCACCGGCGACGTCGGCAAGGTGGATGCCCGCGGCTATGTCCACATCGTCGGCCGCGCCAAGGACCTGATCATCTCCGGCGGGTTCAACGTCTACCCCAAGGAGGTGGAGACGGTGCTGGACGCCCTGCCCGGCGTCGTGGAGAGCGCCGTCTTCGGCCTGCCGCACCCCGATCTGGGGGAGGCGGTGGCCGCCGTGGTGCAGAAGCACCCCGGCCGGGACGATCTGACGGAAGCCGCGGTGATCGCCGCCGTGAAGGCGGAACTGGCCGGCTTCAAGGTGCCCAAGCGGGTCTGGTTCGTGCCGGAGCTGCCGCGCAACACCATGGGCAAGGTGCAGAAGGCCCTGCTGCGCGACACCCACCGCGGCACCTTCGCGCCGCCTACTCCTGGCTCGCCCGCCGGAGCATGACGCGGAACAGGTCGCAGCGCAGCAGCTCCGGCGCGTCGCCCAGCAGCTTCAGCGGCTGCGCCCGGCCCGCGTCGGTCGGGCGGTAGTCCATCACCACGACGAAGCCGGCGATGGCGCCGTCCGCCCCCTGGAAGGGCAGGCAGAGCCGGTCGCTGTCCAGCAGGCGGACGCCATCGACGCCGAAGGAGACCGAGGCCAGCACCGGCCGCCGCAGGATCTCCACCGTGCGCAGGGTCTGTTCGACCCGGGCATAGGTGGCGGGCGGGTACAGCTCGTCCAGCCGGTGGCCGGCCAGCTCGGCACCGGCATGCATGGCCGCCACGGTGCCCAGGAACAGGCCGCGGACCCGGCCCTCGGCATCGAAGCCGCCCAGCAGGGCGGCATGGGGCAGGACGGAGGGCGGAAGCTGGCGCGGATCGAAGCCGTCGAAGCCGGGCAGACCGCCCGTCTCCGGCTTCAGCCGGCGCCAGAACGCCAGCGCCGCCGACAGCAGCCCGCCGGGAAGGGTGTCCGAGCCGAGGACCGGCAGGCTCCAGGCCCGCTCCAGGCTGCCGGCGCCGTTGTCGCCGCCCGCGGGGGCGTTGCCGTGGTGTTCAGGGTGCATCCGCGCCGAATCCGTCCATCTGGAAAGCCCGCTGCATCTGGTCTAAACCATTCCCCGTCGCAAGGGTCGGGGGGCCGCGCCATCCGTATGGCAGGCATGACCCGTCATTGCCGGCGGCGTCCGCCCCCTGCGACCCGGGAACAGTCTATCCTGCCCGGTCGGGAGCGGCTAAGAAGGGCCGCCGCAGCAACCGGTGCCATGAGGCCAGCCCAATGATCCTGTACGGAGCCGCCCTCTCCCCCTATGTCGCCCGCGTGCTCTGCGCCGTCCGCCGCAAGGGGCTGGACGTGCGGCAGGCCGAACCGCCCGGCGGCAACATGAAGTCGCCGGAGTATCTGGCGCTGAACCCCTACGGCAAGATCCCGACCCTGGTGGGCGAGGACGGGCCGGTCTTCGAATCCGAGGTGATCTGCGAGTATCTGGAGGAGAAATACCCCCAGCCGCCGCTGCTGCCGGCCGACCCGGCCGGCCGGGCCCGCAGCCGCACCGTCAGCCGGGCGGTGGACCTCTACGTGCTGCCGGGCCTGCTGGGCCTGCTGGGCCAGCTCAACCCCACGACCCGCGACCGCGCGGTGGTCGAGGAGAAGCTGGCGGAGCTGCGCCGCGGCCTGGACGGGCTGGAGAAGCTGCTGAAGGGCCCCTACGCCCTGGGTCCGGAGATGACCCTGGCCGACTGCGCCCTGGTTCCGGCCCTGTTCTACCTGGACCGCTTCATGCCCGCCTTCGGCACGTTCGACGCCCTGGCCGACCACCCGACCCTGCGCACGGTGTGGACGACCCTGCGGGCCGAGCCGATGGTGGCCTCCCTGCTGGCCGACATGGCCGCCTCGCTGGACGATTTCCTGCGGCGCCGCGCCGCCAACGCCAATTGACCTCCGGGGCGTCCGCGACCCCGCGGCGCCCCCGACCGGCCGGTGCCGCGGCGCCGGCCCGACTGTGAAGAAGCAAGCTCAACCCGGACGGACGAACCACAGATGACGAAGCGATTGACTGCGGGGGCGATCATTGCCCTGGCCGTTGGAGCCTTCAGCAGCGCCGCCATGGCCGACGAGGGCATGTGGACCCTGGACAACGTGCCGGTCGAGGCGATCGGCAAGTCCACCGGCTTCAAGCCGGACGCCAAGTGGCTGGAGAAGGTGCGCCTCTCCTCCGTCCGGCTGGCCGGCGGCTGCTCGGGCAGCTTCGTCTCCCCCGAAGGTCTGGTGATGACCAACCATCACTGCGTCTCCGACTGCGTGGCCGAGCTGTCCACGCCGGAGAACGACCTGATGGCGAAGGGCTTCCTGGCCGGTGGCCGGGCCGAGGAGCGGCGCTGCGCCGGCATCGAGGTCAACCAGCTGACCGAGATCACCGACGTGACCGACAAGGTCGCCAAGGCGACCGAGGGCAAGACCGGCAAGGAGTTCGCCGATGCCCGCCGCGCCGTCTTCGCCGAGATCGAGCGCGGCTGCTCCGGCGGCGACGCCAATGTCCGCTGCGACGTGGTCACCCTCTACCAGGGCGGCCGCTATCACCTCTACAAGTACAACCGTTACCAGGACGTCCGTCTGGCCTTCGCGCCGGAGTTCGGGATCGCGGCCTTCGGCGGCGACCCGGACAACTTCAACTTCCCGCGCTACTGCCTGGACATGTCCTTGCTGCGCGTCTACGGCGCGGACGGCAAGCCGATCTCCAGCCCCAACTACTTCCCCTGGTCCAAGGCCGGCGCCAAGCCGGATGAGGCGACCTTCGTGACCGGCCATCCGGGCTCGACCAGCCGCCTCAACACGACCGACCAGCTCGCCTATCTGCGCGACGTGTTCGCCCCGGCGACGCTGATGTACCTCTCCGAGCTGCGCGGCCGCCTGATCGAGTTCGGCCGCCGCGGCGAGGAGGAGCACCGCCTCGCGCTGGAGGAGCTGACCGGCATCGAGAACAGCCTGAAGGTCTGGCGCGGCCGGCAGCAGGCCCTGGTGGACGCGCAGTTCTTCGGCGACAAGGCCGCCGCCGAGACGGAGCTGCGGGCCCGCATCAAGGCCGATCCGAAGCTGGCCGCCCAGGTCGGCGACGCCTATGAGCAGATCGCCACGGCGATGCAGCGCCAGCGCGCGCTGGCGCCGCGCTACCTGATGCTGGAGCGTGGCCGCGCCTTCGACAGCAGCCTGTTCTCCTTCGCCCGCCTGCTGGTCCGCTCCGCCGAGGAGGCCGGCAAGCCGAACGACCAGCGCCTGCGCGAATTCAGCGAGGCCCGGCTGCCGGCGCTGAAGCAGCGCCTGTCCAACCCGGCCCCGGTCCACGAGTCGCTGGAGATCACCACGCTCGCCTTCTCGCTCAGCAAGCTGCGCGAGGAGTTCGGTCCCGACAACGCCCTGGTGCAGAAGGTGCTGGGCAAGAAGTCGCCCGAGCAGGTGGCCGAGGATCTGGTGAAGAACAGCAAGCTGGGCGACCCGAAGGTCCGCCTGACGCTGTTCGAGGGCGGCAAGGAGGCGGTGGCCGCGTCGGACGATCCGATGATCGCCCTGGCGAAGCTGGTGGACGCCGACGCCCGCGCCGTCCGCAAGGCCGTGGAGGAGGAGATCGAGGCCCCGGTCGAGGCGGCCCAGGCCCGCATC
Source organism: Rhodocista pekingensis (assembly GCF_042665545.1). NCBI lineage: Bacteria > Pseudomonadati > Pseudomonadota > Alphaproteobacteria > Rhodospirillales > Azospirillaceae > Rhodocista > Rhodocista pekingensis. The sequence goes on along the minus strand of NZ_JBHTCM010000010.1, from coordinate 690,904 downwards.
GCCAAGGCCCGCTTCGCGCTTCTCGGCGACAGCGTCTACCCCGACGCCACCTTCACGCTGCGCCTGTCCTACGGCCATGTGAAGGGCTGGGCGGAGGAGGACGGCACCCAGGTGGAGCCGTTCACCACCTTCGCCGGCCTCTACAACCGTGACACCGGCGCGGTGCCGTTCGACCTGCCGGCGAGCTGGGAGAAGGCGAAGGGCGTCATCGGCATGTCGGTGCCGTTCAACGGCGTCAGCACCAACGACATCATCGGCGGCAATTCGGGGTCCCCGATCCTGAACTCGCGCGCCGAGGCGATCGGGCTGGTGTTCGACGGCAACATCCACTCCCTGGCCGGCGACTACGGCTACGACATGCGGCGCAACCGCACCGTCTTCGTGGACATCCGCGGCATGGCCGAGGCCCTGCGCAAGGTCTACAAGGCGGACCATCTGGTGAAGGAGCTGGGCCTCTGACGGCCCGGCCCTGATCCCAAGTCCGACGCGAGGGCGGCCCCCACCGGGGCCGCCCTTTGCTTTTGCCCGGGTCCCGCCGGCGCAGACAGGTCCGTCCGGTGGGGGTAAGGTCGATCCCGACCCCGCAACGGGGCAGACCCGGAAGCGGGGCAGACCAGGGAAAGGACAGGGCATGCGGCGGCTGGCGTTGGCGATGGTGCTGGCAGGGGGAATGGCGGCGGCGATGGCGGGACCCGCCGCGCTGGCCGAGGAGACGGCGCCGGGCGGCGCGCCCGCGGCGGCGACGGAGAAGCCGGTGCCCCCGCCCAAGGTCTTCACCGCGCGCTTCCAGGGCCGCTTCGGCGGGCAGGGCGTCCCCTACACCGTTACCGCCGGGGAGATGCTGCTGACCGACGACGCGGGCGAGCCGGTCGCCGCGATCTGGTCCACCGCCTATGTCCGCGACGGGGTGGAGGCGGCGAAGCGGCCCGTCACCTTCGTCTTCAACGGCGGGCCGGGCTCCGCCTCCATCTGGCTGCACATGGGGCTGCTGGGACCGAAGCGGGTCGCCGTCCCGTCCGACGCCGACGCCGACGACGGCGCCGCCCCCTTCGCCCTGGTGGACAATCCCCAGGCGCCGCTGGACCTGACCGATCTGGTCTTCATCGACCCGGTGGGGACCGGCTACAGCCGGGTCGTCGGCAAGGGACAGACGAAGGATTTCTGGGGCCTGAACCAGGACCGCGACAGCATCGTCCGCTTCATCCGCCAGTGGGTCACGGCGAACCGGCGCTGGAACGCGCCCAAGTTCATCGTCGGCGAGAGCTTCGGCACCACCCGCGCCGCCGCCGTGGCCGACGCCCTGAACGAAGGCGGGCAGAACATGGCGCTGAACGGGCTGGTGCTGGTCAGCCAGGCGCTGGACTATGCCGGCTCCACCAGCACGCCGGACAACATCACCAGCTTCGTCACCTACCTGCCGTCGATGGCGGCGGCCGCCCGCTACCATGGCAGGGCGGGGCAGGGGACGGACCTGAAGACCTGGGTGGCCCAGGCGCGGGCCTTCGCCGTGGACCGCTATCTGCCGGCCCTGTTCAAGGGCAGCCGCCTGCCCGCCGCCGAGCGCGAGGCGGTGGCGGCGGAGCTGGCCCGCTTCACCGGCCTGTCGAAGGAGTACGTGCTGCGCTCCGACCTGCGGGTGATGGTGCCGCGCTTCCGCAAGGAGCTGCTGCGCGACAAGGGTCTCGCCCTCGGCCAGTTCGACGGCCGCTACACGCTGGCCGAACCCGACCTTGTGGCCGACCGGCCGGTGCTGGGCGACGCCGCCTCGGAGGCGACGGAGAGCGCCTACACGGCCGCGCTGAACAGCTATTTCGGGGAGACGCTGAAGGTGGAGATGGACCGTCCCTACCTGACCGGCAGCGAAGCCGCGGGACGGTCCTGGGACTGGCGCACCGCGCCGGATGGGGAGGGCTGGGAGCCGTCCTACGTCAACACCGCCCGCGCCCTGTCCGACGCGCTGCGCCGCAACGGCCGGCTGCGGGTGCTGGTGGCGAACGGCTACTATGATCTGGTGACGCCGTTCTTCGACGCCGAATACACCCTCGGCCGGCACGACATCCTGGCCGACCGGGTGGAGATGGCCTACTTCGAGGCCGGGCACATGATGTACCTGCACGAGCCCGACCTGGACGCCCTGCTGGCCGCCATCCGGGCCTTTCTCGTGAAGGGTTGAGCCGCGACCGGGAGACGGGCCGGTCCCGTCTCCCGTGGCGCTACCGGAGAGGCGCCCGCAGGTGGACGCCCGCAGTGGACGCCCGCAGGGGGCGCCCTCAGATAAGCGCCATCAGGGGGCCGGCTGGGCCACGCCCTCCACCCCGTGGTGGGTCATGCCGACGGCGTCCAGCACCTCGAAGCTGCCGAGCCAGATCATGGACACGGCGACGTAGAGGATCACGGCAAGGCCGATATAGGCGATCCAGTGATGGCGCTCCAGCAGGCGGGCGATCAGGGTCGCCGCCACGCCCATCAGCACCACCGACATGGCCAGCCCGACCACCAGCACCCATTCATGGTCGTGCGCCGCACCGGCCACCGCCAGCACGTTGTCCAGCGACATGGAGACGTCGGCCAGGACGATCTGCCGGATGGCGACGCCGCGGGACTTGGTGGCGTGCTCCGGCAGCGCCTCGGCCAGGGGATTGCTGGTGCTCTCGTCCTCCGCCTCGGCCACGACCGCGGCCCCGGTCCGCTCCTCCCGCTGGCTGACGATCTCGCGCCACAGCTTCCAGCAGACCCAGAGCAGCAGGATGCCGCCGGCCAGCGTCAGCCCGATGATGGCGAGCAGATGGGTGGTCAGCAGCGCGAACAGGATGCGCAGCACGGCGGCGGCGGCGATGCCCCAGAAGATGACCGTGCGCCGCTCCGACTTGGCGACCCCGGCCGCCGCCATGCCGACGACGATGGCGTTGTCGCCGGCCAGCACGATGTCGATGAACAGGACCTGCGCGAGGGCAGTCAATTCCGCAAGCATGAAGGAGGGGTCCGGGCTGACGAAGGGGCTTTCTCTTACCATGCCGGTGCAGGCCCGGCGACAGTGCAGCGGCCCGCTTCCGGCGCGGTTCAGCTTCCCACCAGAAGCCGGCTGTGCCGGCCCGCCACCAGCCGGACGGCGCGGGCGATCAGGATGCCGAGGCCCGTGACCAGGAAGACGTAGACCAGAAAGCCCGGCACGCTGCCGGGGATCACGATGCCGTTCCACAGCACCAGCCGGTCGGCCGTCAGCGTCAGATAGCCGTGGATGAAGAAGACGGCGAAGCTGTTGACCGCCAGGGCATCGAACCAGCCGTGCGGCACCCGGCTCCCGTAGCGGCGGAAGCCGACGATCAGCAGCGCCATCAGCAGCAGCTTCTGGAAATAGGTCCACTCCACCGCCAGGCTGTCCGGCCCCAGGACTTCCCGCACATAGATGATGCCGGTGTGCTCCACGATCAGGACATGCGCCGCCACCAGGGCGAGCCAGAGGGCGAGCAGCCACCCCAGCCGCGGCGCCAGCAGCTCCTGGACCGGGTCGCGGAAGCGGCTGAAGGCCATCCCCGCCAGATAGACCGGCAGCAGGTGCAGGAAGGCGTGCAGCGGCTGCATGTTGAATTCCGGCCGGTGGACGAAGCTGCCTGCCAGCAGCAGAAGCGGCAACAGCCCGTAGAGCGCCGGCCGACGGTCGATCCAGAGCAGGGCCGGGGCGGCCAGATAGAACAGCGCGATCACCGGAATGAACCAGAGCGGCCCGAGATGCGCCCCGGTGCCCAGGAACCAGAGCACCTGGAGCACGGGATTCCAGTCGTAGATCCCCTCCGGCAGCCCGTTCATGCCGCTCCGGGTCCCGATCCGGAAGGCCAGGGCCGGCAGCGAAACCACCAGATAGGGCAGGATCACATAGCGCAGCTTGGCGCCCAGATAGCGGCGGACGCTGAAGCGGTCCGACAGATGCTGGAACAGGAAGCCGGAGATGAAGACGAACATCACCGTGCCGTTCGTCGTCACCACGTCCAGGATGCGGAAGCTCCAGGGCGCCCCGCTCCAGTCGAACACGGCGAAGCAGTGGCTGGCGACGATGAACAGGATGGCGATGCCGCGCAGCGTATGGATATAGGGCAGGAAGGAGGAGCCCCGGCCTGGAACGGCACCGGGGCCGGACGCGACGGCGTGACCGGGGCGGGTCCCGGCGGCCCGGCCGGGGGGCGCCGGTGTCTTGGACATCCACATGCGGGGAACAACACGGGACGGGCGGGGTCGGTGCCCCTGCCCGTCGCGCCACCCCCTCCGGCGTACCCTTCGCCCGAGCGGCCCCGGTTCAGCCGGCCCGCACCCGGGAGGCGAAGCCGGACACGTCGCGGCGCATCCGCTCGGCGTCGGCCACCAGCGTCTGCGCGGCCCCCAGAACGTCGCCGGCCAGGGTGCCGGTGCGGGCCGCGGCGCGGGTCACGTCGCCGATCGTGCTGCTGACATCGCTGGTGCCGGCCGCGGCCTGGGCGACGCTGCTGGCGATCTCCTGCGTCGCCGCGCCCTGCTGCTCGACCGCCGAGGCGATGGTGGTGACGATCTCGCTGATCCGGCCGATGGTGCCGCCGACGCCGCGGATGGCGTCCGCGGCGCTGCCGGCGGCGGCCTGCATGTCGGCGATCTGGCTGCCGATCTCCTCCGTCGCCTTGGCCGTCTGGGTGGCGAGGTTCTTCACCTCCCCGGCGACCACAGCGAAGCCTTTACCGGCCTCCCCGGCGCGGGCGGCCTCGATCGTCGCGTTCAGGGCCAACAGGTTGGTCTGGCTGGCGATGTCGTTGATCAGCTTCACCACCTCGCCGATCCGGCGGGAGGCGTCCACCAGCCCGGCGACGGTGGCGTTGGAGCGTTCCGCCTCCGACACGGCCGAATCCGCGATGGCGGCGCTTTCCGCCACGCGCCGGGAGATCTCCCGGATCGAGCTGGACAGTTCCTCCGCGGCGGCCGCCACGGTGTTGACGTTGCCGGCGGCCAGTTCCGCGGCGCCGGCCACGGCCGCGGTCTGGTCGTTGGTCTCCGCCGCCACGGCGGACAGCCCTTCCGCCGTCTCGCGCAGGTGCCGGGCGGACCCGGCGATGCCCTCCACCACCGCCTGCATGGCGCCCTCGAACTCGTCGGCCAGCCGGCCGCGGGCGCTGCGCTTCTCGGCCTCGGTCCGGGCCTCCAGCGCGGTCTGCTCCTCGCGCAGGCGGGCCGCGTCCAGCATGGACTTCTGGAACACCCGCACGGCCTTGGCGGTGGCGCCGATCTCGTCGCGGCGGTCGTCGCCGTCGACCCGCACGGACAGGTCGCCGCCGGCCAGCCGGGTCATGGTGGCGACGATCCGCTGCAACGGGCGGGAGACGTTCGCCACCGCCATCCAGACGGCCAGCGCCATGAACAGGACGGTGCCGGCCAGCCCGGCCGCCAGGGTCACGAGAAGGGCCCGGTCGTAGCGCCGGGCCGCCGCGGCCGTTCCCGCCTCCAGCCGCGCGTCCAGCTCCTTGGTGACGCCTTCCAGCCGGTCCAGCCCGTCGGTCAGGCGGGGATCGACGAAGTCCACCAGCAGGCGCCCGCCCTCCTCGGCCTTGCCGGCCAGGGCCGCCTGCCGGGCCTTCTCGATGGTCTCCTCCATGGCGTCGAAGTCGCGTCCGACCAGCGTCAGATCGTCGGCGAAATCCGGCGCCAGCCCGGCGGCCCGGGCCAGCAGCTCGCGCAGGGTGGAGGCCTTCAGGTCGATCTCGTCCTTCAGCCCCTCCAGGATGAAGCTGTCCGACTCCGCCACCAGGGTGAAGGAGACGCGGCCGATCTGCTCGGCCATCTGGTTGGCGCGCAGGATCGTCTGGATCGCCGCCGCCTCGTGGTCGACCAGTTCCTGGTACTCGGTGCCGACGGTCCGCATCTGCGCCAGGGCGTAGGCCGAGACGGCAAGCGTCAGCAGCCCCATCAGCACCAGGGGAACGAGCAGCTTCTGGACGGTAGGCAGATCGCGGAACCGCATGGCGTTCATCCATTCCCTGTCTGATGGTCGGACCGGTCCGGGTTTCCCCGGACGGACCTCTTGTCCATCAAGTATTTCGAATGGACGAATCGCCTCAAGCCGACGGACCGGTTACCACCGCCGGGCGGACAGCGCAGAGGGGGTAGTCCGCAGCCGGCGGTCGCCCGCCGGCTGCGGCAGCCCCCCGGACGGAGCGGGGGGCGTGGCGGCCCTCAGCCCCTGAGGGCGGCCCCGGTCGCCTTGGTCACGGCGGCGACGACCTTGCCCGCCACCGCCTCGATCTCGGCGTCGGTCAGGGTCTTCTCCACCGGCTGCAGCGTGACGGACAGGGCGACGGACTTGCGCCCGGGCTCCACGCCCTGGCCCTGGTAGACGTCGAACACCTGCACCCGCGTGATCAGCGCCTTGTCCGCCCCCTTGGCGGCGCGCACCAGCCGGTCCGCCTCCACCGCCTGATCGACGACGAAGGCGAAGTCGCGCTCCAGCGGCTGGAACGGCGGCAGTTCCAGCAGCGGCTTCGCCGTGCCGGCCTTCTTCTTCGGCTGCGGCACGGCCTCCAGGAACACCTCGAAGCCGACCACCGGACCCGTCACCTCCATCGCCTCCAGCACGGCGGGATGGATCTCGCCGAAGCGGGCCAGCACGGCCGCGCCCAGGCGCAGGCAGCCCGACCGGCCGGGATGGTACCAGTCCGGCGCGTCGCGCGTGACCTGGAGGTTGGCGACCGGCGCCCCCACCGCCTCCAGCGCCGCCAGCGCGTCGGCCTTGGCGTCGAAGGCATCCACCGGGCGCTCGCCCTTGGCCCAGTTGCGCGGCACCGCGGCCCCGGCGCGGACGCCGGCGGCCACCAGATCCTGGCCCTTCTCGCTGCCGTCGCGGAAGGCGGCACCCAGCTCGAACAGGCCGACGTCGGGGAAGCCCTTGGCGGCGTTGCGGCCGGCCGCCTGCAACAGCCCGATCAGGGCCGAGGGGCGCATCACGGCGAGATCGGCGCTGATCGGGTTCAGCAGCTTCAGTTCGTCCGGCACCTGCCCGAACAGGCCGGCATGGGCGGGGGAGACGAAGCTCCAGGTCACCGCCTCCAGCAGGCCGCGTCCGGCCAGCGCCCGGCGGGCGTTGGCGGTGCGGCGCTGGCCGGCGGTCAGCGCCGGCTTCGGCGTGCCCGCTTCGCGCGGCAGGGGAGTCGCCGGGATGTGCTCGAAGCCGTGGACCCGGAGCACCTCCTCCACCAGATCGGCCTCGCCGTGGACGTCCAGGCGCCAGGACGGCGGCTGGCAGACCAGCCGGCCGGCGGGGCCGAAATCCTCCTCGCGGGTGACCTGGAAGCCCAGCGCCTCCAGGATGCGGATCTGCTCCTCCTCCGGCACGTCCACGCCGCCCAGATGGCCCACGCGCGACGGGCGCAGGGTCAGGGTGCGGCGCCAGTCGGGCTCGGCGCCGGCCAGGAAGGTCTCGCCCGGCTCGCCGCCGCACAGCTCCAGGATCATGGCCGTGGCCTGCTCCACCGCCGGCAGCACCGAGGCCGGGTCCACGCCGCGCTCGAAGCGGTAGCGGGCGTCGCTGTCGATGCTCAGGCGGCGGCCGGCCTCGGCGACCAGGGCCGGCTCGAACAGCGCGACCTCCAGCAGCACGTCGGTCGTCGCCTCCGTGACGCCCGTCGTCTCGCCGCCCATGACGCCGGCCAGCGAGACCAGGGCGCCCTCGCCCTGGATGCCGTCGTCATAGATGCCGACCAGCCCGGCGGGCGTGACGTACTCCTTGCCGTTCAGGGCCAGGAAGCGGTCGCCCTCCGCCGTCGGGCGCACCACCAGCCCGCCCGACAGCTTCGCGGCGTCGAAGACGTGCAGCGGGCGCACCTGGTCCAGGGAGAAGAAGTTGGTGATGTCCACCAGCGCGGAGATCGGGCGCAGGCCCACGGCCAGCAGCCGGTCCTGCAACCAGCGCGGGGAGGGGCCGTTGCGGACGCCGCGGATCAGGCGCGCGGCGAACTGGCGGCAGCCCGGCGTCTCCAGCCGGACGGCGACGGGGGCGGGGAAGCGGCCGGGCACCGCGGCGGTGGCCAGCGGCTTCAGCCGGCCCAGCCCGGCGGCGGCCAGATCGCGGGCGATGCCGCGGACACCGGCGCAGTCCACCCGGTCCGGCGTCAGGGCGATCTCGATCACCGGATCGTTCAGCCCGCGCCAGTCGGCATAGCCGACGCCCACCGGCGCGTCCGCCGGCAGGTCGATGATGCCCTCATGCGCGTCGGACAGCAGCAGCTCGCGCTCGGAGCAGAGCATGCCCCGGCTCTCCACCCCGCGGATGGTGCCGACCTCCAGCGCCTTGCCGGTGACCGGGATCACCGTGCCCGGCAGGGCGAAGACGCTCTTCATCCCGGTGCGCGCGTTGGGCGCGCCGCAGACCACCTGGATCAGTGTGCCGGTGCCGGCATCCACCTGGCAGAGCTTCAGCTTGTCGGCGTTGGGGTGCTTCTCGGCCGAGACGACATGCGCGATGCGGAAGGCCGCCAGCTCCCGGCCAGGGTCCTCCACCCCCTCCACCTCCAGGCCGAGGGCGGTGAGCTTCTGGAGGATGGTGTCCAGGGGCGCGTCCGTGTCCAGGTGCGCCTTCAGCCAGGAGAGGGAGAATTTCATCGGAAGGTGGTCCGTATGATCTGGGTCGGTGAAGGGGGCCGGGGTGCCGGTCGGTCAGTCAAGACCGATCGCCAGGGCGATGCGATGGCGGATCTGCGAAAGCTGGGATGCGCTGACGTGGGAGCCGGTGGCCGTGATGCGGTGCTTCGAGGTGGTGGTGACATGGTGCGCCAGGGCGAAGCAGGGCTTGCTGCACCCGTTCTCCGCACTGGGCTGAATGTCCACACAGAGATCGGGGATGGCAAGCCCGGGATCGTCCGTCAGCGGCACCAGGATGACGTTCGGATAGGCGGGATCGAACAGGTCGGCATCCTCCACCACGATGGCAGGGCGGCGCTTGTTCGGCTCCTTCGGCAGGGCGTCGCGCCAGTCCACCAGGACGATCTGTCCGGGCGACAGACTCACGACCGGCGCTCCGGCGGGGTCGGGCTGGTCCAGTCGCGGACGAACGCCGCAGCCTCGTCGGAGCGGGCGATATGCTCGGCCACCGCCCGGCTCTGGGCGCGGATGCGCGCACGCCGGACCCGCTTCGCCTCCGTCTCCGCCAGCTCGCGCAGATAGGTGGAGAGGCCGACGCCGCGGTCCCGCGCGGCGTCCTCCAGGATGGCCTGGACCGCGTCGTCCAGGCGGACGGATACCGGATGGGCCATCGCAGCCTCCCGACCGCTTCGTTTGCCGACTGTACCGGACCAGGGTAGTCCGTGGGCGCACTACCTTCAAGTAGTGCGCCCACGACCTCAGCGCGTCAGGCCCTGGGCCAGGTTGGGCATGTCCAGCGGCACGAAGCCGTAGTGCTTCAGCCAGCGCAGGTCGGCCTCGAAGAAGGTGCGCAGGTCGGGGATGCCGTATTTCAGCATGGCGATGCGCTCGATCCCCATGCCGAAGGCGAAGCCCTGCCAGCGCGCCGGGTCCAGGCCGCAGTTCTCCAGCACCTTGGGGTGGACCATGCCGGAGCCCATGATCTCCAGCCAGTCGCCGTGGTTGCCGATCTTCAGTTCCCCGCCCTTGCGCGAGCAGCCGATGTCCACCTCGGCGCTCGGCTCGGTGAAGGGGAAGAAGCTGGGACGGAAGCGCACCGGCAGGTCGTCCACCTGGAAGAAGGCGCGGGCGAACTCCAGGATGCAGCCCTTGAGGTGGCCCATGTTGATGTCCTCCCCGATCACCAGCGCCTCCACCTGATGGAACATCGGGGTGTGGGTCTGGTCGTAGTCGGAGCGGTAGGTGCGGCCCGGCGCGATGATGCGGATGGGCGGCTTCTCCTGGAGCATGGTGCGGATCTGCACCGGGCTCGTGTGGGTGCGCAGCACCCGCGCCGCGCCATCGCCGGCCGGCGGCAGGTAGAAGGTGTCGTGCATCTGCCGGGCGGGATGCTCCGGCGGGATGTTCAGGGCCGTGAAGTTGTGGAAATCGCTCTCGATGTCCGGGCCTTCCGCCACCGTGAAGCCCATCGAGGCGAAGATGGCGACGATCTCGTCGATGGTCTGGCTGATCGGGTGGATGCGGCCCTCGGCCTCCGGCCGGGCGGGCAGGGTGACGTCGATCCGCTCCGCCTCCAGCCGCTGTGCCAGCGCCTCTTTCTTCAGCACGCTGCGGCGGGCCTCGATCGCCTCGGCCACCTGGTCCTTCAGGGCGTTGAGCTGCTGGCCGCGCTCCTTGCGCTCCTCCGGGGTGAGGCTGCGCATGTCGCCCATCATGGCGGTGATGCGGCCCTTCTTGCCCAGCGCCGCCACCCGCGCTTCTTCCAGGGCGGGCAGGTCGGGGGCTGCCTCCACGGCGGCGAGCAGGTCGGCGGTCAGTTCGGCGAGGGCGGTCATGGTCGGCGTCTTGTCGGTTGGGCGCGTTGACAGGCGGTTTTAGCGCAGGCGGGCGGGCAGATGCCAGCCCGTCCCTTGCAACCCAGGACGCCACGCCGCATCCTTGCCCGGCAGGGACGGGATGCGCGGAGGGACCGATGCCGGGACACGCCGCCGAACGCGGCTGTACGCTGACGGAGTTCCTCGCCCACGAGGGCGAGCCCGACCTGCGCTACGAACTGGTCGGCGGCAAGCTCCGGGCCATGGCGCTGCCCTCGGGCGAGCACGGCCGCATCATGCTCCGCCTCGGCCGCCGCCTGCTGGAGCGTCTGCCGCCGCCCTGTCAGCCGACCGGACAGGCCGGCATCCTGCTGCCCGGACGGGATGACACCTTCTACGAGGCGGACATCGCCGTCTCCTGCGCGCCGCAGCCCGCGGGATCGCCCTGGGTGGTGGACCCGGTGCTGGTGGTGGAGATTCTCTCCCCCTCGACCAAGGCGCATGACCGCGGACAGAAGGTGCCGGACTACATGACGATCCCCGGCCTGCGCGAAATCCTGCTGATCGACGCCGAGCGCCGTCACGTCCAGCTCGTCTCCCGCGTGCCGGAGGGCTGGCTGACCCGCGACATCATCGGCGACGGGCCGGTGCCGCTCGCCACGGTCCCCGGCGGGATCATCCTGGAGGAGATTTACGGGCCTGCGTGATCAACGGGCCGGCGCGAGCAAGCGCCCCGCCATGACCGCAGCGGGCCCGAACGGAAACCGGGCCCAAATGAAAAGGGCGCGCCCCGCAGGACGCGCCCTTCCCGAATTCACCAAGGACCGTGCCGGTCAGGCGGCCAGGGCCTTCTGGGCCTGCTCGACCAGGGCCTTGAAGCTCTCCGGCTCGCGCGCGGCGATGTCGGAGAGGACCTTGCGGTCCACCTCGATGCCGGCCCGCTTCAGGCCGTGCATGAACTTGCTGTAGGTCAGGCCGTGCAGGCGCGCACCGGCGTTGATGCGCTGGATCCAGAGACCGCGGAAGTCACGCTTCTTGTTGCGGCGGTCGCGGTAGGCGTAGCGCAACGCCTTCTCGACCCGCTCCAGCGCGATCCGGTAGCACTTCGAGCTGCGGCCCCGGTAGCCCTTGGCGAGCTTCAGGACCTTCTTGTGACGGGCGTGAGTGGTCACGCCCCGCTTGACGCGAGCCATTTATCGACCCTCCTCACTTAACCCGCAGGAAATTCTCGGCGATCTTCTCGCCATCGGCCTTGAACATCACGAAGGTGCCGCGGGCGTTCCGCTTCATCTTCTGGGGCCGCTTGCTCATGCCGTGGCGCTTGCCGGCGGCCTGCGCCTTGACGAGGCCCGAGGCGGTGAACTTGAACCGCTTCTTCGAGCCCGAATGGTTCTTCAGCTTGGGCATTTCATGTCCTTCTACTGAAACGGGGCGGTTGGGCATGCCCCGGGCGCTTCGCCCGGCCTCGCCGCCCGAATGAAGCGCGCCTTATACGGGCTGGCGCCGCGGAAGGCAAGCCAGGACTACGCATGCCCGCCGGCCCGCCCCCGCGCGCTGCCCCGTTGCCGCGGACACCTGCCGGTCCGTTCGTCGCAGCGGCGATGGTTCCGCCGGGGTGACGAAACCGGCCGCGGGGCCTATGCTGTTTTCGCACCGCATATGACGGTGTGGAGAAGGTTCCGGAATGGACCCAAGACAAACAAGGACGGAATGATGCGTCTGACGAGAGTGAGAGGCTTGCTTCTGGGAACCGCGCTCACGCTGGTTCCGGCGGGCTGGGCGCTGGCCCAGCATGCGGCCATTACCGCCGAGGACCTGACGGAGCATGTGAAGGTTCTGTCGGCCGACGCGTTCGAGGGGCGCAAGCCCGGAACCCCGGGCGAGCAGAAGACCCTGGACTACATCACCGGGCAGTTCCGCGCCCTGGGGCTGGAGCCGGCGGTGGGCGACAGCTACCTGCAACGGGTGCCGATGGTGGAGTTCGCCGGCGTCAGCCGGTCGCCGCTGACGGTGAAGGGACCGGGTGGCGCGAAGAGCTACGATTTCGTCACCCAGATGGTCACCGTCAGCCGCCGGCCGGAGCCGGAGCAGGCGCTGACCGACAGCGAGGTGGTCTTCGTCGGCTACGGCATCGTCGCCCCGGAATACGGCTGGAACGACTATGCCGGGCTGGACGTGCGCGGCAAGACGGTGGTCGTGCTGGTCAACGACCCCGGCTTCGCCACGCAGGACCCGGCGCTGTTCAACGGCAACGCCATGACCTGGTACGGCCGCTGGCCCTACAAGTACGAGGAGGCCGAGCGCCAGGGCGCGGCGGGCGTGCTGATCGTGCATGAGACGAAGGCCGCGGGCTATCCCTGGACGGTCGTCGTCAATTCCTGGAGCGTGCCGAAGCTGGACCTGGTGCCACCCGACGGCGGCAAGTCGCGCCCGGTGATCCAGGGCTGGGTGCAGCAGGACGTGGCGCGGGAGATGTTCTCGCTCGCCGGGCAGGATTTCGACGCCCTGGCGAAATCCGCGGCACAACGCGGCTTCAAGCCGGTGCCGCTCAAGCTCACCGCCTCGGCCGCGGTCACCAACAAGGTCCGCACCTTCGACAGCTACAACGTCGTCGGCAAGGTGACCGGCAGCAAGCGGCCCGACGAGGTGGTGCTGGTCGGCGGCCACTGGGACCATCTGGGCCGCGGCCCGGCGATGGACGGGGACGACATCTACAACGGCGCCATGGACAACGCCTCCGGCATCGCCGGCCTGATCGAGATGGCCGAAGCCTATGTCAAGGGCAAGCGGCCGGAGCGGACCATCGCCTTCATCGCCTACACGGCGGAGGAGCAGGGGCTGCTGGGCTCCGAATACTATGCCATGAACCCCGTCTTCCCGCCGTCGCGCACCGTGGCCGGGTTCAATCTGGACGGGCTGAACCCGTTCGGTCCGATGCGCGACGTGGTCGTCACCGGCGCCGGCAAGTCGGAGCTGGAGGATCTGCTGGCCCGCTGGGCCGCGGACAACGGCAAGGTGGTGAAGCCGGAACCCTTCCCCGAGCGGGGCGGCTACTACCGGTCCGACCACTTCCCGCTGGCCAAGATCGGCATTCCGACCCTGTCGGCCGGGTCCGGTGTGGACAGCGTGGCGCACGGCGAGGCGTGGGGCCGGGCCCAGGCGGAGGAGTTCACCCGGCTGCGCTACCATACCCCGAAAGACGAATGGACGCCGGACATGGACCTGACCGGCGCGGTGGACGATGTGCGGATGGTCTACGACATGAGCCGCAGCCTGACCGACGGCACCGCCTGGCCCGTCTGGTACAAGGGGGCGGAGTTCCGCGCCATCCGCGAGAAGTCCCTGAAGGAGGGGCGCTGATCCGGGGCTCCGGGTGAGCTGACCCCGCCCCGCCGATCGCCGGGGTGACGACTCGACAAGGACGGTCCATGCCGGGGCCGCACCGCCTGGAGGGGCGGGCGGCTCCGGCGTGGACCCCGAACGAACAAGGACGGAATGATGCGTCTGACGAGAGTGAGAGGCCTGCTTCTGGGAACCGCTCTCACGGTGGTTCCCGCCGCTGCGGCGCTGGCCCAGCAAGCAGCGATCACCGCCGAGGAGCTGACGGAGCACGTCAAGGTCCTGGCGTCCGACGAATTCGAAGGGCGCAAGCCCGGAACCCCGGGCGAGCAGAAGTCGCTGGACTACATCACCGGGCAGTTCCGCGCCCTGGGGCTGGAGCCGGCGGTGGGCGACAGCTACCTGCAACGGGTGCCGCTGGTGGAGGTCACGGGCCTCAGCCAGTCGCCGCTGACGGTGAAGGGGCCGGGCGGCGAGAAGAGCTACGACTTCTTCACCCAGATGATCACCGTCAGCCGCCGGCCGGAGCCGGAGCAGGCGCTGACCGACAGCGAGGTGGTCTTCGTCGGCTACGGCATCGTCGCGCCTGAATATGGCTGGAACGACTATGCCGGACTGGACGTGCGCGGCAAGACGGTGGTCGTGCTGGTCAACGATCCCGGCTTCGCCACGCAGGACCCGAGTCTTTTCAACGGCAACGCCATGACCTGGTACGGCCGCTGGCCGTACAAGTACGAGGAGGCCGAGCGCCAGGGCGCGGCGGGCGTGCTGATCGTCCACGAGACCCGGGCCGCGGGCTATCCCTGGGCCGTGGTGACCAATTCCTGGCGCGTGCCGAAGCTGGATCTGGTGCCGCCCGACGGCGGCAGGTCTCGCCCGACGATCCAGGGCTGGGTGCAGCAGGATGTGGCGCGGGAGATGTTCTCCCTTGCCGGGCAGGATTTCGACGCCCTGGCGAAGGCCGCGGCGCAGCGCGGCTTCAAGCCGGTGCCGCTCAAGCTCACCGCCTCGGCCGCGGTCACCAACAAGGTGCGCACCTTCGACAGCTACAACATCATCGGCAAGCTGACCGGCAGCAAGCGGCCCGACGAGGTGGTGCTGATCTCCGCCCACTGGGACCATCTGGGCCGCGGCCCGGCGATGGACGGGGACGACATCTACAACGGCGCCATGGACAACGCGACGGGTGTCGCCGGCCTGATCGAACTGGCCGAGGCGTTCGCCAAGGGCGAGCGGCCGGAGCGGACCATCGCCTTCCTCTCCTACACGGCGGAGGAGCAGGGGCTGCTGGGCTCCGAATACTACGCGAAGAACCCGGTCTTCCCGCCCGCCCGCACGGTCGGCGGCTTCAACATGGACATGCTGAACCCCTTCGGTCCGATGCGCGACATCGTCGTGACCGGCGCCGGCAAGTCGGAGCTTGAGGACCGTCTGGCCCGCTGGGCCGAGGGCAACAACAAGATCGTGAAGCCGGAACCCTTCCCCGAGCGCGGCCTCTACTACCGGTCCGACCACTTCCCGCTGGCCAAGATCGGTGTCCCCATGATGTTCGCCGGTTCCGGCGTGGACAGCATCGAGCACGGCGAGGAGTGGGGCCGGGCGCAGTACAACGAGTTCACGCGCCTGCGCTACCACACCCCGCACGACGAATGGGTGCCGGGCATGGACCTGACCGGGGCGGTGGACGATCTGCGGATGGTCTACGATCTGAGCCGCGATCTCGCCAACGGCACCGACTGGCCTTCCTGGTACAAGGGGTCGGAGTTCCGCGCCGTCCGCGAGAAGTCCCTGAAGGAGGGGCGCTGATCCGGCGCCCCGGATGACCTGACAGGAGGCGGGCCGTTCCCATGCAGCTCTACACCATCGGCTATGAGGGGGCGGCCCTGCCCGATCTGATCGGGGTCCTGAAGGCGGCAGGGGTGCGCACGGTGCTGGACGTGCGCGACCTGCCGCTGTCCCGCAGCGCCGGCTTCTCCAAGCGGCCGCTGGCCGCCACGCTGGCGGAGGCGGGCATCGGCTACCTGCACCTGAAGGGGCTGGGCACGCCGAAGGAGGGCCGCCTTGCCAACCGGGCCGGGCGGATGGAGGAGTTCTGGCGGATCGTGGACGACAGCCTCGCCACCCCGGAGGCCGCGCACGACCTTGCCCGCGCGGCGGCTGTCGTGGCCGAGGCGCCGGCCTGCCTGCTCTGTTTCGAGGCGCAGCCGCACGACTGCCACCGGCTGCGGGTGGCGGAGCTGCTGGCCGCCGGGCACGGCTTCGCGGTGCGGCATCTCGACCCCGCGGCCGGCCCGGACCCGGCCTTCTGAGCGGCCCCGGCGGTCCGGGCGCGGCCGGCCTGGGGCGGCCGTGTCCCCCCTGGCTCTTTCCCCGGGCCTCTTTACCCCTTGCCTCCGGGGGGGCTGCCGATCCATATAGGGGCCGGGAGGTTGGCGGCGGACGGGTCTCTCGCCAATCCGGTCAGGTCCGGAAGGAAGCAGCCGTAACGAGTTTCGGCCCGGGTCGTTTGTCCAGCCTCCCACCTCTCCCCTGACGGACGGTTCCCGCCAGCCCCGGTCTGCCGGGCATGGTTCCCCCGCAGGCGGGTCGGTTCCGGCCGGCCCCGCGGGAGGCGGTCGCCTGCGGCCGTCCACGATGTCCCGCACTTCGACGGCGACAAGTCGGGGGCCGCTGACTAGACTGGCACGTCCCGTCCGCAGCGACACCGCCCGCGACCCGAGTTGACGCGCCCCGTGACCGACACGACGCTCGTGCCCGACACCGAAGCCGCCGCCCCGGCCCCCTCCGCCGGAGCCGCCTACCGCGTGCTGGCGCGCAAGTACCGACCGCAGTCCTTCGACGAGCTGGTGGGCCAGGATGCGCTGGTCCGCACGCTGCGCAACGCCATCCAGTCGGGCCGCATCCATCAGGCCTACATGCTGACCGGGGTGCGCGGGGTGGGCAAGACCACCACCGCCCGCATCATCGCCCGCGCCCTGAACTGCGTCGGCCCGGACGGCAAGGGCGGCCCCACCATTACGCCCTGCGGCGTCTGCGAGCAGTGCCGCTCCATCGCGGCCGACCGCAATGTCGATGTGCTGGAGATGGACGCCGCCAGCAACACCGGCGTGGACAACATCCGCGAGATCATCGACGGCGTGCGCTACGCCCCGGCGGCGGCGCGCTACAAGCTCTACATCATCGACGAGGTCCACATGCTGTCCAAGGGCGCGTTCAACGCGCTCCTGAAGACGCTGGAGGAACCGCCGCCGCATGTGAAGTTCGTCTTCGCCACCACCGAGATCCGCAAGGTACCGATCACGGTGCTGTCGCGCTGCCAGCGGTTCGACCTGCGCCGGGTGGACCAGGGCACGCTGGTCGGCCACTTCACCCGCATCGCCGGCAAGGAGGGGGTGGAGGCCGAGGCGGAGGCGATCTCCCTGATCGCCCGCGCCGCCGACGGCTCGGTCCGCGACGGGCTGTCGCTGCTGGACCAGGCGATCGCGCTGGGTTCCGGCCGGGTGACGGCGGAGCAGGTGCGCGACATGCTCGGCCTTGCCGACCGCGGCCTGATCGTGGACCTGTTCGAAGCCGCCATGGCGGCGCGGCCGGCGGATGCGCTGGGCGTGCTGGACGGGCTGCACCGGCGCGGCGCCGATCCGGTGGTGATCGTCCAGGACCTGCTGGACTTCACCCATTTCCTGACCCGCACCCGGGTCGTTCCCGGCACGGCCGAGGACCCCGCCATCCCCGAGACGGAGCGCACCCGCGGCGTCGCCCTGGCCGGGGCGCTGGGCATGCCCGCCCTGACCCGCGCCTGGCAGATCCTGCTGAAGGGGCTGGGGGAGGTGCAGCAGGCGCCGGTGCCCATGCAGGCGCTGGAGATGGTGGTGATCCGTCTCGCCTATGCCTCCGACCTGCCGACGCCGGGCGACCTGCTGAAGAAGATCCAGGAGGCCGGCGGGGCCGAGGCGGCGGCGCGGGCGCTGTCGGCGGGACCTGCCGGCGGTGGCGGCGGGCCGCGGGCGCTGGCCGCTGCGGCGCCTCTCGCGGCGCTCTCCGCCCCGGCGCCGCGGGGCCTTGCCGTCGGCGCGCCGGCCGTGCCGCAGCCGGCGGAGGCCCTGGCGCCCGACGCCGCCCCTGCCGCGCTGGCGGACCCGCGCGACTTCGCGGACGTCGTCGCGCTCTTCAACGAGCGGCGCGAGGCCCGCATCGCCGCGGACCTGGAGACGCTGGTGCATCTCGTCCGGTTCGAGCCCGGACAGATCGAGTTCCGTCCGGAGCCGCAGGCGCCGCACAATCTGGCCGGCCGCGTCGGCCAGCTTCTGACGGAATGGACCGGGCGGCGCTGGGTGGTGTCCGTCTCCAGCGCGCCGGGGCAGCCGACCCTGCGGGAGAAGGCCCGCGCCGCCGAGGCCGAGATCCGCCGGCAGGTGGAGGCGCATCCCCTGGTCCAGGCGGTGCTGGCCGCCTTTCCCGGGGCGCGGATCGAGACGATCCGCGATCTGGCGCAGGAAGCGGCGCAGCAGGCGGCCCAGGCCGCGCTTGCGGCCCCGCCCGCCCCGCCGGAGGACGATGCCGGCGGCGACGATGGTGACATGCCGCCCGACAACCCTTATTTCGACGCTCCGCCGTCCATGGACGATGGCGATTGGGAAGGAGATTTCTGAGTCATGAAGAACCTCGGCAACATGATGAAGCAGGCCCAGCAGATGCAGGCCCGCATGCAGGAGATGCAGAGCAAGCTGGCGGAGGTCGAGGTCAACGGCGTGTCCGCCGGCGGCATGGTCAGCATCCTGCTGAACGGCAAGGGCGAGCTGAAGCAGATCAAGCTCGACAAGTCCGTCGTCGATCCCGAGGACGTCGAGGTGCTGGAGGACCTGATCGTCGCCGCCTTCAACGACGCCAAGAACAAGGTCGAGGCCCACATGGCCGAGGAGACCGCGAAGCTGATGGGCGGGCTGAAGCTGCCGCCGGGCTTCAAGCTGCCGTTCTGAGCCGGGACGCGCCGGCCGCGCTCCTCCGCGGGCGCGGCCCGACGGCCCGTCATCCGGGCGGCACCGGGGCCGCCGACATTCCACTGGAACAAGGCGCGAACACCGCCATATTCTGGGCCCCATGACCGGACCCGAGATCGACCGCCTGATCCAGCTCCTGGCCAAGCTGCCGGGGCTCGGCCCCCGCTCCGCGCGGCGGGTGGCGCTGCACCTCATCAAGAAGCGCGACACGCTGATGGAGCCGCTGGCCGAGGCGATGGCCGCCGCCGCCGCGGGCATCCGCACCTGCTCGGTCTGCGGCAACCTGGATACCGGCGACCCCTGCCATGTCTGCCGCGACGGCGAGCGCCCCGGCGGCCGCGACCGCACCACCCTCTGCGTGGTGGAGGAGGTGGGCGACCTCTGGGCGCTGGAGCGCACGGGCGCCTACCGCGGCCTCTACCATGTGCTGGGCGGCACACTCTCGGCGCTGGAGGGCGTCGGGCCGGACGACCTGAACGTGCCGAAGCTGCTGGAACGGGCCAGCCGGCCGGAGGTCACGGAGGTGATCCTGGCGCTGAACGCCACGGTCGGCGGCCAGACCACGGCGCACTATCTCGCCGACCGGCTGGAGGGCTGCGACGTCCGCATCTCCCGCCTCGCGCACGGGGTGCCGGTGGGCGGCGAGCTGGACTACCTCGACGACGGCACCCTGACCGCGGCCCTGCGGGCGCGGCGGAGCCTGTAGGCAGGCACCGCATCTGGTCGCCAGGATCACCAAAAGATGGTCAATGGCATTGACCGTAGAAGAAACGAGTCGACCAGTCCACTACAGCATGTACGGCCGAGTGGGTTGCTGAATTCTCCGCGGTCGCACCTCTACTGCGTGGTTGCTGTCTTGACGCAAGGTGCAGGAAGCCCAGCGCTTGCCCAGTGAAGATTGCGGTAGATCGCCCATATTGTTTGAAAGACTGATCGGCCAGAGCCCATTTGTGAAGGCTTGAAGCCGGGGTGGTGACGTGATTCAGGCTCGGGATGTGGACCCGAGCGAACCGTGGCCGGATGGCCGAGATCGAGAAGAAGACGAAGCGTTACCCGACGGACCTGACCGATGAGGAATGGTCACGGATCGCGCCGCTTCTGCCGCCGCCTGACAAGGCCGATCGGAAGCGGGATGCGGACCTGCGCGAGATCCCGAACGCGATCCGCTACAGGACCCGGTCAGGCGGGGGATGCTGCCGAAGGATTTCCCGCCCTGGCAGACGGTCTACTGGTGGTTCCGCGTGTTCGTGCGCCGCCTGCTGTTCCGCACCATCCACGATGTGGCCCTGATGATCGACCGGGAGCGCGCTGGTCGGGAGGCGAGCCCCAGCGTCGGTGTCATCGACAGCCAGTCGGTCAAGGCCCAGACGGCGGCACAGCGCGGCTTCGATGCGGGCAAGAAGGTCAAGGGTCGCAAGAGCCACATCGCCGTGGAGGCGGACGGGCGGTTGCTGATGGTGAACCCGATTACCGCCGACATCTCCGACAGCGCAGGCGCGCAGCTCATCCTGGATGCCATCCGCAAGCGCCTGCCCCGGGGGGCGCAGCTCTTCGACGATGGTGCCTACGACCGGGGCAGGCTGATGGACAAGGTCCGCTTCCTAGACTTCGTCGTCGAGGTCGTCCGCCAAACCGCTCACGACCCCGGCTTCAAGGCCCTGCCTCGCCGCTGGGTCGTCGAGCGCACCTTCGGCTGGCTGACCGTTGGCATCTCCTCGTCCGAGACTACGAAAAGCGGATCGATGTCTCCGAAGCCATGATCCACCTCGCCATGGGTTCCCTCCTCCTACGCCGCATCAGCCAGAGGTAGGATTCTCGAACGGACTATCAGCAAGCTGCGCCTTCACGACGCCGTGGCCACTAACCTTTCTAATGTATATCTTCGGCGACGGCCTATTCAGACGAGAGGTAGCGATGGCTCACCGCATCTTTCTCAGCCATAACCACAACGATAAGCCACTCGTCGAAGCCGTTGCGCTGAGGCTAGCAGCGATATTCGGTCAAGATCAAGTGTTCTACGACTCATGGTCGATTCGACCCGGTGACGGGATTATTGATCGAATGAACAAGGGGCTAGAGTCACCGGAGTTCGTGTTCTTCTTTGTTTCTGCGAACAGTCTTGCTAGCGGAATGGTGAAATTGGAGTGGCAGAACGCACTATATGGAGCGTCGAAGGGAAAAATTCAGATAGTTCCTGTTCGGGTTGATGGGAGTGAAATGCCGCCAGTGCTCAAGCAAACGCTGTATATCGATATGCACACTATCGGGCTTGAGGCTGCTATTTCACAAATTGTTAGCCTGACCCAGGGGCATGCCTCCTTCACCCCGCAGCATCAAGGATTTTCGAACCTCACGTTTGTGCAGACCACATATAGCGACGGTTCAATCGAGGTCACTGTCCAAGCGTCACACTTGATAGAGCCGAATCCGAACTTCGCTTTCGTTACGCAAAACGCTGAGGCGGAGATTGGATGGGAGATGAAAAACAAGCAGCCCTTTATCGGTGGTTTCAACAAGGATGCTTTCAAATTTATAAATGGAGGCACTGCACATGTAGTGTCGATGCGTCCAGTGGGTGGGGCGTTGACCCCTAGTTATCCTCTGAGAGTCACGTTCACCAAGAAGGGTTCGAAGCCCATCGACATCCTCGCAGTATTCCACCAGAAGGGCGAAACCGAGTGGGTTCCCGTTCCGATGGCTCAACCTCAGTGGATTTGAATTGAGATGGCCCAGAGCCCATTTGGAAAGGCCCGAAGCCGGGCTGGCTGCATGATTAAAGCTCGGGATGTGGGCCCGAGCGAACCGTGGCCGGATGGCCGAGATCGAGAGGAAGACGAAGCGTTACCCGACGGACCTGACCGATGAGGAATGGTCACGGATCGCGCCGCTTGTGCCGCCACCGGGCAAGACCGGTCGGAAGCGGGATGCGGACCTGCGCGAAATCCTGAACGCGATCCGCTACAGGACCCGCTCCGCCGCCCGCTACGCCGCCAGCGCGCGGGCGGGGGCGATGGGGGCGAGGTTGGCGAGGAACTCCTCCGTGCAGCGGCGCCAGGAGAAGCCCTCCGCGAAGGCGCGGCAGGCCGTGCGGTCGATCTCCAGGCAGCGCAGGGCGGCGGCGCGCAGGTCCTCGTCCAGCGCCCCCACCGGGCGGTCGCCGATCACGTCCAGCGGCCCCGGCACCGGATAGGCCGCGACGGGCGTGCCGCAGGCCAGGCTCTCCAGCGCCACCAGCCCGAAGGTCTCGAAACGGGACGGGAAGACGAAGACGTCCGCCGCGGCGAAGTGCCGCGCCAGATCGTCGCCCGTGCGGTAGCCCAGGAAATGCACCCCCGGATAGCGCGCCCGGTAGTCCGCCAGTTGCGGTCCGTCGCCCACCACCACCTTGCTGCCGGGCAGCTCCAGCCGCAGGAAATCCTCCAGGTTCTTCTCGGCGGAGACACGGCCGACATTCAGGAAGACCGGCCGCGGCAGGCCCAGGAAGTCGCGGTCGAAGCCGGGATCGCCGTCGAAGGGCCGGAACAGGCCCGTGTCCACCGCCCGGCCCCAGCGCCGGATGTTGCGGAAGCCCCGGCCGCGCAGTTCGCGCTCCAGCGTGTCGGTCTGGACCATGAAGCCGCTGCCGGCGTTATGGAACCAGCGTTGCAGGGCGAAGGGGATGTCGGCGGAGATGCGGAACTTGCGGGCGAAATAGTCGCCGAAGCGGGTGTGGAAGCTGGTCGTGAAGGGCCAGCCGCGCTTCAGGCACAGCCGCCGCGCGGCCAGCCCGATCGGCCCCTCCACCGGGATGTGGACGGCCTCGGGGGCGAAGTCCTCCACCATGCGGGCGAGGGCGCGGCCCGGCGCCACGGCCAGCCGGACCTCCGGATAGCTGGGGGCGGGCACGGTGCGGAAGCGGTCGGGGCCGATCACCTCGACCCGGTGGCCCAGGGCCTCCAGCTCCCGGACCGTGGTGGAGAGCGCACGGACGACCCCGTTGATCTGCGGGACCCAGGCGTCGGTGGCGAGCAGGATGCGCATGCGGACGGCGGCCTTTCGGTTAAGCCGGAGTGGGGCGGTGAAGGTTCCGTGACAGGCGGATGGTGGTATTGCGAGGGGTGGGCAATTCCTGTCTAGTTCGCCCGTCCCGGGGAACAGAGATCGGCGGAACGGTGCAAGACCACCGACAGCACTCCGGCGGTCCGGATCGTCTTTTCCGGATCATGATCCCTCCAGACAAGGACAAAGGGAAG
This sequence comes from Rhodocista pekingensis, assembly GCF_042665545.1. Classification (NCBI taxonomy): domain Bacteria; kingdom Pseudomonadati; phylum Pseudomonadota; class Alphaproteobacteria; order Rhodospirillales; family Azospirillaceae; genus Rhodocista; species Rhodocista pekingensis. The sequence continues at coordinate 667,933 of NZ_JBHTCM010000010.1, read as the reverse complement.
GAAACGCGGCATGAAGGTCCTGATCCTCGGCGGGGATGGTTTCTGCGGCTGGCCCACGTCGCTTCACCTTTCCGCCCGCGGCCACCAGGTCACCATCATCGACAGTTTCGCCCGCCGCGACACCGATGCGGAGCTGGGCGCCGAGAGCCTGACCCCGATCCGGCCGCTGGACGAGCGGCTGGCGGCCTGGACGGAACGCAGCGGCCACCGCATCGGGTTCCGCGCGCTGGACGTGGCGCGCGACTACGACGCGCTGGAGGCCGCCTTCGCCCAGGAGCGGCCCGACGCCATCGTCCATTTCGCCGAGCAGCGCGCCGCGCCCTATTCCATGAAGTCGCCCCGGCACAAGCGCTACACGGTGGACAACAACATCAACGCCACCAACAACGTGCTCTGCGCCATGGTCGAGGCCTGCCCGGACGCGCATCTGCTGCATCTGGGCACCATGGGCGTCTACGGCTACGGCAAGGCGCGCGGCCTGCGCATCCCGGAGGGCTACATCGAGGCGACGCTGAAGTCCGGCGGGGCCGCGGCGGATGTGGAGATCCTGTATCCCGCCGATCCGGGCAGCATCTATCACATGACCAAGACGCTGGACCAGCTCCTGTTCTACTATTACGCGAAGAATGACGGGCTGCGCATCACCGACCTGCACCAGGGCATCGTCTGGGGCACCTCGACCCCGGAAACGGATCTGGACGAACGTCTGATCAACCGCTTCGACTATGACGGCGACTACGGCACCGTGCTGAACCGCTTCCTGATGCAGGCGGCCGTCGGCCATCCGCTGACCGTCCACGGCACCGGCGGCCAGACCCGCGCCTTCATCCATATCCGCGACACCGTGCGCTGCATCGAACTGGCGGCGCTCAGCCCGCCGGCGCGGGGGGAGCGGGTGCGCATCCTGAACCAGATGACCGAGTGCCACCGGGTCCGCGATCTGGCGGAGATGGTCGCCGGCATGACCGGCGTGCCGGTCGCGCAGCAGGAGAACCCGCGCAAGGAGGCGCCGGAGAACAACCTGGACGTGGCGAATGCGGGGCTGGTAGGCCTGGGCCTGACGCCGACCCGGCTCAGCGACGGGCTGATGCACGAGGTGATCGCCGTGGCCCGGCGCTACGCCGACCGCTGCGACACGTCGAAGATCGTCTGCACCAGCCGCTGGGTGAAGGACCGGACCCCGGGCCGCGGCGGCGACCCTTCCCGCGCGGCGGCGGAATAGCCGCGCCCCCTCCCGGCCCGCGGCCCCGCCGTGCTAGGATGCGGCCATGCCGGATGCCCTCGCGCCGAATGACCTCACGTTGCTGGAGATCGTGGACCGCCTCGTCGCGGCCTTCCGCCCGGAGGCGATTTACCTTTTCGGCAGCCGCGCCCGGGGCAGTGCCCGCACCGACAGCGACTACGACCTGCTCATGGTCCTGCCCGATGATTTCGGCCGCAGGCTCCACCCCCGGGAGGCCTATGAGGCAACCAGGGGGGTGGCTGCGCGCGTCGAGCTGTTCCCCTGCACCCGGCGCGGCTTCGAACGGGCGAAACGGCAGGTCGGCAATCTGAGCCACGAAGCCTTCGCCCATGGCCGCCTCGTCTATGGCCACTGAAACGGTCGCCGGCTGGCTCAGGCATGCGCGCGACGATCTGGCGATGGTCCGCAACGCCATCGACGGGCCGGTGCCGCTGCCGACCGGGGCCGCCTACCATTGCCAGCAGGCCGTGGAGAAGCTGGTGAAGGCGGTGCTGGCTGCGGCGGCGGTCCGCGTTCCCAAGAGCCACGACATCGCGGACCTGATCGCCCGCTTGCCGGATGCGCATCCGCTCCGGGACGTCCTGGCCCCCTGGGCCTGGATGACGCCCTTCGGCTACAGCTTCCGATATCCGTCCGCGAACCCGATGGAAGAAGCCTATGAGGAGCCCACCCTGGACGAGCTGCGCGGCTGGCTGGGGGAGCTGAGCGCGGCCGAGGCGGTGGTGCGGGCGGCCCTGCTGGGCGCGCCGGAGGGTGGCGCCGGCGCCTGACGTTCACTTCCCGTTCCCATGCCGGCCGCACTCGTCTAGTCTCCCCCGGTCGGTTTCCTGGGGGACCCATGCCGTTCACGATCGAGCCGCAGTCGCTGGGCATCGGCGCTGCCGTCGCCGCGATCCTGGTCTATGTGCTGGTGCGCCTGTCGGTGGCGCGGTCGGTCCTGGCCGCGGAATCTCGCGCCGCCGGGCTGCTGGCCGAGCGCGACTTCGCGCTGCGCCAGCTTGAGGCGATGAAGGACGAGGCGATCGAGCGCGACCGCCTGATCATCGACCTGCACGACCAGCAGGCCGAACTGGCCGCCGCCCGCGCCAGCGCGGAAACGGCCGCCGCCCGCGTGCCGGATCTGGAGCGGCGCCTGGAGGATCTGGCCGCCGATCTGGGCCTGGAGCGGCAGCGGGTCGAGCGCCTGTCCATGGCGGAGGAGGCGCTGCGCCAGCGGCTGGAGGAGAACCGGGCCCTGCTGTCCGGGGCCGAGGCGCGCTTCCGCGAGACCTTTCAGGCGCTGTCGCACGAGGCCCTGTCGGCCAACAACCGCCGCTTCCTGGAACTGGCGCAGGCGCAGCTTGAAAAGGTCCAGGAAAGCGCCCGGGGCGATCTGGAACGGCGCCAGCAGGCGATCGGGGAACTGGTCGGCCCCGTGCGGGAGAAGCTGGAGAAGTTCGACAGCGCCATCCACCAGCTCGAACAGGCCCGCGCCGGCGCCTATGCCGAGCTGAAGACCCAGGTCTCCAGCCTGATCGAGACGCAGGGCCAGCTCCGCAGCGAGACGGCCAACCTGGTCCGCGCCCTGCGCAGCCCGGCGACCCGCGGCCGCTGGGGCGAGATCCAGCTCCGCCGCGTGGTGGAGATGGCCGGGATGCTGGACCATTGCGACTTCCACGAACAGGTCAGCCACGACGCCGAGCAGGGGCGCCTGCGCCCGGACCTGCTGGTCCGGCTGCCCGGCGGCAAGACCATCGTGGTGGACGCCAAGGCCCCGCTGGAGGCGTTCCTGGATGCCGTCGGCACGACGGACGACGCGATGCGGGCGGCGCACATGGCACGCCACGCCCGCCACATCCGCGACCACATGAAGGCGCTGGGCGAGAAGCGGTACTGGAGCCAGTTCGAGCCGGCGCCGGAATTCGTCGTGCTGTTCCTGCCGGGCGAGAACTTCTTCTCCGCCGCGCTGGAGCAGGACCCGGCCCTGATCGAAGCGGGGATCGACCAGTCCGTCATCCCGGCCACGCCGACCACCCTGATCGCGCTGCTGCGCGCCGTCTCCTACGGCTGGCGGCAGGAGAAGCTGGCCCACAACGCGCGGGAGATCAGCGTGCTGGGCCGCGAGATGTACGACCGGCTGGGCGTCATGGCCGAGCACATGCAGCGGCTGGGCAAGGGGCTGGGCGGGGCGGTCGAGTGCTACAACAAGGCCGTCAGCTCGCTGGAGAGCCGGGTGCTGGTCACCGCCCGCCGCTTCAAGGAGCTGAAGGCCACGCCGGACAATGCGGAGATGGTGGAGCTGCTGCCGCTCGACCAGAGCCCGCGCCCGCCGCTGGCGCCGGACCCCGGCCCGCCGCAGGCGCGGGATCCCGGCCCACCGCAGGCGCGGGATACCAGCCCGCCGCAGGCGTCGGTTCCCTGGGTTCTGCCCGAGGCGCAGGGCTGATCCCGGCGGCGCCGGACGGACGCTTGCTTGACGCGCCCTTCACAGGGACCTATCTGGCTGGCCATAGTGGGTATTGCACAAATCCAGATCACCTCTCCCCGGATACGCCGTCCATGTCGCTGCTGAACATCCTGATCGTCCCCGATGCGCGGCTGCGCCAGACGGCCACCCCCGTCACCAACGTGGACGGCCGCGTCGCCCGCCTGATGGACGACATGCTGGAGACGATGTACAAGGCGCCCGGGATCGGTCTGGCGGCGCCGCAGGTCGGCGTGCTGGAGCGGGTGATCGTCATGGACATCGCCGAGCGCAAGACCGAGGCGCCGAACCCCATCCTGATGGCGAATCCGGAGATCATCGCCCGCTCCGACGAGCTGGCGACGGCGCAGGAGGGCTGCCTGTCCATCCCGGACATCTATGCCGACGTGACCCGCCCGCGGCAGGTGCGCGTCCGCTACGTGGACCGTGCGGGCGAGGTGCGGGAACTGGACGCGGACGGGCTGACGGCGACCTGCGTGCAGCACGAGATCGACCATCTGAACGGCGTGCTGTTCGTGGACTACCTCTCCGCCCTCAAGCGCAGCATGCTGCTGCGCCGCTTGCAGAAGATGCAGCGCAACAAGGCCGCGGGCTGACCCGCCGGCCGTCACGGGACCCCCTCCTTGCCCTACCTGATCCGTGATTCCCGCGACGAGACGCACCCCGAATTCGAGGGCTGGCTGGCGTCACCGATCTGGGTCGGCTACACCTGGAGCCGCAAGGCGGGTCTGGCCAAGCGCTTCGACACCCTGGCCGAGGCCACCCGGATCGCGCGCACGCTGAACGCGGCCCGCCGGTCGGTGGTGGTGGTCGAAGTCCAGGGCTGATCCCGCCCCGACCGTTCGCTTCCAGGATACCGCCATGGCCGGCCTGACGCTCGCCTTCATGGGCACGCCCGACTTCTCCGTCCCCATCCTCGACGCCCTGGTCGGCGCCGGGCACCGGGTGGTCTGCGTCTATACCCAGCCGCCCCGCCCGGCCGGCCGCGGCCACCAGCTCCAGCCCTCGCCCGTGCATCGCCGGGCCGAGGCGCTGGGCATCCCCGTGCGGCATCCGAAGTCGTTGCGCGTGGCCGAGGCGCAGGCGGAGTTCGCGGCGCTGGGGCTGGACGGCGCCGTCGTCGCCGCCTACGGCCTGATCCTGCCGCAGCCGGTGCTGGACGCGCCGCGGCTGGGCTGCATCAACGTCCATGCCTCGCTGCTGCCGCGCTGGCGCGGTGCCGCCCCGATCCAGCGCGCCATCCAGGCCGGCGACACGGTGAGCGGCGTCACCATCATGCGCATGGAGGCGGGGCTGGACACCGGCCCCATGCTGCTGAAGGGAGAGGTGCCGATCGGCCCCCGCACGGGGGCTCAGGCCCTGCACGACGCGCTCTCCGAAGAGGGGGCGCGGCTGATCGTGGCGGCGCTGGACGGCATCGCCGCCGGCCGGCTGGTGGCGGAGCCGCAGCCGGAGGAGGGCGTCACCTACGCCGCCAAGCTGGCGAAGGAGGAGGGGCGGCTGGACTTCGCGCTCGACGCCGCCACGCTCGACCGCCAGGTGCGGGCCTTCACGCCCTGGCCCGGCTGCTGGTTCGAGGCGGCGACGGGGGAGCGACTCAAGGTCCTGGCGGCGGAGCCGGTACCCGGCCGGGGCGAGCCCGGAACGCTGCTGCCCGGCGGGCTGACGGTGGCCTGCGGCGAGGGCGCCCTGCGCCTGCTGACGGTGCAGCGGCCCGGCAAGGCGCCGGTGGACGGTGCCGCCTTCCTGCGCGGCTTCCCGCTCGCGCCGGGCGCCCGGATCGTGGCCTGAGCCGGCCCGGAGGCGGGCGGATGCAGCGCTGGAAGCTGACCCTGGAATATGACGGCCGGCCCTTCGTCGGCTGGCAGCGGCAGGACAACGGTCCCTCCGTCCAGCAGGCGCTGGAAGAGGCGATCTATCGTTTCACCCAGGAAACGGTCACCGTCTCCTGTGCTGGCCGCACGGACGCCGGGGTGCATGCCCTGGCCATGGTGGCCAGCGTCGATCTGGCCCGCGAGGCGACGGCGGACAAGGTGCAGGCGGCCCTGAACTTCCACCTGAGGCCGCATCCGGTCGCCGTGCTGCGGGTCGAGCCGGTGGCACCGGACTTCCATGCCCGCTTCTCCTGCCTGGGCCGGGCCTATCTCTACCGCATCCTCAACCGCCGTGCCCCGGCGGCGCTGGAGGCCGGCCGGGTCTGGCACGTCCAGGGCGGGCTGGACGCGGCGGCGATGCACGAGGCGGCGCAGCGCCTTGTCGGCCAGCACGATTTCAGCAGCTTCCGCGCCTCGCTCTGTCAGGCGAAGTCGCCGGTGAAGACGCTCTCGGACCTGTCGGTCGCGCGGGTGGGGGAGGAGGTGCGGATCGTCGCCCGCGCCCGCTCCTTCCTGCACCATCAGGTGCGCAACATGGTCGGCACCCTGAAGCTGGTGGGGGAGGGGCGCTGGACCGCCGACAATGTGAGCCGGGCGCTGGCGGCGCGCAACCGTTCCGCAGCCGGTCCGACCGCGCCGGCGGCCGGGCTCTACTTCACCGAGGCCTGGTACTGAGGCCCGCGGGGTCAGGCAACCGGGAGGCCGACCATGGCGTCGGTCACGTTCTTGACCATGATGCTGATGAAGATGTCCACCGCCACCAGCCCCAGAGCACCCAGGCCGCCGACCCCGGCGGTCGCGCGGGCGATGAACCACTGGTAGGTCAGCACCCAGACGGTGGCGACGAACAGCAGCAGCTCCGCCGCCTGCTCGCCCAGCAGCCCACTGCGGTCCAGCGCATGGACGCCCAGCAGCAGGGCGACCTGGACCACGTAGGACCAGTTGTAGGCCGCGGCGTAGCGGCCGAACTCCTGCTGCTTGCCCGCGAGCTCCAGCACATGGAAGGCGACCAGCAGATAGGCCAGGATGCCGACGACCAGCCCCATCGATTCCAGCACCAGCCGGCCCGCCAGCATCACCGGCGGGAAACCGCCGCCGAGCTGGAACAGCAGCAGCAGCATGAAGCCCGGCAGCACCAGCCAGAGGGCGCGGAAGCTGGCCAGCGCCGCTTCCGGCGTGGCGTCGTACCAGGCCGCGGCCGTGGCGTCGAAACGGGCCAGGCGCCAGGCGCCGTAAAGACCGTAGAGCGCGTCGCGCGCGAAGCTCATGCCCGGCGTTCCGTGCCGGCGAACCAGCGTTCCAGCACCGTGCGGTAGATCGCCGTCAGGTCCAGCAGGTCGGCCACGGCCACGCGCTCGTCCACCTTGTGCATGCTGGCGCCGACCAGACCGAACTCCACCACCGGGCAGTGGTCCTTGATGAAGCGGGCGTCGGAGGTGCCGCCCGAGGTGCTCAGCTCCGGCGTCCGGCCGGTGTGCGCCTCCACCGCCGCGGCCACGATGTCCGACAGGGCGCCCGGCGGCGTCAGGAAGGCGACACCGCTGGTCTGCACCGTCAGGTCCCAGGCGCCGCCCACTTCTTCCAGCACGTCGCGGATATGCGCCTCCAGGCTCTCCGGGGTGTGCAGGTCGTTGAAGCGGATGTTGAAGCGGGCCGTGCCGCGGGCCGGGATCACGTTGCTCGCCGGGTTGCCCACGTCGATGCTGGTCAGGGCCAGGGTCGAGGGCTGGAAGTGCGGCGTGCCCATGTCCAGCGGGCTGGAGGCCAGCAGGTGCAGCGCCTCCGCCAGCCGCGGCAGCGGGTTGTCCGCCAGATGCGGATAGGCCGTGTGGCCCTGCGCCCCCAGCGCCGTCAGGGTCGCCGTCAGGCTGCCGCGGCGGCCGACCTTGATCATGTCGCCCAGGGCACGGGGATTGGTCGGCTCCCCGACCAGACAGGCGTCGATGCGCTCCCCGCGCGCCGCCATCCAGTCCAGTACCTTGCGGGTGCCGTTGACGGCCGGGCCTTCCTCGTCCCCCGTGATCAGCAGGCTGATGCTGCCCGGCGGCGGACCGTTACGATCCAGGAATGATCCCACGGCGGCGATGAAGGCGGCGACGCCACCCTTCATGTCCGCAGCACCGCGGCCATAGAGCTGGCCGTCGATTATTTCGCCCCCGAAAGGATCGACGGTCCAGGCCGCGGCATCCCCGGCCGGCACGACGTCCGTGTGGCCGGCGAAGCAGAAGTTCGGGCCCTGGTCGCCCAGCCGGGCATAGAGATTGTCCACCCGCTCCGTGCCCGGTTCCTGGAACGGCAGCCGGTGGCAGGTGAAGCCGAGCCCCTCCAGCACCGACTGCACCAGATCCAGCGCCCCGGCATCGGCCGGGGTGACGCTGGGGCAGCGGATCAGGTCGCGGGCGAGGGCGATGGGATCGGGGGCCACGTCGGTCAGTCCCGCAGCAGGTCGTTGATGCTGGTCTTGGCGCGGGTCTTCTCGTCCACCCGCTTGACGATGACGGCGCAGGAGAGGCCGGGGCCGGGGCTGCCGTCGGGCAGCGGCCGGCCGGGCAGGGTGCCCGGCACGACGACGGACCAGGCCGGCACGCGGCCGATGAAGACCTCGCCCGTGGCGCGGTCGATGATCCGGGTCGAGGCGCTGATGAAGACGCCCATGGAGAGCACGCTGCCGCGCTCCACGATGACGCCCTCCACCACCTCCGACCGGGCGCCGATGAAGCAGTCGTCCTCGATGATGACGGGGTTGGCCTGCAACGGCTCCAGCACGCCGCCGATGCCGACGCCGCCGGAGAGATGCACGTTGCGGCCGATCTGGGCGCAGGAACCGACCGTCACCCAGGTATCCACCATGGTGCCGCGGTCCACATGGGCGCCCAGATTGACGAAGCTGGGCATCAGCACGACGCCCGGCGCCACATGCGCGCTGTGGCGGACGATGGCGCCGGGCACGGCGCGGAAGCCGGCGGCCTTCCAGCGCGCCTCGTCCCAGCCGGCGAACTTGGACGGCACCTTGTCGAACCAGGTGGCGCCGTCCCCGCCGGGCAGGCCGGGACCGCCGGGGATGACGGCGTTGTCGGTCAGCCGGAAGGACAGCAGCACCGCCTTCTTCAGCCACTGGTTCACCCGCCAGCCACCGCCCTGGCTGCCGCCGTCCACCGGCTCGGCCACGCGCAGGGTGCCGGCGTCCAGCAGGCCCAGCGCCTCCTCCACCGCCGCACGGACGGGGCCGGTGGTGCCGGGATTGAGGCCGTCGCGCGCCTCCCAGGCCTGGTCGATCGTGCGGGCGAGGATGTCGGGGGCGGTGCTCATGGCAGGGGTCCGGATGGTCGCGTCGAAGGGGACGACGGGCGCGCCGGGACGATGGGACAGCCGGCCGGCCCTGTCAATCGGAGGCGCTCCGCCCTCACCCCGGCGCCCGTCGGAGGGGCGCCGGCAGGCTCACAGGACCGGCGGGGCGCCGGCTTCCAGCCAGTCGATCAGGTCGTCCACGACATGGTGGATGTGGTCGCCATGGCCGACGCCGCCGCCGTCCGGGCGGGACCAGTCGGCGTCCGTGCGCAGCCACACCGTCGTCATGCCCAGCGCCGCGGCCGGGGCCAGGTTGCGGGCGATGTCCTCCACCATCACGGCGCGGGCCGGCTCCACCCCGTGGCGCTCGACCAGGGTGCGGTAGGGCCGCGGGTCGGGCTTCGGCACGTAGCCCGCGGCCACGATGTCGAACACCGCCTCGAAACGGCCCTCGACGCCCAGCCGGGCCAGGATGTTCTCGGCATGGCGGACGGAGCCGTTGGTGTAGACCAGCTTGCGGCCGGGCAGGGCGTCCAGCGCGCGGGCCAGCCGTTCCGACGGTTCCACCGGCGTCACGTCGATGTCGTGGACATATTCCAGGAACGGCACCGGGTCGATGTCGTGCTCGACCATCAGCCCGCGCAGGCTGGTGCCGTGCTCGCGGAAATACTTCTTCTGCTTCGCCCGCGCCTCTTCGTAGGGCAGGCCGAAATACTCCGCGATGAACTCGCCGATGCGGCGGTCCACCTGGGCGAACAGGTTGCAGCTCGACGGATAGAGGGTGTTGTCCAGGTCGAACACCCAGGTATCGATGCCGGACAGGCTCCGGGCCCCGGCGGGCCGAGCGGGGGAGGCGTGTCCGGCGGGCCGGACGGGGGAGTCTTGTATCGTCATGGCGGGGAGAATGGGCGCGGCCGCCCCGCGGGGCAAGCCCGGCCATCACCCGTCCGCTCCCGCCGGGCCGCGGGTCGGCCCTGCCTCCCGGTCAGGTGGACGCGGGGGGCCGGCTGGGCTAGTCCTGATGCCCGAGTGGGAGTGCGATCCGGAGCGGAGCCGCCGGCGTGGAAACAGAATCCGTACCGACCGCCCCGCCGCCCCTGGACGGGGCTGAGGCGGCGGCCATCCTGGCCGGCTGGCCGGGACCCGCGCTGCGCCTGACGGCTGACGGCGCGCTGTGCGCCGCCAACGCCCGCTGCGTTCCCCTGGACACGGGCGGCGGCACCTGGCGCGAGGACCTGTCCTGGTGGGTCGCCAGCGGCGGTCCGCGGCTGGACAGCACCCGCTCCGTGCCGGTGGCGACCGGCTCCGGCCCCGGCGTCGTGGAGTTCGCCGCTGTCCCCCTGCCGGACGGCGAGGTGCTGCTGCTGGGGCGCGACGTGACGCTGGAGCGCCGGCTGCGCCACGCCCTGACGGAGTCCCGCCAGCGCTACAAGGATCTGGTGGACATCTCCTCCGACTTCGCCTGGGAGACGGGGCCGGACGGGCGCTTCGCCTTCGTCTCCCCCGCCGGGGCCATCGGCTACCGGGCGGAGGAGCTGCTGGGCCGGCACCCCGCGGATCTCGTGCTGCCGGACTTCGCCGACCAGCCGCTGCCCTTCGACACGCGGGTGCCGATCGAGCGGACGGAGGTCTGGCTGCGCGACCGCTCGGGCGAGCCGGCCTGCCTGATCTCCTCCGCCGTGCCGCTGACCGGGCCGGGCGGGGAATGGCTGGGCGCGCGCGGCGCCTGCCGCGACATCACCGACGCCCGCCTGCGTGGCATGGAGCTGTCCCGCGTCCGGCTGCGCGAGAAGTATCTGGGCTTCATCGTCTCCTCCACCCGCGACGACGTCGATCCCACCCGCACGCTGGAGATCGCGGCCGGTGTCGCGGTGAACGCCACCGGTGCCGCCGGCGCCCTGGTCTTCGCCAAGGCGGGGGAGGGCTACGGACCCGCGGCGCGGCAGGGCACGCTGCCGCCGGTGGCGGCGGATGCGCTGCCGGCTCTGCTGGCTGCCGCGGCGGAGAGCGCCGAGGGCTGCGAGACGGTGGCCGGGCCGGTGCGCCTGCTGGCCGGGCGCACCCTGTTCCGCAACGAGGTGAACGGCGCGGTCCTGGCCTGGCGCCCGGCAGAGGAGACGTGGAGCGCGGACGACATCTCCATGGTCGCGGCGATCGCCGACCATGTCGGTGTCGCCGTCGCCCAGGCCCGCTACCAGGAACGGCTGAAGACCCTGTCCGAGCGCGACGGGCTGACCGGGCTCTACAACCGGCGCACCTTCATGGAGCTGCTGGAGCAGCGGCTGGAGCGGCACCGCGGCGGCTCCTCCGCGCTGCTTTATTTCGACCTGGACAATTTCAAGGCGGTCAACGACCTGCTCGGCCACACGGCGGGCGACGGGGTGCTGAAGGCGGTGGGCACGCTGCTGGTGCGGCTGGCCCGGCCGGGCGATCTGACGGCGCGGCTGGGCGGCGACGAGTTCGTGCTCTGGATCGAGCGGGTGGACGAGGCCCAGGCCCTGCGGGTGGCCGACCGGCTGCTGCGCGAGGCGGCGGAGTTCCTGCGTCCCCTCTCGGCCGCGCCGGACCGGCCGCTGGGCGTCTCCATCGGCGTGGCGCTCTATGCCGGCGGCGGCGGCGAGCCGGCGCAGGGGCTGGTGGACCGCGGCGACCACGCCATGTATGCCGCCAAGCGCCAGGGCAAGGGCAACCGCGCCCTGGCGCCCGCGGCGGCGATCGGAAGCGGAACGGCCGGCGAGGACGCCTCGGCCGGCGGCACGGGTGGAGAGTGATCCGGTGAGCATGAAAGGTCCCGAGGATCGCCCCCTCGGCGGTGTCGACTACGACACGGCGAAGCGGCTGGCGACCAGTCCGGACGCGGTGGAACGGCGCTTCGTCGCCGGCCGGGCGGAGACGCGGCCCGAGATCCTGTACTTCCTGGCCGCCGACCAGAGTGCGGAGGTGCGGCGGGAGATCGCCCGCAACACCAGCACGCCGCGGCAGGCCGACCTGCTGCTGGCCGCCGACCCGGACGAGGGGGTGCGCTCCAGCCTCGCCGCCAAGATCGCTTCCCTGGTCCCGCATCTGCCGGCCGAAAAGGTCGGGCAGCTTGAGAAGCTGACCCTGGAGGTGCTGGAGACGCTGGCCCGCGACCAGGCGGTGACCGTGCGCCGGGTGCTGGCGGAAACGCTGAAGGACCAGCCCGGCGCCCCGGCGCAGGTGGTGCAGCAGCTCGCCCGCGACCTGGAGCTGTCCGTCAGCGGGCCGGTGCTGCGGCACTCCCCCATCCTGACCGACGAGGATCTGCTCCAGATCATCCGGGCGCAGCCGCTGGACGGCGCGCTCGTCGCCATCGCCGAGCGCGCCGGCCTGTCCGGCGACGTGGCCGACGCCGTGGCCCGGACGGACAGCGAAGGGGCCGTGGCGGCGCTGCTGGCCAACCACTCCGCCCAGATCCGGGAGGAGACGCTGGACCGGATCATCGAGATGGCGCCACGGCACGAGCCCTGGCACGGCCCCCTGGTGCGGCGCCCGACCCTGCCGCCACGGGCGGCGGCGCGCATCGCCGGCTTCGTCAACGACCAGCTTCTGAAGGTCCTCCAGGCCCGCCCGGACCTGCCGGAGGAAACGCGCGCCGCGGTCAGCGAGGCGGTGCGCCGCCGCCTGCCGGGCCTGTCCGCGCCAGCGGCGGCACCGCGGGCCGGGACGGCGGAGGCGCTCCACGACGAGGAGGAGGAGCCGAAGGAGCGGCCGGGCGACCGCGCCCGCCGGCTGCACGCCGCCGGGGTGCTGGACGAGGAGGTGATCTCCGACGCCCTGTCCATGGGCGACCGCGGCTTCGTGCTGACGGCGCTGTCGCTGCGCGCGGGCATCCCGCTGGACACGGTGGACAAGATCGTCGGCGGGCAGAGCCCGCGCGGGGTCACGGCCGTGTGCTGGCGGGCGAAGCTGGGCATGCGCTTCGCCCGCCAGGTGCAGCTCCGCCTCGCCATGATCCCGCCCTCGGCCGTGATGAACGCCAAGGACGGCACGGACTACCCGATGACCGAGGCCGAGATGAAATGGCAGCTCGAATTCTTCGGGGTGAAGGTGTGAGCGGACCGGTGTGAAGGCCCGCCGCCGGCGCTCCGTTGCGCCGGCGGCCAGAGGTCAGGGAGGGGGTGCGGCCTATTTCCGGCCGATCAGGGTGCCGGCCCCGCCCTCGGTGAACAGCTCCAGCACGATGGCATGGGGCACGCGGCCGTCCAGGATCACCGCCGCCTCCACCCCGCCGGCGACGGCGCGCAGGCAGGTCTCGATCTTCGGGATCATGCCGCCGGTGGCGGTGCCGTCGTCGATGGCGCGCTGCGCCGCGTCCACCGACATCTCGGGGATCAGGCGCTTCTGCTTGTCCAGCACGCCGGCCACGTCGGTCAGCAGCAGCAGCCGGGTGGCGTTCACCGCCGCGGCGATGGCGCCCGCCGCCGTGTCCGCGTTGATGTTGTAGGTCTGGCCGTCCTCCCCGATGCCGATGGGGGCGATGACGGGGATGATGTCCGCCTGTTGCAGCTTGTGCAGCAGGCCCGGATTGACGCGGAACGGATCGCCGACGAAGCCCAGGTCGATGACCTTCTCGATGTTGCTGTCGGGATCGCGCTTGCTGCGGGTGACCTTGCGCGCCTCGATCAGATCGTCGTCCTTGCCCGACAGGCCGACGGCATCGCCGCCGGCATCGTTGATCAGGGCCACGATCTGCTTGTTGATGGAGCCGGAGAGGACCATCTCCGCGATCTCCACCGTCTCCTTGTCGGTGACGCGCAGGCCGTCCACGAATTCCGACTTGATCTTCAGCCGCTCCAGCATCTGGCCGATCTGGGGACCGCCGCCATGCACGACGACGGGGCTGATGCCCATCTGCTTCATCAGCACGATGTCGTTGGCGAAGCGGCGCCCCAGGCTCTCGTCGCCCATGGCGTGGCCGCCATACTTCACGACGACCGTCTTGCCCGCATAGCGGCGCATGAAGGGCAGCGCCTCGGACAGGGTGCGGGCCTTGGCGAGCCATTCCTCGCGGCTGGGCGTGGCGGCGGGGGCGGGGGTGCTCATGGGCGACGGTGTCCCGGGCTGATGGCGGTCAAACGGGCCGTGGATACACCGGACCGCCGGCCGGGGCAATCCGGCATCCGACCCGCTGCGGCTGCCGTTCCGGACGGGTCCCCGCCGCCTGCGCCGCGCCCGCCGGTGCCTGCGGCGCGATTTCCGTTGCGCCCGCTGTGCGGTGCGCTAACCCTTGCCCCGGCTGTTCCGGACGGGGATCAGGGATGCGTGTGTCGGGTTCCGTGTGGCGCGCCGCGGCGATGGTCGTGGCGGCGATGCTCTGTGGCGTGGGTCTTCAAGGGAGCGCGCGGGCGGCAGCGCCGCCCGGACCGGCCGGGGTTCCCGCCGCCACCTATGCCGAAACCGCCTGTCCCGACGACCTGGAGGTCGATGACGCCCTGCGGGCGCGCCTGAGCTGCGGCACGGTGCAGGTGCCGGAGCTGCGCGACGGCCGGCCGACGCGGATGCTGTCGCTGCCGGTGGTGCGGATGGCGCCGCGCGAGCCGTCGGACGCGCTGCCGGTGCTGGTGCTGCACGGCGGTCCCGGCGGCTCGGCCGTGCCGCATCTGCGCCAGTTCGCGGACCATCCGCTGACCGGGCGGCACCCGCTGATCCTGTTCGACCAGCGCGGCGGCGACCGCACGTCGCCCCGGATCTGCCCGGACCGGATGGCGGTGCGGGCCTTCGACCTGCGCGACGACGGCCCGGCGGCGCAGATGCGCGACTGCCTCGCGGAACTGCGCGCCAAGGGCGGCGCCCCCGAGGGCTATACGGTGGCGGCGGTGGCCGCGGACGCCGCCGACCTGCGCCGGGCCCTGGGTTTTGCCGCCTGGGACGTCTTCGCCGAATCCCACGGGACGCTGGTGGCGCTGGTGCTGATGGCGCAGGACCCGGACGGGCTGCATGCCGTGGCGCTGGACAGCACGGTGCCGCCCTGGTCCGCCGTCACCGACGGGGTGCGGCAGGGGGCGGACGTGCTGGTCCGGCTGGCCCGCGCCTGCGCCGCCGAGGCGCCCTGCGCCGCCGCCTTCCCCGACCTGGAGGCCCGCTTTCTGGCCGAGGCGGAACGCCGCCACGCCGCCGGTCAGGCGCGGCTGGCCACCTGGCTGGGCGTGCTGCAACGGACCTTCTACGACCCCAACATGCTGCGCGTCGGGCCGCTGCTGATCGACCGCTTCGCGGCGGGGGAGACGGGCTGGTTCCGGCTGATGGGCCGGCGCATGTCGGTCGGCCGGCCGACGGCGATGGACGGCTTCCTCGCCATCAGTTGCAGCCGCTTCGACCCCGCCCGCGAAGAGGCGGAGGCCGCCGCGGCCCGGGCCGCCTTCCCGCAGATCGCCGCGGCCATGGAATCGGACAGCATGGCGCGGGCCTGCGCCGAATGGCCGGTGCGGGAGGCCCTGCCCTTCCCCGAGGGCAGCCCCGTCCGCACCCTGCTGATCCATGGCGCCTTCGACCCGATCACGCCGGTCGAGCATGGCCGCGCCGTGGCCGCCCGGCTGGCCGACGCCCGCGTGCTGGAGGTGCCGGCGGCCAGCCATGGCAGCAGCCTCGCCCGGCCCTGCGGGCGGGAGGCGCTGCGCCTGTTCTTCGACGGGCAGGACCCGTCCGCCGCCTGCGCCGGGGCGGAGCCACTGCGCTTCGCCCTGAGCGTGCCCTACATGACCGGCGGCTGGCTGAACGCCACCCTGAACCCGGTCACGGCCGCGCTGGGGCAGGCCCTCACCCTGGCGCTGGGGCCGGCGGCGCTGCTGGCGGTCTTCGCCCTGATCCGGGGGCTGGTCCGGGGGCTGGTCCGGGGCGGCGGGCTGCGCTGCGCCCGGCGCCGGCCCTGGTTCTGGCTCCAGCTTGCCGTGCTGGTGGCCGCCGCTGCCCGCGCCGCCCAGGCCGTGGCGGAGGCGGAACTGGCGACGGAGGCCGGGGCGCTGCTGATCCTGGGCGTGCCGCAATGGTTCGTGCCGGTGCTGGCGGCGCCCTGGATCGTGCTGGCGCTGGGCGTGGCGGCGGCGCTGCGCTGGCGGGCGGAACCGGGGCAGGGACCGGCGACTCCCGGCGGCCGGGCGATGCTCGGGCTCGGCATCGTGCTGGCCGGGGTCTGGTTCGTCGTTTCGACGCGGCTGGGGCTGGCCCTGGGGCTTTGACCTCCCGATCGGGCCAGTGATCTTCACCGGATCGCGTTTTCTGCCATCCGGTGGTGGAAACGACCATCGTCGCTGCGGCCAGGGCCTGGAATTCCGCGGATTCCGGACCTGGCACGCCGCTTGCTGATAAGGGGACAGGACCGGACGAGCCGGTCACCCCGAAGAAGCCAACCCGATAAGACGATGGAGACGACGATGACCATGCTGACCGAGACGACCACCACCGCGATCACCGGCACCGAGACCACCGGCACCCTGGCCGCCCTGACCGAGTTCCTGCCGTCCATGGAGGATCTGGTCGAAGGCCTGCCGGCTCTGGCCTCTGCGGTGGTGATGGTGGCGACCCTGGCCGGGATGTTCTGAGCCCGGCCCCGGTTCCCCCGCCGGCGCTGCGCGGCCGGTTTCCCCGGTCCGCCGGGAGGGGGGATCAGAGAGCCGGAGCGGCGAGGCGGGTCAGCGTCGCCCGCAGCTCCGCGATGCCCAGACCGCTTTCCGAGGAGGTGGCCATCACCTCCGGATGCGCGGCGGGATGTTTCACCAGGGCGGCCGCCACGGCCGCCCGGGCATGGACCAGGGCCTTGTCGGTGAGCTTGTCGGCCTTGGTCAGCACGATCTGATAGGCCACGGCCGCCTGGTCCATCATCTTCATCATGTCGATGTCCTGCGGCTTCAGGCCGTGCCGGGAATCGACCAGGACCAGGGCCCGGCGCAGGGTCACGCGCCCCTTCAGGTAGGATTTGGCGAAGTCGGTCCAGGCGCTGGAGGTCTCCTTGGAGACCTTGGCGTAGCCGTAACCCGGCATGTCCACCAGCACCAGCCGGTCGCCCAGATTGAAGAAGTTGAGCTGCTGCGTGCGGCCGGGCGTCTGGCTCGTGCGGGCCAGCGTCACCCGCCCCGTCAGCGCGTTGACCAGACTGGACTTGCCCACGTTCGAGCGGCCGGCGAAGCAGACTTCCGGCAGGTCCGCCTCGGGCAGTTCCGAGGCCGCCGGGGCGCCCCAGAAGAAATTGCACTCCCGCGCGAAGAGCAGCCGCCCGGCCTCGATGTCCTCGGCCGTCAGGTCGTCCGCCAGCGACGGGGTGATCTCCGGTGTCTGCGCCATGTCCCGTCCCTCTGCTGCCGCGACGCGGGTCGCGGTGGAACCCTGATCTTATCCTGATCTTACATAAAAGTCGGCCCGCCGGGGCTGCCGGCGGGCCGTGTCGTCCGTCGGACGGTCCGCCGCCGGGCCCGGGTGGGGCCGCGGCGGCCGGAGCGTCCGGTCTGGCGGATCACGCCTTCTTCGGCGCCGTCTTCGTGGCCATGCCCATGCGGCGCATGATGTACCACTGCTGGGCGATGGCCAGCAGGTTCGACCAGGTCCAGTAGATGACCAGACCGGCCGGGAACGCCGCCATCATGTAGGTGAACAGGAACGGCAGCACCATGAAGATGCGCTGCTGGATCGGGTCCGGGTTCGCCGGGCTGATCTTCTGTTGCAGCCACATGGTGAAGCCCATCATCAGCGGCAGCGCGCCGACCATCAGGAAGCCCGGCGGGCTCCACGGGATCAGGCCGAACAGGTTGAACACCGTGGTCGGATCGGGCGCCGACAGGTCGGTGATCCAGCCGTAGAACGGCGCGTGCCGCATCTCGATGGTGACGAACAGCACCTTGTAGAGGGCGAAGAACACCGGGATCTGCAACAGGATCGGCAGACAGCCCGAAAGCGGGTTCACCTTCTCCTGCTTGTACAGCTCCATGGTCGCCATGGAGAGCTTCTGCCGGTCGTCGCCATGGCGCTTGCGCAGCTCCTCCATCTTGGGCTGGAGCAGCTTCATCTTGGCGAAGGCCTTGTACTGCTTGTTCGCCAGCGGGAAGAAGGCGAGCCGCAGCAGCACGGTGAAGACCAGGATGGCGATGCCGAAGTTGCCCAGCGCCTGACCCAGCAGATCCAGGCCGTAGAAGAACGGCTTGGTCAGGAAGTAGAACCAGCCCCAGTCCACGGCGTAGCTGAAGCGGGTGATGCCCAGCTCGCTCTCATAGGCGTCCAGGGTGCGGACGATCTTGGCGCCGGCGAACAGCCGGTGCGTGCTCGCCGCGGTGGCGCCGGGCGCGACCGTCAGGCCCTGGCCGCGGAAATCCACCTGATAGAGCGGCTGGCCGCCCTGGTCCTGGTGCAGCACGCGCACATCCACCGGGGAGGCCTGGTCGGGCACCAGCGTGACCAGCCAGTACTTGTCGGTGAAGCCGAACCAGCCGCCCGTCGTCGTCTGGGTGGCGGGCTGGCTGCTGTCCTTGAGGTCGCTGTAGTCGAACTCCCGCAGCGTGCCGTCGAACACGCCCAGCGCACCTTCGTGCAGGATGAAGAAGCCGCTGGTGGTCGGGGTGCCGCGGCGCTGCACGAAGCCGTAGGGGTGCAGCGTCACCGGCTGGCCGGACTGGTTGGTCACCCGCTGGGTGACCGTGAACATGTAGTCGCGGTCGATGGCGATCTCACGCTCGAACACCAGCCCCTGGCCGTTGTCCCAGCGCAGCACCACCGGGTTGTCCGGGGTCAGGGAGCCCTGGGAGACCGGCTGCCAGTCCGTGGTCGGGCCGGGCAGGGGCTGGCCCGCCGCGTCGGCCGTGGGCACCCAGCCGAACTCCGCGAAGTAGGGCTGGCTGGTGCCGACCGGCGACAGCAGCACCACCTCGGGGCTGCTCTTGTCCGGGGTGACGTGGTAGTTCGCCAGCGTCAGGTCGTCGATGCGGCCGCCGCGCAGGTTCACCGAGCCGTGCAGGCGCGGCGTGTCCACCTGGACGCGCTGGCTGTCGCCCAGCACGGCGCCGCGGTCGCGCGGGGCGGCGGGCACGGCGTCCGTCGGCGCCGGAGCGCCGGGGGCCGGGACGGGGATGTCCCCCGCCGGACCGGGAACGGTCGAGCCGGGGACGGTCGAGCCGGGGACAGTGGCGCCGGGCACGGCGGCCGGAGCGGTCTCCGCCTGGAGGGCCGCCTGCTGCTGGCGATACTCCTCCAGCGCCTGCTGCCGCGGTCGCTCGTAGAAGTAATTGAACCCGAACAGGATCGCGACCGAGATCACGATCGCCAGGATGAGGTTCTTCTGGTCCGTCATGGGATCTGAGGCTTCTGTTCGAGGTCCGTCCGCGCCGCCCGTGCGGGCCGGCGGCATTCCCGGGGCAGGTCAAATCCCGCCGCGACTGGCCCCGTCTTGCGGGTGGCGGCCAGAATCGCAGCAGGCGTGGCTATGGGGAGTCGTCCGCGGCTCCCGGCCCTCCGTCCCCGGTACGGGGTCCCAGCCGGAACCGCCCCAGGGATGGCAGCGCAGGATGCGCCGCACCGCGAGCCAGGAGCCGCGGACGGCCCCGTGCTTAGATAGGGCATCCAGCGCGTATTCGGAACAGGAAGGGACGTACCGGCAGCTCGGACCCAGCAGCGGCGAAACGACCCACCGGTAGAGATGGATCGGCGCGCGCAGCAGCCAGACCAGCGGGCTGACGGTGGAGGTCACGGCCGGTCTCCGCCGGCGGCGGGGCCCGCCATGGTGTCCGCCATGGGGGCGGGGGACGTGTCCGGACTCCCGTCCGCCGGGGGCGGTGCGGTCGCTGCGGACACGGCAACGCCATCGCGCCAGGCCTTCAGCCTTTTCAGCGCGGTGGCGAGGTCCTGCTTGAGATCGGGCCAGGGCCGGCGCACCGTCTCCCCCCGCGCCACCAGCACGAAATCGTACCCGGCGGCGGCATGGGGGGCCAGCACCTCGGCCACCGCCGCGCGCAGACGGCGACGGGCGCGGTTACGCTCAACCGCGCCACCCACCTTCTTGCTGGCAGTGAAGCCCACCCGCACGGCCGGTTCGTCCGGCCGCGGGTGCTGGCGCTCGTCATGGGCGCGGGCCTGCAAGATCAGGCCGGGCGCGGCCCACTTGCGGCGGGCACCGGCGACGGCAAGGAACTGCGGCCGCCGGGTCAGGCGCCCCACCCCTGGACCGTTCCCGAAGGCCGATTCAGGGACCGACGCAGCCTCGGAGGCATCGCGCCGGGGGGCCATCGGACTCAGGCCGACAGACGCTTGCGGCCCTGGGCGCGGCGACGGGCCAGCACCTTGCGGCCGCCGACGGTGGCCATGCGGGCGCGGAAGCCATGGCGGCGCTTGCGCACGAGCTTGCTGGGCTGGAACGTACGCTTCACGGCAGGTACTCCAAAGTGAGACGTTGAAAACGAAGCGCGTTGTATAGTGACGCCGGGTGCATGAGTCAACCGCACCCCAGGCCCCGGATGCGCAATCCTGGACCGAGCTGTCAGAACCGGCGAACAGGCCCGATCGGTAAGCCGGCACTGGCCGGACCGCGGGCCGCATCTAGCTCCTTTTGCCGGAGGGGCGCCCGCAAGGCAAGCCCCCGCCGCACCGCATCCTCGG
The DNA here is from genome assembly GCF_042665545.1 of Rhodocista pekingensis. Lineage (NCBI taxonomy): Bacteria > Pseudomonadati > Pseudomonadota > Alphaproteobacteria > Rhodospirillales > Azospirillaceae > Rhodocista > Rhodocista pekingensis. The sequence continues at coordinate 647,472 of NZ_JBHTCM010000010.1, read as the reverse complement.
AATCGCCGACCGGAGCCGCCCGCCCGATGGCCCCCCCGACCACGCCCGATCCTCTGCCGGCCTCCCCGCCAGCTTTCCCGTCCGCGGCTCCGTCCTGGCGGCGTTTCCTGCCGCTGGGGGTCGTGCTGACGGCCCTGGTCGCCTTCTTCGCGCTCGGGCTCGACCAGCAGATCAGCTATCAGGGGCTGGCCGCCAACCGGCAGGCGCTGAACGACCTGGTGGCGGCGCACCGCGGGCTGGCGCTGCTGGTCTTCGTCGCCGTCTATGCGGGGCTGGTCGCCGTCTCCGTCCCCGGTGCCACGGTGCTGACGCTGGCCGGCGGTTTCCTGTTCGGCACCCTGCTGGGCGGGGCGGCGGTGGTGGTGGCCGCCACGCTGGGGGCGGTCGGTATCTTCCTGGTCGCCCGCACGGCCCTGGGCGACGGGCTGCGCCGTCGCGCGGGTCCCTGGCTCGGCCGGCTGGAGGACGGGTTCCGGGAGAACGCCGTCAGCTACATGCTGGTGCTGCGGCTGGTGCCGCTGTTCCCCTTCTTCCTGGTCAATCTGGTGCCGGCCTTCCTGGGCGTGCGGCTGCGCGACTATGCGGTCGGCACTGTCGTCGGCATCCTGCCGGGCAGCTTCGTCTACGCCTCCGTCGGGGCCGGGCTGGGGGCGGTGTTCGACGCCGGCCGGCTGCCGGGGCCGGAGGATCTGGGCCGGATCGAGTACATCGCCCCGCTGGCCGGGCTGGCCCTGCTCTCGCTGCTGCCCGTTCTCTACAGGCGGCTGCGCCGGCGGCCCGCCCCCACCTCCTGACCGGGATACCCGCATGGCCGAGACGATCGACACAGACATCCTGGTCATCGGCGCCGGTTCCGGCGGGCTGAGCGTCGCCGCCGGGACGGCGCAGCTCGGCCGGCCCACGGTGCTGATCGAAAAGGACAGGATGGGCGGCGACTGCCTGAACACCGGCTGCGTCCCGTCCAAGGCGCTGCTGGCCGCGGCCCGGGTGGCGCACGCCGTCCGCACCGCCGGCCGCTTCGGCGTCGCGGCGGGGCCGCCGGTGGTGGACCCGGCCGCCGTGCAGGCCCACCTGCGCGGCGTCATCGCCGCCATCGCGCCGAACGATTCGGTCGAGCGATTCACCGGCCTGGGCGTGCGGGTGCTGAAGGCGGCGGCCCGCTTCACCGGGCCGGACACGGTGGAGACGGAGGCCGGCCAGCGCCTCCGCGCCCGCCGCATCGTCGTCGCCACCGGCAGCCGGCCGGCACTGCCGCCGATCCCCGGCATCGAGTCGGTGCCGGTGCTGACCAACGAGACGATCTTCGACCGGCTGCCCCTGGGCGGGCACCTGCTGATCGTCGGCGGCGGCCCGATCGGGGTGGAGATGGCGCAGGCGTTCTGCCGGCTGGGCACCCGCGTCACCGTGCTGGAGCGCGCCACCCTGCTGCCCAAGGATGACCCGGAACTGGTGGCGGTCGTGCGCGCCACCCTGCGCGAGGAGGGGGTGGAGATCGTCGAGGGGGCGGAGATCCTGCGGCTGGAACCCGTCCCCGGCGGCGGCGTGGTCGCCGTGCTGCGGGAGGCCATCTCGGGCGGCGAGCGCCGGATCGAGGGCACCGACCTGCTGGTCGCCGCCGGGCGCCTGCCGACCGTGCAGGGGCTGGGGCTGGACGCGGCCGGCATCGCCTGGACGGCGAAGGGCATCAGCGTGGACGCGCATCTGCGCACGACCAACCGCCGGGTCTATGCCGTCGGCGACGTGGCGGGCGGGCCGCAGTTCACCCACGTCGCCGGCTACCAGGCCGGGCTGGTCGTGCGCAACATGCTGTTCCGGCTGGCCCCGGCCCGGGCGGACTACACCGCGCTGCCCCGGGTCACCTACACCGCGCCGGAGCTGGCCCAGGTCGGGCTGACCGAGGCGGAGGCGCGGGAGCGCTACGGCGACGGCGTGCGCGTCTCCCGCTGGCCGCTGCATGAGAACGACCGCGCCCAGGCGGAGCGGGAGACGGCCGGCCTCGCCAAGCTGGTGCTGGACCGGCGCGGCCGCATCCTGGGCGCGGGTATCGTGGGTGCCCAGGCGGGGGAGCTGATCCAGCCTTGGGTGCTGGCCCTGTCGCGCCGGCTGTCGGCCCGCGCTTTCACCGGTATCATGGCGCCCTACCCGACGCTGGGCGAGGTCGGCAAGCGGGCGGCCGGCGCCTTCTACAGCCCCGCCCTGTTCAGCGACCGCACCCGCCGGCTGGTCCGGGTGCTGAGCTGGTTCGGCTAGGGGTGGTCAGGGTCAGGCCGGGGGCCGGCGGAAGGGGGAGGGGACGGCATGGCGTGGGACCCGCGGCAGTACGACCTGTTCCAGGCGGCCCGGACGCGGCCGGGGCACGACCTGATGGCGGCGCTGCCGCCGCTGCGGCCGGGGCGCATCGTCGATCTGGGCTGCGGCAGCGGCCGGCTGACGGTCGAGCTGGCGGAGCGCCATCCCGGCGCTTCGGTGGTGGGGCTGGACAGTTCGCCCGAGATGCTGGCGCAGGCCGCGCGTGCCGACGGCCGCGTGGTCTGGGAACTGGGCGACATCGGGACCTGGAGCCCGTCCGACCCGGTCGATCTGATCTTCTCCAACGCCGCGCTGCACTGGCTGGACGACCACGCCACCCTGTTCCCGCGGCTGTTCGCCCGGCTCGCCCCCGGCGGCGTGCTGGCGGTGCAGATGCCGGTGGCGGACCGGGAGGCGCCGTTCCGCGCGCTGCTGCACCGGCTGGCGGGGCAGGAGCCCTGGGCCGCGCGGCTGGCCGGACGGCTGCGGCCGGAGGCGGTGCGCCCGCCGGCGGCCTACCACCGCTGGCTGGCGCCCCTGGCCGCGCGGGTGGACATCTGGACGACGGAGTATCTGCACGTCCTGGACGGACCCGACCCGGTGCTGGACTGGACCCGCGCCACCGCCCTGCTGCCGGTCACCGGGACGCTGGACGGCGCCGAGCGGGAGGCGTTCCTCGCCGCCTATGCCGAGGGGCTGCGCGCCCTCTACCCGCCCGAGGCGGACGGCCGCACCCTCTTTCCGTTCCGCCGCCTGTTCATCGTCGCCAAGGCGCGGGGCTGAGCACGTCGGGCCGGAGAAGCCCCCGTGTCGCAGGGGGCAAGGACCGATCGCGGCTTGCGATTCCGTACCCACGCCCCACATGGCAGGGGTCCCATCGACCGACCCGATCCGGAGGCACGCATGAAGCGAAAGCTCCACCGGGGGCCGTTGGCCCTGTCCGGCGTCTTCGTCGCCTCGGCGCTGGCCATGCCGTTCCTCGGCACCCTGCCCCTGCACCTCGCCATCGCCGGCAAGATCATGGCCCTGATCTATGCCGCCGGGCTGCTGGCCCTCTCCTTCGCCCCCGTGCACGACCGCCCTGCCGGGCCGGAGCGCAGGGCCGGCAGCCGGTCCCGCGCCGGCTGAGGCCAAGCTTCCGCGCCTTCCCCGCGCGCGCCCTGCGACATCCGTCTCCGCCCCCTCCGGCGGGGCGGACAGGTGCGTCCGGTTGGGCTACCCTGATCGCCGGGGCAGACATCACCGGCCCTGCGCGCGCGCAGGACGGGAGGGTGAGTGACGGGAGAGGCACGGATGAACGCGCTTGAGATCGCGGTCTTCGCACTGGCCCTGGCCGGGGGCAACGACCCCTTCATCTGCCAGTTGCAGATGGACCGGGTCTCCTGCACGAACGGCTATGTCGCCAGCCGCAACGGGCAGGGCAACATCGAGTTCGACAACGGGGTCGAGGTGCTGCGGCTGATGGACGGGACGCTGGCCTTCTCCAACGGCATCACCACCCACTGGGGCAGCGCGGGCTGGGTGCAGTTCAGCACCGGCCTGTCGGTGCGGCGCGACCGGGATGGCAGCTTCCGCTTCTCCAACGGTATGGTCTGCCGGGCAGAGGGGAACATGGCCGCGATCTGCGCCCGCAAGAGCTGATCCGGGCCGTCTCCGACGCCCTTTCCCCGTCAGATTGCGCCGGACCGCCTTCTTCGCAGATGCGGCAGGCGGCCGTGCGGCCCTGCCGGCCGTGCCCGCGCCGCACCCCCTCCGTTCGGGTGAGGCGCGGCCGCAACATGCGTGCGTGATTCGCACAAGAAGGTCCGGGGGCCGCCAGATATCGTTAGCCAATGGCGTTCTATTGTCGCGATGTAGTTCCGATCCCCGGATAAGGCGGCCACACCCATGGTCCCGCACGTCTCGCGCCTGGTCTGGCGTTCCGTCCCGTTCCTCGCCTTCGCAGTCGCGGCGGTCGCGCTCTGGCGCGTGCCGGACGTGCCGGCGGCGGAGGTGCGCTACGTGCGGATCGCCGCGGGTCCGGCGACCAGCCTGGGCTTCCAGGGGGCGACGACGCTGGCGAACGCGCTGACCCGTCCACCGGGCCTGCCGCCCTGCGACGCGGGCCGGCCCTGCGGCGTGCCCGGGGTCATCGCCCTGGCGCAGAGCCTGCCGGGGCCCGAAGCCATCGTCGCCGCCGTCGCCAGCGGGCAGATCGACACCGGGCTGGCCCCGGCGAACATCGTCTTCGGCGCCCGCTGCCCGGAGGGGCGCACCCCGGCGCAGGACGTCACCGTCCTGGGCGACGCCTATGCGGAGGCGCTGCACGTCCTGGCCCTGCCCGGATCGGGCATCGCGGCCGTGCCCGACCTGCGTGGCAAGCGGGTGGCGGTCGGCGTGGCCGGCAGCGAGGACCGGCGGCTGGCCGACCGCATCCTGATGGCGCACGAGCTGCGCCGGCGCGACATCCGCATGGTCGAGCTGGCGGGGGACGAGGCGCTCGCCGCGCTCGCGGAGGGGAAGGTGGACGCGGTCTTCCGCATCGCCGCCGTGCCCGACCCCGCCGTCGCCGGTCTGGCCGCCGCCGGGGCGGTGGTGCTGGTCCCGGTCGAGGACGCGGCGCGGCAACGGCTGCTGGAACTGGCCCCGTTCTCCGGCGAGGCGCGCATTCCCGGCGGCACCTATGGCGAGGCCGGGGAGGTGCAGACCCTGGCGCAGCCCGTGCTCTGGATCGCCGGTCCCGGCCTGCCGGCGGGGCTGGCGGCGGACCTGTCCGGGGCGGTGGAGAACCCGGCCAACCGGGCCCTGCTGACGACGGAGCCGGTGGCGCTGTTCCCGGTGGCCCTGTTCCCGGTGGACGCGGACGCCTTCCGGCCGGGACGGCTGGCGGCCCCCCTGCATCCCGGTACCGCCGCCCGCTACGCGGGCGCCAGCCCGATGCCCTGCCCGGAGGCGCGCTGACGGGTCTGCGCCCGCATCGGCCCTGCTCCGGGCGCCTTGCCCTGGGGGCTTTGCGTTGTGTAGGGATCAGCGATCCTTCCGGTCGCTCCCTTCGGTCCCCTTCGATCTGACGCGCGAGGTTCCATGTCCGGCGGACAGCCTTTCCTGCCCCAGGAGATCATCCGCAAGAAGCGCGACGGCGGCACGCTGGCCGATGCCGAGATCGCGGCCTTCGTCGCCGGCCTGACGGATGGCAGCATCGGCGACGGACAGGCCGCCGCCTTCGCCATGGCCGTGCTGTTCCGCGGCCTGGACGGGGCGGAGCTGGTGGCGCTGACCCGCGCCATGACCCGCTCCGGGACGGTGCTGGACTGGACCGGCGAGCGGCTGCCCGGGCCTGTGCTGGACAAGCATTCGACCGGCGGCGTCGGCGACAAGGTCAGCCTCGTGCTGGCGCCGGTCATCGCCGCCTGCGGCGGCTTCGTGCCCATGGTCTCGGGGCGTGGGCTGGGCCACACCGGTGGCACGCTGGACAAGATGGATGCCATCCCCGGCTATGTCAGCCAGCCGGACCTCACCCGCCTGCGCGCCGTGGTGCGGCAGGCAGGCTGCGCCATCGTCGGCGCCACCGGCGACATCGCCCCGGCGGACCGGCGGCTCTACGCCATCCGCGACGTGACGGCGACGGTGGAGAGCCTGGACCTGATCGTCGCCTCCATCCTCTCCAAGAAGCTGGCGGCCGGGCTCCAGGGGCTGGTGATGGACGTGAAGACCGGCTCCGGCGCCTTCATGCCCGAGCGTGAGCGGGCCGACGCCCTGGCCCGCGCCATCGTCTCGGTGGCGGAAGGGGCGGGGCTGCCCACGGTGGCGCTGCTGACGGACATGGACCAGGTGCTGGGCACCACGGCCGGTAACGCGGTCGAACTGCGCGAGGCCATCGACATGCTGCGTGGCGAGCGCGGCGAGTCCCGCCTGCGCGCGGTGACATGGGAACTGTGTGCGGAGATGCTGCTGCTGGGCGGTCTGGCCGCGACCCTGCCGGAGGCGCGGTCGCGGGTGGAGGACGCGCTGGCCGGCGGGGCGGCGGCCGAGCGCTTCGCCCGCATGGTGGCGCTGCTGGGCGGCCCCGCCGACCTGCTGGAGCGGCCGGAGCGCCATCTGCCCGCCGCCCCCGTGACGGTCGAGGTCCACGCCGCGGAGGACGGCTACGTCTCCGGCCAGGACGTGCGCGGGCTGGGGCTCTCGGTGGTGGCGCTGGGCGGCGGCCGGACCCGGCCGGGCGACGGCGTGGACCACCGTGTCGGCCTGACCGACGTGGCTGCCATCGGCACGCAGGTCGGGCCGGGCGGAACCCCGCTGTGCCGGCTGCACGCCGCGGATGCGGAGACGGCGGCGGCGCAGGCCGACCGGGTGCGCACCTGTTTCCACCTGGACGGCGCCCCGCCGGCACCGACGCCGGTGCTGCTGGGCCGCGTCTCCGAGTGGGCATAGCTGTCCGGCAAGGCGGGCCGGACATGGGTGATCCCCACCCTTGTCCGGGCGTCTGCGACATTCGGGACTTGGGCCGCGGGCGCGGATGACTTACATCAGGCGCCGTCCGCAACGTCCGGCCCCGCGGCCCCGCCGCCGCCGCTTACGGAAGGCTTCTCCCGCCATGATCAAGGTCGTCCGCGCAAAGCTGCACGGCATCACGGTGACCGGGGCGGACCTGAACTATCACGGGTCCATCACGCTCGATCCGGAGATCTGCGCCCAGGCCGGGATCTACCCGATGGAGTTCGTGGAGATCTGGAACCGTAATTCGGGCGCGCGGATCTCCACCTACGTGATCTTCGGCGAGCCCGGATCGGGCTGCTGCATCCTGAACGGGGCCGCCGCCCGGACCTGCCAGCGGGGCGATGTCATCATCATCGCCGCCAGCGAGTACACCACGCCCGACCGGCTCTACACGCTGAAGCCGCGCATCCTGACCTTCACCGCCGGGAACCGGGTGGACCGGGTGCTGCGCTACGACGTGTTCAAGGGGCCGGACCGGGCGTTCGACTTCCGCACCCTGGACATCACCGCGGGCGAGGACGCGGCGGTGCTGGAGCCGGTGCCCATCCTGGACTGACCGTTCCCCCCCGGCCGGTCCCCGCCGGCCCGTCCGCCGGCGCCGGTCTGGCGGCCCCCGGCGTTTCCATCGCCTGCCCGAGACGCAACCCCGGACGCCCCGCGCATGGCCGACCCCACCCCCGCCGCTTCCGGCTTCCCCGCAGCCGTCCCGCCCGAGACGGTCGCCCGCGGCATCGTGATGGCGGTGACGGCGTTCGCGCTGTTCAGCGGGCTGGACGTCATCGTCAAGCTGCTGACGGCGCGCTACGCCCTGCCGCAGATCATCTTCCTGAACGCCGTCTTCTCCCTGGGGCCGGTCCTGGCCTATGCCGCGGTCCGCGGCGGGGTGCTCGCCAGCCTGCGGACGCGGCGGCTGCGGCTGCACGGGCTGCGCGCCCTCTGCGGCGTCTGCTCCGGCTTCTGCACCTTCTTCGCCTACAGCCGGATGCCCATCGCGGATGTCTACGCCCTGGCCTTCGCGGCGCCGATGATCATGACCGCGCTGTCCGTGCCGGTGCTGAAGGAACAGGTGGGCTGGCGGCGCTGGACGGCGGTGGCGGTCGGTTTCGGCGGGGTGCTGCTGATGCTGCGGCCGGGACGCGGGATGGTCGATGTCGGTGCCCTGGCCGCGCTGGCTGGCGCCTTCTTCTATTCCTCGGGTATGATCATCTCCCGCCTGATGCGGGGGACGGAGACGAGCGTCAGCTTCGCCTTCTATTCCGCCGCCGCGGCGATGGCCGCGACGGCCGGCATGCTGCCCTTCTTCTGGCAGACCCCGACCCTGGCCGACCTGGGCCTGTCGGCCCTGGGCGGGACGCTGGGCGGTACCGCCCTGGTGATCCTGCTGACGGCCTTCCGGCAGGCGCCCACCGCCGTGGTGGCGCCGTTCCAGTATACCCAGCTCCTCTGGGGGGTGTTCTATGGCTGGGTCTTCTTCGGGCACCTGCCCGATGCCTGGCTCTTCCTGGGCGGGGGCATCGTGATCGGCAGCGGCCTCTACATCCTGCACCGCGAGACCCGGCGCACCGTGCCGCAGCCCCCGCGGCTCCCGCAGCCCTGAGACCCCGGACCGCCGGGGTCCCCGGTTCCTCCCGTTCCCGACAAAGGTTCCGACGTGACCGTATCTGTTCCGATGGCCAGGAATTCGACCCTGGCGGGCATCCTCCTGTTCATCGCCACCGTCTTCTGCTTCAGCGTGATGGACGCGATGGTCAAGGATCTGTCCGCCCGCTACGGCACCTGGCAGATCATGTTCTTCCGCGGCCTGTTCTCGCTGCTGCCGATCGCCGTCCTGGTGGCGCAGAGCGGCGGCATCGCGGCGCTGCGCACCTCGCGGCCGGTGTCCCACCTGCTGCGCGGGCTGGTCGGCATCGCCACGGCCTTCTGCTTCTTCTACAGCTACGGCCACATGCCCCTGGCCGATGTCTACGCCATCGCCTTCGCCACCCCGCTGCTGATCACGGCCCTGTCGGTGCCGCTGCTGGGTGAGCATGTCGGCTGGCGGCGCTGGACGGCGGTGCTGGTCGGATTCGTCGGCGTCCTGATCATGCTGCGGCCGGGCGAAGGGATGGGAACCCCGGTCGCCCTCGTCGCGCTGGCGGGCGCCTTCTTCTATGCGCTGCTGATGATCTATGTCCGCCGTCTGGCCCGGACGGAGACGACGGCCGCCATCGTCTTCTACTTCGTGTTGCTCCTGTGCGTGCTGTCCGCTGTCCTGATGCTGCCGGAGTGGCGCACCCCGGACACGCTGATGGACTGGACGCTGCTGGTGGCCACCGGCATCCTCGGCGGGTTCGGGCAGATTCTGATGACGCTGGCCTTCCGCCGGGCGCCGCCCTCGGCCGTCGCCCCCTTCGAATATACCGGCATGATCTGGGCGGTGTTCTTCGGTTTCGCCTTCTTCGGAGAGGTGCCCGACCCCGCCATCTGGATCGGCGGCGCCATCGTCATCGGCAGCGGGCTCTACATCCTCCACCGCGAGGCATTGTTGGCGCGCCGGGGCCGCTGACCGCCACGGGGCTTGGCGGAACCGCTTTCCCTTGGCATGGTGGGGTGCCTCCCGAAAGTATAGCCTGAGGACGCATGCTAACAAACGGTGCCGCCCGCACCACGGTCTGGCCGGGGCGCCCCTATCCTCTGGGGGCGACCTGGGACGGTTCAGGCGTCAACTTCGCCCTGTTCTCCGCCAACGCGGAGAGGGTGGAACTCTGCCTCTTTGACGAAAGCGGCGCGCGGGAGATGGACCGCGTCATCCTGCCCGAATACACCGACGAGATCTGGCACGGCTACCTGCCCGAGGCGCGGCCGGGGCTGCTCTACGGCTATCGCGTCTACGGCCCCTACGATCCCGGCCGCGGCCACCGCTTCAACCCGAACAAGCTGGTGCTGGACCCCTACGCCAAGTCGCTGGTGGGGGGCATCCGCTGGTCGGACGCGCATTTCGGCTACCGGGTCGGCTCCAGCCGGCAGGACCTGTCCTTCGACCGGCGCGACAATGCCCGCGGCATGCCGAAGTGCCGGGTGATCGACCCGGCCTTCACCTGGGGGGCGGAGCGGGCGCCGTCGGTGCCCTGGACCGACACCGTGATCTACGAGGGGCATGTCCGCGGCCTGACCATGCGCCACCCGCAGGTGCCGCCGGGACAGCGCGGCACCTTCGCCGGCCTGGGCAATCCCGGCCTGATCGAGCATCTGCGCGCCCTGGGCGTCACCGCGGTGGAGCTGCTGCCGGTGCAGGCCTTCAGCGACGACCGGCACCTGCTGGAGAAGTCGCTGCGCAACTACTGGGGCTATGCCACGTTCGGCTTCTTCGCGCCCGAGCCGAGCTACATGTGCGGCACCTCCACCAAGGAATTCAAGACCATGGTGGCCCGGCTGCACGATGCCGGGATCGAGGTGATCCTGGACGTGGTCTACAACCACACGGGCGAGGGCAACCATCTCGGCCCCACGCTCAGCTTCCGCGGCATCGACAATGCCAGCTACTATCTGTTGAACGGCGGCGATCCGCGCTACTATACGGACCATACCGGCACCGGGAACACGCTGAACCTGACCCATCCGCGCGTGTTGCAGATGGTGATGGACAGCCTGCGCTACTGGGTCACGGACATGCATGTGGACGGGTTCCGATTCGACCTGGCCACCGCGCTGGCGCGCGAGGCGAACGGCTTCGACCCCGGCAGCGGCTTCCTGGACGCCGTGCGCCAGGACCCGGTGCTGTCGCGCGTCAAGCTGATCGCGGAACCCTGGGATGTCGGCCCCGGCGGCTACCGGCTCGGCCAGTTCCCGACCGGCTGGGCGGAATGGAACGACCGGTTCCGCGACACCGTGCGCCGCTACTGGCGCGGCGACGAGGGCATGCTGCCGGAACTCGCCGCCCGGCTGACCGCCTCGGCCGACCTGTTCGAGCGCGGCGCCCGCCGCTCCTGGTCCAGCATCAACTTCGTCACCAGCCATGACGGCTTCACCCTGAACGACGTCGTCTCCTACACGCGCAAGCACAACGAGGCGAACGGCGAGGGCAACCGCGACGGCCACGACGCCAACTACTCCTCGGCCTACGGCCTCGAAGGGCCGACCGAGATCGCCGGGGTGCGCGCCCTGCGCCTGCGTCAGGCGCGCAACATGCTGGCGACCCTGTTCCTGTCGCAGGGGACGCCGATGCTGCTGGGCGGGGACGAGATTCTGCGGACCCAGGGCGGCAACAACAACGCCTACTGCCAGGACAACGGTGTGAGCTGGGTGGACTGGACCGGCACGGGGGCCGGGCCGGACGCCCGGGACATGACCGCCTTCATCCGCCGCCTGACCGCGCTGCGCCGGACGCACCCGGTGCTCCGCCGCGGCCGTTTCCTGCACGGGGAGGAACGCTCGCACGACGGGGTCAGGGACATCACCTGGGTGACCCCGCTGGGGATCGAGAAGACGCCCGAGGAATGGCGCGACACCCACGCCCGCTGTCTGGGCCTGCTGCTGAACGGCCGCGCCGGCCGGTATCTGAACCCCGACGGCAGCCATGCCGTGGACAGCGTGCTGCTGTTGATCGTCAACGCCCATATCGAGCCCGTTTCCTTCCGCCTGCCGCAGGTGCCGGGCGGCACCGCCTGGCGGGCGCTGCTGGACACCGGCGATCCTGTCGGCCTGCCGCAGCCCGGCTTCCAGGAGAGCGGCCGCGGGATGGAGGTGCCGGCGCGGACGACCCTGCTGCTGGAACTGGTGGAGCCGCCGGCGGCCGTTCTGACGCCGCCCCCGGACACGCTGGAAACCGCGGCGGAAACTCCGGTGGAGGCCGGTCCCGCCCCGCCGGCGGACGCGGGTCCGCTGGACCCGGGGGGCACGGCGGACGAGGCGGACGCCGGGGAGACCGCGGAGACGCCCCCCCCGGCCGTTTCCGCCGACATACCCTCTGCCGGTATGGCCCAGGCGGACACGCCCCCCGTCGGCGACGGGACCGCAGCGGTGGACCGCCATGGCTGAGATCGATCTCCACCCGGTCAACTGCTTCCTGATCGACCGCGAAATGAACACGCGGCGCATCCTGCGCAGCATCCTGACCCGGGCGGGCATCGACAAGATCCAGGAGTTCTCCACCGTCGCCGAGCTGGTGGCGGCCATGGCCTCGATCACGCCGGACCTGATCTTCATCGAGGCCGACCATCCCGAGGGGGAGACGCTGCGCTTCGTCAGCCATCTGCGCCACGGCCAGTTCGCCACCAACCCGTTCGTCTGCGTCGTCGCCACCACCTGGCAGGCGACGCAGCAGGTGCTGCTGCGTTTCACCGCCTCGGGGGCCGACGATCTGATGATCAAGCCCTTCTCGACCAAGCAGGTGCTGGACCGGGTGTACGGGCTGATCCATGCCCGCAAGAGCTTCGTCGTCACCAGCGACTATATCGGTCCCGACCGCCGCAAGACCCCCCGCGACGGTCCGGCCAACCCCCTGATCGAGGTGCCGAACACCCTGCGGCTGAAGGCGATCGGCGGCCATGAGCGGACCGACCTCGCCGCCCAGATGGCCGCGGCGCTGGAGGCGATCGACGCGCAGAAGGTGCTGCGCCACGGCTTCCACATCGCCTTCCTGGTGGACTTCGCCTTGCCCGGGCTGGCGCAGGAGCCGCCCGACCGGATGGCGGTGGAGCACCTGACCCGGGTCGGGCCGGTGGCGGACGACCTGCTGCGCCGGGTCCACGACCCGGACATGCGCCCGCATGTGGAAACCTTCGTGCGCGCCCTGCACGCGCATCTGGACCGGCTCAAGGCGAACCCCGGTCGGGCCTACGACAACCCCACGGCGCTGCGCCGCGCCGCCATGGGCGTGGCGGCCCTGACCGCCCGGCGCAGCGACATGGCCGCCCTGGAACAGGAGGTCCAGGCGGCGGTCACCGGCTACCGCAGCCGGCTCGAACAGATGGCGCAGGCCAAGGCCGAGTCGCAGGGCTCACCGCCCGGCGATCCTGTCGCGTCCTGAGACCTGTCCGGGGCGGTTCCGCACCGCTCCCGAATCCCCGTCCGCGGCGGGCGACCTTTCCGGCGGCTCCGGCGTTTCCTGATCCGACCCGACGCCTCCGGAGGCAACATGACCACGGCCGACGCGCAGACCCTGCCGCCGCCCATTCCCGCCGTGCCGCGCGCCACGGTGCGGCTGCAACTGCGCGCCGGCTTCGGCTTCGATGCCGTGCGCGCCCTGGTCCCCTATTTCGCGGACCTGGGGATCAGCCATGTCTACGCCTCCCCCTTCCTGCGCGCCCGCTCCGGCTCGGCGCACGGCTACGACATCATCGACCACGCCGCCCTGAACCCGGAGATCGGGGACGAGGCCGCCTTCGATGCCCTGGTGGCGGCGCTGCACGCGCACGGCATGGGGCTGATCCTGGACTTCGTGCCGAACCACATGGGGGTGGGCGGCGACGACAATCCCTGGTGGCTGGACGTGCTGGAATGGGGCCGGGCCAGCCCCTACGCGCCCTTCTTCGACATCAACTGGGAGGCCGGGGCCGACGGCCGGCTGCTGCTGCCCGTGCTGGGCGACCAGTACGGTGCCGTGCTGGAGCGCGGCGAGCTGGTGCTGACGCTGGCCGACGGCGCCTTCAGCGTGCGCTACTTCGCCCACCGTTTCCCGCTCTGCCTGAAGGAGTATCCGCGCCTGCTGCGCCTTGCGGCGGAAACGGTGGAGGCCGGCGACGACCGCCAGCGCCTGGGCGAACTGGCGACCGCCTTCGCCGCGCTCGACACGGGCGGGCCGTCCGTGCAGCGCCAGGCGCTGCTGCGGCGGGAGGCGGACGAGCTGAAGCGCCGCCTCGCCCGGCTGGTGGAGGAGAGCGCCCCCGTCCGCACCGCCCTCGACGGCGCCGTCGCGCAGATCAACGGCAGCCTGGACGATCCGGCCAGCTTCCGGGAGCTGCACGGACTGCTGGAGCGGCAGTCCTACCGCGTCGCCTTCTGGCGGGTGGCGGCGGACGAGATCAACTACCGCCGCTTCTTCGACGTCAACGAGCTGGCCGGGCTGCGCATGGAACGGCCCGACCTGTTCGAGCTGAGCCACCAGCTCGTCTTCCGGCTGATCGGTGACGGCAAGCTCCAGGGCCTGCGCATCGACCATATCGACGGGCTCTACGATCCCCGCGCCTACTGCGAGCAGCTCCAGACCCGCGCCGCCTACCTGACCGACCGGCCCGGTGCCGCGGCTCCGGCCGGTTCCGGGGCGGCACGTCTGTCCGAACCGCTCTACGTGGTGGTGGAGAAGATCCTGGCCCGCCACGAACACCTGCGGGAGGAGTGGCCGGTGGCGGGCACCACCGGCTACGAGTACATGGTGATGGCCGCCGGCCTCTTCGTCGATCCCGCGGCGGAAGCGGCCCTGACGGAGACCTACGAGCAGTTCCTGGGGCGCGAGGCGCCCTATGACGAGATGCTGCTGGAGGCCAAGCGGCTGATCCTGGCGCGCAACCTGTCGGCCGAGCTGAACGTGCTGGCGCGGGAGCTGCACGGCATCGCCCAGCAGAGCTGGGCCAGCCGCGACCACACCCTGACCGGCATCCGCCGGGCCCTGACCGACGTCGTGTCCCAGTTCCAGGTCTACCGCACCTACGTCACCGGGGAGCAGGTGGCGGACGAGGACCGGCGCTACATCGACTGGGCGGTCGGCCGCGCCCGCAAGGCGGCCGCCGCGGCCGTGGACCTGTCCGTCTACGATTTCGTGGCCGCGGCGCTGACCACCGATCTCGTCCGCGACGGCCGTCCCGGCTACCGGGCCGAGGACGTGGTCCGCTTCGCCATGAAGGCGCAGCAGCTCACCGGCCCGGTGATGGCGAAGTCGGTGGAGGATACCTTCTTCTACCGCCATGTCCGGCTGGTCTCGCTGAACGAAGTGGGCGGCGATCCCGACCGCTTCGGTGTCAGCCCGGCCGCCTTCCACCGCGCCAACCAGGAGCGGTTGCGGCGCTGGCCGCACCAGCTCGTGACGCTGGCGACCCACGACCACAAGCGCGGCGCGGACACGCGGGTGCGGATCGACGTGCTGTCGGAGCTGCCGGAGGAATGGGGTCGGCGGGTGGTCCGCTGGTCCCGCATGAACCGCATGAAGAAGCGGGAGATCGAAGGCCGTCCGGCGCCCGGCCGCAACGACGAGTACCTGCTGTACCAGACCCTGGCCGGGGCCTGGCCGCTGGACCTCGGCCCCGACGACGCCCCGGGCCTGGGCGCGCTGGCCGACCGTGTCCACGGCTACATGCTGAAAGCGGTGCGCGAGTCCAAGTACCGCTCCAACTGGGCGATGCCCGACACCGAGTACGAGGAGGCGCTGGAACGCTTCGTGCGTGCCATCCTGGACCCGGAACGCGCGGCGGCCTTTCTGGCGGACATGGCCGGTTTCGTCGCCCTGATCGCCCCGGCCGGCGCCGTCAACGGCCTGTCGCAGGTGCTGCTGACCCTGACCGGCCCGGGCGTGCCGGATCTCTACCAGGGCACGGAATACTGGGACTTCTCCCTGGTCGATCCGGACAACCGGCGCGATCCCGACTGGACGGCGCTGGCCGCCTCCCTGCGCGCCGCCACTCCCGCGGCGGAGCTTCTGGCGCACTGGCGCGACGGCCGCATCAAGCAGCATGTCTGGGCTGCGGGGCTGCGGCTGCGCCGCGACGACCCGGCCCTGTTCGCCCTGGGGGACTACCAGCCGGTGGAGACCGCCGGCCCGCAGGCCGACCGGGTCATGGCCTTCCTGCGCCGGCGGGAGGGGCGCGTCGCCCTCACGGTGGCGCCGCGGCTGGTGCTGCCGCTGCTGGGGCAGGGGGCGGAGCGGCCGGCCATCCCGGCGGAGGCGTGGGCGGACACGGTGCTGGTCCTGCCCGATCCGGGCGGCGTCACGGAGCTGCGCGACCTGCTGACCGGGGGCACGGTTACGGTGCCGGGCGACGGCCGCCTGCCCGTGGGCCGGCTGCTGTCGCCCCTGCCGGTGGCGCTGCTGGTCGGCGGCTGAGGCGGATCAGTATCCGGACCCGGACCGCGGCCCGGCCGGACCCTTGCCGAGGGCGGCCAGCAGCGCGTCCAGCAGGCCGGAGGCGCCGAAGCGGAAGGTCGCGGGGCCGGCCCAGTCCGGACCGCAGATGGCGTCCGCAAGCGCCAGGTACTCCCGCGCCCCGGCGATGTCGCGCACCCCGCCGGACGCCTTGAAGCCGACCGGCCGGCCGGCGTCGCGGCAGGCTTCCAGCAGGATGCGGGCGGCGCCGGGGGTGGCGCCGACCGGCACCTTGCCGGTGGAGGTCTTCAGGAAGTCGGCCCCCGCCTCCACGGCGATGGCCGCGGCCTTGGCGATCAGGGTCGGCTTGGCGAGCGATCCCGTCTCCAGGATCACCTTCATCGTCGTGTCGCCGCAGGCCTCGCGGTAGGCGGCCAGATCCGCCGCGGCGCGGGCGCCGTTGCCCTGGATCACGTCGGCGTAGTTCATCACCACGTCGATCTCGTCCGCCCCGTCGGCCAGGGCCTCGCCGATCTCGTACAGCACCCGCTCGCGGGCGAAGCTGCCGCCGGGGAAGTTCACCACGGTGGCGACCCGGATGCCGGTGCCGCGCAGGTTGGATTTCGCGATGGCGACCCAGAGCGGCCAGATGCAGACGGCGGCCACCGGGCCGGCCGCGCTCTGCGCCCGGTCGCAGAGGTGGACCACGGTATCGGCATCGTCGCCGTCGTTCAGGCTGGTCAGGTCCAGCAGCGGCAGGGCGCGGGCGGCGACCGCCGCGTCGTCGTCACGGGAGGGGCCGGCGGCCGGGGTGGTGCTGTCGGTCATGGCGGGGTCCCGTCAGAAGCCCAGATTGTCCGGCCCGAAGGAGTGCGGCAGCAGCTCCCCCAGGGTGAAGCTGCGGCCCGTTCCGCCCGCGTCGAAGACATGGATCGGCGTGTCGGGGCCGGCGAACTCCCGGATGCGCTGGCGGCAGCCGCCGCAGGGCGTGCAGAGCAGGCCCGATCCGGCGTCGCCGCCGACCACGGCGATCTCCACGATCCGCTTCGCCCCGGCCATCACCATGGCGCCGATGGCCGTCGCCTCGGCGCACTGGCCCTGCGGGTAGGCCGCGTTCTCGACGTTGCAGCCGGCATGGACGGTGCCGTCCTCGGCCCGGATGGCGGCGCCCACCTTGAAGCGGGAATAGGGGCTGTAGGAGCGGGCGCGGGCCGCGGCGGCGGCGGCGAACAGATCGGCGGGGGTCGGCATGGCGGGTCGGACATCACCGGGAACGGGAAACGGACGGCGAGCATAGGTCGCGCCGCCGCCGCCCGCCAGCCCGTTCCGTTCTGCCGGTCCGCTCAGGGCGCGCGGCGCACCGGCGGCAGGGTGTTGCAGACATCGGCCGCGCCCGCCGGCTCCACGAACCAGGGGTCGCGCCGGTTGCGCCGGGCATCGACATAGGCGTCCCAGGTCGGCGTGCCGGTCTTCAGGACCTGGAGCGCCGGCCGTTCGGCCGCCGGCATGTCCGCGACAAGGCGGACGCGCAGGATCGGCGCACGCTCGGCCGCGGTCTCGTAGAAGCCCAGCGGGCCGGTGCCGCGCGGCAGCGAACTCAGGCGCTCGATCCCCTCCAGCACCCGGCCGACGACGGTGATGTTGCGGTCCAGATGGCGCGGCGCATGGCCGATCACGGCATAGAGCCCGGCCCCGCTGCCGCTGTCCGGGTCCCCGCGCGAGACGCCGACGGTGCCGTAGCAGTGTGCGCCCCAGACCTCGCCCGTCTTCGGGTTCCGCGCCGCCGGGAAGCCGCCGACGAAGCCCGTCTCCGGCGCATAGGCGTCCGGTCCCGGGATCGCGTCGAAGGGCAGGGCGGTGCCGTCCCGGACGACGAACTCCGGCGGCAGCGCGGCCTTGGCGGTGCGGATCGGGCGGGAGCCGCGGCCGTCCTCCTCCTCCGGGTCGCCCCACTGGGCGACGTAGTTGTCCTGCACGCGCACCACCGTCAGCCCGTCGAAATAGCCCTCCCGCACCAGGGCGCGGATGTTCGCCCCATGCAGCGGCGCCAGCGCCGGCGCCAGCTCCAGGATCACGGGGCCGGAGGCCAGCTCCATCACCAGGGTGCTCTCCGGGTCGATGCCGCGCCAGTCGCCGGGAGCCGCGGCGGCGATCACCTCCGACACCGTGGGCCCCCGGGCCGGCGCTTCGGCGGCGGCGGCGCCGGACAGCAGCAGGGCCGTGGAGAGAAGGGCAGCGGACAGACGCGCGGCGGGCCGGATCGTCGGGGCGGGCGGAAGCGGGGGGCGCGGCATGATGGACGGGTCCTCGGAAAGGCTGGCGGACGGACGGTCCGCCCCGGCAAGATGACAGCCGAGGAGCGGCCCGCTGTCCAGCGCGGCACCGCGGGCGGCGCAGAGCCGCGTCAGACCGGGCGGAGCCAGGGCAGAGTCGTGTTGGGAAAGTTGGAGGACGGGCCGGGCGTGCCCATCTGTGGGAGGTGCCGGCCGGCTTCGGGAGGCGGATGCTTGTCTACCTGACCATAAGCGTTGGCGTTCAGGCCCTTGCCGGGGCCTGCGACGTATTGAAGCCCCCCGAGGCTTGACGTAAAACCGAAACACCCTTCCGGCCGCCGCTCCGGTCGCGGCCCTCACACGCGGTCAGCCAATGGCTCCTCTCGATTTCGCTCCGTCCGAGCGCGACTCCTTCCTCTTCGGCGCCAACGCCACTTTCATCGCTGAACTCTATGCCCAGTTCCAGAAGGACCCGTCCTCGGTGGACCCGAGCTGGCAGTCCTTCTTCGCCGAACTGGGCGACGATGCGGGGGAACTGCTGGCGGAGCTTCGGGGGGCGAGCTGGTCCAGCAACGACGCCGGCGTGATCGGCACCTCCGACACCGAACCGGCGGCCCGGCCGCCCCGCCCCGCTCCGGCGGCGGCGCCCGCGGGCTCGGCCGCCTCGGGCCTGTCGGTCGATCAGGTGCGCCGGGCGACGCAGGACAGCATCCGCGCCCTGATGATGATCCGCACCTACCGGGTGCGCGGCCATCTCCAGGCCAAGCTGGATCCGCTGCACCTGGAGAAGCGGGAGGACCATCCGGAGCTGGACTACCGCTCCTACGGGTTCACCGACGCCGACCTCGACCGGCCGATCTATATCGGCCACGTCCTGGGCATGGAGACGGCGACGCTCCGGCAGATCGTCGAGGTGGTGCAGGCGACCTACTGCGGCCATGTCGGCGTCGAGTTCATGCACATCCAGGACCCCGAGCAGAAGGCCTGGATCCAGGAGCGCATCGAGGGCATCCGCAACCAGACCGACTTCACCGTCAACGGCAAGAAGGCGATGCTGCAACGGCTGACCGCGGCCGAGGGCTTCGAGCGCTTCTTGCAGATGAAGTACACCGGCACCAAGCGCTTCGGACTTGAGGGCGGCGAGGTGCTGGTGCCCGCCCTCGAACAGGTGATGAAGCGCGGCGGCCAGCTCGGCCTGAAGGAGATCGTGCTGGGCATGGCCCACCGCGGCCGGCTGAACGTGCTGACCAACGTCATGGGCAAGCCGTTCAAGGCCGTGTTCAGCGAGTTCCAGGGCAACGCCGCCCATCCGGAGGACGTGCAGGGCTCGGGCGACGTCAAGTATCACCTGGGCACCTCCAGCGACCGCGACTTCGACGGCAACACCATCCACCTGTCGCTGTCGCCCAACCCCTCGCATCTGGAGGCGGTGAACCCCGTCGTCTGCGGCCGCGTGCGCGCCAAGCAGTGCCAGCGCGCCGGCCAGATCCCGCCGACCGAGGAGAGCCGGCGCGAAGTGATGGGCGTGCTGCTGCACGGCGACGCCGCCTTCGCCGGCCAGGGGCTGGTGCCGGAGACGCTGCTGCTGTCGGAGCTGAAGGGCTACCGCACCGGCGGCGTGATCCACTTCATCATCAACAACCAGATTGGCTTTACCACGGCGCCGCAGTACGGCCGCGGCGGTCCCTATCCGACCGAGGTGGCGAAGTCGATCCAGGCGCCGATCTTCCACGTCAACGGCGACGATCCGGAGGCGGTGGTTCACATCGCCCGCATCGCCACCGAGTTCCGCCAGAAGTTCCTGAAGGACGTGGTGGTGGACATCGTCTGCTACCGCCGCCAGGGCCATAACGAGGGCGACGAGCCGGCGTTCACGCAGCCCCTGATGTACAAGGAGATCCGCAACCACCCGACGACGCGGGAGCTGTACGGCCGCCAGCTCGTGGCCGAGGGCGTCATCTCCCAGCCCGAGGTGGACGGGATGGTGCAGGAGTTCCAGCAGCGGCTGGAGCAGGAGTTCGAGGCGGCCACCACCTTCCGCCCGAACAAGGCCGACTGGCTGGAGGGCAAGTGGGCCGGCCTGTCCCCCGCCACGGGCGAGGACCGGCGCGGCGAGACGGCGGTGCCGCTGGACGTGCTGAAGGAGGTCGGGCTCGCCATCTCCCGGGTGCCGCAGGGCGTCAACGTCAATTCCAAGATCGTCCGCCAGCTCAAGGCCAAGCAGGAGATGATCGAGAGCGGCCACGGCATCGACTGGGCCACGGCCGAGGCGCTGGCCTTCGGCACGCTGCTGGTCGAGGGCATGCCGGTCCGCCTGTCCGGCCAGGATGTGGGCCGCGGCACCTTCTCCCAGCGCCACTCCGTCCTGGTCGATCAGGAGACGGAGGCGAAGTACATCCCGCTGAACCATATCCGCCCGGACCAGGCCCATTACGACGTGCATGACAGTCCGCTGTCGGAAGCCGGCGTGCTGGGCTTCGAGTACGGCTACAGCCTGGCCGAACCGCACGCCCTGATCCTGTGGGAGGCGCAGTTCGGCGACTTCGCCAACGGCGCCCAGGTCATCATCGACCAGTTCATCAGCTCGGGCGAGTCCAAGTGGCTGCGCATGTCGGGGCTGGTCATGCTGCTGCCGCACGGCTACGAGGGGCAGGGGCCGGAGCATTCCTCCGCCCGGCTGGAGCGCTTCCTCCAGCTCTCCGGCGAGGACAACTGGCAGGTCTGCAACCTGACCACCCCGGCCAACTACTTCCACGCCCTGCGCCGGCAGGTCCGCCGCGACTTCCGCAAGCCGCTGGTGATCGTCACGCCGAAGTCGCTGCTGCGGCACAAGCTCTGCGTTTCGCCCCTCGCTCAGCTCTCGGGGAGCGAGACGTTCCACCGCGTCCTGGGCGACGAGACGCCGGATCTGGCGGAGGCGGGCAAGGTGCGCCGGGTGGTGCTCTGCACCGGCAAGGTCTATTACGACCTGCTGGCGGAGCGGGAAGCCCGCGGGGTCAAGGATGTCGCCCTCGTCCGCATCGAGCAGCTCTACCCGTTCCCGGCCAAGTCGCTGGGGGCGCACCTGGCGAAGTATCCCGGCGCGGACGTCGTCTGGTGCCAGGAGGAGCCCGCGAACATGGGGGCCTGGTTCTTCCTGGACCGCCGGATCGAAGGGGTGCTGACGGAGATCGGCCACAAGGCCGGCCGGCCGAAATATGCGGGCCGGCCCGAGGCGGCCTCGCCCGCCACCGGCCTGCTGAAGCGCCACAATCAGGAACAGGCGAAGCTGCTGGACGAGGCGCTCAGCGTCTGACACAGCCTCAGGACGACAACCAACCTAGAAACGGATCGAAGGCCAGTTCCATGGCGACGGAAATCAAGGTTCCCACCCTCGGCGAATCGGTCACGGAAGCGACCGTGGCCCGCTGGATGAAGAAGATCGGCGACACGGTAGAGGCCGACGAGCCGCTGGTGGAGCTTGAGACCGACAAGGTGACGCTGGAGGTGAACGCCCCCGCCGGCGGCACCCTGACCGACATCCAGGCGGAGGACGGCGCCACGGTCGGCGTCGGCGCCCTTCTCGGCGTCATCGCGGACGGTGCGGCGAAGCCCGCCGCGGCTCCGGCCGCCGCCCCGGCGCAGGCGGCCCCGCAGCCCGCGGCTGCTCCCGCCGCCGCTGCGGCAGGCGTCATGCCGGCCGCGCGCAAGATGGCGGACGACCACGGCGTCGATGCCGGGAAGATCGCCGGCTCCGGCAAGGACGGGCGCGTCACCAAGGGCGACGTGATCCAGCATCTGGAGCAGCCCCGCCCGGCGGCCGCCCCGGCTTCCGCCCCTGCCGCGCCGGCTCCCGCGCCCGCGGCCCCGGCGGCGAAGCCGGCCGCGCCCGCCGGTCCGCGCCCGCGCGCCGACCTGGAGGAGCGGGTGCGCATGACGCGCCTGCGCCAGCGCATCGCCGAGCGTCTGAAGGAGGCGCAGGACACCGCGGCCATGCTGACCACCTTCAACGAGGTGGACATGACCAACGTGATCGCCATGCGCGCCCAGTTGAAGGACGCCTTCGAGAAGAAGCACGGCGTGAAGCTGGGCTTCATGTCCTTCTTCGTGAAGGCCTGCATCGTGGCGCTGAAGGAGATCCCGGCCGTCAATGCCGAGATCGACGGCAGCGATCTGGTCTACAAGAACTACTACGACATCGGCGTCGCCGTCGGCACCCCGCAGGGACTGGTCGTGCCGGTCGTGCGCGACGCCGACAAGCTGGGCTTCGCCGGGGTCGAGGGAAAGATCGCCGAGCTGGGGAAGAAGGCGCGCGACGGCAAGCTGTCCATCGAGGACCTGTCGGGCGGCACCTTCACCATCTCCAACGGCGGCGTGTACGGCTCGCTGATGTCCACGCCGATCCTCAATCCGCCGCAGTCCGGCATCCTGGGCATGCACAAGACCATGGACCGCGCCGTCGTGGTCAACGGCAAGGTCGAGGTGCGGCCGATGATGTATCTCGCCCTCTCCTATGACCACCGCATCATCGACGGCCGCGAGGCCGTCACCTTCCTGGTGCGGGTCAAGGAGTGCATCGAGAATCCCGAGCGCATCCTGCTGGACGTCTGACGGAAGACGGCTTCCGGCGGTTGACCGCCTGATCCACGCCCCGCCGGTCTCCGGCGGGGCGTTCGCGTCGGGGGGGCGCGTCGGGGTATTCGCGTCGGGGTATTCGCGTCGGGGCCCCGCCGGCCCGGCTCCGCAGGGCTGCCGGGACCGGGACGGGGGCTGGCGCGGTGTGTCCGCTCGGCCTAAGCTGACCTGCTGCCGGATGCGTCGGGGATTCGCATGGGCCTGGTTGATATCGTCATTGCGATCAACAGCTCGACGCTGCTCGGGGCCGGCGTCCTGCTCGCCCTGATCTGGTGGTACTGCCGCCCGGAGCGCTATGCCCTGTTCTGGTCGGCGACGCTGATCCTGTCGGCCGTCGGCTGGGCTCTGGGGGTCGTCGCCCGGCCGCAGGAGGGCATCCTCTTCATCCTGACCGGGATGATCGCCGATCTGTGCTTTCTGATCGGCTACTGGTTGTTCGCGCTGGGCACGGCCCGCTATTTCGGCGGGCCTGCGCTGTCGCGCTACTGGCTCCTGGGGGCGTCCGCCGCCGTCGGCATCGGCTGGGTGGTGATGGTCCGGGGCAGCCCGGCCTTGCAGGAGGTGATGTCCGCGGTCTCCGTCGCGGTGCTGCTGCTTCCCGCGACCGCCCGGCTCTGGGTGCAGGGTCGGCGCAATGCCGGCGAGGTGATGCAGGCGGTGTCGGTGACGATGATCGCCCTGCTGAATGCCGCCTACGCCCTGTCGATGCTGGTCGAACAGCCCGCCTATGTGCGCGAGTTCGACCTCACGGGCCAGGAATGGCTGGCCATCGCCGTGCCCGTCACCTTCACCCTGTTCGCCATGAGCGGGGTGCTGGTGACCTGCCTGCGCCTGCTGGAGCGCATGGGCGAGCAGGCGCGGGCCCTGGAACGCTCCATCGAGGAGACGCAGCTCGCCACCCGGGCCAAGAGCGAGTTCTTCGCCACGGTCAGCCACGAGATCCGCACCCCGGTGAACGCCATCCTGGGCAGTCTGGACATTCTGGGCACGACCGCGCTGGACGAGCACCAGACCCGCTGCATCTCGGTGATGGACAGCGCCGGGCAGTCGCTGCTGGCGCTGCTGGATGACATCCTGGACATGACCCGGATCGAGGCCGGGCGGTTGACGCTGGAAACCGGCGATGTCGATCTGCACCGCCGGCTGCGCGACGTCGTGGAACTGATGACGCCGCCGGCGGTGGAGAAGGGGCTCAGCATCGGGCTGGAGATCGCCCCCGGCGTGCCGCGGCATGTGCGCGGCGATCCGGTCCGGCTGCGCCAGATCCTGCTGAACCTGATCGGCAACGCCATCAAGTTCACCGAGCGCGGCAGCATCACCGTGACCGCCGCCCCGACCGGCACGGATGCCGACGGCCGGACCCTGGTGCGGCTCACGGTGGCCGATACCGGCATCGGCATTCCGGCCGAGCGGCTGGCCACGATCTTCGAGGCGTTCTCCCAGGCGGACGGCTCGATCTCCCGCCGGTTCGGCGGTGCCGGCCTGGGCCTGACCATCTGCCGCCGGCTGGCCGCCCTGATGGACGGTCGCATCGAGGCGGAGTCGGAGCCCGGCCGCGGCAGCCGCTTCCATGTGGAGATCCCCTTCGCCCCCGGCGTGCCGGTCGCCGGCACCGGCCCGGTGGAGGAGGCGCTGCCGGTCTGGACGGCGCCGCCCACCGTGCTGCTGGTCGAGGACGAGGCGGTGAACCGTTTCGTCGCCAGCCAGATCCTGGAGCGCCACGGTTTCCGCGTGGTGCAGGTGGAGAGCGGCCCCAAGGCCCTGGAGCTTCTGGCGCGGGAGCGGGTGGACATCATCCTGATGGATCTCGGCATGCCCGGCATGGACGGGCTGGAGGTGGCGACCCGCATCCGCGCCATGGACGGGCCGGCGGCCACGACCCCGATCGTGGCCCTGACCGCCAGCGTGCTGACGGAAACCGTGTCGCGCTGCCGCGAGGCGGGGATGCAGGGCTTCGTCTCCAAGCCCATCCGCATCGACGTGCTGCTGCACAAGCTGGCCGAGGTGATTCCGCCGGCCGCCGGGGACGGCCTCCCGGCCGCGGACGGGGGGCACGAGATCCCGCGGCCGCAGACCGCCCTTCCGGCCGGCCGGCTGGAGGCCCTGCGCCGGGAGCTGGGGGACGCGGCGGTGGACACCATGCTGACCCGGGCCCATGAATCGCTGACCGAGGGCCGCGCGGCCCTGGCCGCGGCCTGGGAGCGCCGGGCCCGCCGCCGGGTGGTGGAGATCGCCCACCGTCTGGCCGGCACGCTGGACGTGATGGGGCTGGGGGATGCGGCGGGGTCTGCCCGCCGCCTGGAGGAAGCGGCGGAGGTCGGCGCCTCGCTGCACCTGGACCCGTTCGTCGAGGAGCTGCTCGCCACCCTCGACGGCGTGCTGGCGACGCTGCCCCGGCCGGCCGCCACCCTGGCCGGCTGAGGCCCCTGCGCGTGCGCCCCGCCGGGCGCGCGTCAGACCTTGTAGGCGATGCGCACGCCGCCCCAGTGGCGGCCGTTGACCAGGATGGGGGCGGAGACGTCCTTCATCAGGGCGAACGCACCGCCGCCCATGTCGCGCCGGTAGGCTTGCACCAGGAAGGGCCGCGTGTTGCGGCCCGCCGCCAGCCCGACGCGGTCGTTGAAGATGCGGCGGTTGCGGCTGTTCGCCATGTTCCAGTCGCGCTCGCCCGGCCGCTGCGGCTGGCTGAAGCGGCGGTTGTGGGTGGGCAGGTAGCCGTTGCTGTCCACCGCGGCGCAGAACACCACCCGGTCGGAGAGCGACAGCACCGGCTCCTGGATGTCCGGCAGCAGCCGGTCGGTCAGGGCGGTGAAGCGGGTCATCACCTGCTGCGGGTCGCTGCCGGCGACAGGGCGGTAATCGCGGTCGAACAGGTCGGCCTCGCTCACGCTGCCGCGCGCCAGTTCCGCCTCGAAGGCGCGGGCGATGCGGGCCGCTGTCTCCTGGGCTGCCCGGATATAGGGGGTGTCCACCGTCTCCACACCCAGCTCGGCGGTGGCGCCGATCAGGCGCTCCCCGGCCGACAGCAGGCCGTTCAGCCGGTCGCGCGCCCCGGTCAGGTTCGCCGCCGTCTGGCTGACGCCGCCGGCCAGCCCGTCGATCCGGCCCTCCACCGCGGCGATGCTGTCGCCGATGGCGCGGGCGGCGCTGTCGATCCGGTCCTGCTCGCTGTCCACCTCGGCCATGGCGTCGGCCACGGTCCGCATCACCTCCCCGATCCGGTTGGTGTCGTTGCGGACCGACGCCGCGCGCTGCACGCTGTCGCCGCTGCGGGTGATCAGCGCCCGCGCCTCCGCCGTGAGCTGGCGCAGGGTGGCGTCGATCTCCTGCGTCGCCTCGGTCGTCTTGGCGGCCAGGGCCTTGACCTCAGAGGCGACGACGGCGAAGCCCTTGCCCGCGGCCCCGGCGCGCGCCGCCTCGATGGTGGCGTTGAGCGCCAGCAGGTTGGTCTGCTTGGCGATGGCGTTGATGCCCTGGGCGACGCGCCCGACCCGCTCCAGCGCGCCTTCCAGCCCGGCGAGCTGGCTTTCGATCCCGGCCACCGCTTCGGTCAGGGCGCGGATGTCGGCCAGGGCGCGGTCCACCTGGTCGCGGCTGCTCTCCACCTCGCCGCGGGCGCGGGCGGCGACGGCGCGGGCCGTCTGCGTCGATTCCGTCACCCGCCGGTTGCGCTCGGACATGCCGTGCGCTTCCCGCAGCAGTTCGCGGAAGACGCGGTCCTGCTCCTCCACCCGGGCGGTGACGTCATCGACATGGCCCGCGATGTCGGCGATGGAGACGCCCAGGGAGCCCACGTCGCGCGCGATCTCCGCGACCGCCCCGCTCACGCGGCTGCCCGGTCCGCCGGCCACGCCGTCCGCCCCCTGCCGCGCTGTCGGCGGTGTCTGCCCGTCATACGCCATCCGGCCCTCCGCCCGTCCGGCCCGGTGCGCCCGCCGGTCCGGATTGTTTCCTTCTGCGAACGGTAGCCGCGCAGCGGTTTACCATCCGTTAGCCCCTTGCACCCGACCGCACCTGTCCACCGCCGCCGCCCGCCGCCACCCGCCGCCACCCGCCGCCACCCGCCGGCGGACGGACCGGCTCCCGCCATGCTGCTTCAGATTGTGCTGATATGTACAGGGGGAACGGAAGGGGCAACCTCATCCTTAAGTATCACTACCCTTCCGTGGGGGTCTGTCCGGCCCCGCGCGTGCCCGGACCCTGTCCTTTCGGACCGGCAACGGCCGGGCCGGGCTGTGGACAGCCGTACCCGGCCTTGCCATAAAGGTCGCCGTTTCTTTCCGCGTTCTTCGCGCGCCTGCCCGTCCGCGGCGGCGGCCGGCATCATCCCCCGATCCCCCGTTTCCCCGATCCTAAGGACGATCCCCATGGCTGACATGCAGTTCGACCTCGTCGTCATCGGCAGCGGTCCCGGTGGCTACGTCGCTGCCATCCGCGCGGCCCAGCTCGGCCTGAAGACCGCCTGCGTGGAGATGCGGGACACCCTGGGCGGCACCTGCCTGAACATCGGCTGCATCCCCTCCAAGGCGCTGCTGACCGCCAGCGAGAAGTACGAGGAGGCGAAGCACGGCCTCGGCGGCTTCGGGGTCAAGGTCGCCGGGGTGGAGCTGGACCTCCCCGCCATGATGGCGCACAAGACCAAGGTCGTGCAGTCGAACGTCGAAGGCGTGCAGTTCCTGTTCAAGAAGAACAAGGTCGCGCGCTTCCACGGCCGCGGCGTCATCGACGCGCCGGGCGTGGTGAAGGTGGTGAAGCCGGACGGTTCCGCCGAGACGCTGACGACGAAGAACATCCTGATCGCCACCGGCTCCGACGTGATGCCGCTGCCCGGCGTCACGATCGACGAGAAGCGGATCGTCAGCTCCACCGGGGCGCTGGACCTGGAGAAGGTGCCCGGCCGGCTGGTCGTGATCGGCGGCGGCGTGATCGGGCTGGAGCTGGGCTCCGTCTGGCAGCGGCTGGGCGCCCAGGTCACGGTGGTGGAGTTCCTGGACCGCATCCTGCCCGGCATGGACGCCGAGGTTTCCAAGCACGCGCAGCGCATCCTCGGCAAGCAGGGCCTGTCCTTCAAGCTGGGCACCAAGGTGACCGGCGCGCGGATGAACGCGGAGAGCGTGACCCTGACGCTGGAACCGGCCAAGGGCGGTGGCGAGACGACGCTGGAGGCGGACATCGTGCTGGTCGCCATCGGCCGCCGCCCCTACACGGAGGGGCTGGGGCTTGAGCAGGCGGGCGTGGCGCTGGACAACCGCGGCCGCATCGTCACCGACCACCATTTCCGCACCAACGTCCCCGGCATCTGGGCCATCGGCGATGTCATCGCCGGCCCGATGCTGGCCCACAAGGCGGAGGAGGAGGGCGTGGTCGCCGCCGAGGTGATGGCGGGCCAGTCCGGCCACATCAACTACGACGCCATCCCGGGCGTGGTCTACACATGGCCGGAGATCGCCGCCGTCGGCCGGACGGAGGAGCAGCTCAAGGAGGCCGGCATCGCCTACAAGGTCGGCAAGTTCCCCTTCACCGCCAACGGCCGCGCCCGCGCCATGCAGGTGACCGAGGGCTTCGTGAAGGTGCTGGCCGATGCCACGACCGACAAGCTGCTGGGCGCCCACATCATCGGCGCCAACGCCGGCGACATGATCGAGGAACTGGCCCTGGCCCTCGAATTCGGCGCCAGCAGCGAGGACGTGGCCCGCACCAGCCACGCCCACCCGACCCTGACCGAGGCGATCAAGGAAGCCTGCCTCGCCGTGGACGGACGGCCGATCCACATCTGAGCGCGGTGAGCCTCAGGCGGCGGTCGCCTTGGCATAGGCCGCGGCGACCGCCGGGGGATCGTTGGCGATGGCGCGCAGGTAGGAGGCGGCGGCCGTGTCCGGGGCGCTGCGCCCCTGCTCCCAGTCGCGCAGGGTGCCCAACGGGATGCCATAGGTCTCCGCGAACGCCTGCTGGCCCAGCCCGGCCCTGAGCCGCGCCCTTCTGGCGAGCGGCGGATGCCGGAGGTCGGCCAGGGTGGCCGGGCTGAGGGGCAGGTCTTCGGGCTCTGTCGTCATCGGTGGCAGCCTTGTGCGGCGAAGTAGCTGTCCGTCTCGCGGCGGTCCGCCCGCCGGACGGAAATGAAATGCGGACCCGCCGCGCGGTCGGCATAGGTCAGGACGTAGACGGTCCCCTCGACCATTCCCAGGGCATTCCACCGGGTTTCGCCATAGTCCATTCTGTCGTCGACGGCCTCGACCAGACCGGGGTCCGACAGCACCCTGGCCCCGAACGTCAGAGGAAGGCCGTGACGGACGATGTTCCTGTCGTTCTTTCCGGGATCGAAGGGAACCATCCGTCGGAGGTCGGACCCGCAGTGATCAGGGCCAAGGATACGGGCAGCCCGTAGTTCCGGCAAGTCCGGCCGTGGGCGCCGCGATGGCGTCCGGCCGTGGCGACGCCTCCCGGCCCGACGCTGTGCAGGCCCGCTACGGCCGCCCCTGGCAGAGGGGGCGGCTTTACCGGGGCTGGGTCAGGGCGGTCCTGATGTCGCCCAGTCGCTCATGAATGCTGAACAGGACGATCACGCCCTCGCAGACCAGCCGCCAGACCAGGATGCCGCTCCACATCTGAGGACAGAAAGCCTCAGGCGGCGGTCGCGCGTCAGGCGTCGGCCGCCGTCTCCTCGGCTGCTTCCGCGACGATCTCGGGATGCCGCTCCAGGACGCGCAGCAGCAGACGTCCGGGCGCGTCCGGCGGATTGCGGTTCTGCTCCCAGTTCCGCAGGGTGCCAAGCTCGATCCCGAAGGTCGCCGCGAATTCGCGCTGGGTCAGGCCCAGCCTTTCGCGGACCCGCCGGACATCGGGGGCGGGAGGGGCTGTCCGCCGGACCGCGGCGACGCCCAGTCCCCGCAGGGAGTCCACGAGGGCCGCGGCATCCTCGACGCGGGGCAGTTCGACTGCCACCGTCCGACCGGCCGTGACGCTGTTCAGCACCTCATGCGCCTTGGTCAGGCGCAGACCGTTCCGGACAAGCAGCCGGGCCAGCGTGACGGGCTCGGAAACCGGCCCGACGCATCGCAGAACCAGGGCCATGGGGGAACCGGAAGGGTTCTGGGCGATGCCCTGGATTGGCTCCCGTCGTGCGTACGCCTCCTTCAACGACAAGCGAGTCACAGCCGAAATCCTCCAGGATTGCCCAGCAGATGGCGTTTATGCCGTCACGGCCCAGCCCACCCCTGGAAAGCCCATGCACATGGGTATCCAGCAGCCGGACCTCACTGCCCCGGACCAGCGGGGTCGTTATGACGTCCAGCCGTCCCCAGAGCTGTCCTTCCTTCCAGAGGTCCACGTAGAAGACGAAGGTTCCCGGGTGCTGCCCCTGGTCGAAGAAGTCATCGGCCTCAATGACGATCCGGACCGACCAGACCCCATGAAAGTACGCATTATGCGTATCTGCTTCAAGCTCCGGCGACTCCGGCCCGTTGGAATCCGTCATCGGCGAGGCTCGGGCCAAGGTGCGGGAAGCGTGCGGAAAAGATGCATGCCTCCACCTTAGCGCCCAGATCCCTGGCTGCGAAGCCGGGGGAAGAGCATCGCATACAGACCGCCCGGCTGGTGGCCCTACCGCCGAGCGCGCGGGTGGGCGGTTTCGTAGACGGACAGCAGGTGCTCCGCATCCACGTCGGTGTAGCGCTGGGTCGTGCTCAGGCTGGCATGGCCCAGCAGGTCCTGGATGGCGCGCAGGTCCGCCCCGCCGCCCAGCAGGTGGGTGGCGAAGCTGTGGCGGAGCGCGTGCGGCGTGGCGCTGTCGGGCAGGCCCAGCAACGCCCGCAGGTGCCGCATCTGCCGGCGCGCCACGTCGGGGCTCAGCCGGTCGCCCTTGGCGCCGACGAACAGGGGTGCATCGCGCCCGCCGCCCCAGGGGACGGCCGCCAGATAGGCGGCGACGGCCTCGCCCACCGCCGGCAGCACGGGCACGTCCCGCTGCTTGCCGCCCTTGCCCAGGACGCGGACGCTGGCGGCCCCGGCCGGCAGGTCGCCGCGGTTCAGCCCGATCGCCTCGGAGATGCGCAGGCCGCAGCCGTAGAGCAGGGTGAACAGCGCCCGGTCGCGCAGCCCGATCCAGGGCGCCTCCGGCACGGTGGCGGCCTCCTCCAGCAGCAGGGCGGCGTCGTCCGCCGCCAGCGGGCGGGGCAGGGGGCGCCTGGCCTTGGGCGCCGTCAGCAGGGCGATGGCGGGGTTGTGCAGGAGGCCGCTGCGGTCGGCCCAGCGGAAGAAGCTGCGCACGCCGGACACGCCGCGCGACCGGGTCGCCGCCCCGGCCCCGTCGTCGGCACGGGCGGCCAGCCAGGCCCGGAAATCGCCGAGGCCCAGCGCGCCCAGGTCGTTCAGGCCGGGCGGTCTTCCCCGGTGCTCTGTGACGAAGGCCAGGAACCCGGCCAGATCGGCGCGGTAGCTGCGCAGCGTGTGGGCCGAGGCGCCGCGCTCATGCTCCAGCCAGCGGCCCCAGCGCTCCAGCGCCTCGGCCGCGTCCGGCTGGCAGGCGAAACCCAGGCTGTGGACGCCGCCGGCCATCCCGCTACCGCGGCAGGTCCAGCCAGGAGCGGATGCAGCGCTCCATCACCCGGGCCAGGAAGGTGAGAAGCTCCGTCCCCTGGCCGGGGTGGAACATGTCCGGCTCGCGGCTGCCGAAGGCGAGCAGGCCCTGCGGACCGTCGCCGGAGAGGCGCAGCCGGACCAGCGCCTCCGACCGAACCAGGGCGGCGGCGGGGCCGTAGATCTCCGGCGCGCCCACGACATTGTCGCGCAGCAGCACGTCGCGCCGCCCCAGGATGATGCTAATGTCGCCGGCCTCCAGCAGCTTCAGGCCGGTGCGGGAGACGAGGCCGATCTCCGCCACCTGCGACTCCACGGCAAGCGCCGCGACGTCCAGGTCCAGCAGCACGGCCAGATCGGTCGTGATGGTCTGGATCAGGTGCTCGAAGCTGGAGGCGTCCAGCAGGAACAGCGCCGCCGCATGCACGCGGTTCTGGTTGTTCAGGTTGGCGCGGGAGGTGGCGATCAGTTCCCGCTGCTGGTCGCTCAGCCGGCCGACCTCCCCGCGCAGCCGTTGCAGCATGAAGAACTGCATGTCGGCCACGCCTTCGCCCCGCTGGGCCGTGGGCGGGGTCAGATGCCCGATCAGGTCGGGATGCTGCACCAGGAAGTCCGGGTGCTCACGCAGATAGGCGGCCACATCCTCCGCCGTCAGATCCTCGCCCAGCGGGCGGGTGATGTGCTCTCGGCCCATGCGTGCGTCCTCGCCCTGCCCCGTTCCGTCTCTGTCCAGGCCCGTCTCTGTCCAGGTCTGTCTCTGCCCGTCAGCCTCTGCCCGTCAGCCTCTGCCGCTTCGGGCTGCCGCGGTCACGCCGCGTTCCCGCTGCGGTCGGGGATCGCCTGCTCCAGGATGTTCTGCCCGGTCTTCTGCCAGTCGGCGACGAACTGGGCGAGGCCCTTGTCCGTCAGCGGATGGCCGAAGAGCTGGCGGATCACCGCCGGCGGCATGGTCGCCACATGGGCGCCCAGGCGGGCCGATTCGGTGACGTGCGTCGGGTTGCGGATGCTGGCGACCAGCACCTCGGTGGTGAAGGCGGGATAGCGGTCGTAGATCTCGACGATCTCGGCGATCAGGTTCAGGCCGGTCTGGCCGATGTCGTCCAGCCGCCCGACGAAGGGGGAGACGAAGGCCGCCCCGGCCTTGGCCGCCAGGATCGCCTGCGCCGCCGAGAAGCAGAGGGTGACGTTCACCATCGTGCCCTCGTTCGCCAGCGTGCGACAGACCTTCAGCCCGGCCGGGGTGAGCGGCACCTTCACCGCCACGTTCGGCGCGATGCGCGCCAGATGGCGGCCTTCCTTCAGCATGGTCTCGAAGTCGGTGGCGGCGACCTCGGCGCTGACCGGGCCGCTGACCACGTCGCAGATCTCCGCCACCAGATCCAGGAAGGGGCGGCCGGTCTTCGCGACCAGACTGGGGTTGGTGGTCACCCCGTCCAGCAGGCCGGTGGCGGCCAGATCGCGGATTTCGGCGAGGTCGGCGGTATCGACGAAGAACTTCATGGTGGCGCTGTCCTGCGGTTTGCGCGGTTCTGATCCTGACGCGGTTCTGATCCCGGCTTGGTCCTGATCCTGGCGCGGTCCTGGTTCCTGTCCGGCCGGCCACGGGCCGCCGGCGTCCTGCCTCCCCCTCCGGTCGGCGGGGCGGCACGATGCCCCGGCGTCCGGACCGCGACGGCGGCCCCGCTGCCGGGACCGCCGCCGGGCCGCACCATAGCCGAGCCGCCCCGTGCCCGCCACCGCCGCGGCACCGTCGCCGCATCCCTGTGGCCCGCCGGCGACAGCCACGGCCGGAGGGGATGTAGGTTATAACGCTATGGCGCCTTGTGCGGGGGCGGGGCTTCGGTTTTCTGTATGCCGCCCGCATCTTCGCCGGCCATACGATCGAGAAGGCGGACCGGCGCTTCGAGTATGGCGAGGAGCGTCTGGTGGCGCTGGGTCGCGTCGGTGCCGATACCCTGGCTGTCGTCTACACATGGCGGTCCGATGCCGATGCCGGACCGTTCCGGTGGATCATCTCCGCTCGGATGGCCAGCCGGAAGGAAAGGAGGCTCTATGCCGCGTTTTTCCCTTGAGGATGCGCTCCGGGCAGAGCCCGACGACCGCGCCCGGATGGACGCGACCGACGACGCGGACATCCGCCGGCAGATCGCCGACGACCCGGAGACCGCTCCCGACCTCGGCGATGCGGACCCGGCCGGCTTCGCCGTGCGGCGGGCCTATCCCGACCTGAAGGCCCTGCGCGCCCGGCTCGGCCTGAGCCAGACGGCCTTCGCCCGCGCCTACGGCCTCAGCGTCTGGACCCTGCGGCAGTGGGAACAGGGGACGGCGGAACCCGACGGCCCCGCCCGCGCCTACCTCAAGGTGATCGGGCAGGACCCGGACGGCACCCGCCGCGCCTTCGCCCGCGCTGCCGCCCCGGACGCTGCCGCCCCGGACGCTGCCGCCCCGGACGCTGCCGCCCCGGACGCTGCCGCCCCGGACGCTGCCGCCCCGGACGCTGCCGCCCCGGACGCTGCCGAGTGACACGGCGGCCCCCGTTTCCCCTGTCCCCCGAGGGCCGCCGCTTCCGCTTTCCAGCGCCGGGGTGCTAACACCGGGGCATCGCGGGTGCGGAGGTCGGGGTGCCGGAGGCGGCGGAGTTCAGGCTGGAGTCGGAGGACGCGCGTCCCGTTCAGGCGGCGCGGCGCGTGCGCGTGCTGCTGCCGCTGCCGTTCCCGGAACCCTTCGACTACGGCGCCCCCGCCGGCCTGGACCTGCCGCCCGGCAGCTATGTCGAGGTGCCGCTGGGGCCACGCCGGGTCTTCGGCGTCGTCTGGGGGGAGGGCGATCCCGCCGCCCCCGGTGCGGTGCCGGACGCGAAGCTGAAGCCCGTGCTGCGCCGGTTCGACCTGCCGCCGATGCCGGAGGTGTCACGCCGGTTCGTGGACTGGGTCGCGGCCTACACCATGACGGCGCCGGGGACCGTGCTGCGCATGGCGGTCAGTGTCTCCGCCGCGCTGGAGGGGCCGCGGGTGCTGACCGGCTACCGGCGGGCGGAGGGCGACCCGCCGGACGGCTTCAAGCTGTCGCCGCAGCGCCGCCGCATCCTGGACCTGCTGGCCGACGGGCCGCCGCGGCCGGCGGCGGAACTGGCGGCCGAGGCCGGCTGCACGCCCGCGGTGGTGCGCGCCATGGCCGATGCCGGCGTGCTGCTGCCGGTGCCGCTGCGCAGCGGGCCGCGCTTCGCCGTGCCGGACGGGGCGCTGCCCGGCCCCGTCCTGTCGCCGCCGCAGGCCGCCGCGGCGGAGGCGCTGCGGGAGACGGTGGCGGCCGGGGCCTATTCCGCCACGCTGCTGGACGGGGTCACCGGCTCGGGCAAGACGGAGGTCTATTTCGAGGCGGTCGCCGCGGCGCTCAGGGCCGGGCGGCAGGTCCTGGTGCTGCTGCCGGAGATCGCGCTGTCGCCGCAGGCGCTGGACCGCTTCGCCCGCCGCTTCGGCGCGCGGCCGGCGGAATGGCATTCCGACCTGCCGCCGCCCTTGCGCCGGAACACCTGGCGGGCGGTCGCCTCGGGCGAGGTGCGGGTGGTGGTCGGTGCCCGCTCCGCCCTGTTCCTGCCCTATCCGGACCTGGGCCTGATCGTCGTGGACGAGGAGCACGAGCCCGCCTTCAAGCAGGAGGAGGGGGTCATCTACCATGCCCGCGACATGGCGGTGGCGCGGGCGCATCTGGGCCGCATCCCCATCGTGCTGGTCTCCGCCACCCCGTCGCTGGAGACGCTGGCGAATGCCGAGGCCGGGCGCTACGGCCGCATCGACCTGCCCGACCGGCACGGCGGCGCCGAACTGCCGGAGGTCACCCTGATCGACCTGCGCCGGCCCGATGCGGCGCCGCCGCCGCGGCACTGGCTGTCGCCCGTCCTGCGCGACGCCCTCACGGAGACGCTGGCGGCGGGCGAGCAGGCGATGCTGTTCCTGAACCGCCGCGGCTATGCGCCCCTGACCCTCTGCCGCGCCTGCGGCCACCGGCTGCAATGCCCGAACTGCACCGCCTGGCTGGTGGAGCACCGGCTGAGCCGGCGCTTGCAGTGCCATCATTGCGGCTACACCGCCCGGCTGCCCGACGAATGCCCGCAGTGCGGGGCCGAAGGGTCCTTCGTCGCCTGCGGGCCGGGGGTGGAGCGGGTGGCGGAGGAGGTGGCTGAGCTGTTCCCCGACGCCCGTGTGGCCGTCCTCACCTCCGACACGCTGCTGGGGCCGCGGGCGATGCAGGAGATGGTGGATCGGGTCAAGGCGCACGAGATCGACCTGCTGATCGGCACCCAGGTGATGGCCAAGGGCCACCATTTCCCGCTGCTCACCCTGGTCGGGGTGGTGGATGCCGATCTCGGCCTCTCCGGCGGCGACCTGCGGGCGGGGGAGCGGACGTTCCAGCTCCTGCATCAGGTCGCCGGCCGCGCCGGGCGCGAGAGCCGGCCGGGCCGGGTCTTCCTCCAGACCCACATGCCGGATACCCCGGTCATGCGGGCGCTGGCGGCGCACGACCGCGACGCCTTCCTGGCGAACGAGGCCGACGCCCGGCGGCAGACGGAGATGCCGCCCTATGGCCGGCTGGCGGCCCTGATCGTCTCGGGCGAGGACGAGCGGACGGTGGAGCAGGCGGCCCTGCGCCTGGGCCGCGCCGCGCCGCACGACCGGCCGGAGCTGACGGTGCTGGGGCCTGCGCCGGCGCCGCTGGCGATCCTGCGCGGCCGGCACCGGCGCCGGCTGCTGCTGCGCGGCCCCAAGGGGCTGGCCTTGCAGCCGATCGTCGCCGACTGGCTGGCGGCGGTGGAGGTTCCCCCCGGCGTCCGTGTCCAGGTGGACATCGACCCCTACAGCTTCCTCTGATCCCGGCCGCTTCGCGGTTCCGCCGCAGGTCTCCGGCCCGCTCGGGATTTTCCCGCCGCCGCTTGCGATTGGCGTTCACCGTGCCCTGGATCGGTGGTCCACTGCCCCCCTGCGACGCCAGCACGGGAGGGAGCCGTATGGGCCTGATCGTCAATCCGCGGGGTACCGCCGGGTCGGGCAAGACCGAGATCGTCCGCCGTGTCCTCGCCGCCTATGACTGGCAGGGGCCGGGACGGGCCGAGCCGCTGTTCCGCCCCGGCCGGGCTCGGCCCTTCGCCTACCGACTGGCGCATCCGGCCGGCGGCCGGCCCCTGGTGGTGCTGGGCCAGTACGGGGGAACCTGCGGCGGCTGCGACACCATCCCGGCCCGCGACGGCGGCCTGCCGGAGGCCCTGCGGCTGGCCGGGGAGCGGGCCGCGGACGGGGACGACGTGCTGCTGGAGGGGCTGGCGCTGAGCGCGGACTGGCGGCTCAGCAGCGCGCTGGCGGCGCGGCATCCGCTGCATGTGCTGCGGCTCGACACCCCGCCCGACCGCTGCGTGCGGCACCTCCTGTCCCGGCGCCGGGCCGGGCGCGGGACCGGCGGGACGCTGGCGGCCGCTCTGGCGGCCAAGGTGGCGGCGGAGCGGGCGGCCCTGCTGCGCGCCTGCGAGGTGCTGCGGCCGCTGGCGGCGGTGGAGGCGTTGCCCTTCGACGCGGCGCTGGACCGCATGCTCGCCTTGCTGGGCGTGGCGCCCTGGCGGGTCCCCGCCGCCCGCGCGGCATGACAGTATGGCGGCCGGGCGGGCGATCAGTCGAGCGGGGGCAGCAGGAACAGGTCGGTGTCGCCGGGGTCCTGCCCCGCCTGGGTCAGCAGGACATGGACCTGACCGCGGTGGTGGGTCTGGTGGTTGAACATGTGGGCCAGCAGGAAGCCCCGCGGCGCCGCCATCTCCCGCCCGGCGGCCCCGCTGTACCAGCGCTGCTCCCCGGTCAGCCAGTCGGGCTCCAGCCGGCCGGCCCAGCCGCACAGGGCCTCGTCGGCGGCCGCGCGGGCCTGGGTGAGCGCGGCGAAATCGTCATACAGCCCGCCGCTCTGCTTCAGGGGCAGGGTCGGCTTCTCCCAGCCGTCGAAGCGCGACATCCACATCCGGTCGCCCCAGAGCAGATGGCTCAGCGTGCCGTGGATGGAGCCCCAGAAGGCGCCGCGGTCGCGCCGCCGCTCCGCCTCGTCCAGCCGGCCGGCGGCGGCATAGATGCGGCGGTTCATCTCCGCATTGTAGGCGGCCATGGTGCGGACATAGGCCGGCGTGATCATGGCGGCAGACATGGCGGGCCTCTCCCGGAGAATGGGGGCCTTCCAGCCTGCGCCGGTCCCCCCGGCCGGGTCAACCGGCCCGGAAGAAGGACGCGCCGGGTCAACCGGCCCGGAAGAAGGACACGCCGGGTCAACCGGCCCGGGCGTCTGCGCTCAGGCCGCGCGCACTTCCTCGGTCAGCGGGCGCAGGTTGTTGACGAACTGCTGCGCCGAGGCCTGCCAGGAATAGCGCATGGCGAAGTCGCGGCAGCGGTCCGGGTCGATCTCCAGCGCGGCCAGCGCCGCCCGGCCCAGATCCTCGTCCAGCACGCCGACCCGGTCCGGCCCCTCGGCCTCCGGGCCCAGCACGTCCACCGGGCCTGCCACCGGATAGGCCGCCACCGGCAGGCCGCTGGCCAGCGCCTCCAGCAGCACCAGCCCGAAGGTGTCGGTGCGGGAGGGGAAGACGAAGACGTCGGCCGCCGCGTAGTGCCGGGCCAGATCCTCGCCATGCTGCGCCCCGGCGAAGTGGACCTTCGGGTAGCGCGCCTGTAATTCGGCCCGCTGCGGCCCGTCGCCGACCACGACCTTGCTGCCGGGCAGGTCCAGCTTCAGGAAGGACTCGATGTTCTTCTCCACCGCCACCCGGCCGACATAGAGGAAGATCGGCCGCGGCAGGTCCAGCAGGGCCGTTCCCTTCACCTCCGGCCGCGGCCGGAACAGCTCCGTGTCCACGCCGCGGGTCCAGCGCCGGATGTTGCGGAAGCCGCGCGCCCGGAGGTCGTGCTCGATGGAGGGGGTGGCGACCATCACGGAATGCGCCGGGGCATGGAACCGGCGCACGATGGCATAGGTCAGCGCCAGCGGGATCGGTGCCCGGTCGCGGACATATTCGGGGAAGCGGGTGTGGTAGGCGGTGGTGAAGGGGATGCGGTAGCGCAGGCAGAAGCGCCGCGCGGCGAAGCCCAGCGGCCCTTCCGTGGCGATGTGGATGGCGTCGGGCCGCGCCTCCTCGATCATCCGGGCCAGCCGTCGGCCCGGCCGGATGGCCACCCGGATCTCGGGATAGGTGGGCAGCGGCAGGGTACGGAAGCGGTCGGGGGCGATCACCTCCACGGTGTGCCCCATCTTCTCCAGCTCGGCCCGGGTCGTCGCCAGGGTCCGCACCACGCCGTTGACCTGCGGGAACCAGGCGTCCGTGACGATCAGGATCTTCACGCCGCGACCTTCATCGCCGCCCGCGCCCGGATAACCTCGGCCCAGTTGATGATTTCGAGCTTTCCGTTCTCGTGCTCCACCAAGGCGGTGCATGACTCGACCCAGTCCCCGTCGTTGCAGTAGAGCACCCCGTCCATGTCCCGCATCTCGGCATGGTGGATGTGGCCGCAGATCACCCCGTCCACCTGCCGGCGACGGGCCTCGTCGGCCAGCGCCTTCTCGAAGTCCCCGATGAACTCGACCGCCTTCTTGGTCCGGTGCTTCAGGTAGGCACTGATGGACCAGTACGGGAACCCGAGCTTCCGCCGGACCCAGTTGAAGCCCGTGTTGATGCCCAGGAGCAGGACGTAGGCAGTGTCCCCCACATGCGCAAGCCACTTGGCGTAGCGAACCACCGCGTCGAACTGGTCGCCGTGGATCACCAGCAGGCGGCGGCCGTCGGCGGTGACGTGGACCGTGTCCTCCTGGATCGCCACGCCGCCGAACTGGAGCCCGATGAACTCCCGGAACGCCTCGTCATGGTTGCCCGGGATCAGGAAGACCTTCGCCCCCTTGCGGGCCCGGCGCAGGATCTTCTGCACCACGTCATTGTGGCTCTGCGGCCAGTACCAGGATTTGCGCAGGCGCCAGCCGTCCACGATGTCGCCGACCAGATACAGGTACTCGGACTCGTTGTGGCGCAGGAAATCCAGAAGGAAGTCGGCCTGACAGCCGCGGGTGCCCAGATGGATGTCCGACAGCCAGATGCTCCGGTACTGTCTGGCGGTCTCCTCGGCCTGCATGGCGCGGCTCCCTTTGCAGATGGTCCGTGACCAGGGATGGAATGGCTGGTGCTTGTAAAATTGACGGCGGTATACATCTAGCTATATCCGAAGACAAAGGCTTGATTCGCGTTGTCACATTCCACAGGCAGATTTCTTCAAGCCTTCATGATGATGACTTTTGTGTTTCATGTATTTTTCACATTGCTGTAACATGGAGCCGTGGTGACCCTCGTTGCTTCCCCTCTGCCGGGCCTGCCCCACACCCTGCCGGGGGCCGGCCGCCGCCTGCTGCTGATCCACAACCCGACCGCCGGCTTCCGCCGCCCCGGTTTCCTGCGCCGGACCGTCCACGCCCTGCGCGACTCCGGCTGCCGGCTGGAGCTGCGGGAGACCGCCGCCCGCGGCGATGCCGAACGCTTCGCCCGGGAGGCGGCGGGCGTGGACGCCGTGGTCGCCGCGGGCGGGGACGGGACCGTCAACGAGGTGGTCAACGGGCTGGGGGCGCGGCCGGTGCCGCTGCCGTTGGGGGTGATCCCCCTGGGCACGGCCAACGTGCTGGCCGGAGAGCTGGGTCTGCCGGACCGGCCGGCGGCGCTGGCGGCGCTCCTGGCCGCGGGGCCGGTGCGGCTGATCCATCCGGGCAGGGCCGGTGGCCGCCTGTTCACCATGATGGCCGGTGCCGGTCTGGACGCGGCGGTGGTGGAGGGGGTGAACCCCCGGCTCAAGCGCCTGACCGGCAAGGGCGCCTATGTGGTGGAGACGATGGGGCGGCTCCTGGCCGGCCCGCGGCCGGACTACACCGTGACGGTGGAGGATGCCGCGGGCGGGGTGGAG
The DNA here is from genome assembly GCF_042665545.1 of Rhodocista pekingensis. Classification (NCBI taxonomy): domain Bacteria; kingdom Pseudomonadati; phylum Pseudomonadota; class Alphaproteobacteria; order Rhodospirillales; family Azospirillaceae; genus Rhodocista; species Rhodocista pekingensis. The sequence continues at coordinate 607,294 of NZ_JBHTCM010000010.1, read as the reverse complement.
CGGGTCCGCGCCGCCTCCTGCATCGTCGCCAAGGGACACTTCTACGGTGGCCGTTTCGTGCTGGCCCCGCAGGCCGATCTGGGCCGGCCGCAGCTCCACGCCTGCCTGTTCGAGTGTGGCGGCCGGGCGGCGGCGCTCGCCTATTCGGCCGGGATGGTGCTGGGGCTGCTGGAGCGGCTGCCCGGCTTCCGGGTCCTGCCGGCCGTGCGCGTCGGCATCGACGGCCCGGCGGGCGAGCCGGTGCAGGGCGACGGCGACGTGATCGCCCGCCTGCCGGTGGAGATCGCGCTGGCCCCCTCCGGCCTGCCCGTGATCGCGCCGCCGCCCGTCCGCCGGGAGCGGGAAGCCGCGGCGGCGTAGGGGATCAGGCCGGCTCGCCGTCCAGCCCGGCGGGGGAGCGGGTGAAGACCTCCACCCCCGTCTCGGTGACGCCCACCATGTGCTCGAACTGGGCGGAGAGGGAACGGTCGCGGGTCACGGTCGTCCACTTGTCGGCCATCACCTTCACGGCCGCTCCGCCGGCGTTCACCATCGGCTCAATGGTGAAGACCATGCCCGGCTCCAGCAGCACGCCGGTGCCCGGCCGGCCGAAGTTCAGCACCTCCGGCGCGTCGTGGAAGACGCGGCCGATGCCGTGGCCGCAGAAGTCGCGCACGACGGTGAAGCCTTCGGCGCGGGCCGCCGCTTCGATGGCGTGGCCGACATCGCCCATGCGGGCGCCGGGGCGCACCGCCTCGATCCCCGCCCACATCGCCCGCCAGGCCGTGCGGGTCAGCCGCCGCGCCAGCGGCGAGGGCTCGCCGACGAAGTAGGTCCGGCTGCTGTCGCCGAACCAGCCGTCCAGGATCGGGGAGAGATCGACATTGACGATGTCGCCCTCCACCAGCCGCTTGTCCTCCGACGGCACGCCGTGGGTGACGACATGGTTGATGGAGATGCAGCTCGCATGGCGGTAGCCGTGATAGCCCAGGGTGGCGGGCACCGCCCCGCGTTCCCGCATCCAGGCTTCGCACTGGCGGTCCAGCTCGGCGGTGCTGAGCCCCGGGCGGATCAGGCCGGCGACATGGTCCAGCGCCTCGGCGGCCAGACGGCCGGCTCGGCGCAGCGCGGGCCAGTCCTCGGCACCGTAAAGGGTGATCGGCCGGCCATGCTGGTCGGTCTGGCGCGACTGACGCATCTGTCTCTCTCCCGCGCCTGATCCGGCAGGGGCAGGGGCCGCAGCGGCGCAGGCGACAGAATGATGAACTGAACATGCCGCCATCGCCCGGCCGATGCAATCCGGGAGTCGCCGGCCGGGAGTCGCCGGCCGGGAGTCGCCGGGGGCGTCTTCCGCCGTCCGCACTCCTGTTCGTTCCCGCGCCTGTTCTTCGGGGCTAGCCGGACCGCGCCGTGCCGGCCGGGGACCGCCGGGCGTTATACGCCGTCCGTTCCCGCAGCCGTGCGATCCGCCATGACCGAGCCCCGTCCGTCCGTCCGCGGCCTCCCGATCCCCGGGGGCGTCCGATGAGCGGCAGCCGCCTCGCCGCCGCGCGCGGCATCGTCTGGGTCGTGCTGGAGAGCGGCGGCGTCTCGCTGCTGTCGCTGGCGACGCTCCTGGTGCTGGCCCGGCTGATCGGCCCGGCGGAGTTCGGACTCGCCGGCCTCGCCCTCTCCATCGTCCAGGTGCTCTATCTGGTGGCGGAGATGCTGTTCCACGACGCCCTGGTGCAGCGCCGGGACCTGGACGACCGCCATGCCGACAGCGCGCTCTGGGCCAGCCTCCTGCTCGGGGCCGCCATGGCGGCCGGGTGCTGGCTGCTGGCGCCGGCGGTGGAGCGGCTGTTCGAGGCGCCGGGACTGGCGCCGGTGCTGGCCTGGATGGGGCTGAGCCTCGTCTTCGGCGGTGCCAACGGGGTGATGACGGCGCTGCTGCGCCGCGATCTGCGCTTCAAGCGCGTGGCGGCGCGCTCCCTCTTCGGCCGGCTGGCCGGGGCGGCGGCCGGGCTGGTGCTGGCGCTCTGGGGATTCGGCGTCTGGGCGCTGGTGGCGCAGCAGATCGCCATGGCGGCCGCGGCCACGCTGGCGCTCTGGATCGACCCGCCGCGGCGGCCGCGGCTGGTCCTCTCCCTGCGCCATCTGCACGAGCTGCTGGGCTTCGCGCTGCCGGCCTTCGTGGCGTCGTTCCTCTGGCAGGCGAATCTGCGCCTGTTCGTGCTGATCGTCGGCTATCTGCTGGGGCCGGCGGCGGTGGGCTATCTGACCATCGCCATGCGGCTGGTGGACACGGCCCGGATGATCCTGGGCAGCGCCCTGCACCAGTTGGCCCTGCCCCTGTTCTCCCGCCGCCAGGACGACCGCGAGGCGCTGTCCCGCGGCTTCCGGCAGGCGACGGAGCTGACGGCGCTCGTCACCCAGCCGCTGTTCGCCGGCCTGTTCGCGCTGGCGCCGGAGGTGGTGGCGCTGGTCCTGGGGCCGGGCTGGGACCTGGCGGTGCCGCTGGTCCGCATCCTCTGCATCGTCGCCATGGCACAGCTCGTGCGCCAGTTCGGCAACGCGGCGCTGACGGCGGTGGGCCGGCCGCGCTGGCTGGCCGTGCAGAACGCGCTCGGCCTCGCGGTCAGCGTCGCGCTGCTGGTGGCCTTCGGAGAGGCGGGGGTGGTCGTGGCGGCGGCGGTCTGGGCGGCCCGCTTCGTCGCCGTGCTGCCGCTGAACGCCTGGATGGTGCGGATCGGTGCGGGGGTCCGCTGGCGCGACCAGTTCGGCCCGGCCGTCCTGCCGGTGGCGGGGGCCTGCCTGATGGCGGCGGCACTGCTGGCGGCCCGCCTCTGGCTGCTGCCGCACTGGCCGCCGCTGCCGGCGCTGGCGCTGCTGGTGCCGGCCGGGGGGCTGTTCTATCTGGGCCTGGTGCTGCTGGTCGACCGCGGCCCGCTGCTGCGGCTGGCCGCCTTCGCCGCCGCGGCGCTCGCCCGCCCGGCGAAGGCGTGAGGCCGGGCGGCACCGTCAGGCGGCAGGGGCGTCAGCCGGCAGGGCGTCAGGCGATGGTGCTGGCGTCCTCGGGCTGGCGCTGCGGGCTGCGCGGCAGCCGGCCCTTCCAGACGGACAGGCAGTCCCCGGCGCTGTCGCCGCTGCCGATCTCGTACCAGCCGCGGCGGTCATTGAAGAGCAGCCGGTAGCCGCCGCGGCGGTCCCGCTCGAAGCGGAAGACCGGCCGGTCCAGGTTCGGGAAGTGGACGACCAGCCGGTCGAAATCGGGGCCGGAGGTCCGCGTCACGGATTCCCAGAGGCCCCGGTCCAGCTTGGGCAGGGCGACGGAGTTCCATTCCGCCAGATCGGCGGGGGTGAAGCGGGCGACGGAGAAGGGCACGACGGTCATGGATGCTGCGGTGCGCTCATGGGTCAGCGGAGGTCTCCCCGGCACCCCCCTCCGGACAGTCGGGGCGGCGTGCGACCGGAACCCGGCCCACGCAAGGGGCAGAGTGCGCGCCGAGGGGTTAAGACCCACTTAAGCCGCCTGCGCCCGTGTCGCGGCGGCAGCGTGTCCTGTTGCAGTTGCACCGCATTCTTCGCTGTGTTATGTGCTCGCTCGCCCGACGTCAGGGGGGTACCCTCCTGGCTCGCCCGCTTATTGCTAAAGCCCTGAAATTCTTCAGGTCTGACGGACTAGCCGAGGTTACCAGGTGGCAACCGAAGGGACAGGCGTATCCGGACTTGCGGCACGCTACGCGACCGCTTTGTTCGAACTGGCCGACGAGAACAAGGCTCTGGACCGGACGGCCCAGGACCTCGCTCTGCTGAAGCAGCTGATGGCCGAAAGTGCGGATCTTCGCCGTCTCGTGCGCAGTCCGCTGCTTTCCAGGTCCGACCAGGCCCGCGCGATGGATGCGGTGCTGGCACAGGTGGACGTGTCCGGGCTGGTGCGCCAGTTCGTGGGCCTCGTGGCCCAGAACCGGCGCCTCTTCGCCCTTTCCGGCATGATCGACGGCTTTCTGGCCGAGCTGGCCCGGCGCCGCGGCGAGCAGACGGCCCGTGTGGTCGCCGCCCGCCCGCTGTCGCAGGAGCAGCTTGACGCCCTCACCGACGCGCTGCGTCGGGCGCTGGGCTCCAAGGTCTCCGTCGACCTCCGGGTGGACCCGTCGCTGATCGGCGGAATGGTCGTCAAGGTCGGCTCGCGCATGATCGACAGTTCCGTGCGCACGAAGCTGACCAAGCTGAAACTCGCCATGAAAGGGGTTGGATAATGGAAATCCGCGCGGCTGAGATTTCCGCGATCCTGAAGCAGCAGATCGCGAACTTCGGCACCGAGGCCGACGTTGCCGAGGTCGGCACGGTGCTGTCGGTCGGCGACGGTGTCGCGCGCGTCTACGGCCTCGACAACGTCAAGGCCGGCGAGATGGTCGAGTTCCCCGGCGGGGTGAAGGGCATGGCCCTGAACCTTGAGTCCGACAATGTCGGTGTGGTGATCTTCGGCGACGACCGCGACATCAAGGAAGGCGACACCGTCAAGCGGACCGGCGCCATCGTCGAGGTCCCCGTCGGCCGCGGCCTGCTCGGCCGCGTCGTGGACGGCCTGGGCAACCCGATCGACGGCAAGGGTCCCATCCAGGGCACCGAGATGCGCCGCGTCGAGGTGAAGGCCCCGGGCATCATTCCGCGCAAGTCCGTGCATGAGCCGATGCAGACCGGCATCAAGGCGATCGACGCCCTGGTTCCGATCGGGCGCGGCCAGCGCGAGCTGATCATCGGCGACCGCCAGACCGGCAAGACCGCCGTGGCGATCGACACCTTCATCAATCAGAAGACGATCAACGCCGGCGACGACGAGTCGAAGAAGCTCTACTGCATCTACGTGGCCGTCGGCCAGAAGCGCTCCACGGTCGCCCAGATCGTGAAGACGCTGGAGGAGACGGGCGCGATGGAATACTCCATCGTCGTCGCCGCCACCGCGTCCGAACCGGCGCCCTTGCAGTTCCTGGCGCCCTACACGGGCTGCGCCATGGGTGAGTTCTTCCGCGACAACGGCATGCATGCCGTGATCGTGTACGACGATCTCTCCAAGCAGGCCGTCGCCTACCGCCAGATGTCGCTGCTGCTGCGCCGTCCGCCGGGCCGCGAGGCCTATCCGGGCGACGTCTTCTACCTGCACTCGCGCCTGCTGGAGCGGGCCGCGAAGATGAACGACGACAAGGGGGCGGGGTCGCTGACCGCGCTGCCGGTGATCGAGACGCAGGCCGGCGACGTGTCGGCCTACATCCCGACCAACGTCATCTCCATCACCGACGGCCAGATCTTCCTGGAGACCGGCCTGTTCTACCGGGGCATCCGCCCCGCCATCAATGTCGGCCTGTCGGTCAGCCGCGTCGGCTCCGCCGCCCAGATCAAGGCGATGAAGCAGGTCGCGGGCAGCATCAAGCTGGAGCTGGCCCAGTTCCGTGAGATGGCGGCCTTCGCCCAGTTCGCCTCCGACCTCGATGCCACGACCCAGCGCCTGCTGAACCGCGGCGCCCGGCTGACCGAGCTGCTGAAGCAGCCGCAGTTCAGCCCGATGGCGGTCGAGGAGCAGGTGGTCAGCATCTACGCCGGCGTGAAGGGCTACCTCGACAAGGTCAAGGTCGAGGACGTCAACCGCTACGAGGCGCACCTGCTGGATGCCATGCGCGACAACGGCGCCGACATCCTCGCCGCGATCCGGACGGACAAGCAGATCACCAAGGACACCGAGGAGAAGCTGAAGGCCTTCCTCGAGAACTTCGGCAGGACCTTCGTCTGATCCGCCCCCGCCAGGGTTGAGTTCGGGGCCAAGAACCACAAAGGGCCGGCATGCCTAGCCTCAAGGACATCCGAAACCGGATCGGAAGCGTGAAATCCACGCAGAAGATCACCTCCGCGATGAAGATGGTCGCGGCCAGCAAGCTGCGCCGCGCCCAGGAGCAGGCCGAGGCCGGTCGGCCCTTCGCCGACCGCATGGCCCGGATGCTGGCCTCCCTGGCCGCCAACGTCTCCGGTGCCACCGGCGGTCCCCGCCTGATGGCGGGGACCGGGTCGGATCAGGTCCACCTGCTGGTGGTCGTGACCTCCGACCGCGGTCTCTGCGGTGGCTTCAACAGCACCATCGTCCGCGAGGCGCGGCGCACCATCAAGCGCCTCACGGGTGAGGGCAGGACGGTCAAGCTCCTCTGCGTCGGCCGCAAGGGCCGCGACCTGCTGCGGCGCGAGCACGCCGGCATGATCGTCCACTCCTTCGAGGAGATCGGCCGCCGCCGGCTCTCCTTCGCCGATGCGGACAGGATCACGGCCAAGGTGCTGGAGCTGTTCGAGGCCGGCGAGTTCGACGTCGCCACGGTCATCTACAACAAGTTCCGCTCGGCCATCACCCAGGTGGTGACGGCCCAGCAGATCATCCCGTTCGCCCCTGTCGTCGCCGCCGAACCGGTGGAGACGACCGAGGCGAAGCCGCTCTACGAGTTCGAGCCGAACGAGGAGAAGATCCTCGCCGAGCTGCTGCCGCGGAACCTGGCCGTCCAGGTCTACTCGGCGCTGCTGGAGAGCGCGGCGAGCGAGCAGGGCGCGCGGATGACCGCCATGGACAACGCCACGCGCAACGCGGGCGACATGATCAAGAAGCTCACGCTGGTCTACAACCGGACGCGCCAGGCCTCGATCACCAAGGAACTGATCGAGATCATCTCCGGCGCCGAGGCCGTCTGATCCCGGCGCAGGCACGCACGCAACACCGACACGACGTCACGGTTACTCGACGCAAGGTTCCGAGGGAGTTCACCCCATGGTCGCTATCGCCACCCAGCCGAGCAACACTGCCGGTCGCATCACCCAGGTGCTGGGCGCCGTCGTGGACGTCCAGTTCGACGGCGACCTGCCGCCGATCCTGAACGCCCTCCGCACCACCAACGAGGGCAAGACCCTGGTGCTGGAGGTGGCACAGCATCTCGGCGAGAACACGGTGCGCTGCATCGCCATGGACACGACCGACGGGCTGACCCGCGGCCAGGACGTGGTGGATACCGGCGCCCCGATCTCCATGCCGGTCGGTCCGGCCACGCTGGGCCGCATCCTGAACGTGACCGGCGAGCCGATCGACGAGCGCGGCCCGGTCAAGGCCGACAAGACCTACCCGATCCACCGCTCCGCGCCGGAGTTCATCGAGCAGTCCACCGAGGCGCAGATCCTCGTCACCGGCATCAAGGTCATCGACCTGCTGGCCCCGTACCTGAAGGGCGGCAAGATCGGCCTGTTCGGTGGTGCGGGCGTCGGCAAGACCGTGACCATCCAGGAGCTGATCAACAACATCGCCAAGGCGCACGGCGGCGTGTCGGTCTTCGCGGGCGTGGGCGAGCGGACCCGTGAGGGTAACGACCTCTACCACGAGATGATCGACTCCGGCGTCATCAAGCTGAACGAGAACGGCGACACCGCCGGCTCCAAGGTGGCCCTGGTCTACGGCCAGATGAACGAGCCGCCCGGGGCGCGCGCCCGCGTCGGCCTGTCCGGCCTGACCATCGCGGAGTACTTCCGCGACGAGGAAGGCCAGGACGTGCTGTTCTTCGTGGACAACATCTTCCGCTTCACCCAGGCGGGCGCCGAGGTGTCGGCGCTGCTCGGCCGCATCCCGTCCGCGGTGGGCTACCAGCCGACCCTGTCCACGGACATGGGCGCCTTGCAGGAGCGCATCACTTCCACGAAGAAGGGCTCGATCACCTCGGTGCAGGCCGTGTACGTGCCCGCCGACGACCTGACCGACCCGGCCCCGGCGACCTCCTTCGCGCATCTGGACGCGACGACGGTGCTGAACCGCGCCATCGCCGAACAGGCGATCTTCCCGGCGGTGGACCCGCTCGACTCGACCAGCCGTGCGCTCGACCCGCGCATCGTCGGCGAGGAGCACTACAAGGTCGCCCGCGACGTCCAGAAGGTCTTGCAGCAGTACAAGTCGCTCCAGGACATCATCGCCATCCTGGGCATGGACGAGCTGTCGGAAGAGGACAAGCTGATCGTGGCCCGCGCCCGCAAGATCCAGCGCTTCCTCTCGCAGCCCTTCCACGTCGCCGAGGTGTTCACCGGCTCCCCGGGCGTGTTCGTGCCGATCGAGGACACCATCCGCAGCTTCAAGGGCATCGTGGCCGGCGAGTACGACCACCTGCCGGAGGCGGCCTTCTACATGGTCGGCACCATCGAGGACGCCGTCGCCAAGGCCCGCAAGATGGCCGCCGAGGCGGCGTGATCAGAGGACGGACGGCCGGTGCCGGCGGGCACACGCCCCCGGCCCCGGGCATCTGAAATCTGACATCGGGAGGTCATGATGGCCGACAAGCTCGAGTTCGAACTGGTATCCCCGGAGAAGCTGCTGATTTCGCAGCCGGTGGCGATGGTGGTGGTGCCGGGGGCCGACGGTCTGTTCGGCGTGCTGCCGGGGCACGCGCCGATGATCGTCACGGTGCGCCCGGGCATCATCGACGTCTACGGCGACAACCAGACCACCGTCAGCCGCCGCATCTTCGTGGCCGGCGGTTTCGCCGAGGTGACGGACACCCGCTGCACCGTGCTCGCGGAGGAAGCCTCCGAGCTGGATGCGCTGCTGGCGTCCGACACCGCGGCGCTGGAAAAGCAGCTCAGCGACCTGCGCGAGGATATCGAGGACGCGACCTCGGACGTCGAGCGCCGCGCCCTGGAGGCCCGGCTCGTCACCACCCAGGCGAAGCTGGACCTGATCGCGTCCCTGACCGCCGAGGCGGCCTGACGCCCGACGGCGGCACCCCTCTTCCGGGAGAGGTGCCGCGGTCCTGTCCCCTGCCCGGTGGGGCTGCGGCATCGTGGGATGCCCGCGGAGGCGGCCGGGTCGGCTGTTGCATAGCCCGGCGGACGTGCCAATCTTCAGCGGTGCCGCGGCGGTTGCGGGTCGCTTCCAAGCCGCCGCGCGATGATCATGTGATCCTGGCGCCCGGCGCCGGGCCCAACGAGGAGACGGCGCGTTCCGATGGCGTACAGGCACTGGACGATCGACGAACTGCCCTGGGACCGGCTGGACCCCTCCAAGGTCGATCCGGCCATGCTGAAGGTGGCCAAGGCGGCGGCCCTCGTCGAATATAACGGGCACATCTACGCAGACTATCTCTGCAACATCTTCGCCGACGATCCCGAGTTCCAGGAGGTCGCGCGCACCTGGGCGGTGGAAGAGGTGCAGCACGGCGAGGCGCTGGGCCGCTGGGCCGAGGCCGTGGACCCCGCCTGGAGCTTCCAGGACGCGGTGCAGCGCTTCCGCGACGGCTACCGCATCGACACCGATGCCACCACCTCGGCCCGCGGCTCCCGCTCCGGCGAGCTGGTGGCGCGCTGCATCGTCGAAACCGGCACCTCCAGCTACTACACGGCGCTGGGCGACAGCACCGACGAGCCGGTGTTCAAGCAGATCTGCAAGCACATCGCTTCGGACGAACTGCGCCACTACAAGCTCTTCTACGATTACCTGAAGCGCTATCTGGAGCGGGAGCGGCTGAACCGCTTCCAGCGCCTCTGGATCGCCCTGTCCCGGATCAACGAGACCGAGGACGACGAGCTGGCCTACGCCTATTACGCGGCGAACCACTGGCAGCAGCCCTATGACCGGGCCTCCAACACCCGGGAATACATGCTGCACGCCTACAGCTACTACCGGCCGCAGCACCTGGACCGCATGGTCGCCATGGTGTTCAAGGCCAGCGGGCTGAAGCCGCAGGGGCTGCTGCACGACCTCGCCGCGCGGGTCGCCTTCAAGCGGATGCGCCGCCGCGCCGGCCTGCCCGCCGCCGCCTGACGGGGCGGGGCTGCCGTTCCGCGGGCCTGGGCGTCAGGCCGCGACGGCTGTCTGCCGGGCCCGCTCGCTGCGGGCCTCCGCCAGCTTGCGCTCCAGTTTGGCGATCCGGCGGTCCAGCTTCTTCAGCCGCTTGCGGTCCTTGTCACGCCTGCCGGCGCTGCCGTTGCCCGTCGGGTGCAGGGCGACCAGCGGCCGGATGCGCTCCAGGATGGCGCCGCGCTCCGCCTCCCCCAGACGTTTCCAGCCCTTCACCTCCGCCTTGTCGCGGAAGCAGCCCAGGCACATGCCCCGGGCATCGAACTTGCAGAGCTTCACGCAGGGGTTTTCGACCTTCACGGCGCAGCCTCCCGATGCGGCGGACAGACGATTCCGCTAGCGCAACTGATACTGACTTGCAAGGGTGCGGGAGGAGAGCTTGCGGCCGGCGCCTTCTGCGGTCAGGCCGGGCCGTCCAGCCAGTCGTCGATCAGGCGGCGGGCGATGGCATCGCGGGGCGGCAGGCGGAAGGCGTCGCTGCCGCGGTTGGCCTTGATCCAGTCGCGCTCGAACCAGGCCACGTCCTCCATCTCCTCCGGGTCGGTGGTGATGGCGACACTGGTCGCCCGCGCCGTGAAGCCCAGCATGAGCTGCCCGGGAAAGGGCCAGGGCTGCGAGGAATGGTAGCGCACATCCGTGATGGTGACGCCGGCCTCCTCCCAGCTTTCCCGCGCCACCGCTTCCTCTACGCCCTCCCCGGGCTCGACGAACCCGGCGAGGCAGGAATAGAAGCCGGGCGGGAATTTCGGCTGCCGGCCCAGGATGCAGCGGTCCCCGTCGGTGATCAGCATGATCACCACGGGATCGGTGCGGGGGAAATGGTGGGTGGCGCAGGCCGGGTCCGTGCAGTGCCGCGCATGGCCGCCGTCGGCCACGGTGGTGGCGCTGCCGCAGACCCCGCAGAAGCGGTGCCGCCCGTGCCAGAGCAGCAGCCCGCGGGCATAGGCGAACAGGCTGCCGGCCCGCTCCCCGATCAGCGGCGACAGGGTGCGCAGATCCACGAAGGCGCCGAGCCCGCCCAGCCGGGGATGCCCGGCCGGGTCCTCCAGCGGCGACAGGTCCACGGCGAAGCAGGCCGTCTCCCCCTCCAGCCCCAGGAACACCGGGTCCTCTGCGGCGATCTCCCGCCACCAGGTCTCCGCCGGGTCCAGCCAGACGGGTTGCGGCGCCTCGCGCGGGCCGTCCACCAGATGCTTGCCGCGCCAGACGGGGAGCAGCCGCGTTCCCGCGGCGGCGAAGCGGCCGGCCAGCCATGCCGCATCCCGCCGCTTCACCGCGGCACGGTCGAGGCTGCTGCCGGCATAGAAGTTCACGATGCTCATGGTCCGTCAGTCGTGGCACGGACCGGCGCCGAAGGAAAGCGCCGCTTCCCGGGAGGCGCCGACGCGCCGTGCTCCGCTCCCGGATTTCGGCCCGTCCGGGCGGTTTCGACCATCCGGGCGGGTTGTTCCGTGGCGATCGCATCACATATGTGTTCACCGGGACGCGGTTTCATCCCGCCCCGTCAGCCAGATCCCCAGACTGCCGCCGGACCCTGTCCGGCCGAACCGATTCGGAGTTGCCGTGGAGGCCGTCAACGACCTGATCCTGCTGGCCGGCGCGCTGCTTCTCCTCGCCATCGTGGCGGGGCTCGTCTCCTCGCGGGTCGGTGCGCCGCTGCTGCTGGTCTTCCTGGGACTGGGCATGCTGGCGGGGGAGGACGGTCCGGGCGGCATTCCCTTCGGTGACTACCAGGTCGCCTATCTGGTCGGCAGCGTGGCGTTGGCCGTGATCCTGTTCGACGGGGGGCTGCGCACCCGGCGGGAGACGTTCCGGCAGGCACGCTGGCCGGCCCTGGTCCTGGCGACCGTCGGCGTGCTGCTGACGGCGGCCGCGACCGGGGCGGCGGCCGTCTTCTTCCTGGGGACGGGCTGGGAGGAGGGGCTGCTGATCGGGGCCATCGTCGGCTCCACCGATGCGGCGGCCGTCTTCTTCCTGCTGAACACCCACGGGCTGGGTCTGCGGCCCCGGCTCAGCGCCACGCTGGAGGTCGAGTCCGGCCTCAACGACCCGATGGCGATCTTCCTGACTCTGCTGGGCATCCAGCTCGTCACCGCCACCGCCCCCCTGTCGCCCTGGGTCTTCGCCCATGACTTCGCCCTGCAACTCCTGGGCGGGGTGGCGCTGGGGATCGCGGCCGGGCACGCGCTGGCCTGGGCGGTCAACCGGATCCGGGCGGCGGACGGCCTCTATCCGATCCTGGCCCTGTCGGGCGCCCTGTTCATCTTCGGCGTGGCGCAGTGGCTGGGCTCGTCCGGCTTCATGGCGGTCTATGTCACGGGCTTCGTGCTGGGCAACCGCCGGCACCGGGCGGACCTGCTGATCCGGCGCTTCCACGACGGTCTGGCCTGGCTGGCGCAGATCGCCCTGTTCGTCATGCTGGGCCTGCTGGTGACGCCGTCGGCCCTGGAGCCGCTGGCCCTGCCGGGGCTGATGATCGCGCTGGTGCTGGTGCTGGCGGCGCGGCCGCTGGCGGTCGCCCTCTGCCTGCTGCCCTTCCGCTTCGCCTGGAACGAGATCGCCTTCGTCGGCTGGGTCGGCCTGCGCGGTGCGGTGCCCATCGTGCTGGGCACCCTCCCCGTGCTGGCGGGGGTGGAGGGGGCGCAGGCCTATTTCGGCATCGCCTTCGTCGTCGTGCTGGTCTCCCTGGTCGTGCAGGGCTGGACCATCGGCCCGGCAGCCCGGCTGCTGCGGGTGGAGGTGCCGCCCGATCCCGCGCCGCCGCCGCGCATCGACATCGACCTGCCGATGGGGGAGGAGCAGCTCGCCATGTTCACCGCGGCCCCGGACAGCGAGGCCGTGTCGCGCGGGCTGGGCCGGCTGGTCATCCCTGAGTCGGTGCGGGTGCTCGCCATGCTGCGCGAGGGGCGGCCCGTCCCGCCGGAGGAGGTGCGCGCCCTGCAACCCGGCGATTCCATCCTGGTGCTGGGGGAGACGCGGGCGCTGGCCGTGCTCGACCGCCTGTTCGGTCAGCGCCGTGCCGCCGCCCGCAGGGCGGGAGCCGCCATCGGCGACTTCCAGGTGCAGGGAATGACCCCGGCGGCGACCGTCGGCCGGCTCTATGCCATCGAGGAGGCGGCGCGGGCCGAGGGCAGCATCGCCGCCTTCCTGGAAACGACGCTGGGCCGCCGCCCGTCGCCGGGCGACCGGGTGCGGGCGGGGTCGGTGGACCTGATCGTCTGCGCCATGGAGGGAGAGAGCGTCACCACGGTCGGCATCGACCTGACGCCGGTGGAGCGCCCCTGGCGCCGGCTCCGGTCGCGGCTGCTGCGGCGCCCGCAGCAGCCGGTGCGCGACCTCACACCAGCGTCCTGAACCGCTCCGTCGCGTTGACCAGCGCCGCCCGGATGCCCGGCTCCATGGCGCTGTGGCCGGCATCGGGCACGACCACGTAGTCGGCTTCCGGCCAGGCCCGGTGCAGCGCGTCGGCGGTGCGGATGGGACAGACGATGTCGTAGCGCCCCTGCACGATCACCGCCGGCAGGTGGCGCAGCCGCCCCACCCCGTCCAGCAGCCGCGTCTCCGGCGTCAGCCGGTTGTTGCGGAAATAGTGGGCCTCGATCCGGGCGAGGCCGAGGGCATGGTTGTCCTCGCCCGAGGCGGAGATCAGCTCCGGGCTGGGCAGCAGGGTGGAGCAGGCCCCCTCATACATGCTCCAGGCGCGCGCCGCGGGCATGTGGATCTGCGGGTTCGGGTCGGTCAGCCGGCGCCAGTAGGCTTCCAGCAGGTCGCCGCGCTCCGCCTCCGGGATGTGGCCGACGAAGGCGGACCACGCCTCGGGGAAGACGGTTCCCATCTGGTAGAGGAACCAGTCGATCTCCTGCCGCTGCATCAGGAAGATGCCGCGCAGGATCAGGCCCAGCAGCCGGGCCGGATGGGTCTGGCCATAGGCCAGCGCCAGGGTGGAGCCCCAGGAACCGCCGAACACCAGCCAGCGCTGGATGCCGAGATGCTCCCGCAGGGTCTCGATGTCTCCGACCAGGGACTCCAGGTCGTTCTCCCGCACCTCCCCCAGGGGAGAGGACCGGCCGGCGCCGCGCTGGTCGAAGATGACGATGCGGTAGAAGGCCGGGTCGAAGAACCGCCGGTGCGTGGGCGAGGCGCCCGCTCCGGGACCCCCGTGCAGGAACACCACCGGCACCCCGGTCGGGTTGCCGCACTGCTCCCAGTAGAGGGTGTGGAGGTCGCTGACCCTGAGGCGTCCGGTCTGGTAGGGCTCGATGGGAGGGAATAGCTCGCCGCGCGGCATGGTCTCGTCCGCTGAGTGCCGTTAGGTGATGAGCATAGGAGCCGGGAGGGGGGCGCGTAAACCCGATTCGCCTGTCGCGTGTCGGGCCGCCCGGGGCAGGGGGGCCCGTCAGGCCGCGGGCCAGGCGCGCAGGGCCAGATCCGCGATGGCGTGCAGGTCCGCCGGCGCCGCCCCGGCGCGCGCCTGCACCGCCATGCCCTGCTGCACGGCCGCCACATAGCGGGCCAGCGCCGCCGTGTCCGTGCCGGGGGGCAGTTCGCCCTCCGCCGCGCCGCGGTCCAGCCGTTCGCGGATCGCCAGCTCGGTGGCGGCACGGTGGCGGGCGGCGTCGGCCTCGGCCGGGGCGGCCCCGTCGGAACAGCCCAGCGCGCCGTGGACCAGCAGACAGCCGGCCGGCTGCCCGGGGGCGGCCAGCTTGTCCGCCGACCCGTGCAGCAGGGCGGCGACCGCCTCCCGCGCCGTGGGGGCCGCGGCCAGCGCCGCCGTGACGCAGGCGCCCGGCCCTTCCCGGTAGCGTTCCAGCACGCGGCGGAACAGCGCCTGCTTGTCGCCGAAGGCGGCATAGAGGCTGGGGCGGTTGATCCCCATGGCGGCCGTCAGCTCGGCCAGCGAGGCGCCGTCATAGCCCTTGGCCCAGAACACCTCCAGCGCCCGGTCCAGGGCGGCCTCCGGGTCGAAGGCGCGCGGCCGTCCCCGGGCCCGTTCCCCTGTCATGCACGCTCTCCTCACGCTTCTGCCCGGGTAGATAAAGGGCCGGACCGCGGCGTTCAACGGCACCCGGCACGGCGCTGCCCGGTGCGCCGGTGCCGGGGGCGTCCGCCCTTCCCGTGCAGGGGCGCCATGCGACGGCAGGGCTTCCCTTCGGTTGCATACGGGAATAGGACTCCTGCAAGCGACGGAGCAAGGCATGGGTGGACTGATCCTGGCGACGTCCCTGATGGCGGCCACGCATCTGGCCCCGGCCCTGCCGGGCCTGCGCGACGGATTGCGGCGCCGGCTGGGGCCCGGCCTCTACGGCGCCCTGCACGGGACCCTGTCCCTGCTCGCTCTGGCCGTGCTGGTGCTGGCATGGCGGCAGACGGACCCGGCGCCCTCACCGCTGGACGGCGGGCCGGCGGCCAGGACCCTGGCGGTCTGGCTGATGCCGCTGGCCCTGTTCCTGGTGGTGGCGCGGCTGACCACCCGGCGGACGGACCGGCCGCAGGGCATCTACACCGTGACGGCGACCCCGGGCAGCCTGGGTGTGCTGCTCTGGTCGCTGCTGCATCTGGGGGCCGCCTCGGACGGCCGGGCCGCCGTGGTGTTCGCCGGCTTCGCCCTGATCGCGGCGGTGTCGCTCTGGCGCAACCTGCGCGACGCGCCGCCCGCCGTCCGCGCCGTCGGCTGGATGCCGTTCGCGGGCACCGGCCCGGTGGACTGGCGCGGCCTCGGCCTCTGGCGGGGGGCCGTGGCGTTGCTGACCTGGGGGGTGCTGCTGTGGGCGCACCCTGTCATTCTGGGGCCGGACCCGGCCACCTATCTGGGACTTTGAACCTTGGACGGATCTGTGGAAACCAGCGGGACCCCGGGCGCGGTCGAGGCGGGGAGCATACCCGTCGGGCCGCCGCCCCGCTTCGCCGGGATCGACGAGCAGAGCATCGGCATCCTGGTGGACGTCTTCTATCTGCGCGCCCGCCACGACCCCGTGCTGGGGCCGGTGTTCATCCGCGCCCTCGGCGACGACGACGCGGTCTGGACCGCCCATCTGGCCCGGGTGCGCGCCTTCTGGTCCAGCGTCCTGCTGGCCAGCGGCCGCTATCTCGGCCGGCCGATGCAGGTGCATGCCGAACTGCCCGGCGTCGGTGCCGCGCATTTCCGGCAGTGGCTCGACCTCTTCGTGGCGACGGCGGAGGAACTGTTCGAGCCCGGCCCCGCCGCCCAGTTCGCCGCCCGGGCCGCCCGCATGGCGGCGGCGTTGCAGCAGGGCATCGTCGTCGCCAAGGGAACTCTGCCGCCGTGACCGGTGCCCCCCGCGGTTCCCGCGGCGATGGTCCCCGTTCCGGCATTTGACGGCGGCCCTGCACCCGTGCTCTTGATGGTGTGCGGCATCACGCCGCTCCGATGATTTTCCCCGACGATACCGCTCCGCTGACCGCGTGACGACCCGCCCCTCCGCTCCCGTCCTGCCGCCTGCCGGGCCTTTGCCGCCTGCCGGGCCGCAGCCCCGGACCCGTCCCGACCGGCCCCTGCCGGATCGCTGGGTCGCGGGTCTGGTCGCGCTGCTGTTCGCCCTGTTCGGCGGCTGGGCGGACGCGCCGGGGGCCGCGGAAGCGACGGCGCGGTCGGGGCAGAAGCTGCTGTCGGACGGGTTGCGCCCGGCCCCTGGCCGCGCCGCCACCCTGACGACGTCGGAGGCGGAGACCCCGCCGGCGCTGCCGGCATCGGGGACCGGCGGCGGCGTTCCCGTCGCCATGGTCGCGGCCGCTGCCGTCCTGCCGCTGCCGCCGCGGGCGGGGGCGGTCGCCGTCCTTCCGGCCACGGTGCCGGCCCGGTCCCTGCGCACCGGGCCGCGGCAGCCGACCGGGCCGCCCCCGATCTGAGCGGGCCCGTCTGAACGGGCCCGTCAGGGCCGATCCCCACCGAATCACCCGACCCGAGGCGCCGGTCCACCGACCGGCAGCTCCTGGGCCCGCGTGCCGCGCCGCCGCGCAAGGCGGGGCGACGGCACCCGTTCGACGGAGTTTCCGACCATGAAGCGCATGTTCCTCGTCTACGTCGCCCTGATGCTGGCCGGCCTCGTCCTCTCGCTTGTCGAGGGGCGCTGGGGCGGGCTCGTGCTCCTGCTCGCGCTGCTGAGCTGGTTCCTGCACGGCGTCTTCGCCAACACCGGCGAGGAGGGGCGGCTGTAGCCCGCTCCGGGGCCGGCCGGCCCCGGACGCACGAAAACCGGGACCGGCAAGGCGCCGGTCCCGGTCATGTCGGATTGGCTGGAAGGGAAGGGAGACCTTCGCGGCCGATCGGCTGCCCGTCAGCGGGCGGCGATGGTGATGGTCAGGGTGTCGGCATAGTCGCCGGCGATGTACTGGGCGGACGCCGGGATCGTCACGTTGACGGACGACACCTTGTTGAACTGGGCCTGGTTGCGGATGACCTCCAGCATGCCGGAGTTGCCCGACTGGCCGTCATACTGCGCGGCGTAGCCGATCGGCGTGGTGCCCGCGGCGCCGGAGACCAGCTTGCCCGCATTGGCGGAGGCGACGGTGATCTTGTAGCCGTTGCCGCGGTTGCAGGTTTCGGTGACCGTGCCGACCTGCTTGTTCGACTCGCCGCCGGTCAGGTTCAGCGGCTGGTTCAGGTCCGTCACGGCGATCGTGCAGTTCACGGCCACGGTGCCGCGGAGCTGGATCGTACCGGAAGCCTGCTGGGCGGAAGCGCCGGTCGTGAAGGCCGCGGCGGTGGCGACCAGGGCGGTGGCGGCGAGGGCGATGCGGGCGATGGTCTTCATGATCGTCTCCAGTCGGTTCCGGGCGGGCCTCTTGGCCTCGTTTCCGTCTGGCCATCACCTCGCAAGGCCGGTGCCAGGACGGGGGTGTCCCGGGGGCGGCATTCTCTTTTCAAGGATTCCAAGATGTTGCAGCCGGAGCCCTGAAGCGGCCGGGCGATCGGGCGGGCGGTGGCTGCTGAAGGCATTGCGACATGCAATACTCCATTCGGGCTTATCGCATCGGTGTGCTGCCCAAAGCATTGCATGGTGCAAGTATCTGAAATTCCCCGAGCGGAAGTCTTGTGCGGTGGACCCGATCCGCGGAGAGTCTCCCCGGGGGATCAGGCCGCCGCCCGCGGAACCGGCCCGGGACCCCGGCGTTAGCCCAGCATCCCGCCGCAGCCCGGTATCCCGCCGCACCAGGGGCGCCATGACATCCACCGCCGCCACGCCTGCCGCCACGCCTGCCGCCACGCCTGCCGCCGCCGGGACTGTCGCCGGAACCGCTGTGAAGCGAGGGGCAGGGTGGCCCCGGATCGCCGGTCTTCTGGCAGCACTGCTGCTGCTGGCCGGCTGCGCCGTCAACCCGGCCACCGGGCAGCGCCAGTTCACCGGCCTGCTCTCCCCCGACCAGGAGCGCCAGCTCGGCGCCGAGCAGCATCCGCAGATCCTGTCCGAGATGGGCGGCGCCTACGAGGACCCGTCGGTCCAGGCCTATGTCGATGGCATTGGCCAGCGGCTGGCCGCTACTACCGGGCTGCCGGGCACGCGCTACACCTTCACCGTGCTGGACAGCGAGGTGGTGAACGCCTTCGCCCTGCCGGGCGGCTATGTCTATGTCACCCGGGGGCTGATGGCGCTGGCGAACAACGAGGCGCAGCTTGCCGGCGTGCTGGGGCACGAGATCGGCCATGTCACCGCCCGCCATACGGCGGAGCGCTACAGCCAGGGGACGCTGGCCCAGGTGGGCGCCGTCCTGGCCGGGGCGCTGGGCGGGCAGCAGCTCGGGCAGGCGGCCGCGGCCGGGGCGCAGCTCGTCATGGCCGGCTGGAGCCGCGACCAGGAGCTGGAGGCAGACGGGCTGGGCATCCGCTACATGGCGGCGGCCGGCTTCGACCCGCTGGAGATGGCGGCCTTCCTGGACGCCATGGGCGCCCACGCCCGGCTGGAGGCGACGCTGGCCGGCCGGCCGGGGGCCGCGGACAGCTTCAGCTACTTGCAGACCCACCCGCCCACGGGCCAGCGGGTGGAGCGGGCGACCGAAGCCGCCGGGTCCCGTCCGTCCGGCGGATGGACGACGGACCGCGACGCCTATCTGCGCCGGATCGACGGTATCGTCTACGGCGACAGCCCGAAGAACGGTGTCGTGCGCGGCCGGGTCTTCCTGCACCCCGCCCTGGGCTTCCGCTTCGAGGTGCCGGAGGGGTTCCGGCTGCTGAACGGCCAGACCCAGGTCACCGCGGTCGGCCCGGATCAGCGCTCCCTCATCACCTTCGACGGTGCGCCCGTGCAGGGGGTGCCGGACCCGTCCGCCTATCTCACCACCGTCTGGGCGCCGCGGGTGCCGCTCTCGGGGCTGGAGAGCCTCAGCATCGACGGTCGCCCGGCGGCCACGGCCATGGCCCGGGCGGACACCGATGCCGGGCCGGTGGATGTCCGCTTCGTCGCCCTCCGGTTCGATTCCCGGACCTACTACCGCTTCCTCTTCGTCTCCGCCCCGGACGCCACCGCGCGCCTGTCGGAAGACTACCGGCGCACGGCCTACAGCTTCCGTGCCCTGGGGGCCGACGAACGGGCGCAGATCAGGCCGCGCCGACTCCGGGTGGTGACGGTGAAGCCGGGCCAGACGGTGGCGGACTTCGTCCGCATGATGCCCGACGGCGACCATGCAGAGGAACGGTTCCGGGTGCTCAACAATCTGCCCGCCGGGGCACCGTTGCAGCCGGGTCAACCGGTCAAGATCGTCACGGAGGGATGACAGCTTCGCCGTTGCCGCCGACGGGCGGGGCGATTACCGTCCGGGCATGATCCGATGGCGCCGACAGGACGCGGCCGATCCGGCCTGCCCGACAGGGTGGAAGCGAAAGCGATTCCACCTGTCGATCGCGGCTGTTCTGACCCTGGGGTTCGGGACCCTGATGCTGCTGGCGGTCGCCAGCGTGCTGGCCATCGGCATCACCACCTCCAGCCGGAATACCTTCGCGCTTCTGCTGGACAAGTCCGAACTGGCCATGGGCGGGTTGCAGGCCTGGGTCCGCGCCCAGATGGAACCGGCCCGCTGGCAGGCGGAATATCTGGCGGCCATGATCGGCCGCGGCGATGTCGATCCGAAGGACCACGGCCGCATGCGCGACGTGCTGCGGTCGGCCCTCGCCGCCGCGCCGCAGATCACCGGGGTGGGATTCCTCGATCCCCGTGGCCTGTGGCTGACGGCGAAGCGGGAGGCGGACGGCTCGACCTCCTTCGGTGTCTATCCCGATCCCAGCTACGGCCAAGAGGTTTCGGAGATCAGCCCGGAACAGGGCACGGCCTGGATGGACCCGGAATGGGTGCCCGACCTGAAGGTCAGCTTCCTCAGCGTGCGGGTGCCCGTGCGCCGCGACGGCAAGGTCATCGGGCTGGTCGCAACGGGTGTCAGTTTCCAGGACCTGTCCCGGTTCCTGGCCGACATGGGCATAGCGACCGGCCAGCGGGCCTTCATCCTCTATGACGATGCCTATGTCCTCGCGCATCCGTCGCTGACCGGGCGCAGCGCCGATTTCACGCTGGCCACCGCCAAGGGCCTGCCGCCGCTGCCGCGGCTGGAGGATCTGGCGGACCCCGTGGCCCGTGCCATCTGGTACGATGTCGATCCCGCCGGCATCGCCACCGGCCGCGGCGAGCTGAAGGCCGGCGCCCATGTGGAAACCCGGATCGACCGGGGAACCCAGGGCCGGGATCTGGAAATCCGCGAGAGCCGCGTGGACGATGTGCGCTACGTCTATCTTCTGCGCCGGATCACCGCGTTCGGCGTGAAGCCCTGGACCCTGGCCATCGCCTTCCGCGCCGACGACGTGGATCAGGAGTTGCAGCGGCTGGCGCGGATGAGCCTGGGCGGATTCGCCATCCTGATCGTCTCGGTCGTGCTGGCGCTCCTGCTGGGCCGGGCCATCAGCCGGCAGATCAAGCGCCTGGCCGGCGCCGCCGTGGCCCTGCGGGACCTGGAGTTCCGCGCCGTGCCGACCCTGCCCGACAGCCGGTTCCGCGAAATCTCCGACGCTGCCCAGGCCTTCAACACCATGGTCGCCGGCCTGCGCTGGTTCGAGACCTACGTGCCCAAGGCGCTGGTGCTGCGCCTGATCCGCCGCGGCGACGGCCATGAGGGCGTCATCTCCGAGGAGCGCGAGGTGACGGTGATGTTCACCGACATCAAGGGCTTCTCCACCATCGCCGAAACCATGTCGCCGCAGCAGACGGCGGCGCTGCTGAACGCCCACTTCACCCGCATCGCCGCCTGCATCGAGGCGGAGGGCGGCACCGTGGACAAGTTCATCGGCGATGCCGTCATGGCCTTCTGGGGCGCGCCGGAGGCACAGCCGGACCATGCCGTCCGCGCCCTGCGCGCCGCCCGGGCCATCGCCGCGGTCATGGCGGAGGAGGCGGCCGAGGCCCGCGCCATCGGGCGGCCGCCGGTCTGCCTGCGCATCGGCATCCATTCCGGGCGGGTGGTGGTGGGCAACATCGGTGCCGAGAGCCGGATCAACTACACCATCGTCGGCGACACGGTGAACACCGCGGCCCGGCTGGAGGCGCTGGGCGACGGACTGATCGCGGGCTGCGACTGCGTCGTCCTGACCAGCGACGAGACGGTCCGGGCCGCCGGCGACTCGGGCGTGCCGCTGCGCGAACTGGGACGCTTCTCCCTGCGCGGCCGGGCCGGCTCCGTCAAGGTCTGGGCCCTGGCCGAGGACGCCGCCGCTCCGGCGCACGACGCGCCCGGGCATGTCGCGCCCGGGGGCAACGCGCCGGCATCCTTGGGTGGTCTTAAGACCAACGGCTGATTGCATACAACGATATATCGGGTGAGGATGTACTCACGCTGCCGTGTGAGGAAAATCCGAATGCACTCCCAGCCGTCGCGGTCTGGCTCCGTAAAGGCGGACGCCGGCCTTCAGCCCGTTTCAAGGCGGCCTCCCGGTGCCTGGGTGGGCGCGGCCATCATCGGCAGCGGCACCGGGGTCTGGGAATGGCGGCCCGGGTCCGACCGTCTGGTCTGGTGCGGCCGCTGCGCGGAACTGTTCGGACTGCGGCCCGTCTCCCTCATCGCCTTCGACCATGCCCCGCTGGACCGCGTCGCCGGCTGCCTGCCGCCCCGGGACATGGACCGTGCCCGCGGGCTGGTCCGCAGCCTGGAACGCCGCCGGATCGACGCCCGCCGTTTCTGCCTGGACCGCCCGATCCTGGACGGGGAGGGGAAGCGCCGGACGATCCGGCTGCGCGGAGAGGTGCGGACCGGCAGCGGTGGCCGCCCCACCGTGGTCAGCGGCACCCTGCACGACGTCACGCGCAAGGCCACCGACCTGGACCGGCTGCGGTCCGCCACGGACGAGCTGGAACTGCTGCTGCGGGAGGTCAACCACCGGGTCAAGAACTCGCTTCAGCTCGTCGGCAACCTGCTGGCCATGCAGGCCTTGTCGTGCCCCGACCCGGGGGCGCGCACCGTGCTGGAGGACGCTTACGGCCGCATCGTCACCGTTTCCGGCATCCATGACCGCCTGCACCGGATGCCGCCGGGCGGTCCGGTGGACGTGGCGGAGCATCTGGGCGCCCTGGTGGCGGACCTGCGGGACTCCCTGCTGGGGCCGGAGCATCCGGTGCGGCTGGAGTTCGAGGGGGAGGGGGGCTTCCACCTGTCGGCCGCCGGGGCACTGCCGCTGGCGTTGGCGCTGAACGAGCTGGTGACCAACAGCCTGAAGCACGCCTTTCCGCTCGGTGGGCCGGGCCGCGTGCGGATCCGGCTGCGGCGCGGCATCGGCGCCTGGGAGCTGGAGGTGGCGGACAACGGCAAGGGCCTGACCGCCGGGGCCGACCCGGTGGGGCGGACGGGGCTCGGCATGCGTCTGGTCCGGTCACTGGCCGAGCAGATCGGCGCCCGGCTGGAGTATGAGGGGCGGAACGGCCTGCGGGTCCGCCTGACCGTGCCGGCCTGACCCGGACCAGCCTGACCCGTGCCCCGGCCTGACACGCCCCCGGCCTGACCGGGCCGGCCCGGCCCAGGGCGGGGCCGGGTCGGCGGCCGGCGCGGGTCAGCGGTCGGCGTGGGTCAGCGGTCGGGGGATCAGGCTTCCAGCAGCAGGTCCTGGCAGTCCTCGACCCGCCGGATCATGGAAGCGCGCAGCTTCATCAGGGCCCGGTGCTCAAGCTGGCGCACCCGTTCCTTGCTGACGCCCAGCACGCGGCCCAGCTCCTCCAGCGTGGCGCCGTCGTCGCGCAGCCGGCGCTGGGCGATGATGGTGCGTTCCCGCGGGCTCAGTTCGCCCAGCGCTTCCGCCAGCCACTTCGAGCGCATGCGGCCGTCGCGCATGCCGATCACCACGTCCTCCGGCGAGGGGCGCTGGTCGGACAGGAAATCCTGCCATTCATCGTCGCCGCCCTCGGCCACCGGGCTGTTCAGCGACTGGTCGGCGGCGGCGAGGCGCATCTCCATCGACTCGACGTCGCTCTCGTCCACGTTCAGCTCCTCCGCGATGCGGCGGCGGCCGTCGGGGGAGAGGGCGCCAGCGGAGGGGGAGTCCTCGATCTTGGCGCGCAGGCGGCGCAGGTTGAAGAACAGCGCCTTCTGGGCCGCCGTCGTGCCGGTGCGGACGATCGACCAGTTGCGCAGGATGTAGTCCTGCATGGCCGAGCGGATCCACCACGCGGCGTAGGTGGAGAAGCGCACCTCCCGGTCCGGCTCGAAGCGGGCAGCGGCCTGCATCAGGCCGACATTGCCCTCCTGCACCAGATCGCCCATGGGCAGGCCGTAATTGCGGAAGCGGGCGGCGGTGGCGACGACCAGGCGGGTGTAGCTGCGCACCAGCTCATGCAGGGCCGCCTCGTCGCCGCGCTCACGCCAGCGCTTGGCAAGGTCGAACTCATGATCGCGGGAGAGCAGCGGCTCCTTCATCGAGGCCTTGATGAAGGTGAGGTTGGCCCGCTGGGTTTCCGGGTCGTCGATGTGCGCCATGGCTCCGCTCTCTCCTGCCGGGGGCGGTCAGACCCTGGGGTCCGGCCGCCCGACTGTTCTGTCACCCCTGAGTACGGGGCCCGGCCGGGGTCGGATCACACCCGGCTGCAAAAAATCTCCATGGACTTGAAAAAACCGCGGCCGCGTCAGACTTCCACCAGTTCGAGCAGCGCACCGTCCGGGGCGAAGCAGCCGCAGAGCAGCCGGCCGCCGAAGCCGCAGCCGCCGTCCAGCGTGACGGCATGGGCGCCGACCTGCGGGCCGCCATGGCCGGGATCGTAGCCGCGCACGACCCGGCCGAAGCCGCCGTAGGGCGCCTCGATCCGGTTGAAGGCGGCCCCGCCCCACCAGAAGCTGTCCCCCTGCGCCCCCAGCGGGCGGGAGACGTCCAGCCCTGCGCTGACGAACAGCAGCCCGGCCGTCGTCACCCCGTCGCCGTCCAGATAGGCGGCGCGGCGGAGCGCGCTGAACAGATTGTCGTGCCCGGGGGACGTGCGCTGCGCCGCGCGGAGCTGGCCGGTCCAGCGCGACAGCGACACCGCCCCGTCGCGCGCCGCCGACAGGCCCAGGGCGGCATCGCCGCCATAGGCCAGGAGCGTCGTATCCACGCCCTGCTGCAACATCCAGTGCAGCACCTCGGCCGGGTTGGGCGCGAACTGGAGCTGCAACAGCTTCTGCCACATCTCCTCCTGCCCGCCGCGCAGATAGACGACATCGCTGGCGATGACGCCGCGCAGCGCCAGGACAGCGCGGCGGAAGGCCAGCAGTTCGTCGATCACGGCGCGCACGGCGGGGCCGCGGCCGATCATGTTGCCGAGATAGATCAGCCGGTCGCCGGGCCGGAAGCGGCCGCCGATGTCGTCGTGCAGGGCGGCCAGCCGGTCCGCCTCGCCGTGGACGGCGCCCACGGCCCAGAGGCGCCGCGGACGGCCGAGCTGGGTGAATTTCTCTGAATCGGGCATCCGGGCGCGACCGGGTCCTGAGAGGGTTCAACCACGAGCGGTTCGGCCGGGGGGCGGCCAGGAGGGTTCGGCGGAGGCATCCGCACCGGCAGCCCCCGCGAAGGGGCGGGCAGCGGTCCGGACGTCCGCGCCCAAGTCTAGTGGGGCCGCGGCCACGAAAAAAGGGGCGTCCACGTCGGGACGCCCCCTTAATCCGTCTGCGCCGCCGCGATCGCGGGATGCGGCGGTCCGCCGGGCCGTCAGGCGGCCTTGCTCAGCACCGCTTCCAGCCGTTCCGTCGCCTTGCGCTCGTCGATCTTCTCGACCACCGCCAGCTCGCGGGCCAGCCGCTCCAGGGCGGCGTGGTAGATCTGCCGCTCGCTGTAGGACTGGTCGGACTGGTCCTCACCGCGGTAGAGATCGCGCACGACCTCCGCGATGGAGACCGGGTCGCCGGAATTGATCTTGGCCTCGTACTCCTGCGCCCGGCGGCTCCACATGATGCGCTTGATGCGCGAGGGACCCTGCAAGGTCTCCAGCGCCGCCTTGATCCGGTCCTTGGAGGAGAGCCGGCGCAGCCCCGCGGCGCGCGCCTTCGCCACCGGCACCTTCAGGGTCATGCGTTCCTTTTCGAACTGGATCGCATAGAGGGTGACGGTCTGTTCGGCGATGCTGTGCGTCTCGATCCCGATGATCTTGCCCACGCCGTGGGCCGGATACACGACGTGATCGCCCGCGGCGAATTCGAGGTTTTCGGACATCTTCGGTCGGCTCTCGCTTTCCGTGAGGGCCCGCGCACCCTGGAAGACGATGGCAGGAAAAAAGCGCCCGACAGCCGCGCGGGCGGCCGGAACCGGGAACTGAGCTGCGTCGGTGTCAAGGGCAGGGCGCACGACCGCGTTTTCCAGGTCCGCGCGCCAATCCTCTACATCCGAATATATGGGAAATGACAGGCCCGTTACAGGGGCTCCGTCGCTTCGTTCGCACAGCGTTCATGAAAAACGGGGGATGACCGCCATGCGATTGCTGCATGGCAAAAAGGGCCGGCGCCCTCGTTCACAGGCACCGGCCCTTGTCAAGGCCCCGACGGCTTGCGCCGGATCAGGACTCGCCCGGCTTCGGGCTGAAGAACTTGGCATACTTGTCGGGCATGCCCTTGTACTCGTCCGCGTCGGCCGGAGCCGGCTTCTTCCGGTTCAGGTTCGGCCAGTTGGCGGAGTATTCGCGGTTCAGCTCCAGCCAGGGCTCGGCCTTCGGATCGGTGTCGGGCACGATGGCCTCGGCGGGGCATTCCGGCTCGCACACGCCGCAGTCGATGCACTCGTCCGGATGGATGACGAGCATGTTCTCACCCTCGTAGAAGCAGTCCACGGGGCAGACTTCGACACAGTCCATGTACTTGCACTTGATGCACAGCTCGGTGACGACGTACGGCATGCCATTGATCTCCAAAAATCCCCGTCGGCCCCGGGTCGGCCCCCGGTCACCTCACGGGTCGGGTACGCCGGGCCCCACGGGCAGCCCGAGCCGTGCCATAACCCGCCGCCGGGCCTCTCCGCGGTCTCGGTCGGAGACGTAGAGCAATCCCCCCACCCGGCGCAACAGGCTTGATTCGAGGTGGTGCAGTTCCCCGTCCGCGTAGACGACCTCCCACAGCATCTCGATCAGCCCGACCCGCTCCTCGTAGTCGAAGCTGTCCTTCAGCCGGGAGGTGAAGGCATACCATTGCGCCGGTCCTTCGGTCACCTGCTCGGCAGCGGTGACCAGTTCCTCGGCTTCTTCGTCGCTCAGATCGAACCGGCTGCGCACCAGCGCCAGGATGCGGGCGCGCTCCTCCGGCGCGATGGTGTCGTCCAGGCGGGCGGCCTCCACCAGCAGGCAGGCGGCGGCAAGGTGCAGGCGGTCCGGGCCGGGCAGGCTCTCCAGGGCGCGGTCGGGCTGCTCGAACAGGCGTCGGATTCGGTTCAGCATGGCTCCAGCATGGTCGGGTTCGGGGGCGAGGGCAACCCGGCGCGGCGTAGGGGCATCGGTGCCGCGTCTCCGGCGGCAGCGCGGGCGCACGGTCCCGGGCGCACGGCTACGGACGGGCGGCTGCGGGCGACCCGGCCGGCGGCCCGGGAGGGCAACGCCGGGACTGGCCTGGGCGTTCCCTGGCGGCTTCCCGCGTGCCTTCGGGACCCTGCGGCACTATGCTCCGGCCATGATGACCGATCCCCGCCGCCACGCCCCCGCCACCCTGCGCAACCGCGCCCCGATCCTGGAGGTGCTGCGCACGGTCCTGCCGGAGCGCGGCACCGTGCTGGAGGTGGCGAGCGGCACCGGCGAGCATGCCGCGTTCCTCTCCGCCGCCCTGCCGCATCTGGTCTGGCAGCCCAGCGATCCCGACCCCGCCAACCGCGCCAGCATCGTGGCCTGGACCGCCTGTGCCGCGTCGGTGCGGCCGCCGCTGGACCTCGACGCCATGGCCGATCCCTGGCCGGTGGAGGCGGCGGACGCGATGGTCTGCATCAACATGATCCACATCGCCCCCTGGTCCGCCTGCCTGGGGCTGATGCGCGGTGCGGCGCGTCTGCTGCCGCCCGGCGGGCCGCTCTGCCTCTACGGTCCCTACCGCCGCGGCGGCGTCCACACGGCCCCCGGCAACGAGGCGTTCGACGCCGGGCTGCGGGCGCAGGACCCCGCCTGGGGCGTGCGCGACCTGGAGGCGGTGACCGAGGCCGCGGCAGCCGCGGGCCTGCGCCCCGACCGGGTGGTGGAGATGCCGGCCAACAACCTGACCGTCGTCTTCCGCAGGCTCTGAGCCCGCCGGGGCCGGTTCCGCAAGCTGCGGTTCCACAAGGTTTTTCCGCACCGGCAGAGGGCCGTGGCGGGTGACGTCCGGGTGGCTTCGATGTATTCTCATGGATACATCGTTTCGAGCTGAGGTCCCGATGGTTCCGTTTCGTCGCCGGCTGCTCGCCCTCGTGGCGGCGGCCCTGCTCCTGGCCGGCGCCCTGCCGGCCGCCCCGGCCGCGGCCGGGGAGCTGCGCATCTTCGCCGCCGCCAGCCTGAAGAACGCCCTGGACGAGATCGCGGGCATGCAGGCGGCGGAGGGCGGGCCGACCCTGGTGATCTCCTACGCCGCCAGTTCGGCGCTGGCGAAGCAGATCGAATCGGGGGCGCCGGCCGACATCTTCATCTCCGCCGACCTCGACTGGATGGACTACATGGAGCAGCGCGGCCTGCTGGACCCCGGCACGCGCCGCACCCTGCTGGGCAACAGTCTGGTGCTGATCGCGCCGGCCGGCACGGCGGCGCCCGCCACCATCGGGCCGGGCTTCGATCTGGCCGGACTGCTCGGCGGCGGCCGGCTGGCCGTGGGCAACATCGACTCGGTGCCGGCGGGCAAGTATGCCAAGGCGTCGTTGCAGGCCCTGGGTCTCTGGGACGGGGTGAAGGACCGGCTGGCCCAGGCGGAGAGCGTGCGCGCCGCCCTGGCCCTGGTGGCGCGCGGCGAGGCGCCGGCCGGGATCGTCTATGCCACCGACGCCCGCGCCGAACCGAAGGTGGCGGTGATCGGCACCTTCCCCGCGGACACGCATCCGGCCATCCTGTACCCGGCCGCGGTCGTCGCCGGGGCCCGGTCGGACGACGCCCGCGGCTTCGTGGCGTATCTTGCCTCCGACCGCGCGCAGCAGGTCTTCCGCCGCCACGGCTTCGGCCCGCCGCAGGGCTGAGGGCCGGTCGCGGAACGGGACGCGGGAAACAGGGAACGGGAGCGGTATGGACGGCTGGCTGACGCCCGAGGAACTGACGGCCATCCGCATCAGCCTGCGCGTGGCCGTCTGGGCCACGCTCGCGGCCCTGCCCCTGGGGCTGCTGGTGGCGTGGCTGCTGGCCCGCCGCCGCTTTCCCGGCCGCCTGCTGCTGGACGGGCTGGTGCATCTGCCGCTGGTGCTGCCGCCGGTGGTGACGGGCTACGTGCTGCTGCTGCTGTTCGGGCGGAAGGGGCCGGTCGGCGCCTTCCTGGCCGATTTCGGGATCGTCTTCGCGTTCGACTGGACCGGGGCGGCGCTGGCCTGCGGGGTCATGGGCTTCCCGCTGATGGTGCGGGCCATGCGCCTGTCGCTGGAGGCGGTGGACCGGCGGCTGGAGGACGCCGCCGCCACCCTGGGCGCGCCGCCGCCGCTGGTGTTCCTGACCGTGACCCTGCCGCTGATGCTGCCCGGGGTTCTGGCGGGGGCCATCCTCTGCTTCGCCAAGGCGCTGGGCGAGTTCGGCGCCACCATCACCTTCGTCTCCAACATCCCCGGCGTGACCCAGACCCTGCCCTCGGCCATCTATACCTACACCCAGGTTCCCGGCGGCGACGCCAACGCCCTGCGGCTCAGCCTGATCGCGGCGGCCATCGCCATCCTGGCGCTGGTCGCCTCGGAATGGCTGTCGCGCCGGGCGCAGCGCCGGCTGGAGGGCGTCTGATGGCGGAGGGCCGCTAGGGTGCTGGAGGTCGATGTCAGCCTGACGCAGGGCGCCTTCACGCTGGAGGCGCGCTTCACGGCGGGGCAGGGGGTGACGGCCCTGTTCGGTCGTTCCGGTGCCGGAAAGACCACGCTGGTGAACCTGATCGCCGGGCTGGCATGGCCGCGCCGGGGCCGGATCGTGCTGGACGGCGTGCCGCTGGTGGACACGGCGGCGGGCATCCGGGTGCCGCCGCACCGCCGCCGCATCGGCTACGTCTTCCAGGAGGCGCGGCTGTTCCCGCATCTCACGGTGCGCCAGAACCTGCTCTATGGCCGCCTGTTCGCCCCCCGCGATGCCACCCGCGAACCGCTGGAGCGGATCGTGGACCTGCTCGGCATCGGCGCCCTGCTGGACCGCCGGCCGCGGCATCTCTCCGGCGGGGAACGGCAGCGCGTGGCGATCGGCCGGGCGCTGCTGTCCGCGCCGCGGCTGCTGCTGCTGGACGAGCCGCTCGCCTCCCTGGACGCGGCGCGCAAGGCGGAGATCCTGCCCTATCTGGAACGGCTGCGCGACGAACTGCGGCTGCCCATGGTCCAGGTCAGCCACCAGATCGAGGAGGTGGCGCGGCTGGCCACCACCCTGGTGCTGCTGGACGCCGGCCGGGTCGCCGCCGCCGGGCCGGTGACGGCCCTGATGGCACAGCCGGACCTGTTCCCGCTGCTTGGTCGTTTCGAAGCCGGAACGATGCTGCGCGCGGTCGTCGAGGGGCATGACGGGGACTGGGGCCTGACCCGGCTGGCGACCGCCGCGGGACCGCTGCTGGTGCCGCGGCTGGACGCGGCGCCGGGGACCCGGCTGCGGGTGCGGGTGCGGGCGCGCGACGTGATCCTGGCGACCGCCCCGCCGCAGGGCCTGTCCGCCCGCAACACCCTGGCGGGGGAGGTGGTGGCGGTCGGCGGCGAGTCCGGGGAGCCGGGGGAGGATGCCGGCGGCGTGGCTGCCGCCGCGGCCGGCGCCATCGTGGATGTCGCCCTGCGCGCCGGCGGCGAACCGCTGCTGGCCCGCGTCACCCGGCAGGCCGCGGCGGAGCTGGGCCTCGCCCCCGGCCTGCCGGTCTGGATCGTCGTCAAGACGGTGGCGGTGGAGCGGCGCAGCATCGTCCCCGCCCTGCCGGCGGAGCTGGAGTGCTAGGCTCCCGGTTCCGGCGGGGCGGCGGGCGCCGCGCTCTCCGGGTCCGGCGGCGCGACCTGTGGCGCGACCGGCGGTGCGAGCTGCCCTTCCAGGGCGCGGACCGTGTCGGCCGCTGCCGCCGTCGCGGCCCGTTCGGCGTCGCGGTAGAGGCCGACCAGGGTCCGGCCCCAGTCGGTCAGGGCGGCCCCGCCGCCGCCCGGCCCGCCGAGCTGGGTGGCGACCGCCGGGTCGCGGAAGCTGCGGTTCACCTCGTCCACCAGCAGCCAGGCGCGGCGGTAGGACATGCCCAGCGCACGGCCCGCGGCGGAGATGGAGCCGTGCCGCCCGATCTCCTCCAGCAGCCGCACCTTGCCGGGGCCGAGGCGGCTGCCGGGGGCGAAATCCAGGCGCAGGGTCAGGCGGGTCATGGCGCGGCTGCGGTTGTCTCCGGCGGCGGACAGCTCCGGCACTCTACCCGCTCCGGGACGACCGGCGCCAGCCGCGGCATCGTCGCGCCGGGCGCTTCCGTGCGGACCGGCTTGCCGGGGACGGGTGCCGCGGCCTACCGTTGCCGCGATCCGGCCGTCCGTCCCGCCGACGGGGCGGCCCAGAGCTTTCGGAGGACGACCGCGCATGACCCCGTTCTTCCGCCGCCTCGCCCTGGCGGTGACCCTGACCGCCGGCTTCGCCGCGGCGGCGCTCCCGGCCCTGGCCGAGACGGCGATCCGCCGCGGCATCGGCTCCGCCCCGCGGACGATCGATCCGCACCGCGCCGACCTCGTGCAGGAGGGCTGGATCGACATCGACATGTTCGAGGGGCTGCTGAGCCTGGACGCGAAGGGCCAGACCCGGCTGGCCCTGGCCGCCGCCATGGACCTGTCTGCCGACGGCACGGTCTACACCTTCACCCTGCGCGAGGACGCGAAGTTCTCCGACGGCAGCCCGGTGACGGCCGATGACGTGGTCTTCTCCTTCCAGCGTCTGGCCGATCCGAAGACCCTGTCGCCCTACGCCTATTTCGCCTGGCCGATCGTGAACGGCCGCGAGATCACCGCCGGTGAGAAGCCGCCCTCGGCCCTGGGGATCGAGGCGGTAGACCCGCGCACCGTGCGGATCACCCTGATCGAGCCGACCGGCTATTTCGCAGGCCAGCTCAGCCACTCCTCCATGTCGGTGGTGAAGAAGGCGAATGTCGAGCAGTACGGCGACGCCTTCATCCAGCCCGGCAAGATGGTCGCCAGCGGCCCCTATGTGCTGGTCGAGGCGGTGCCGCAGGGCCACTTCAAGCTGGCGAAGAACCCGCACTACTACGATGCCGACCAGGTCCGCATCGACACCGTCTACCATGTGGTGACGGAGAGCGCCGACACCGAGTTCAAGCAGTTCCGCGCCGGCGAGCTTGACGCGACCTACACCCTGCCGGTGACCCAGCACGACTTCGCCAAGAAGAACCTGCCCGAGGCGTTCCGCCCGACGGAGGCGTTCTCGACCTACCAGTTCTGGATCAACATGACGAAGGAGCCGTGGAAGTCCGAGCCGAAGCTGCGGCTTGCGCTGCTGCTGGCGGCGGACACCACGGTCCTGGCCGAGAAGGTGGTCGGCGCCGGCACCCGTCCGGCCTTCACCTTCGTGCCGCCGGACAGCGTGCCGGGCTACACCTCCCCGGTGCCGGACTGGGCGTCGCTGAGCAGCGCCGAGCGCGACGCGATGGCGAAGACGCTGATCGCGGAGGCCGGCTACGGTCCCGGCGGCAAGCCGCTGCCGAAGCCCGAACTGCTGTTCTCGACGAACGAGAACAACCGCCGCATCGCCATCGCCATCGCCGCCATGTGGAAGCAGAAGCTGGGCGTGGAGGCGGTTCTGAACAACCAGGAAGGCCGCGTCGTCGCCTCCATCGCGGACGACAAGGCTTACAAGGACATGCTGTTCTTCGGCTGGAACGGCGACTATCTGGACCCGGTCACCTTCCTCAAGCTGCTGCGCAGCGATGTCGCCAAGCAGAACTATGCGGGCTACAGGAACCCCGAGTTCGACCGGCTGGTGGACCTCTCCAACGTGGAGACGGACCCGGCGAAGCGCCTCGCCCTGCTGGCCCAGGCCGAGGCCCTGGCGCTCCGGGACGTGCCGATGATCCTGACGCACCACCTGACCCGGCGCCGGCTGGTCTCGCCCCGGGTGTTGAACTGGAACCCGAATCCGCGGGACTATTACCCCACCCGCTATCTGGACATTGCGAAGGAGCGCGGGTGAGGCGAGGCAAGGGGGCCGGGCGGGACCCGGCGGCAGGCTGAAGGGGGACCCGACCATGGGATGGCGTGCGAAGACCCTGCTGCTGCCGCTGCTGGCCGCCCTCCTCTGCTGGGGGCCGCCGGCCGGGGCGGCGGGGGTGCTGCACCGGGGCAACGGGGCCGATCCGGAGACGCTCGACCCCCACGCCGCCACCGGGTTCCCCGAGGCGCACCTGTTCTACGATCTGTATGAGGGGCTGGTCGCCCGCGGGCCGGACGGCCGCTACGGTCCCGGCCTCGCGGAACGGTGGGAGGAGTCCGAGGACGGGCGGACGGTCACCTTCCACCTGCGTCCCGACGGACGCTGGTCCGACGGCAGCCCGATCACGGCCGACGACGTGGTCTGGTCCTTCCGCCGGCTGGTCGATCCCGCGTCGGGCACCCACAACGCCCAGTATCTGTGGGTGATCGAGAACGCCAAGGACTTCTACGAAGGCCGGCTGACCGACCCGGACCGGGTCGGCATCCGGGCGCTCGATCCCCTGACGGTGGAGTTCCGGCTGGCGCGGCGGACGCCCTACTTCGTCTCCATGCTCAGCTTCCCGTTCCTGGTGCCGCTGCCGAAGGAGAAGGTGGAGGCGCTGGGGCGGGAGTTCTTCCGCGCCGGCACCCTCGTCTCCTCCGGCGGCTACCGGCTGGTGGAGCAGGTGCCGCAGGGCCATGTCCGGCTGGAGCGCAACCCCTACCACCGCGACGCCGCGGCGACCGCCATCGACACGGTCTATTTCTACCCGACGGAGAACCAGGAGACGGAGCTGAAGCGCTACCGGGCGGGGGAACTGGACGTCACCTTCACCCTGCCGCCGGGGCAGGTGCCCTGGGCGCGGGTGAACCTGCCGCAGGACCTGCGGACGACGCCGCTGTTCGGCACCTACTACTACTCCGTCAACCTGACCCACGAGCCCTGGAAGTCCAGCCCCGGCCTGCGCCGCGCCCTGGCCATGACGGTGGACCGCGACGTCATCGTGGAGAAGATCACCCGGGCGGGGGAGGTGCCGTCCGTCTCCTACGTGCCGCCGGGGGCGGCCGGCTACGACCCGCAGGTGCCCGACTGGGCCGGCTGGCCGATGCAGCGCCGGGTGGCGGAGGCGCAGCGCCTGCTGGCCGAGGCCGGCTATCCCGGCGGCAAGGGGCCGGACGGCCGCCCGCTCTCGGTCGAGCTGATGTTCAACACGGCGGAGAACCACCGCCGCATCGCCGTGGCCCTGGCCGGCATGTGGCAGCAGCGCCTGGGCATCCAGGCCACCCTGACGAACCAGGAATGGAAGGTCTTCCTGGCTTCGCGCCGGACCAAGGCGTACCGGGATCTGGCCCGCAATTCCTATGTCGGGGCCTATGCCGATCCCAACGTCTTCCTGGAGTTCCTGCGCGCCGATGTCGGCCCGGAGAACGCCTCGGCCTACGCCAACCCCGCCTTCGACGCCCTGCTGGACGCGGCCGGGGAGGCGCGCGACCCCGAGCGGCGCCGCGCCCTGCTGGCCGAGGCGGAGCGGCTGGTCCTGACCGACCAGCCCGTGATCCCGGTCTTCACCTATGCCGACGCTCGGCTGGTGAGCCCGCGGGTGACGGGCTGGATCGACAACCCCCTGAACGCGCATCCGACCCGTTTTCTCGCCCTCAGGCCGTGACGGCCGGCGCCTGAAAACGGGATGGTTACATGCGCAGTCTGGACTCTGCCGCCCCGAGTCCGCACATAGGAGCCAACGCCCGCAAAAGCGGGCAGGGGCATAGACGAACGCGGGAGACGACATGCGTGACTTCCTTCGCCGCGCCGGGCTGGCGCTGACCCTGGTCCTGGCCGGGGCCCTGGGGCAGCCGGCCGCCGCCGAGGTGGTGCTGAACCGGGGCAACGGTCCGGAGCCCAGCTCCATGGACCCCCAGCTCGGCACCACGGTGACCGAGGGTCGGATCATGTACGACCTGTTCGAGGGGCTGTTCACCATCGGCATCAACGGCGAGCCGGTGCCGGCGGTGGCGGACTCCTGGGAGATCAGCCCCGACGGGCTGGTCTATACCTTCCGCCTGCGGCGGGACGCGAAATGGTCGGACGGCACGCCGGTGACGGCGGAGGACTTCGCCTTCTCCTGGCGGCGCCTGCTCGATCCGGCGCTGGCCTCGCAGTACGCCTACTTTCTCTGGCCGGTGAAGAACGCCGAGGCCATCAACAAGGGCGAGATGCCGGGCGAGGCCCTGGGGGTGGAGGCGGTGGACCCGTACACCTTCCGCGTCACGCTGGAGCGGCCGACGGGCTACTTCCTCGCCTCCCTGATGCACCGCATCACGCATCCGGTGCAGAAGGCGAACGTGGAGCGTGACGGCAAGTCCTTCATGCAGCCCGGCAAGCTGGTGTCGAACGGCGCCTACCAGCTCGTGGACTACAAGCCGCAGAGCTATGTGAAGGTGGTGAAGAACCCGCACTACCACGATGCCGACCAGGTGAAGATCGACACCGTCTATTTCCACCACTCCGACAGCCAGGACACCGAGCTGCGGCGCTTCCGCGCCGGCGAACTGGATGCCGTGATGCAGATCCCCTACACCCAGGTGGACTGGGTACGCCAGAACATGCCGGAGGTGGAGACGTTCTATCCCGTCTTCTCCATCTGGTATCTGGGCTTCAACATGACGAAGGAGCCCTGGGCCTCGAACGCGAAGCTGCGCGAGGCGCTCTACCTCGCCATCGACCGCGAGGCGCTGGTCGAGCGCATCACCCGGGCGGGCGAGCAGGCCAGCTACAGCTTCGTGCCGGCCGGCACCTCCGGCTACCGGCCGCCGCTGCCGGAGGCGGCCGCCCTGACCCAGGCGCAGCGCGACGAGCGCGCCCGCCGGCTGCTGAAGGAGGCCGGCTACGGCCCCGGCGGCAAGCCGCTGCCGGAACTGGAGATCCTGCACGCCACCAGCGAAAGCTCCCGCCGGGTGATGGTCGCCGTCGCCGGCATGTGGAAGCAGAAGCTGAACGTGGACACGCGGCTGAATAACCAGGAATTCAAGGTCCAGCTCCAGACCGCGGCCGACAAGAACTATGTCGGGCTGACGCATCTCGGCTGGATCGGCGACTATCCGGACGCCTATACCTTCCTCAAGCTGATGCGCAGCGACATCGGTCGGATGAACCGCACGGGCTATGCCAGCGCCGATTTCGACCGGCTGCTGGACGAGGCGAACCTGATCCTCGACCCGGAGCGCCGCGCCGCCCGGATGGCCGAGGCGGAGGCCGTGCTGCTGGCCGACCTGCCGGTCATCCCGCTGTTCACCGGCAGCTACCGCACCGTCGTCAGCCCGAAGGTCCAGGGCTGGACCCCGAACCCGATGGGCTTCCAGCTCACCCGCTATCTTTCCATCAAGCCGTAGGACCCGTCCGGGCGGCCGCAGCGCCGCCCGCCGGCTCCGCCGTCCGCACGCGACAAGAACAGGGAGACCAGTCGAGATGGATCAGCGCCTCAGCCGCCGTTCGGTACTTGCAGGCATCGCCGGGGGCACCGCCGCTTCCGGTGTTGCCCTGATGGCGGGGGTCGTGCCCCGCTTCGCCATCGCCCAGACCGCCGGCGGCAAGGTGATGTACCGCGGCAACGGCTCCGAGCCGGAGACGCTGGACCCGCACAAATCCTCCGGCGTGCCGGAGAGCTTCATCCAGTTCGACCTGTTCGACGGGCTGCTGATCCCCGACGGCAAGGGCGGGCTCGTTCCCGGCGCGGCCGAACGCTGGGAGATGAGCGAGGACGGCACCGTCTACACCTTCCACCTGCGCCGGAACGCCAGGTGGTCGGACGGCACGCCGGTGACGGCGGAGGACTGGGTGTTCTCCTGGAAGCGCCTGCTCGACCCGCGCACCGCGGCCAAGTACGCCTATTATCTCTGGCCGGTGCTGAACGCCGAGGACGCCTCGCTCGGGCGCAAGCCGATGGACAGCGTGGGGCTGGCGGCCCCCGACGCCTACACCTTCCAGGTCACGCTGCGCGGGCCGACGCCCTACTTCCTCAAGATGCTGCACCACCACGCCGCCTATGCGCTGAGCAAGGCGAACCTGGAGCGGCACGGCGACACCTTCATCCGGCCCGGCAACCTCGTCTCCAACGGCGCCTACATGCTGGTCGAGGCGGTGCCGCAGAGCCACGTCAAGCTGGTGAAGAATCCGCACTACTGGGACGCGGAGAATGTCCGGATCGACACGGTCATGTTCCTGCCGACCGAGAACCTGGACGCCGAGCTGCGCCGCTTCCGCTCGGGCGAGCTGGATTTCACCTATGAGGTGCCGCTGACCCAGACGGACTGGGTGAAGGCGAACCTGCCCGACGAATACCGGGAGACGCCCTATTTCGGCACCTACTTCTTCGCGCCCAACATGACGAAGGAGCCGTGGAAGTCGAACCGCGACCTGCGCATGGCGCTCAATCTCGCCATCGACCGGGCCAGCATCTGCGAGAAGATCACCCGGCAGGGCGAGCAGCCGGCCTATGCCTTCACCCCGCCGGGGGTGGAGGGCTATCCGCTGCCGCTGCCCGACCATGCGGCCTGGACCCAGGAACAGCGCGACGCCAAGGCGCGCGAGCTGATGCAGAAGGCGGGTTACGGCAAGGGCGGCAAGCCGCTGGACCTGGAGGTGCTCTACAACACCTCCGAGAACCACCGGAAGGTCGCCATCGCCGTGGCCTCCATGTGGCAGCAGAAGCTGGGGATCAAGGTCACGCTCAACAACCAGGAATGGAAGGTCTTCCTGGACAGCCGCGACGAGAAGAAGTTCAAGGACGTCACCCGCCACGGCTGGATCGGCGACTTCGTCGATCCCAACACCTTCCTGGAGCTGCTGCGCTCCGACATCGGCAAGCAGAACCCGTCGGGCTACGCCAACCCGGAGTACGACCGCCTGATGATGGAGGCCAACCGGACGCAGGACCCGGAGAAGCGCGCCGCCCTGATGCGCCAGGCCGAGGCCATCGTGCTGGAGGATGCCGCGGTCTTCCCGCTCTACACCTATGCGGCCCAGCACATGGTGGCCAAGCGGGTGCTGAACTGGGGCGACGACCTGCTGGACAACCACCCGACCCGCTGGCTCGACCTCAAGGCCTGATCCGGCCGGCCCCGCGTCCCGAGACCCGGAGCGCGGGGCCTCCGCCAATTCACATGCAGTCAGTCCCGTCGGACGATGCCGGCACGCCGCTCCTGGATCGCGCGGACCACGATATCGCGCATCCGGTTGACCATCCGGGTGGGTAGATAGCCATAATGGAAGCGATTCCTGTCGCCGGCTATCGGCCGCATGTCGGGGGACGGCCAGACATCGATATTGACTTCGGTCAGGATGACCCAGGATCGCGTCGCTGGCAGGCCGAGATGGTTCAGGACTGCCTGGGGGATTTCGACCGACGGAACGCCCTCGCCCGGCTGCCGGGAGGTGATCGGCACGATGGCGACCCGTTGATCGCCCTCGGCGCCGATCACTGAAAGGACGATGCAGGCCGGGCGCTGCTTGCGCCCCGTATCCGCCCCTTGTTCGGCCTGCCGTTTCCAGATGTACTCGTATGAGAAGACGAGACCGGGGCGGGCAGCCGGAAGGCTCATCGCGTCAGCCGTCCAGAAGCCCGTCGAGAGCGTCCTGATCCGGATGGGCGAAGGGCTTCCGCAGCTCCGTCAGGAAGTCTTCCGGCATGTCCTCGACAGCGAGGACCAGACGCTCGCGGCGCTTCAGGCGGGCATATTCCTGGGCGGAGAGCAGGACGAGCGAACCCGTGTGGCCCGTGATCGTGACCGGGTGTTTCAACGCCTCCTCAAGGATGCGTCCAGGATCGGCGGCAAGGTCCCGGGTCGTAACGTCCATCGGCGTTTCCTCCCTCTGCCCTGGTGCAATTCTATGGCATCGGGCCTGCGCCCCGGCAAGGCGTGACCGTCCCCCTTATGGACAAAGGCTGCCCCGCCCCCTAGCGTCGGGGGCGGGACCGGCTCGGGACAGGGGGAGGGGACGGCATGCGGCCTGCGGGACGCCTGATGTGGCTGATGCGGCTGGCGGTGGCGGCGCTGCTGGGGTTCGGGAGCATCGCTCCGGCCGCGGCGGAGATGGTGCTGCACCGGGGCAACGGCACCGAGCCGGAGACGCTGGACCCGCAGCGCCTGCGCGGGGAGGCGGCCGGCTGGATCGCCATGGACCTGTTCGAGGGGCTGCTGACGGTCGATGCCAAGGGGCACCCGATCCCCGGTCTGGCCGAGAGCTGGACGGTCAGCGACGACGGGCTGGTCTACACCTTCATCCTGCGCCAGGACGCCAGATGGTCCGACGGCAGCCCGGTGACGGCGGAGGACTTCGCCTTTTCCTGGCGGCGGCTGCTGGACCCGGACACCCTGTCCGACTACGCCTATTTCCTCTGGCCGGTGAAGAACGGCCGCGCCATCAATCTGGGCCAGATGCCGCCGTCCGCGCTGGGGGTGGAGGCGGTGGACGACCGCACCTTCCGCGTCACGCTGGAGGAACCGGCCACCTGGTTCGTCTCCTCGCTGCAACACACCTCGACCAGCGCCATCTCCAAGGCCAGCTACGAGCGCCATGGCGAGGATTTCATCAAGCCCGGCATCCTGGTGTCCAGCGGCGCCTACCGGCTGGCCGAGGCGGTGCCGCAGGGGCATGTCAAGCTGGTGCGCAACCCGCATTTCCACGCCGCCGACACGGTGGCCGTCGATACCGTCTACTTCTACCCGACGGAGAACCGGGAGACGGAGCTGCGCCGCTTCCGCGCCGGCGAGCTGGACCTGACCTACGACGTGCCGGACTCGCAGCTCGACTGGCTGAAGGCCAACATGGCGGACGAGCTGCACATCGCGCCCTATCTCGGCAACTACTTCTACGCCTTCAACCTGACCCGCCAGCCCTGGGCCTCCAACCGCGACCTGCGCAAGGCCCTGGTGCTGGCGGTGGACCGCACGGCGCTGGCGACCCTGCTGACCAAGGGCGGGGAGGAACCGGCCTTCACCTTCGTGCCGCCGCGGACCGCGGGCTACACCGCACCGCAGCCCGACTATGCCGGCTGGACCCAGGCCGAGCGCGATGCCGAGGCGCAGCGGCTGGTCGCCGCCGCCGGCTACGGCAAGGGCGGCAAGCCGCTGGAGGTGGAGATCCTCTTCAACACCTCCGAGAACCACCGCAAGATCGCCATCGCCATCGCCGCCATGTGGCAGCGGAAGCTGGGGGCGACGGTCGTGCTGACGAACCAGGAATGGAAGGTCTTCATCGACAGCCGCAACAACCGCACCTTCCGCGACGTGGCCCGGCACGGCTGGGTCGCGGACTTCGACGACGCGGTGACCTTCCTGAAGCTGTTCCGCTCCGACATCGGCCGGCAGAACCCGTCCGGCTATGCCAACCCGGCCTTCGACCGGCTGATGGACGCGGCGGGGCGGGAACGCGATCCGGAGACGCGGCAGGACCTGATGCGGCAGGCCGAAGCCCTGCTGCTGGATGACCTGCCGATCGTCCCGATCTTCTACCACGCCACCCAGAACATGGTGAGCCGGCGGGTCAGGGGCTGGGAGGACAACCTCCGCAACCTGCATCTGACCCGCTATCTGCGGGTGGAGTAGGGGGCGGCAGCCGCAGTTCCCGCGTCGTCCCGATGGCGCGCAGGAACTCCGCGTCGTGGCTGACGACCAGCAGGGCGCCGTCATAGCCGCGCAGGGCCTGTTCCAGGGCGTCCAGGCTGTCCAGGTCCAGATGGTTCGTGGGCTCGTCCAGCAGCAGGAAGCGCGGCGGATGACGGGCGGTGAGTACCGCGGCCAGCGCCGCCCGCAGCCGCTGTCCGCCGGAGAGTTCCTCCACCATCGCCAGGGCGGCATCGTTCCGGAACTGGAACGTGGCCAGGGCGGCCCGTGCCTCGTGCTCCGTCAGGTCCGGGTTCAGGCGGCGGAACGCCTGCAACACGGTCTCCCCGCTGCGCAGGTCCCCCAGCCGCTGGTCCAGCAGGGCGATGTCCGGCACGCCCCGCTGCACCGTTCCCCCCAGCGGGGCCAGCCGGCCGGCGGCCACGGCCAGCAGCGTGCTCTTGCCGGCGCCGTTGGGGCCGGTCAGCGCCACCCGCTCCGGCCCCGTCAGGGTCAGCGACACGTCCCGCAGCACCGGCCGGCCGGCCCAGCCGGCGCACACCCTCTCCAGCCGCAGCACCAGCTTGCCCGCCGGCAGGCCGGTGGGGGGAAGACTGAGCGCCAGCGTCCGGCGGCGCTCCAGATCCGCCCGGGCGGCGTCCAGCGCCTCCGCCGTGTCGGCCGCCTGACGGTCGGCCAGACGCTGGCGGCGGCTGCGGCTGGCGTCGGCGTCCCGGCGCATCTTCGCCAGTTCCATCGGCGCCTGGGAACCGTCCGCCCGGGCCTTCCCGGTCCGGGCGCGACGGGCGGCGCGCTCCCGCGCCTCCTGGGCCGCGCGGGCGGTCCGCCCCGCCTCCTTCTCCGCATCGGACAGGCGCCGCTCGGCCGCCGCGACCTCCGCCGCCTTGGCCGCCCGGTAGGCGGCGTGATTGCCGCCATAGCTGCGCAGACCCAGGGACGACAGCTCCAGGATGCGGTCCATCAGTGCCAGCAGCGCCCGGTCATGGCTGACCACCAGAAGCCCGCCCGTCCAGCCGCGCACCAGATCGTAGAGCGCCGAGCGGCCGTCGGCGTCCAGGTCGTT
The DNA here is from genome assembly GCF_042665545.1 of Rhodocista pekingensis. Taxonomy (NCBI): domain Bacteria; kingdom Pseudomonadati; phylum Pseudomonadota; class Alphaproteobacteria; order Rhodospirillales; family Azospirillaceae; genus Rhodocista; species Rhodocista pekingensis. The sequence goes on along the minus strand of NZ_JBHTCM010000010.1, from coordinate 566,032 downwards.
GCTGGGTTCGTCCAGGAGCAGCAGGTCCGGCGCTTCCAGCCCGACCCGGGCCAGCCGGACCCGTGTCGCCTGCCCGCCGCTCAGGCTGCCGAGGCGACGTCCCGTCTCCAGGCCGGGCACCCCGGCGCGGGCCAGCGCCTCCCGCATCCGGGCGGGCAGGTCCCAGCCGTCCGTGCCGAGCGTCTCGAAGTCGGCCGGGTCCGTTCCGCCGGCCTCGATCCGGGACAGGGCGGCCAGCCGCCCGGCGACGCCCAGCGCCTCGGCCACGGTGGCGTCGGGATCGGACCGCTGGGCCAGGTACAGCAACCGGCCATGCCGGCCGATGCCGCCGGCCGTGGGCCGCAGCTCGCCCCGCAGCAGGCGCAGCAGCGTGCTCTTGCCCGTTCCGTTGGCGCCGACGAGCCCGACGCGCTCCGCACCGATGCTGAGGGAGAGGTCGCTGAAAAGGGGGGGGCCGGGGGAGAAGGCGAAATCGACATGTTCCGCCACGAGGCGGGCGGCCGCAGGGCCGAGGGCAGGCATGGACAGGCTCCATCCGGGATCGCGGGAAGGCGGTCAGCGGAAGAGAGCGTGATCCATGGCGTGCGGGCTCCAGCGGAAAGGCGGGCGGATTGAATTACATCCGAGTTCGGATGTAAAGCGGAAAGCAGGCCCGGGATGCGGAAACGCCCGCCGGGGTGTGTCCCGGCGGGCGTTCAGAACGTCCGGTCGCGGAAGGAGCGGGGAGGGATCAGCCCTCGCTGCCGGTGTCCTTCTTGGCGATGCCGTGGCCGGTGGTGCGCTCGGCGATACGGGCGGACTTGCCGGTGCGGCCGCGCAGGTAATAGAGCTTGGCGCGACGGACATCGCCCTTGCGGATCAGCTCGATGGAGTCGATGCGCGGGCTGTACAGCGGGAACACGCGCTCCACGCCTTCGCCGTAGGAGATCTTGCGGACGGTGAAGGAGCTGTTCAGGCCGGCGTTCTTGCGGGCGATCACGACGCCCTCATAGGCCTGCACGCGCTCACGGGTGCCTTCGACGACCTTCACGTTCACGCGGACGGTGTCGCCCGGGGAGAAGGTCGGAATGGTCTTGCCGGCGGTGAGCTTGGCGACCTGCTCCTGCTCAAGCTGCTGGAGGATGTTCATCGCACTTATCCTTCGATGCTGTCGGCGCCACGCTCCTGGTGGTCGGCGACATTGGTTGGCTGTGCCGCTTCCCGTTTCCGGTGTCGGCGTTGTTTCACCTTTGGGGCCGGTCGGCTGTCCAGGTAGCTGGACCACAGGTCGGGGCGTCGCTCCGCCGTGATCCTCTCCGCCTGGTCCAGCCGCCAGGCCCGGACCTTCTCATGGTGACCGGAGAGCAGAACCTCCGGCACCGCACGGCCCTTCCAGAGAGCGGGCCGCGTATAGTGCGGGTACTCCAGGAGTCCCCGCTCGAAGCTCTCTTCCCCCGCCGTCTCGACGTTGCCCATGACCCCCGGCAGCAGCCGGACCACGGCATCGATCAGGCAGAGCGCCGCCGGCTCGCCGCCGGACAGCACGAAATCCCCCAGGGAGACCTCCTCCAGGGAATGTTCCTCCAGGACGCGCTCGTCCACCCCCTCGTAGCGGCCGCACAGCAAGGTGACCCAGGGAGCGCGGGCAAGATCCCGCACCAGGTCCTGGGTCAGCACACGGCCGCGTGGGCTGAGGTAGATCGACCGGCCCCGTTCCTCCGGGCCCCGTTCCAACGGATCCCGTTCCTCCGGACCCGGCTCGCCCTGCTCCCCGGCCGTCCCCTCGGCGGGGGGGCCGGACAGCGAGCGGAGGCGCCGCTCCCGGATGTCGGTCAGGGCCGCGTCCAGAACGTCGGGCCGCATGACCATGCCGGGCCCGCCGCCGAACGGGGTGTCGTCCACGGAGCGATGCTTATCGCGCGCGAAGGCGCGGATGTCCACCGTTTCCAGCGACCAGATGCCGTTTTCCAGCGCCTTTCCTGCGAGGCTGTGGCCCAGCGGCCCGGGGAACATCTCCGGGAACAGGGTCAGCACGGTCACCCGCCAGGGCGCCGTCGGGGCGGCCGGGGACGGCGGGTCGGTGGTCACGGCTGCGGCGCCGTCCTGTCGGCCGTCTCTGTGTCCTCCGGCGTCTCCAGGGCCACCTCCTCCAGGGCGCCCTCGGGCATCTCCTCGCCTTCGGCGGGCTGCGGCCCGGCGGGCGCGAAGAAGTTGGCCGGCGGTTCGACCACGACGCGGCCGGCCGCCACCTCCACCACGGGCACGCAGGCCTTGGTGAAGGGCAGGAAGACCGTCTTCTCGGAGACGTGCCGGATCTCCAGCATGTCGCCGGCGCCGAAGTCGTAGATCGCCTTGATGGTGCCGAAGGGCTGGCCGTCGGCGGTCACGGTGTCCAGGCCGATCAGGTCGGCATGGTAGAACTCGTCCTCGTCCTCCGGCGCGGGCAGCCGGTCGCGCTCAATGTAGAGGCGGGTGCCGCGCAGGGCGTCGGCGGCCTCCTTGCCGGTGATGCCGTCCACTTCCGCCAGGAAGTGGTCCTTGCCGGTGCCGGTGCGGCGCAGCTTGAACTCCCGCCGGCCGGACTCGTCCGTCAACGGGGCATAGCCGAACACGGCCGTCTCGTCCGCGGTGAAGCTCTTCAGCTTCACCCGGCCGTGGACGCCATGGGCGCCGAGGATCTGGGCGACGACGATGCGGGTGGTCATGGATCAGAATTCCGTCTGGGCACGGCACGGCCCCGGCCGGCGGGGAGGGGAGGGCGGCCTGTGCCGCTCTCCCCCGGTCCCACGTCCCGCCGGGCCGTCGGCCCGGAAAGGGTCGGCTGGATCAGCCGGCGGCCTTCGCGCGCTCCTGGGCCTTCGCCTTCGGCGCGGACTTCTTCGGGGTCTCCCGCAGGGCCGGCATCGGGATCAGGTTCGCCTTGCCCAGGAAGCGGGCGACGCGGTCGGTCGGCTGGGCACCCTTGGCCAGCCACTCCTTGATCCGGTCTTCCTGGAGCACCACGCGCTCCGGATGGTCGTGCGGGACCATCGGGTTGTAGGTGCCGACCTTCTCGATGAAGTCGCCGTCGCGCGGGGCGCGGCTGTTGGCGATGACGATGGAGTAGAACGGGCGCTTCTTGGCGCCGCCGCGGGACAGGCGGATCTTGACGGACATGGGACTCAGTTTCCTTCAGAGGCAGGTTCCGGACGATGACAAACCGCTTCGATCCTGTGTCCGTCCGGGTCGAACACAAAGGCGGCGTAATAGGACGGGTGGTAATGCAGACGCAGGCCGGGCCCGCCGTTGTCGCGCCCGTCGGCGGCCAGGGCCGCGGCGTGGAAGGCGTCGACCGCGGCGCGGTCCGGGGCTGCGAAGGCCAGGTGGAAGCCGGGCAGCGGACCGACGCAGCCGCCGAAGTCCGACGGCCGGCCGATCCAGAACCAGGGCTTGCCCGCCTGGCCGTACCCCACACCCTGGGGGGATTCCATCTGCCGCCGGAAGCCGAGCGCGGCGAGCACCGGATCGTAGAACCGGATCGCGCGCTCCAGGTCGGCGACGGGGATCGAGACATGGTCGAGCATGGTCGGCGTCCCCCTCACGCCATCACCCGGCTCTGGCGCCATTCGGCAGCCAGCAGGCCGTAGATCAGGGTGTCGTGGTAGCGGTCACCGATCAGGAAATCCTCGCGCCGGATGCCCTCGCGGCAGAAGCCCAGCCGTTCCAGCAGGCGGGCCGAGCGGTCGTTGCGGGGATCAAGGTTCGCCTCGATCCGGTGCATGTCCCACTCCTCGAAGGCGTAGCGCAGGGTCGCCGCCACCGCCTCCGTGGCGAGGCCGCGGCCGCGCGCCTCCGGCGCCAGGATGTAGCCCAGCCAGACCAGCCGGCCGTCGGCCCCGTAGAGCGAGGTCCAGCCCAGGCAGCGGCGCCCGTCCAGCGTGACCGCCCACATGCGCGAGCCGCCGTCGTCGCGCGCCAGCATGCCGTCCAGCATGGTGCGCGTCTCCTCCGGGGTGCGGTGGGGCAGGCAGGACCAGAAGCGCATACTCTCCCCGTCGCTGAAGACCGGGAACAGGTCTTCGGCGTCCTCCACCGTCAGCGGGCGGAGCACCAGCCGGTCCGTCCCGATGGGACGGTGCGCAGGGCCTTGCGGCGCGGCCGGGGCGGGGAGGGGGGCGCAGTCCATGGGGATCAGTGCCGGCCCTTCGGCAGCAGCGCCGACAGGCCCTGCCGCATCAGGCCCTTGCGGCCCAGCTTCTTCATCTTCTTCATCATCTCGGACATGTCCTGGTACTGCTTGATCAGCCGGTTCACGTCCGCGACGGTGGTGCCGGAGCCCTGCGCGATGCGGCGCCGGCGCGAGGCGTTCAGCACGTCGGGCTTCTTCCGCTCCTGCTTGGTCATCGACAGGATGATCGCCTCCTGCCGCTTCAGCACGGTCTCGTCCAGGTTGGCGTTCTTGATCTGCTCCTTGACCTTGCCCAGGCCGGGGAGCAGGCCCAGCATGCCGCCCATGCCGCCCATGCGCTTGATCTGGTGCAGGTGGGACAGCATGTCGTCCAGGTCGAAGCCGCCCTTCTCCATCTTGCGGGCGAGCTTCTCCGCCTCCTCGCGGTCGATCGTCTCGGCCGCCTTCTCGACCAGACTGACGACGTCGCCCATGCCCAGGATGCGGCCGGCGATGCGGTCGGGGTGGAAGGACTCCAGCGCGTCCACCTTCTCGCCCACGCCCAGTAGCTTGATCGGCTTGCCGGTGACGTAGCGCATGGACAGCGCGGCGCCGCCGCGGGCGTCGCCGTCGATGCGGGTCATCACGATACCGGTGATGCCGACCCGCTCGTTGAAGTTGGTGGCGACGGTGACGGCGTCCTGGCCGGTCATGGCGTCCACCACCAGCAGGCTCTCCACCGGCTTCGTGGCGTCGCGGATCTCCACCACCTCGGCCATCAGCTCGTCGTCGATGGCGAGCCGGCCGGCGGTGTCCAGCATGACGACGTCGAAGCCCTCCAGCCGGCCCGTCTCCATGGCGCGGCGGGCGATCTGCACCGGCGTCTGGCCGGGGATGATGGGCAGGCTGGCGACGCCGACCTGATCGGCCAGCACCTTGAGCTGTTCCTGTGCGGCCGGGCGGCGGGTGTCCAGCGAGGCCAGCAGGACCTTCTTCTTCTCCCGCGTCTTCAGGCGCAGGGCGATCTTGGCCGAGGTCGTCGTCTTGCCCGAGCCCTGGAGGCCCAGCATCAGCACCGGCACCGGCGGGGTGGCGGAGAGGTTGATCTCCTCCGACGTCTCGCCCAGCAGCTCGACCAGATGGTCGTGGACGATCTTGATGACCATGTGGCCGGGGTTGATGCCGCGCAGCACCTCCTGCCCGACCGCCTTCTCCTTGACGCCGGCGACGAAGGCCTTGACCGCCGGCAGGGCCACGTCGGCCTCCAGCAGCGCGACGCGGACCTCGCGCAGGGCGGCGCCGACATCCTCCTCCGACAACGCCCCGCGCCTGCGCAGGCGGTCGAAGATGTCGCCAAGCCGTCCGGTCAATCCTTCGAACATGCACCCGATCCCTTCGAAGCACCGTCCCGTCCACGGCGCGCTCCCCCACGGAGCCTTCCAGCCTTGCCTTCCGGCATCGCGTTCCGGCGCCGCTGCATCCGGGCTCGCCCGGATACGGACGCGCCAAACGGAAAAGCGCCAGTGCGCGAAACTCGCGGACTGGCGGCGCGCCGTGGCGCGTGGGGTCATCCCCTGGACGGTTGCCGTTGTTTAGCCCCGGCGGCGGCGCCTGTCAACAAAGGCCCGGCCTGCGACGTCCGGCCCCACCCGACCGGGACGCAAGGCCGCGTTCCCGGAAAATTTATCCAGGGGACAACGATAAGGGGTTATTATCCTTCCCTTGATATGGCTGGTGCCAGGCGGGGTGCCGGGGCACCCGGTCGGGTATGCGTCCCGGTCCGCGCGTGCAGGACCGCGGGGGCGGTATCGACTCGTGTGGGCACGTGGGGGCTGCGCAATGGGGGTTGAGGCTGGCCTGGACGGCGGGTCGGAGCGGGTTCGGATCAGCCCGGCCGAGTTGCAGGCCATCATCGGCAAGCATACGGCGTTTCTCCGCCGCATGCCCGGTGGGGTGCGCGCCAACCTGAAGCTGCGCGACCTGTCGCATCTGGACCTCTCCGGCTTCGATCTCAGCGACGCCGACCTGTCGGGGGCGAAGCTGTTCAGCACGCGCCTCACGGGGGCGGTGCTGACCGGCGCCAACCTCTACGCGGCGGACCTGCGCCTCGCCCAGATGGAGCGGGCGGACCTGCGCCGGGCGGACATGCGCGGCGCCTGCCTGCGCGGTGCCGTTCTCAGCGAGGCGGTGCTGGTGGAGTGCGACCTGCGCGACGGCACCATCATGCATGTGCGCAAGAACGGCGACATCGCCATGCACGAGTTCGAGGCGATCCCCGTCCATGCCGAAATGTCGGTGGCGACGGTCCGGGCCGCGGACCTGTCGCGGGCGCGGGTGTCCAACGCCTTCGTCATCCAGACGGACCTGACGGACGCGGTGATGCGCGGCACCAAGTTCGTGCGCGCCAACCTGACCAACTCCAACCTGACCGGCTGCGACCTCCAGGGCGCCGACCTGCGCGAGGCCAACCTGAGCGGCGCCAAGCTGTCCGGGGCCGTGCTGACGGGCGCCGAACTGAACCAGACCCGCTTCACCAACACCATCATGCTGGGCGTCATCATGGATGAGATGACGCGGCGCTCGGCCAATCTGGACGATGCCATCCTGGCCCGCACGCCCGACGAGATCGGGCTGGACGTGGCGGGGGCGCTCGCCTCGCACGCGGCCTGGGTGGACAGCGGCGGCAAGGAAGGCGCGCGGGCCGACTTCTCCGGCCTGGACCTCTCCGGCTACGACCTGTCCGGCAGCAACCTGTCCGCCGCCCTGCTGCACTGCGCCTGTCTGGGGAAGGCCAGCCTTGCCAGGGCGTCGCTCGCCATGGCCGACCTGTCGCTGGCGGACCTGCGCGGCGCCGACCTGACCGGGGCCGATCTGCGCGGTGCCACGCTGGAGCGGGCGACCGCCACCGGGGCGGTGCTGCGGCAGGCGGAGATCGGGCCGGTCCACATCCAGAGCAGCAGCGGCCGGCTGTGGAGCGCGAACCTGACCCGCATCCGCCTGGATGACGCGGACCTGACCGGGGCCGATCTGCGCCGCTGCGTCATGATCCAGTCGGTCCTGACCGGCGCCACCCTGGCGGATGCCCGGCTCCAGGATGCCCGGCTGGCCGGGTCCGACCTGTCGGAGGCAAGCTTCGTCGGCGCCGATCTGACCGGCGCCGACCTGACCGACGTGCGGGCGGTGACGGCGCTGGGGCTGCCGCCCGGCCGGGTCTGATCCCCGCTGATCCCCGCCCGTGGCCGCCGCCGCGTGACGATTCCCCCTGTCCGCCCGAACTGCCCGCCCGAACTGCCCGCCCGAATTCCGCCGAACCGCGGCCTTGATCCGGACGTTCCGGACGGATACCACCCGTGCGGACCCCCAGCAGCGTCAGCCCCATGCCCAGCCGATCCGATCTCGCCGCCCAGCGCGGCGGCCTGCTCCTTCTCCTCGTCCTGGGGCCGCTCCTGGGCGGCGCCCTGTCCCTCTGGCTGGGGCAGGACTCCAACTGGGACCTGCGGAACTACCACTGGTACAACGCCTATGCCTTCATGACCGGGCGGGGCGACATGGATGTCGCCCCGGCGCAGGTGGCCACCTTCTACAACCCCACCCTGGACCTGCCCTTCTTCTGGCTGGCGCAGGCGCTGCCGGCGCGGGCCGTCGGCTTCATCATGGGGGCGGTGCAGGGGCTGAACCTGGTGCCGCTGGCCGGGCTCGCCTGGACCGTGCTGGCCGCGGCCTTCCCCGCCACCGGCGGCCGGGCGCGGGCGCTGGCCGCGGGGCTGGTGGCGCTGGCCGGGTTCCTGGGCGGCGGGCAGGTGGGGCTGATCGGCACCACCTTCTATGACAATGTCATCAGCCTGCTGGTGCTGGGCTCGGCCTGGATCGTCGCGGCCGGCCCCGGCACCCTGTTCGGGGCGTCCGGGGGCCGCGCCTTCGCCCTGGTGGCCGCCGCCGGCTTCCTGGTCGGCAGCGCCGTGGGGCTGAAGCAGCCGACGCTGCCCTTCGCCGTCGGCCTCTGCTTCGCCTTCCTGTTCGTGGCCGAGGGGCCCTGGCTGCGGAGCTTCCCGCGCCGGTTCCTGCTGTCCTTCGTCTTCGGGCTGGGCGTGCTGGCGGGGATGGCGCTGTTCTCCGGCCACTGGATGCTGCACCTCTGGACCGAGTACCGGAACCCGCTGTTCCCCTATTTCAACGACATCTTCCAGTCGCCCTGGGGCGTGGCCGAGCCCTACCGCGACGACAAGTTCGTGCCGAAGTCCGCAGCGGAGGCGCTGGCCTTCCCCTTCCTCTGGGTCGCCGACCCTTCAGAGGTGGGGGAGATCCTGTTCCGCGACCTGCGCATCCCCGTCGCCTATGTGCTGCTGCCGCTGACCGGGCTGCTGCTGGCGGGCCGGGCGCTCGCGGCCCGGCTGGGCAGGGCAGGGCAGGGCAAGGCAGGGCAGGGCAAGGCCGGGCAAGGCGGGGCCGGGCAAGGCGGGGCGGGCGTGCCCTGGGCCGCGTCCTACCTGCTGGTCGCGGCGGCGCTCGGCTATCTGGTCTGGCTGAAGCTGTTCGGCATCTACCGCTATCTGGTGCCGCTGGAGATGCTGGCGCCGGTGCTGATCGTGGCGGCGGCGGCGCTGTGGCCGGTGCCGACGCGGGCGCGGGCCGCGCTGGCGGCGGTGCTGCTGGTGCTGGTGGCGGTGACAGCGCGGCCCGGCAACTGGAGCCGCATCGCCTGGACCGACCGTTTCGTGGAGGTGCAGGCCCCGGACCTGCCGCGTCCGGACGACACCATCGTGCTCCAGGCCGGCTACGCCCCGACCAGCTTCCTCAGCTACGGGTTCCCGCCGCAGGTGCCGTTCCTGCGCCTTCAGAGCTATTTCATCCACCCCGACCACGGCGGCATCCTGCTGAACCGCCGCATGGCCGAGCGCATCGCCGCGCACCAGGGCGACTTCTACCTGCTGGTCGCGCACTGGGAGACCTGGACCGCCGACAGCATCCTGCCGCGCTACGGCCTGCACGCCGACATGGACGACTGCCGCCCCGTCACCTCCAACCTGGATGAACCGATGATGCTCTGCCGTGTCTACAAGGACACCGCGGCCCCCGCGCCGGGCGCAGCCCAGCCGGGCTGACGGCGCGTCCGCCCGGCCCCCGCTGGGGCCATGCTTCCGCCCGATTCCATGCTATCTATCGACGCCAGCCTGCAACGCCAGCCCGCCCTACCGGACCAGAACCCCATGTCCATCCCCGCGACCGCCGCCCCCGCTTCCGATACGCCGCAGCCCGGCGCCCAGACTGCCGGTTCCTTGCCGGACGCCGTGACCGCCACCGACCTTGCCCCTGCGGCGCGCCCGCTGGCGCAGGCGACCCCGGCCATCGCCGTGCTGGTGCCCTGCTACAACGAGGAAGCGTCCATCGCCAAGGTGGTGCGCGACTTCCGGGCGGCCCTGCCGGGGTGCGTCGTCTATGTCTACGACAACAACTCCAAGGACCGGACCATCGAGGAGGCGCGCGCCGCCGGTGCCGTCGTCCGCTGCGAGACGCTCCAGGGCAAGGGCAACGTCGTCCGTCGCATGTTCGCCGACGTGGAGGCGGACATCTACGTGATGGTGGACGGGGACGACACCTATGACGCCGGCAAGGCGCCGGAACTGGTGCGCAAGCTGGTGGACGAACAGCTCGACATGGTGAACGGCGCCCGCGTGGCCGACTGGGAAACCTACCGGCGTGGCCACCGCTTCGGCAACGTGCTGCTGACCACGCTGGTCACCATGGTGTTCGGCAAGCGCACCCAGGACATGCTGTCCGGCTACCGGGTCTTCTCCCGCCGCTTCGTCAAGAGCTTCCCGGTGCTGGCCGGCGGCTTCGAGATCGAGACGGAGCTGGTGGTGCATGCGCTGGAGATGCGCATGCCGATCGGCGAGGTGGAGACGCCGTACAAGGACCGCGCGCCGGGCAGCGTCTCCAAGCTCTCCACCTTCCGCGACGGCTTCCGCATCCTCTGGATGATCGGCAAGCTGATCAAGGAGGAGCGGCCGATGCAGTTCTTCGGGATCGCCTCGCTGCTGCTGGCCGTGCTCTCGGTCGGCATCGCCGTGCCGCTGTTCATGGAGTACTTCGCCACCGGGCTGGTGCCGCGCTTCCCCACGGCGGTGCTGGCCACGGGCCTGGGGCTCCTGTCCTTCCTGTTCCTCACCGCCGGCCTGATCCTGGACACGGTGACCCGCGGCCGGCGCGAGATGAAGCGGCTGAAGTATCTGGAGATTCCGGCGCCCGCCTTCGACCCCGCCGTGATCGGGACGCCGCGGTGAGCGGTCCGGCCGTGGCCCGGCCCGACGCCGGTTCCGCCGCCGGGCGCGGCCGTCTCCACCGTGAGATGCTGACCTTCGCCGCCATCGGCGTGGGCGGGGCCGCGGTGGACATGACGGCCCTGGCCCTGGCGATGGAAGGGGCGGGGATGAACTTCTATGCCGGCCGCCTCGTCTCCTATTTCTGCGCCGCCACCTTCACCTGGTACATGAACCGGGTCTTCACCTTCCGCAGCCGCGGCAAGCCCGGGGCGGTCTGGCAGTGGCTGTCCTTCCTGGCGGCCAACGGGGTGGGCGGGGCGGTGAACTACGGCACCTCCTCGGCGGTCGTGGCGGGGGGGCCGTTCCTGCTGCCCGCCGCCCTGTCGCCGCTGCTGCCGCTCCTGCCCTACGCCGCCGTGGCCGCCGGCTCGCTGGCCGGCATGACCTTCAACTTCATCGCCAGCAAGTGGCTGGTGTTCCGGCACCGCTGAACCGGGCCGGGCAGGGTGGCGCGGCGTCAGATCCCGGCGCCGTGCTCCACGAACACCGACTCGGGCAGCGAATGGTCCATGGTGCGGGCCGGCACCTCGTCGGACTTGCGGCCGACGATGCGGGCCGGCACCCCGGCCACCGTGGCGAAGGCGGGGACCGGGTGCAGAACGACGCTGCCGGCCCCGACCCGCGCGCACATGCCGACCTGGATGTTGCCCAGGATCTTCGCCCCGGCGCCGATCAGCACGCCGTTGCGCACCTTCGGATGCCGGTCCCCGGCCTCCTTGCCGGTGCCGCCCAGGGTGACGCCCTGGAGGATGGAGACATCGTCCCCCACTACCGCCGTCTCCCCGATCACGACACCGGTGCCGTGGTCGATCAGCACCCGCCGGCCGATGCGGGCGTTGGGATGGATGTCCACCCCGAACCGCTCCGACACGACGGACTGGATGTGGAAGGCGACCAGCCTGCGGTCGGCATGCCAGTAGTGCCGCGCCACCCGGTGCGCCTGTAGCGCCTGATAGCCCTTGAAGTGCAGGAACGGGTGCGCCAGCCCCGCCGCGGCCGGGTCGCGGTCGCGCACGGCGACCAGGTCCTCGGCCGCCGCCTCCACGATGTCGGGATCGTCCGCCAGCGCCCGGCCGATCAGGTCGGCCAGGGTCGCCACCTCCATCTCCCCGGCCAGCTTGCCGGAGAGCAGCGCCGCCAGCGCCTCCGCCATGTCGGCATGGCGCAGCACCGAGCGGTCCAGCGGCCGGGCCATGGAAGGCTCGCCCGCCACCAGACAGGCCGCCTCCCGGCGCAGCGCGCCCCACACCGTCGCGGCGGCGCCCGGCCGTTCCAGACGGGCGGGGTCCATGTTCCCGGTACGGGCCATCGCAGTGCAGGCCGTCATCGTCCTTCTCCCGGTCCCTTCCGGCCACCTGCCGGAGTCCGTTTCCATCTGCCGGGCCGGCCGGCGGGCCGCCCACGACAGATCATCTAGCACAGGTCCATGTCATTTCATGTCGCAGGGTGCGCATGCCGCAGGGGTGCCGTGCGAACAGATGCTTCCCTGGCAGCCGGCGCTGTGCGTTCCGTCACGTCCTTGCCGCAACAGCCGCGCCTACAGAATGGCCGCGGCGCATTCCCGCTCCTCCCGCGCCGCTGGTTTACGCGCCGGGGCGCTTGACCATATAAGGGGCCTGACTTTCCGGACCTGATGCCATGGTGCGCCGCTTCCTGAAGATGCACGGGCTGGGCAACGATTTCGTCGTGCTCGACGCCCGCCGTGACCCGCTGCCGCTGACGCCGGCGGTGGCCCGTGCCATTGCCGACCGGCGCACGGGCGTCGGCTGCGATCAGCTCGTCCTGCTGGAGCCGCCGCGGCATCCCGCGGCCGACCTGTTCATGCGCATCCTGAACCCCGACGGCAGCGAGAGCGGCGCCTGCGGCAACGCCACCCGCTGCGTCGCCTCGCTGGTGGCCGACGGGTCCGGCCGGGCCGAGGTGACGGTTGAGACGGTGACGGGCCTGCTGCGCTGCCGCCTGCGCGCCGACGGTTCGGTCACGGTGGACATGGGGCCGGCCCGGCTGGACTGGACGCAGATCCCGCTCGCCGCGGCGCACGACACGCTGCATGTGCCTGCGGGCGCCGGCCCGTTGCAGGACGCCTGCTGCGTCGGCATGGGCAACCCGCACGCCGTCTTCTTCGTGGACGATGCCGAGGCCGTGGACCTGCCGAGCCTCGGTCCCGTGCTGGAGCACCATCCCCTGTTCCCGCAGCGCTGCAACATCGAGGTGGCGCAGGTGCTGGCCCCCGACCATATCCGCATGCGGGTGTGGGAGCGCGGCGCCGGCATCACCCGCGCCTGCGGCAGCGGCTCCTGCGCCACCCTGGTCGCCGCGGCCCGCCGCGGGCTGACCGGCCGGGCCGCCTGGATCGAGCTGGACGGCGGCCGGCTCTGGATCGAATGGCATGGCGACGGCCATGTGCTGATGACCGGCCCGGTCGCCACCGCCTTCACCGGCGAGCTGTCGGAGGCGCTGCTGCCCGGGTCCCTGGCGGCAGAGCCCCCGCTCCCCGAGCCCCCGCTCCCCGAGACGGTGCCGGCATGAGCGGGGCCCTGCACAAGGACTGCGGCCACGATCATGGGCATGGCCACGATCATGACCATGAGCACGGCCATGCCGGGGCGGATGCCGCGCCCGCCGTCAGCGGCGGCGACGGGCTGACCGTCGTCACCTTCGGCTGCCGGCTGAACAGCTACGAATCCGAGGTGATGCGCGCCCATGCCCGCACCGCCGGGCTGGACGACGTGGTGATCGTCAACACCTGCGCCGTCACGGCGGAGGCCGAGCGGCAGGCGCGGCAGGCGATCCGCCGGCTGCGCCGCGACCGGCCGGGTGCGAAGATCGTCGTCACCGGCTGCGCCGCGCAGGTCAATCCCGGCGGTTTCGCCGCCATGGGCGAGGTTGACCATGTGCTGGGCAACGACGCCAAGCTGACCGAGAGCGCCTGGACGGAGTTCGGCGTCGGCGCCAGCGAGCGCGTCCGCGTCAACGACATCATGAGCGTGCGCGAGACCGCCTCCCACCTGATCCAGGGGATGGAGGGCCGGGCGCGCGCCTTCGTGCAGGTGCAGAACGGCTGTGACCACCGCTGCACCTTCTGCATCATCCCCTTCGGCCGCGGCAATTCCCGCTCCGTCCCGATGGGGGAGGTGGTGGCCCAGGTCCGTGCCCTGGTCGAGGCCGGCTACCGCGAGGTGGTGCTGACCGGGGTGGACGTCACCAGCTACGGCGCCGACCTGCCGGGCAATCCCGCGCTGGGACAGATGGTGCGCCGCCTGCTGGCGGCGGTGCCGGAGCTGCCGCGCCTGCGCCTCTCCTCCCTGGACGCGGTGGAGATGGACGACGACCTCTGGCGGCTGGTGGCGGAGGAGGAGCGGGTGATGCCGCACCTGCACCTGTCGCTCCAGGCCGGCGACGACATGGTGCTGAAGCGGATGAAGCGGCGCCACACGCGCGACGACGCCATCCGTTTCTGTGAGAAGGCCCGCGGCCTCCGCCCCGACATCGTGTTCGGCGCCGACATCATCGCCGGTTTCCCGACGGAGACCGACGCGATGTTCGAGAACAGCCTGCGCATCGTGGAGGAATGCGGCCTGACCTGGCTGCACGTCTTCCCCTACAGCGCCCGGCCCGGCACCCCCGCCGCGAAGATGCCCCAGGTCCCCGTGCCCGTCCGCAAGGAGCGCGCCGCCCGGCTGCGCGCCGCGGGGCAGGCGGCGGTGGACCGCTATCTGGCCGCCCAGGTCGGGCGCACCGCCGGGGTGCTGGTGGAGCGGGCGGGGCTGGGGCGCACGCCCGGCTTCGCCGAGGTCCGGCTGGACGGGACGCACGCGCCCGGCAGCCTGATCCGCTGCCGCCTGACCGGTGTTGACGGCACCATGCTCACCGCTGTGGTCGAGGACTGATGTTCGACTGGTTCAAGAAGAAGAAGCCCGAGGCGCAGACGACGCCGGAGCCCCCGGCGCAGCCGATGCCGGAGGAGACCGCACCGGTCCCCGACGCGGACGCCGCCCTGCCGCCCGAGGCGGAGGAGGAGACCGTTCCCGCCGCCGGGGAGCCCGCGACCGCGCCGGAGGACAGCGCCGGGGACGATGCTCCGGGCGATGACGCCGCGCCGGCTCCCGCTGCGGCGGCGTCTGCCGTTCAGGCCGAGCCCGGCATGGACGACCGGCCCGAGCGCAAGGGCTGGTTCGCCCGGCTGAAGGACGGGCTGTCGAAGTCCACCTCCCGCCTGACCGAGGGCATCTCCGGCATCTTCACCAAGCGCAAGCTGGATGACGAGGCGCTGGAGGAGCTGGAGGAGCTGCTGATCCGCGCCGATCTGGGCCCGACCACGGCGGCCCGGATGACGGCGGGGCTGGCCAGGACCCGCTTCGGCAAGGAGGTCACGCCGCAGGAGGTGCGCGAGTATCTGGCGGGCGAGGTGCAGAAGCTGGTGGAGCCGGTGGCCCGGCCGCTGGTCATCGAGCCCGCGCGGCGGCCGCATGTCATCCTGCTGGTCGGCGTCAACGGCACCGGCAAGACCACCACCATCGGCAAGCTGGCCCGCCAGTTGCGCGAGGAGGGCAAGACGGTCTGGATGGCGGCGGGCGACACCTTCCGCGCCGCGGCCGTCAGCCAGCTCAAGGTCTGGGGCGAGCGCACCGGCTGCCCGGTGATCGCCAAGGACACCGGCGCCGACGCGGCCGGGCTTGCCTTCGAGGCGCTGGAGAAGGCCCGCGCCGCGGGTGCCGACGTGCTGCTGATCGACACCGCGGGCCGGCTCCAGAACAAGACCGGCCTGATGGAGGAACTGCGCAAGATCGTCCGCGTCATCAAGAAGCTGGACCCCGAGGCGCCGCACACGACGCTGCTGACGCTGGACGCCACCACCGGCCAGAACGCCCACAGCCAGGTGGAGGTGTTCAAGGAGATGGTGGCCATCAACGGCCTTGTCCTGACCAAGCTGGACGGCAGCGCCCGCGGCGGCGTGCTGGTGGCGCTGGCCGAGAAGTTCGGCCTGCCGGTGCATGCCATCGGGGTGGGCGAGGGGGTCTACGACCTGCGCCCGTTCGACGCCCGCCAGTTCGCCCGCGCCCTGGTCGGGCTGGAGGGCTGATCCCCGCCGACGGCAGGCCGGCCGCAGGGCCAGGGGAGTATCAGCCGGGGCCCGGAGCGTCGTTCCGGGCCTTTTTCTTGAGGGGCTTCTTGAGGGGCGGGGTGGAAACCGCCACCCGTTCGCCATCCTTGCCACTCTTTCGTCGCACCGGCAAGCGACCCCGCGAGGTGAGGTCCGGAAGCTGGCGGAATCCGGGCCTTCCGGGCCTTGGCACGGTGGTTGCAATCCTTCCCGGGCAAGGAAGACGCCCAACCCTGGAGGAAGAGACCATGGCCACCATCACCGCCTTCGCCGCCGCCATCCCGACCCCGACGCCCGTCGCCACCCGCGCCCGCACCCTGCGCAGCCGGCTCGCCCGGCGCCGGGCCACCGCGGCGACCCGGCCGGCGCGGATGGCCGCTCCGCCGCGGCTGGTGCAGACGGAGCCTGTGTCGGCCGGGCGCCCCGCGGGCCTGATGGCCCGGATCGGCGACTGGGTGCCGGGTGTGGAGGTGCTTCCGGTGCTGGCCGTCGCGGTGGTGCAGATCGCCTGTCTGGTCCAGATCTTCTGATCCGTTCCCGCCCTTCCGTTCCCCGTTCCGCCCTTGGCGCCGGCGCACTGCCCCGCCGGTCGCCCCCTTGGCCCCGCGCTTCCGCGCGGGGCTTTTCTTTGGCCGCGGCCGTCCCGGCAGCCCTTCCGCACCGGGCGGCAGTTGGCGCGCGGCGGTTGTTTGGCTACTGTGGGTCCCTGTGGTTCCCGGGGGCGTATTCCATGACCGACGTCGCGCTGCTCTGCCTTGTCTATGTCAGCCGGGCCGTGGTCCCGATGGGGGACGCCGAGCTGTTGTCGCTGCTGCGTCAGGCGCGCGCCGCCAACAGCCGGGTCGGCATCACGGGGCTGCTGCTGTTCCGCCATGGGCGCTTCATGCAGGCCCTGGAAGGCCCGAACCACGCGGTCCACGGGCTCTATTCCCGTATCTGCCTGGACCCGCGCCATACCGACGTGACGACCCTGATCAAGTTCCGGCCGGAGGGACGGGCCTTCGACGGCTGGAGCATGGGGTTCGCCAATGTGGACCGCATCCCGGAGTCGGACCGGGGCGGCTTCAGCCCCTTCCTCCAGGATGATTTCGACCCGGCGCACTGGACAGGCGCCCCGCACCGGGCGGTGCGCCTGCTCCAGGCCTTCAAGGAAGTGGACAACCTCGTCGAGGTGTAAGTGCGGCGCCTCAGTCCAGCATGACCCCAAGGGCGGCGGACCAGCGGGGCGGGGCGTCGCGGTACTGGAACAGGGCGGCGATGCCGTGGGTGTCGGCCAGCGCCAGCCCGTCCGCGTCGCCGGCGGCGAACAGCGCCGTCGCCCAGGCGTCGGCGCGCATGCAGTCCGCCGCCACGACGCTGACGCTGGCAAGGTCGCCGTAGCGGTCGGCCGCCCCCGGCCGGCGGACGATGTGGCTGACCGGCTGTCCGTCCAGCGCATGGCGGCGGCGATAGTCGCCCGAACTGGCCAGCGCGCAGCCGCACAGGGCCACGCGCCAGCCGCCGGGCGTGCCGTCGGGGCTCTCCAGGGCGACCCACCAGGGGGTCCGGTCGGGCTTGATCCCGGCGCCGACGAACTCGCCGCCGATCTCCACCAGGAAGCAGTCGATGCCCAGCGCGCGCAGCGCCTGGCCCATGCCGTCCACGGCATGCCCCTTGGCGATGGCCGAGAGGTCGAGCCAGAGCCCGCCCGGCTGGGTGATGCGCTCGGTTCCTGCTCCGGTCGCGGCGGCCAGCGCCCGCCAGCCGCCCGCCGCTGACGGCGGCTGCGGCCGGTGGGCGCCGGGCGCGGCCCAGGGTGTCGGGGTGAAGCCGCGGCGGTGGACCTCCGCGGCCAGACAGGGATCGAAGGCGCCGTCCGTCGCCGCCGCCACCTCCAGGGCCGCCGCCAGCACCTGCCGGAACCCGGCCGGCGCCTCCAGCGTCGTGCCGGCGGGTGCCCCGTTGAAGCGGCAGATGAAGGAGGACGGCTCCCAGGTGCTCATCTCCGCGATGGTGCCGGCGAAGACCGCCTGCACCGCCGCCTCCACCCCCGCCGGGTCGGTCCCGGCCGGGGCGTGGCAGCGCAGCGACCAGTCCGTCCCCATGGTCTGGCCGGCCAGCGCCAGCCGGACGCTGTCCGGCGGCGGGCGGCGGGCTTCCCCGCGCGCCAGCGCCACCGGGATCAGGGGGCGGGCCCCGGTCGCCGGGATGCCCCCTGTCACCGGGAGGACCCCTGTCACGGGAACCCGCCCTGTCACGGGGCGGCGGCCTCGACGGTCGCCACGTAGGACAGCATGCGGTCCATCTCCAGCCCCTCGACCGTGGTCCGGCCGCGCGACTGGGCGTTCAGCCAGTAGCGGCCGGGCTCCGCCACGGTGAAGGCGAAGGCGCCGTCGGCCCCCGTCTCCACCTCCTGCGTGGCGGGCTTGTCGCGGTACTGGTCGCCGGCCTTCACGATGGTGACCTTGAGGCCCGCCGCCGGCGCGCCGTTCAGCAGCAGCTTCAGGGTGGCCTTCTCCCCGGCGACGATGTCGTTGGGGTGGGTGACGGGCAGCAGCTCCAGCCCCTGGCCCTTCGGCTTCAGGGCGGTATCGTTCGGCGCGCCCAGGGTGACGAAGGTCTCCACCCGCCGCATGGACTGGATGAACTTCGCCTCCGGCTTGGACTCAAGCCCGGCCTTGCGCAGTTCCTCCAGGGTGCCGCGGCGGCGCTTCTGCTCGCCGTCCTCCTTCCACATTGCGATGAAGGCAGCCCCCTCCTCGGCGATGCGGTAGGTGCCGTCCTTCTCCAGCTTCAGGTCGAAGACGGAGCGCAGCTTGCCACGGTGGGCGTTCTCCAGCGCCACGGGGGCGCCGTCCGGGCCGGTGACGGACAGGCTGTTCAGGGGCAGGGCCACATGGTTGGGCACGAACAGGTCGTTGGAGATCGCCCCGTCCACCGTGATCCACTGGTCGGTGCCGGACAGGGTGAAGGTCGAGGGCTCCAGCCACATGCGATGGGCCTGGGCGGTGCCGGTCGCGGTGGCCAGAAGCAGGGCCGCCAGCAGCGTCGCCCGTGTCGCGGTGCGCGTCATTGTTCCAAACCCCTTTTCTTGTTCAGCGTCGGTCGTGGGATTGCGGGCCGCCGCCCGCCGCGCCCGGTCAGGGCGCCTGCACCAGGGTCAGGCGGATGCCGCCCAGCTCGGTCTCGCCCTTGGCCTCGGCCTTGGCCGTGCCGGGCCAGGTGAAGGGGATGCTGACCAGCTCGCGGCCGCCGACCTCGCGCGCCGCCTCCACCTGCAAGACATACTCGCCGGGCGGCAGCGCCTTCAGCGGTCCGGTGTCGCCGGCATAGGTCAGGACATGGGAGCCGGGGGCGCGGGTCGGGCCGGAGACGCCGTCCACCGGCATCTCCAGCGTGCGGCCGATGCGGCGCCACCACTGGCGCAGATCCTTCAGCCAGCTCTCGCCCTCGCCCTCGGGGCCGTCCTCCTGGGCGTACCAGACCTCCAGCGTCGCGGCGACGGACTGGTCGGGCCAGGCGACCCAGACGGCGACATAGGGACGGTGATACTCGGCCACCTTGAGCTGGGGAAGCTCGACCTCCACCACCATCTCGTCGGCCAGGGCGGGGCCGCCCAGCAGGCCGAGTCCGGCGATCATCAGAAGGGCACGCATCGGGTCCTCACGCATGGACGAAGAAGACGAGGAGCAGCACCGGCAGCGCCAGACCCGCCACGGCCAGCGGCCAGGTGGAGGGGCGCTTGCCGGCGTGGATCTGCAACAGCCACAGCCCGGTCAGGCAGAAGACGATGCAGGCCGCCGAGAAGATGTCGAGGAACCAGGACCAAGCCTTGCCGGTGTGGCGGCCCTTGTGCAGGTCGTTCAGGTAGGCGATGGCGCCGCGGGTGGTCCGTTCATAGAGGACGGCGCCGCTCTCGCGCTCGATGGACAGCCAAGCATCCCCGCCCGGCCGCGGCAGGCCGACATAGACCTCGTCCGGGCTCCACTCGGCGGGGCGGCCGGACAGGCCGATGCCCAGCGCCTCCTCCACGAAGGCCGCGATCGCGGGGGGCAGGGCGTCGCTGCGGCCCTTTTCCGGTCCGGCCGCCAGCTCGGCCAGCAGCGGCTCCGGAAGCTGCGCCTGCCGTTCGGTGACGACGGGCTCGGCCGGAATGTCGGCGGCGTGGTTGAGGGTGATGCCGGTGACAGCGAATCCCAGCATGCCCAGCAGGCAGATCGCGCCGGAGATCCAGTGCCAGGTGCGGGCCTGCCGCTTCCAGAAACCGGCGCGCCCGGCCCGCGGGTCCACCGCCGCGGGGTGCGGGCGGGGGTCGATCTTGGCTATGGGCGGGTGGCGCATGCGGGACGGCGGGGCAGCGGGCAAGGAACGCGGGGGCGGGCGGACCCCGGAAAGACCCCGCTGCATGCCACAGCTTCCGGCGCATCTGCAAATCGTTTTTAATTGCAGAACGGGTGCGCGGTGTCGCGGTGCCGGCAGATCGCGGCGCACGGAAAGCAGAAGGCCGCCGGATCGCTCCGGCGGCCTTCGGGTCGGGATCGTCCCTGTCCGGCTTCAGGCTGTCGCCGTCAGCCCGCAGGTTTCAGCCGGTGGCCTTCAGCGCATGGCCTTGAGCATGGTGCTGCCCAGGCTGGCCGGGCTGTCGGCGACATGCACGCCGGCGGCGCGCAGGGCATCGACCTTGAAGTCGGCCGTGTCGTTGCCGCCGGAGATCACCGCGCCGGCATGGCCCATGCGGCGGCCCGGCGGGGCGGTGCGGCCGGCGATGAAGCCGACGACCGGCTTCTTCAGGCCGCTCTCCTTGATGAACTCGGCGCCCTTCACCTCGGCATCGCCCCCGATCTCACCGATCATGATGATGCCTTCGGTCTCCGGGTCCTCGGCGAACATCCGGAGCGCATCGACGAAGCTGGTGCCGTTGACCGGGTCGCCGCCGATGCCGATGCAGGTGCTCTGCCCCAGCCCGGCCGCCGTGGTCTGCGCCACCGCCTCATAGGTCAGCGTGCCGGAGCGGCTGACGATGCCGATCTTGCCGCGGCGGTGGATGTGGCCCGGCATGATGCCGATCTTGCACTCGTCCGGGGTGATGACGCCCGGGCAGTTCGGACCGATCAGGCGGGTGCCGCTGTCCTGGAGCGCGCGCTTCACCTTGACCATGTCCAGGACCGGGATGCCCTCGGTGATGCAGACGACCAGCGGAATGCCGGCGTCGATCGCCTCCAGGATGGCGTCGGCCGCGAACGGCGGCGGCACGTAGATGACGCTGGCGTTGGCGCCGGTCTTCGCCACGGCGTCGGCCACCGTGTCGAACACCGGCAGGTCCAGGTGCGTGGTGCCGCCCTTGCCGGGGGTCACGCCGCCGACCATGCGGGTGCCGTAGGCGATGGCCTGCTCGGAATGGAAGGTCCCCTGCGCGCCGGTGAAGCCCTGGCAGATGACCTTGGTGTCCTTGTTGACGAGAACGGCCATGGTTACGCGGCCTCCTTCACGGCCTTGACGATCTTCTCGGCGGCGTCGGCCAGATTGTCGGCGGACAGGATCGGCAGGCCGCTCTCGGCCAGGATCTTCTTGCCCAGATCGACGTTGGTGCCCTCCAGCCGGACGACCAGCGGAACGTGCAGGGACACCTCGCGGGCCGCGGCGACGACACCGTCCGCGATCACGTCGCAGCGCATGATGCCGCCGAAGATGTTGACCAGGATGCCCTCGACATGCGGGTCGGAGAGGATCAGCTTGAAGGCGGTGGTGACGCGCTCCTTGGTGGCGCCGCCGCCGACATCCAGGAAGTTGGCCGGCTCGCCGCCATAGAGCTTGATGATGTCCATCGTCGCCATGGCGAGGCCGGCGCCGTTCACCATGCAGCCGATGTTGCCGTCCAGCTTGACGTAGTTCAGGCCGTGGCGGGTGGCCTCGGTCTCCGACGCCTCCTCCTCGGACTCGTCGCGCAGCTCCTCGATCTCGTGATGGCGGTAGAGCGCGTTGTCGTCGAAGTTGACCTTGGCATCCAGGGCCAGAACCTCGCCGCTGCCGGTGACGACCAGCGGGTTCACCTCGACCAGGCTCATGTCCAGGTCGGTGAAGGCCTTGTACATGCCCATCAGGAACTTCGTGCAGGCGCCGACCTGCTTGCCCTCAAGCCCCAGGGCGAAGGCGATCTTGCGGGCGTGGTAGCCTTGCAGGCCCTGCACCGGGTCGATGGCGACCTTGACGATCTTCTCGGGGCTGTTGTGGGCGACCTCCTCGATCTCCATGCCGCCCTCGGTCGAGGCGACGATGGTGATGCGGGAGGTGCCGCGGTCCAGCAGCATGGAGAGGTACAGCTCGCGCTTGATGTCGGCCCCTTCCTCCACGTAGATGCGCTTGACCTCCTTGCCCTCCGGGCCGGTCTGCTTGGTCACCAGCACCTTGCCCAGCATGGCGTCGGTGCTGGCGACGACGTCGTCGATCGACTTGACGACGCGCACGCCGCCCTTGCCGTTCGGATCATCCTTGAAGCGTCCCGCTCCGCGTCCGCCGGCATGGATCTGGGACTTCACCACCCAGACCGGGCCGCCAAGCTCCTTGGCCACCGCGCGGGCCTCTTCGAGCGTATAGGCGACGCCGCCCCGGGGCACCGCGACGCCATACTTCTTCAGCAGGCTTTTGGCCTGATACTCATGGATGTTCATGCGGGATCGCCGGCTTCTGTGGAGTGGGACGATCCGGCCTTCCCAGCGCCGCCCGGGACGGGCCCGCAAGGTCGGCCGCGCGCGGGGGACCCCCGCGCGGGCGCACTTTAACACCGTGTGCGTCATCTTCAACAACCCTGCGCCCCTCTCCTGAAGGATGGTTGCGCGGCCGGGCGGGGCGTGCCTGGAGAGGGGGGCCGCGAGACCAGGCGAGACCGGGAGAGGGGGAAGGCGGGGCGCGGACAGACGAAAGGCGCGGCGGTTGCCCGCCGCGCCTTCGCGAAAGAAACCCGGCCCCGCAGGACGGGGCCGGCACGTACCTCAGTTCACACCGGCATTCGGCTCCGGCGGGGTCAGGCCGCGGTTGCGCAGCAGCGCGTCCACCTTCGGCTCCCGACCGCGGAAGTTGATGTAGGCGTCCATCGGCTCCTTGGTGCCGCCGGCGCTGAAGACGTTGTCGTACAGCTTCTTCGACAGCTCGGGGTCGAAGATGTTGCCCTTCTCCTTGAAGGCGTCGAAGCCGTCCGCGTCCAGCACCTCGGCCCACATGTAGCTGTAGTAGCCGGCCGAGTAGCCGTCGCCGGAGAAGACGTGGCTGAAGGCCGGCGAGCGGTGCCGCATCACGATCTCCTTCGGCATGCCCAGCTTCTTCAGCGTGTCGGCCTCGAACCTGGAGACATCCAGGTCCTTGGCGTCCTTCAGGGCATGGAACTCCAGGTCCACCAGCGCCGAGGCCAGATACTCGACCGTGGCGAAGCCCTGGTTGAAGTTGCGCGCGGCCAGGATCTTGTCCAGCAGCTCCTTCGGGATCGGCTTGCCGGTCTGGTAGTGGACCGCGAACTTCTGGAGGATCTCCGGCTGCTCCACCCAGTGCTCAAGCACCTGGCTGGGGAACTCCACGAAGTCGCGCAGCACGCTGGTGCCCGAGAGGTAGGGATAGGTCACCTCGGACAGCATGCCGTGCAGGCCGTGGCCGAACTCGTGGAACAGTGTGTTGGCGTCGTCGAAGGACAGCAGCACCGGCGCGCCGGGGGCGCCCTTGTTGAAGTTGTTGTTGTTCACGACGATCGGACGGATGTCGCCGCGCAGCTTCTCCTGGTCGCGGTAGCTGGACATCCAGGCGCCGCTGCGCTTGGACGGGCGCGCGAAATTGTCGGCCAGGAAGACGGCGACATGCTTGCCGGCCTTGTCCTTCACCTCGAAGGCGCGGACGTCCGGGCTGTAGAGCGGGACGTCCTTCAGCTCGGTGAAGGTGACGCCGAAAAGCTGGTTGGCGGTGTAGAACATCGCCTCGATCATCTTGTCGAGCTGGAAGTACGGCTTCACTTCCGACTCGTCGAGATCGAACTTGGCCTTGCGGACCTTCTCGGCGTAGTAGCGCCAGTCCCAGGGCTGGATCTCGATGTTCTGGCCCTCCTGGCGGGCCATCTCCTGGAGCATGTCGCGCTCCTGCGCGGCGCGGGCCTTGGCCGGCTCCCACACCTTCAGCAGCAGCTCCTCCGCGGCGGCCGGCGTCTTCGCCATGGTGTCGGCCAGCTTGTAGTCCGCGAAGGTGGGATAGCCCATCAGGTTCGCCCGCTCGATACGGAGCTGGACGATCTCCTTGATCAGGCCCTTGTTGTCATGCTCGTCGCCGTTGTCGCCGCGGGAGATCCAGGCCTTGAAGGCCTTCTCGCGCAGGTCGCGGCGGTCGGAGAAGGTGAGGAACGGCTCGATCGAGGAACGCGACAGGGTGACGACGTACTTGCCCGGCATGCCGCGGTCGGCGGCTGCCTGGGCGGCGGCCTGACGCACGAACTCCGGCAGGCCGGCAAGGTCGCGCTCGCCGTCCAGTTCCAGCTTGAACGACTTCTCGTCCGCCAGCACGTTCTGGCTGAACTGGGTGGAGAGGGTGGCCAGCTTCTGGGTGATGGCGGCCAGACGCTGCTTCTTCTCCTCCGGGAGCTGGGCGCCGGCGCGCACGAAGTTCAGGTGGATGCGCTCCACCAGCCGCTTCTGCTCCGCCGTCAGGTTCAGGGCATCGCGCTCCTGGTAGATCGCGTCGATGCGGGCGAACAGCTTCGGGTTCAGCGAGATTTCGCTGTTGTGATTTGCCAGGACCGGCGCCAGCTCAAGCTGGATCTTCTCCAGCTCGTCGTTCGTGTTCGACGAGGAGAGATTGAAGAAGACGTTGGCGACATCGGTCAGCAGAACGCCGCTGCGCTCCATCGCCTCGATGGTGTTGGCGAAGGTCGGCTTCTCCGGATTGTCGGCGATCGCCTTGATCTCGGCCTTGTGCTGCTCCATGCCGCGCTCGAAGGCGGGGGTGAAGTGCTCCGGCTTGATCTTGTCGAACGGCGGGATGCCGAACGGCGTCTTCCACTCGGTGAAGAAGGGGTTCGTCCCGGCCTTCTCGGTCCCCTTGGTCTGGGTCGCCGCCGCGGCCGGTGCCGCCGCCAGGACCATCGCCCCCGCCCCGCCGAAGGCCGCCATCAGGGCGACCACGCTGATGCCGTTCACGAGCGCTTTCCTCATCAGGATTCCCTGCCCATTACATAGTGTATCGGATGCGCCCGGGACAGACGACCAGGGTCGGGTCCCCCGGCGCGGAGGCTCGAACCTGCGCGGTCGGGAGGACCAGTTCAAGACCCTTTTTGGCACAGGCCGATGGAGCCGCTTGCCCCCGGCCGCGGGCCGGTCAGGCCGGGATCAGGTGCGCCAGAAGGACGGGCTCAGCATCACCAGCAGGGTGAACAGCTCCAGCCGGCCCATCAGCATCAGCAGCGACAGGATCCACTTGGCCTCGTCCTCCAGCGGCTTGAAGTTGCCCGCCGGGCCGATGATCGTGCCCAGGCCGGGGCCGACATTGCCCAGCGCCTGCGCCACGCCGGTGACCGCCGTGACGAGGTCCAGCCCGGTGGCCGCCAGGAGCTGGGTGAAGACGAACATGGTGCCGATGTAGATGGTGATGAAGCTCATCACCGACAGGATGATGTCGCTGTCCACCGGCTTGCCGTTGTAGGTCAGCGGGATCACCCGGTTCGGGCTGATCAGGCGTGTCATCTGGGCCCACAGGGTCAGCCACAGGATCTCGAAACGCATGATCTTCACGCCGCCCGCCGTCGATCCGGTGCAGCCGCCGGTGAACAGCAGCACGAAGAACAGCGCCACCGCCGGCGAGCCCCAGAGCGTGTAGTCCGCCGAGGCGAACCCCGTCGTCGTCACCACCGAGACGACGTTGAAGGTGGCCTGACGCAGTGCCTCCTCCGCCGGCATGTGCTGGACAAGGACGAGATAGAGGGCGAGCCCCAGCGAGGATACCGCCAGCAGCCCCAGGAAGGCCCGGACCTGCGTGTCCCTCACCAGCGTCCGGGCATCACCGCGGACAAGGCTGATGTAACGGACGAAGGGCAGGGACCCCAGGATCATGAAGACGATCAGCGTCCAGTGGATCGCCGGTTCGCGCCAGTAGCCGACACTGGCATCCTCGGTCGAGAATCCTCCGGTCGAGAGCGCGGCCATGGCGTGGCAGATGGCATCGAAGGCATCCATCCCCGACACCATCAGGGCCGCCGTGCAGATACAGGTCAGGGCCAAGTAGATCCAACAGAAGGCAAGCGCCAGATCACTGGCCCGCGGCACCACCTTGTCCGACTTGTCCGAAGATTCGGAGCGGAAGAGCTGCATGCCGCCGACGCGCAGGAACGGCAGGATGACGATGCCCATGCCGACGATGCCGATGCCGCCCAGCCATTGCAGCAGCGCCCGCCACAGCAGGATGCCCGGTGGCAGGTCGCCCAGCCCCGTGATCACCGTCGATCCCGTCGTCGTCAGCCCCGACATGGCCTCGAAGAAGGCATCGGCGAAGCCCAGCCGCAGCGACGACAGCATGAAGGGCAGCGAGGAGAACAGGCAGACGATGATCCAGGCCAGACTGGTCAGGACGAAGGTCTGCCGCAGGTTCAGGCTGATCCCGTGGGTGCGGTTGGTCAGCACCAGCAGGACCGCGAAGAACAGGGTCAGCGCGCCCGAGACGGCGAAGACCTGCCAGTCGGGGCTGCCCGCGGCGAGGTCCGCCGACATGGGGACCAGCATGGCGCCGGCAAGGACGATGAGAAGGTAGCCGATCACATAGAGGATCGGCCTGACGTCGAGAACGGCCATCTTGGACCACGTAGTGCGCCGTCACCGGGGGGGACGGCCATTCCAGGTCCCCATGCTTACACGTTTTATCGGGCCTTTGCAGCCCGTCGTGCATGTGCAGCATCGCCGGTGCGGCCCGGTCCCGGCCGCCCGGCATGGACCGCGCCGGCGACCGGGCCTCAGGGGGCGGGAGCGGCCGGCGTCCGGGTATCCGGGGTGCCCGGCTGTGGCACCTGGACCCCGAACAGCATGTCGATCCGGTCGCCGTTCCGCGACAGGGGGCAGAGCAACCTTGAGTAATTCATGTACTTGCCGTCATGACGTCGGAATTCCTCTGTGAACAGCAACGGTTGGCGCTGCTCCACCGTCAGGCAGTATTCGCGGAAAACCTGCTCGTGTTTGCCGTCAAAATCAATGTCCTGAAGTCTGCAACCTGTGATCTCCTGTCCGAACCGCTCCACTATGTCGGTTCCGGCAAGACGGATGCGGAAATCCATCGGATCGTAGCAAACGTCCACAAGCAGCACGAAGGGTAGTATTCTGATTATTTCAGATGGATCAATATCCGCTCTTGCCGGAATTTCCCGACCGTTCCGGAGCGTGTCCCAATACGTGAAGGCCTGGTGAATTCGGCTGTCAGTCAGGCTCGCCGGATCGAAGTTCATTCAGACAGTTCTCCTGCACCGGCGCACGATACCGGCGGTTCCCCCAGGGCCCGATTGGTCGGGCCGGTTTTGCGGACAACTGTAAGAGGGTTCCGGTCAGCGGCGCAACGGGAACAGCTACGCTGCCTGTCCGTCGCGGCCTGGACGTCAGATGGCGGCCCCGTCGGTCAGCGGGTCCTCGCCCGTCACGCCCAGCCGCTCCAGCCGGCGGACGATCTCCAGCGCCGCTTCCTCCGGCGACAGGGCCTGCGTGTCGATCCGGATGTCGGGGCTCTCCGGCGCCTCATAGGGGCTGTCGATGCCGGTGAACTGGGCGATCTCGCCCCGCCGGGCGCGGCGGTAGAGGCCCTTCACGTCGCGCCCTTCCGCCACCTCCAGGGGGGTGTCCACGAACACCTCCAGGAAGTCTCCCGGCGGCAGCAACTCCCGCGCCATCCGCCGGTCGGCCCGGAAGGGGGAGATCAGCGAGACCAGCACGATCAGGCCCGCATCGGCCATCAGCTTCGCCACCTCCGCCACGCGGCGGATGTTCTCCGTCCGGTCGGCGGCGCCGAAGCCCAGGTCGCGGCTCAGGCCGTGGCGCAGATTGTCGCCGTCCAGCAGGAAGGTGTGGCGCCCGTCGGCGTGCAGCTTGCGCTCCACCAGATTGGCGATGGTGGACTTGCCCGCGCCCGACAGGCCGGTGAACCAGAGCACGCAGGGTCGTTGGCCCTTCAGCGCGGCGCGGCCCTCCCGGGTCACATCGTGCGCCTGCCAGCGGACATGCGCCGTGCGGCCCAGCGGCCCCCGCAACAGGCCGACCCCCACCGTGTCGTTGCTGTAGCGGTCGATCAGGATGAAGCCGCCGGTGGTGCGGTTGCGCGCGTAGGGATCGAAGGCGACGGGGTGGTCGAGCGACAGCTCGCACAGGCCGATGCCGTTCAGCTCCAGCGTGGCGGCCGGGCGCAGGGTGCCGCTGTTCACGTCGATGCCATGGCGCACGCTGTCCACGGTCGCCGTCACCGTGCGGGTGCCGAGCTTCAGCAGGTAGGGGCGGCCGGGTGCCAGCGCTTCCTCCGCCATCCAGACGAGCGTCGCCTCGAAGCGGTCGGCCACGCCCGGGGGATCGTCCGGCGGGGCCAGCAGGTCGCCGCGGCTGACGTCGATCTCGTCCTCCAGGGTCAGGGTGACGGACTGGCCGGCGACCGCCTGCTCCCGGTCGCCGTCGGCGGTGACGATGCGCCCCACCCGGCTGCGCCGGCCGGCGGGATAGACCGCGACCGGATCGCCCGGCCGCACCGTGCCCGAGGCGACCAGTCCGGCGAAGCCGCGGAAGTCCGCATGCGGGCGGGAGACCCACTGCACCGGCAGGCGGAAGGGCTCGTGCGTCCCGGTCACCGTCGCGGCGGCCGGCACCGTCTCCAGCGTGCGCAGCAGGCTCGTCCCGCCGTACCAGGGCATGCGGCCGCCGGCCTCCACCACGTTGTCGCCGCTCAGCGCCGAGAGCGGGATCGGCAGGATGGCGGCGAAGCCCAACGGGGCCGCGAATTCCCGGTACTCGGCGACGATCCGTTCGAACACCGCCTGCGACCAGCCGACCAGATCCATCTTGTTGACGGCCAGCACCACCTGTCGGATGCCGATCAGGGAGACCAGGAAGCTGTGCCGGCGGGTCTGGTTCAGGATGCCCTTGCGCGCGTCCACCAGGATGACGGCGACGTCGGCGGTGGAGGCGCCGGTGATCATGTTGCGGGTGTACTGCTCATGGCCCGGCGTGTCGGCGACGATGAACTTGCGGTGCTCCGTGGCGAAGAAGCGGTAGGCCACGTCGATGGTGATGCCCTGTTCCCGCTCCGCCGCCAGCCCGTCCACCAGCAACGCGAAGTCCAGCGCCCCGCCCTGGGTGCCCAGGCGGCGGCTGTCCGCCTCCAGGGCGGCGATCTGGTCCTCGAACAACGACTTCGATTCATAGAGCAGCCGGCCGATCAGCGTGCTCTTGCCGTCGTCCACGCTGCCGCAGGTGATGAAGCGCAGCAGGTCCTTGGTCCGGTGCGCCTCCAGATACTGGCCGATATCGTCGGCGATCAGCTCGCGTCCGGCGGCCGGCCGGACGGAAAGGGTCAGGTCCGGCGCCATCAGAAATAGCCCTCGCGCTTCTTCTGCTCCATGGAGGAGGTGGAGTCCTGGTCGATGACACGGCCCTGGCGTTCGGAGCTGCGGGTCAGCAGCATCTCGCGGATCACGGCGGGCAGGGTGTCGGCGTCGCTCTCGATGGCCCCGGTCAGGGGGTAGCAGCCCAGGGTGCGGAAGCGGACCCGGCGCAGCTCCGGCACCTCGCCGGGCGCCAGCGGCAGCCGGTCGTCATCCACCATGATCAGCGCCCCGTCGCGCCGCACGACCGGCCGCTCGGCCGCGAAGTAGAGCGAGGGCAGGGGGATGCCCTCGCGCTGGATGTACTGCCAGATGTCCAGCTCGGTCCAGTTGGACAGGGGGAAGACGCGGAGGCTCTCCCCCTTGTGCCGGCGGGCGTTGTAGAGGTTCCAGATCTCCGGCCGCTGCCGCTTCGGGTCCCAGGTGTGGCGGGCCGTGCGGAAGCTGAAGACGCGCTCCTTGGCCCGGCTCTTCTCCTCGTCCCGCCGGGCCCCGCCGAAGGCGGCGTCGAAGCCGTGCCGGTCCAGCGCCTGTTTCAGCGCCTCGGTCTTCATCACCTGGGTGTGCAGGGCGGAGCCGTGGCTGACCGGGCCGATGCCGCGCGCCAGCCCCTCCGGGTTGGTGTGGACCAGCAGGTCCAGTCCCAGCCGGCGGGCCGTGGCGTCGCGGAAGGCGATCATCTCCCGGAACTTCCAGGTCGTGTCCACATGCAGCAGCGGGAACGGCGGTCGGGCCGGATAGAACGCCTTCATCGCCAGGTGCAGCATGACGGCGCTGTCCTTGCCGATGGAATAGAGCATCACCGGCTTCTCCGCCTCGGCCACGACCTCGCGGAGGATGTGGATGCTCTCGGCCTCCAGCCGTTCCAGATGGGTCAGGCCGGCCGCTTCCGGCAGCAGGACGCTCCCCGGCGGGCCGTCCGGCTGCGCTGCGCCCGGCCCTTCCACCCTGTCCAACACGGTATCCAACCCCTTCGGCGTCATGATGCGTCCGGACCTTCCCTCGGGATCCCGCGGCCGGGACCTGTTCCTGCGCGCGTCGTCGTTCCGTTCAGCCCTTGCGCCGTTCAGGCGGCGGGGCGGTGGATGCCGCATTCCGTCTTGCCCCGGCCGCGCCAGCGCCCGGCGCGGATGTCCTCCCCCGGGGCCACCCGGTCGGTGCAGGGCATGCAGCCGATGGAGAGGAAGCCGTCCGCCTCCAGCGGGTGGCGCGGCAGGCCGTGCCGGTCCAGATAGGCGGTCAGGTCCTGCCGCGACCAGCCGGCCAGCGGGTTCAGCTTGATCCGCCCGTCCGCCGCCTCGATCGCCGGCAGCACGGTCCGCGTCGCCGCCTGGAAGCGCTTGCGGCCCGTGATCCAGGCGTCGAACGGGGCGAGCGCCCGATCGAGCGGCCGCACCTTGCGCAGGGCGCAGCAGGCGCCCGGATCGCGCAGCCAGAGGCCGCCGTCGGCATCCTCGCGCGTCTCCTCCGCCGGGTCGGGGCCGGGGCTGCGCACGTCCGTCAGGCCCAGCAGGGCCACCAGCCGGTCGCGGTAGCGCAGCGTCTCCCCGAACAGCTTGCCGGTGTCGATGAAGATCACCGGCACGCCCGGGTCGATCCCGGCCACCATGTGCAGCAGCACCGCGCTCTCCGTCCCGAAGGAGGAGACGAGCGCGATCCGGCCCTTGAGATCGCCGGTCAGCAGCGGGTGCAGCAGGTCGGCCCCGTGCAGATGCCCGTAGCGGGCGGCAAGGTCGGCGGCGTGCGCCACCGGATCGGTCCGGTGTTCCGGGGTCGGGATCATGCTCCACCTCCCGCCAGACGGCGGCGCAGCAGGGAAACCGGGGCGGCCGCGTCCAGGGCCGGCTGGTAGGCGATGCCGATGCCCTCCAGCGCCGCGGCCCAGGCGGCGGGGTCGCGGTCGTCGGGGATCTCCACCCTGTCGAAGCCGCAGCGCAGCAGGAAGCGGTACTGGTCGGGCAGGGTGTGCCCGACGGCCCGGATCTCGCCCCGGAAGCCGTAGCGTTCGCGCAGGTCCCGGGCCGTGGAGAAGCCGCGGCCGTCGCGGAACTTCGGGAACTCGACAGCGACCAGCGACACACGGTCCAGGAAATCCGCCACCTCCGGCGCCAGCTCCGCACTGGTCAGCCTCACCCCCAGGGGGCGCCGGCGCAGCCCGTCGGCTTCCCGCCGCAGCCGCGACAGGGTGACGATCACCGGCCCGTCGGCGGGCAGCGGCGCTGTATCGGGGACGAAGGTCCAGCGGTCGGGGACCGGGCGGCCGTTCTCAAGCAGCGCCATGGAGCGCCTCCTTGAACGGGGCATGGCCGAGACGGCGCACCGTGTCGATGAACCGCTCACCCTCGCCCCTCAGGTCGAGGTACGTGCGGACAACGGTTTCGACCGCGTCCACGATCCCGGCGGCGTCGAAGCCGGGACCCGTTATTTCCGCCAATGCGGCCTGCGGCCCCGGGTCGCCCCCCAGAAGAAGCTGGTAGAATTCCTCCCCCTTCTTGTCGACGCCCAGGATGCCGATGTGGCCGACATGGTGGTGGCCGCAGGCGTTGATGCAGCCGCTGATCTTGATGCGCAGCTCGCCGATCGCGTGCTGCCGGTCCAGATCGGCGAAGCGGGTGGAGATCGCCTGCGCGATGGGGATGGACCGGGTGTTCGCCAGGGCGCAGTAGTCCAGCCCCGGGCAGGCGATGATGTCGCTGACCAGCCCCGCATTCGCCGTGCCAAGCCCGATCGCCTCCAGTCCTTGCCAGAGCGCGTACAGCTCGTCCTTGCGGACATGCGCCAGCACCAGGTTCTGCTCGTGGCTGACCCGCACCTCCCCGAAGCTGAAGCGGTCGGCCAGATCGGCCAGCGCCTCCATCTGGTCGGAGGTGATGTCGCCCGGAATGCCGCCCACCGGCTTCAGGCTGACGGTGGCGATGGCGTAGCCCGGCTGCCGGTGCGGGTGCAGGTTGGACCGGGTCCAGCGGGCGAAGGCGGCGTTGCGGGCCCGGGCAAGGTCGAAGGCGGGGCTGCGCTCCGGCAGGCGCTCCAGCGGCGGCGGCGCGAAGTGGGCGCGGATCGCCTCGACCAGCGCCGGGTCCAGGGCATGCGCCGCGCGCGGCAGGCGGGCGAACTCCTCCTCCACGCGGCGCAGGAACTCGTCCGCCCCCAGCTCGTGGACCAGGATCTTGATGCGGGCCTTGTAGATGTTGTCGCGCCGTCCGTACTGGTTGTAGACGCGCAGGATGGCCTCCAGATAGGCCAGCAGGTCCGCCTCCGGCACGAACTCGCGCGCCGTGACGGCCAGGAACGGGCTGCGCCCCTGGCCGCCCCCGACATGGACCGTGAAGCCCACCGCGCCGGAGGCGTCGCGCGTGGCGATCAGGCCGATGTCGTGGGTGCGGACGGCGGCGCGGTCCTGCGGCGTGCCGGAAATGGCGATCTTGAACTTGCGCGGCAGGAAGCTGAATTCCGGGTGCAGGGTGGACCACTGCCGCAGGATTTCGGCATGGACGCGGGGATCGACGATCTCGTCCGCCGCCGCGCCGCAGAAATGGTCGGTGGTTACGTTGCGGATGCAGTTGCCGCTGGTCTGGATGGCGTGCATGTCCACCTCGGCCAGGGCGTGCAGCATGTCCGGCACGTCCACCAGGGCCGGCCAGTTGAACTGGATGTTCTGGCGGGTGGTGAAATGCCCGTAACCCCGGTCCCAGCGCCGGCCGATCTCCGCCAGCCGGCGGAGCTGGGTCGTGCCCAGCATCCCGTAGGGGATCGCCACCCGCAGCATGTAGGCGTGGAGCTGGAGATAGACGCCGTTCATCAGCCGCAGCGGCTTGAACTCGTCCTCCGTCAGCGCGCCGGACAGGCGGCGGCGCACCTGGTCGCGGAACTGCGCGACCCGCTGGAAGACGAACTCCCGGTCCAGGTCGTCGTAGCGGTAGATGCCGGCATGCCGGTCGGGGGCGGCATCGGGGGTGTGATCGGCGGGGGCGGCGGCGAGGGTGCCGGGACGGGGCATGTGGGTCATGCGGCTCTCTCCGGGGCTCGGGGGGAGGCGGGGGTGTCGGCCTGCTTTCCCAGGTCGGGACGGACGGAGGGGCCGCGCGCCTTCATCCGCTCGCGCACATGCAGCGGCCGGGTCCTTCCGTCGGTGACGGCCACATCCAGCGGATAGACGTCCACCACCAGCCCGGCCGCGCTGTCGGCCTGGGCCACGGCCTGCGCCTCCGCCAGCGCCCGGCCGCTGAAGGCGCCGGCGGCGGCCACGTCCTCCACCCAGCGGTGATCGGCCGACAGCCAGACGGCGATGCCGTCGCGCAGCCGGTTGGCGCTGACGGCCTGGAGGTCCCCTTTCGCCTTCACCAGCATGTCCGCCTCCCTATTCCGCGGCCACGGCCAGCGCGGGCCGGGCGATGGCGGTGATGCGGGCGGGGTCGGCCAGACGCACGACCTCGCCCACGACGATCAGGGCGGGGCCGGCCATCCGGTGGGCCGCCGCCAGCGCGGGAAGCCCGCCCAGCGTGCCGACCGCCAGCACCTGATCGGGGCGGGTGCCCTTCTCGATCAGGGCGGCGGGCGTGGCGGCGGGCAGTCCGGCCGCGGTCAGGCGGTCGGCGATGCGGCTGGCGGCGGACAGGCCCATGTAGATGACCAGGGTGTGCTTCAGCCGGGCCAGCGCCTCCCAGTCCAGGTCGGGCTCGCCGTCCTTGCCGTGGCCGGTGACGATGGTTACGCCCTGGGCGGCGCCGCGGTGGGTGACGGGGATCGTCGCGGCGGCACCGCAGCCCAGCGCGGCGGTGATGCCGGGCACGACCTCCACCGGGATGCCGGCGGCCCGCAGCGCCTCCACCTCCTCCCCGCCGCGGCCGAAGACGAAGGGATCGCCCCCCTTCAGCCGCACGACCCGGTGCCCGGCCGCGGCCTCCGCCACCAGCAGGGCGTTGATCCGCTCCTGCGGCAGGGTGTGGTCGGCCCGGGACTTGCCGACGAAGATGCGGCGGGCATCGCGGCGCACATAGTCCAGGATGCGGTCGTCCACCAGCCTGTCGTGGACCACCACGTCGGCATCCTGCAACACCCGCAGGGCGCGCAGGGTCAGAAGGTCGGGATCGCCGGGGCCGGCGCCGACCAGCGCCACGCGGCCCGACGCCTCCTGCCCGTGGCCGGGATCGTCCAGCGCGCGGCGCAGGGCCGCCTGCGCCCCCGCCTCGTCGCCGGCCAGCAGGCGGGCGGCGGCCGGGCCGTCCACCACCGCCTCCCAGAAGCGGCGGCGGGCGGTCTCGTCCTTGCGGGTCGCCTTCACGGCTGGCCGGAAGCGGTCCAGGAAGCGGGCCAGGGCCCCCAGCTCCGGCTCCAGCGCCGCCTCCAGCTGCGCGCGCAGGCGGCGGACCAGCACGGGCGCCGCCCCGCCGGAGGAGATGGCGACCGTGATCGGGTCGCGGTCGATGATCGCCGGCATGATGAAGCCGGACAGCGCCGGGCGGTCGGGCACGTTGACGGGGATGCCGCGCGCCTGCGCGGCCTCTGCCACCGCCGCTGCCGTCTCCGGATCGTCGCCGTCGGCGAAGGCCAGGACGGCGCCGTCCAGGTCGCCGGGAACGAACGGGCGGCGGTGGATCTCCGTCGCCAGCGCCGCCAGGTCCGCCGCCGGGTCGGGGTGCACCAGCCGCAGTTTCGCGCCGGACGGGGCCAGCAGGCGGGCCTTGCGCAGCATCGTCTCCCCCCCGCCAGCCAGCAGCACGGTCCGGTCGGCCAGGACGACGGAGATCGGAAAGGTCTTCAGGGCCACGGGATGTCTCCCTGCGCTGCAACAGGCGCGCTAATGCCACACGTCGCAGGGGTAACTTGCCACGAAGCCGTCGGTTGACAAGGTGAAATTATATTTTAACACTAATAATTAGTATATCGCGGGGTGCGACAGAAGGGATCAAGTCCAACGGTTTCAGGCTCTTACGGTTCCGGATGCGACAGGGTGTCATCCAATTGAGAATGGCTTGCGAATCAGCCATGCAGCAGGGACATTCAAAGCCCCGAGAATCGGGGTTTCACGATGGCAGAATGTATTTATGTTCCCTGCCAGACCGTGCATTTCTGGGTGCGCTGCAACAGAGGAGGACCGTGGTTCATGAGCGCATTCGCCGAGGAGAAGGTGACCAGCGTCCATCACTGGACCGATACGCTGTTCAGCTTCACCCTGACCCGTTCGCCCTCGCTCCGCTTCGTCAACGGCCAGTTCGCCATGATCGGGCTGATGGTGGACGGCCGCCCGCTGGTGCGCGCCTATTCGATGGCGAGCCCGAACTGGGAGGAACATCTTGAGTTCCTCTCGATCAAGGTGCCGAACGGGCCGCTGACCTCCCGCCTCCAGCACATCCAGGTGGGCGACACCGTGCTGGTGGGGCGCAAGCCGACCGGCACGCTGGTGGCCGACCATCTGCGTCCGGGCCGCAATCTCTACCTGTTCTCGACCGGCACCGGCCTCGCTCCCTTCATGAGCCTGATCCGCGATCCGGAGCTGTATGGCCGCTTCGAGCGGGTGGTGCTGACCCACACGGTCCGCTTCAACGCCGAGCTGGCCTACAAGGACCTGATCACCCGCGAGCTGCCGGAGAACGAGTATTTCGGCGACCTGATCCGCCAGCAGCTCGTCTACTACCCGACCGTGACGCGCGAACCCTCCACCTATACCGGCCGGATCACCGATCTGGTGCGCACCGGCAGGATGGCGGCGGACCTGGGCCTGCCGGACCTCGACCCGGCGCTGGACCGGGCGATGATCTGCGGCGGCCCGGACATGCTGGCGGACATGAACGCCCTGCTGGAGGAGCGGGGCTTCGTCGAAGGCTCCGGGCATACGCCGGCCGACTATGTCATTGAAAAGGCTTTCGTGGACAAGTCGGCGCCGGAACCCGTCCGGGCCGTGGCCTGACGGGGACCGGCCATACCGGGACCGGCCGGACCGTTGATGGGCGCGCCCGGGGCACAGGCCCCGGGCGGCGCATTTCTGCGCCCGGGCACATCACCTTTTGCTTGTATATCGTCCCGATCGCGTGCCAGTATCCGATTGCATAGCTGACCGAACGCATATGTAACCAGCCTGGAGTGATCCAACGGGCGGAAACGGGCGTAGAAAGCAGCGAACAACCAACCAGGAGTTCGTGATGGTCATCGACATGCGCACCCGCCTGCCGCACTCCCACCTGCTGAACCGGGCCGAGGACATGGCCTTTCATGTGCGCCGCCTGTCCGATTGCGCCCGGCGCCTGCGCGATGCGCAGAACGACCTGACGCAGGCGCTGGAGCGGAACCGCGCCCTGATCGACGGCTGACGGACCCTTCCCGCCCGTCCACAGGGACGGGCGGGAGCGCGACGCGACGGACATCAGCCGCAGGCCCGGGCGTCAGGCTCGGGACGGAGATACGGAAAAGCCCCCGGAGATCGCTCTCACGGGGGCTTTTCCGCGTCCGGACGCCAGACGGGACGGGCGGGGGGGCGCTGGTCAGGCGGCGCGGACGGACCGCATGAAGGTGTCCACCTGGGTCGCCAGCAGGGTCGACTGCCGGCCCAGCTCGCTGGAGCTGTCGGCGACCTGCACCGCCGAGCTGCCGGCTTCCGACGCTGCGACGGTGACGCTGGCGATGTTGGCGGAGACCTCCGCCGTGCCGTTGGCCGCCTGCTCGACGTTGCGGGCGATCTCCTGCGTCGCCGCCGACTGTTCCTCCACCGCCGCGGCGATGGCGCCGGCGATGTGATTCACCTCGGCGATCACGGTGTTGATGCGGCGGATGGCTCCGACTGCCCCGCCCATCGCCTCCTGGATCGCGGCGATCTGGGTCGAGATGTCCTCCGTCGCCTTCTGGGTCTGCTGCGCCAGCACCTTCACCTCGCCGGCGACGACGGCGAAGCCCTTGCCGGCCTCCCCGGCGCGGGCCGCCTCGATCGTCGCGTTCAGTGCCAGCAGGTTGGTCTGGCTGGCGATGGCGCTGATCAGGCCGACCACCTCGCCCACCTTCTTCGCGGCCTCCGCGAGACTGTCCACGGTGGCCTGGGTGGCGTCCGCCTCAGCCGCGCCGCGGGCGGCGATGTCGGAGGAATGGGCGACCTGCTTGCCGATCTCCGCGATGGAGGCGGACAGCTGCTCCGCGGCGGAGGCGACCGTCTGCACGTTGGCGGAGGCCTGCTCCGCCGCCGAGGCGACGGTGATGGACTGGCACCGTGTCTCCTCCGCCGTGGCCGACATGGACCGGGACGACGCCTCCAGCTCCGTCGCGGCGGCGGCCACCGTGTCCACCACGGCCTTCACGGTGCGCTCGAAATCGTCGGCCAGCTTCACCCGCTCGGTGATGATGGCCCAGTTCAGCATGACGGTGCGGAAGCGGCCCTGGCGGTCGTTCACGGCGGACATGCGCAGGTCCAGCGTCTCCGGCCCCAGCCGGATCTTCGCCTTCCAGGGCAGGTTCGCGGGATCGGACAGGATCTCCCGCTGGCGGGTCGGGACGCGGTGGAAGACATCCATCGTCCGGCCCACCAGCTCGTCCGCCTTCACGGGCAGCAGGTGCTCGATGCTCTTCAGCAGGGCGTTGGTGCTCTTGTTGCAGTAGGTGATGCGGAATTCGTCCTGCGGATCGGTCAGCATGACGGCGATGGGCATGTCGTCCACCATCTGCCGCATGTGATAGGCATCGGCGATGGATGCCTTGAGCGCGACCAGGGCCTCCTGCATCTCCCCGATCCCGTCGCGCCGGCCGCACCGCTCGATCTCCACATGGTCGTCGCCCTGGGCCAGCCGGCCCATGGCGCGGATCATCCGGGTCAGGGGCCGGTTGATGCCGTTGACGATGAACCAGGACAGGCCGAAGCCGATGGCGATGGCGCCCACGGCGGTGGCGATCATGGTCAGGCCCGCCTGTTCCCGGGCGGCGGCCACGGAGGCGGCCAGGGTATCCTGCTCCGCCCTGGCTTCCCGTTCGACGGACTGGAAGACGGCGGTGGCGGCGTCGATCCGGGCGCTGCCGTCCAGCACCGCGCGCGCCGCTGCGGCCGCATCGCCCCGGGCGCCGGCCTCCACCACCGCGCGGTAGGTGGGCAGGAAGGCCTCGATCTCCGCCTCGACCCCGGCCAGACGGTCCTGGAGGCGCGCGTCGCTGCTCTCCAGGGTGCGCAGATCCTCCCGCACCGTCTCCAGCGCAGCCGCGGCCGCGGCCTCATGGCTCTCCCGGTGGGGGCCGCTCAGATCCAGGGCCAGCATCGCCGTGTGGCGGGCCAGCGCCTGGAGGCCGCCCGCCGCCTCGGCCGCGGTCTCCAGATGCGCTTCGGCCAGCCGCATCGCCTCCGTCCGCGCATGCTGCGCCGACAAGGAGAGGTTGCCGATCGCCGCCAGCAGGACGGCGATCAGCGACAGCAGCGCGACCACACCGTACAGTTTCAGGCCAAGGGGTTGATTATTCAGCCATTTCCGCATCGCATCCTCCCGGGACCCAGTCCCCGTGGCGCGAGTATCGGGCGCGTTGGATTGATGAAGCCTTAACCGAAAGTATTAGCGTGTGCCGAAATCTTTCAGCCCAGAACAAGGCGCCGCCTCATTGAAGGGAAAGGCCGCATCCGTGCGGTTTCTGTTGCGATATGTTTCAGATCGTTTCCGCCGGGGGCGGTGCGTGGCACCGTCCGCTGTATCGGTGAAGTAATCGGAAGGATAGG
The DNA here is from genome assembly GCF_042665545.1 of Rhodocista pekingensis. NCBI lineage: Bacteria > Pseudomonadati > Pseudomonadota > Alphaproteobacteria > Rhodospirillales > Azospirillaceae > Rhodocista > Rhodocista pekingensis. Next base: position 527,242 of record NZ_JBHTCM010000010.1, on the reverse strand, counting down.
CGCGACATCCTGCCCTGGCCGGCCGGCCAGGGAGGGCGCTGTCGGAACCGGCGGCGGACAGCCCGGTTGGAGGGGGGCCGCCCCGGTGATGCGGGCGGGCACGCCCTTGGACCCAGGAGGAAGCGATGGGCAGCGATGATCGCACGCTGACCAACCGGCAGGGCCATCCGATCTCCGACAACCAGAGCATCCGCAGCGTCGGCGAACGCGGCCCGGCCACCCTTGAGAACTACCAGTTCATCGAGAAGATCACGCATTTCGACCGCGAGCGCATCCCGGAGCGCGTCGTGCATGCGCGCGGCACCGGGGCACATGGCTGGTTCGAGGCCTATGGCCGGATCGGTGACGAGCCCGCCACGACATACACGCGGGCGAAGGTGCTGACCCGGGCGGGGGAGCGGACGCCGGTCTTCATCCGCTTTTCCACCGTGATCGGCAGCAAGGACAGCCCCGAAACCGCCCGCGACCCGCGCGGCTTCGCCATCAAGTTCAAGACGGTGGACGGGGTCTGGGACCTGGTCGGCAACAACCTGAAGGTCTTCTTCATCCGCGACGCGGTGAAGTTCCCGGACATGATCCACGCCTTCAAGCCGGACCCGATCAGCAACCGGCAGGAGCCCTGGCGCTTCTACGACTTCGTCATGCACCACCCGGAAAGCCTGCACATGGTGACCTGGGTGAAGAGCCCCTGGGGCATCCCGGCCGACTACCGGCACATGCAGGGCTCCAGCGTGAACACCTACAAGCTGGTGAACGACCAGGGCGTGGCCGTGCTCTGCAAGTTCTCCTTCGAGCCGAAGCTGGGCGTGCGCAACCTGACCGCCCCGCAGGCGGCGGAGATCCAGGCCCGCGATGTCGGTCACGCCACCCGCGATCTGCACGACGCGATCGAGCGCGGCGACTATCCCGAGTGGGAGATGTGCGTCCAGATCATGTCGGACGAGGAGCATCCCGAACTGGACTTCGACCCGCTGGACGACACCAAGCGCTGGCCGGAGGACCGCTTCCCGCTGCTGCCGGTCGGCCGGGTCGTGCTGGACCGCAACGCCGACAACTTCTTCGCGGAGGTGGAGCAGGCGGCCTTCGGCACCGGCGTGCTGGTGGACGGGATCGACTTCTCCGACGACAAGATGCTGCAAGGCCGGACGCTGTCCTATTCGGACACGCAGCGCTACCGCGTCGGCGCCAACTACCTCCAGCTTCCGGTCAACGCCCCGGTGACGCCGGCCCGCACCAACCAGCGCGACGGCCAGATGGCCTTCTACGTGGACCGCGGCCCGGAGAACCCGCGGGTGAACTACGAGCCCAGCTCCATGGGCGGGCTGACGGAAGCGCCGAAGCCGGAGCACGACTACCACCAGTGGGTCGAAGGACACCTGGGCCGCTACCAGACCACCCGCACGGCGGACGACTATGTCCAGGCCGGGGAGCGCTACCGCAGCTTCGAGGACTGGGAGCGCGACGACCTGATCGCCAACCTGTCCGACGACATGAAGCAGTGCCCGGAGCACATCGCGCTGCGCATGGTCTGGCACTTCTGGCACTGCGATCCGGACTACGGCACCCGGGTGGCGCAGGGCGCGGGCATCGACCTGGAGACGGCGAAGGCCCTGCCGCCGCTGGAGGGCAAGCCGTCGCCGGGCCAGAACCGGCGCGGTCCCACCTACACCAGCGGCAAGCTGGAGCAGGAGCCCGGCCGCAACGCGGCCGAGTAAGCGGTCGGGCGGCGGCCCTGGAGCCATCGGGCGTCGCCGCCCGTTCCCACCCCACCAGACCGATGGACAGGAGCAGCAGATGCCCGTGGATGTGAAGTACAGGACCGAGGCGACCGCCACCGGCGGGCGCGACGGCCGCGCCCGCACCGCCGACGGCAGCCTCGACGTCCGGCTCTCGACGCCGACGGAACTGGGCGGCGCCGGCGGGGAGGGGAACAACCCCGAACAGCTTTTCGCCGCCGGCTATGCCGCCTGCTATCTGGGGGCCCTGAAGCTGGTGGCCCGGCAGGAGAAGCTGACCGTCTCGCCGGATGCCACGGTGACGGCCACGGTCGGCATCGGCCCCCGCTCCGACGGCGGCTTCGGGCTGGACGTGGCGCTGCGGGTGGACCTGCCGGGGGTGGACCGTGCCCGCGCCGAGGAGCTGGTCGGAAAGGCGCATCAGGTCTGCCCCTATTCCAACGCGACCCGGGGCAATCTGGACGTGCGGACGACGGTGGCCTGAGCGGCGATCCCGACCGGGGCGGGCAAGGGCTGCCGGCGCCCCCCCCGTCGGGATTAGTCCGCCCCGGTGGGGCTCCACCGAACTGCCTAGGGGCGACGGACCAATGGGGAATCCGGTCCCGCCCCGGGACGGGCTAGGATAAGGGTTCAACCACGGGCCGCTGCGCAAGGGGGCCTGGCGGTGGCAGCCCAGGCAGGAAGGCCCCCGGGGACACAGGAATGGACATCCTCCTGGTGGAAGGCGATGCCCTGAAGGCGCTGCGCCTTGCGGGGCAACTGGCACGGGCCGGTCACCGCGCCAAGGCGGTGACCAACGATCCGGCCTCCGCCCTGGCTCTGCTGCGGGAGATGCGCTTCGGCGGCGCCCTGATCGGCGGCGGGCTCTATCCTGCCACGGCCGTCTGTGACATGGCGGCCCGCATCCGGTCCCTGGGCGGTGCCGTCGTCTGGGACGGGGCCCATCCGGGCCTGACCGCGCCGGGCGACTGGGTGTTGAGCGGGGCGCCCGACGTGCTGGAGATTTCCTGCGCCTTCGAAACCCCGCCCGCCATCGCCGTCGCCTGACGCCGGCCCGGCCCGCGCCGGCCGCTCCGGTCTTCCCGCCCGGGCGGCGGGAAAGACGGGAGGGGAACAGGGGCGCGGGCCTGCTGTTGACCTTTACGTTCCCGAGGACATGCCCTGAAAGGACCCCTGGAGAGACGGACCCCGAAGGCAGGTGCGCCTGGACACGGCTTCCAGGGAGACAGGCGGGCGATCGGGCGTGCGCAGGGAGGTGAAAACTCCTGCGCACGATAATCTTGTTCGCAAGCTATCTCGGGGCTTGCGGATCGGTGGCGGCGGGCTTATCTTAGAACCGTTCCAAGAAAGGACGGCGGACCGACAGGGCGTGCCCGGCAAAGGCCGGGCGCGGGGGTGGAAACGCCCCTGCACAGGCCGGCCCTGTGCCATGGCGCCTCTGCGTCTGGAGGATGTTGCTGATGTCAGTCTTTTCCGAATCCATCGATGTGCTGCGCGCCTATACGGCCCAGGCCAACCGCCACCCCATGCTGGACCCGGCGGAGGAGCAGGCGTTGGCGCGGGCCTGGGCGGAGCGCCAGGACCGCAAGGCGTTCGACCGGCTGGTGCGCAGCCATATGCGGCTGGCGGTGAAGATCGCCTCCAAATACGCCCGTTCGGGCCTGCCGATGGGCGATCTGATCTCCGAGGCGAACATCGGTCTGGTGAAGGCCGTGCAGCGCTTCGATCCCGACCGCGGATTCCGTCTGGCGACCTATGCGCTGTGGTGGATCCGGGCGGAGGTGCAGACCTATGTGCTGCACAACTGGTCCATGCTGAAGGGCGGCAACACGGCCGCGCTGAAGCGTCTGTTCTTCAATCTCCGCCAGACGCAGCGCCGGCTGGGCATCCAGGACCGCATCATGAGCGACGAGGAGGCGGATCGCGTCGCCGACGAGCTGGGCGCCTCCGTCGATGAAGTGCGGGAGATGGAGCACCGCTTCGCCACCCCGGTCACGTCGCTGAACGTGCCGGTGGGTGAGGACGGCGACCACGAGGCGCTGGACCTCCTGGCGGACGAGGCGGAGACGGTGGAGGTCCGCCTTGCCGAGAAGAGCGAACTGGCGGTCCGCAAGGCCCTGATGGTCGATGCGCTGGGGGCGCTGGGCGACCGGGAGCGGCACATCTTCGTCAGCCGCAACCTGACCGACCAGCCGGTGACGCTGGAGACGCTGGCGCAGCAGTACGGCGTCAGCAAGGAGCGCATCCGCCAGATCGAGAGCGGGGCCTACAAGAAGGTCGCCCGCCGGGTCCGCGGCGCGGCCGAGGCGTCGGCCGCCCCGATTCTGCCCATGGCGTCGAAGCGGGCCAAGGCCGACCTGCGCCGCGCCGCCTGAGCCCTGGCCCGGGCTCTTTTCCCGGTCGGCGTCTTTTCCCGGCCAGCGTCTTTTCCCGGTAAGCCGGGCGATTGCCCCGCAACGGGCGGCGGGCCTGCCGGTTGAGACGGGACCACCCGCTCTCTTCCGGAGATGATCCATGCGGACATTCGCCCTCGTCTGGGGCCTGCTGTTCACCGGGGCCGGCATCCTGGGCTTCATTCCCGCGCTGCTGGCGCCGCCGGTGGACGGCAGCGCCCTCGCCATCGACGGTGGCTACGGCTACCTGCTGGGCCTGTTCCCGGTGAACTGGGTCCATAATCTGGTCCACCTCGCCTTCGGCATCTGGGGCCTGTCGGCGTCGCGCGGCTGGGGTGCCTCGCGCGCCTATGCCCGGAGCGTCGCCGTCGTCTACGGCCTGCTGGTCGTGATGGGCTTCTTCCCGGTGCTGAACACGACCTTCGGCCTGATCCCCATCTACGGTCACGACATCTGGCTGCACGCCCTGCTGGCGGCCCCGGCCGCCTATTTCGGCTGGTTCGTCACCGCCCCGGTGGAGGCGCGGATCGACGGCCGGGTCCGGACCTGACCGGTCGGGCCACCGCCCCGGAACCGGCCCGCCCTACCCAGGGGCGGGCCGGTTTCCGTCGGGGAGACGCCCGCTCAGCGCAGGAAGAACAGGGGCAGAAGGCCCGCCAGCATGGCCACCAGGGCGGCCCCGCCGACCCAGAACCAACGGGTCGCGCCCCGTGGGACGTCCCCGCGGGCCTGCCCCGACGGATGCGGCGTTCCGGGGGAGGGGCCGCCGGTCGGGCCGGGCGGCCGGGAGCCCTCGGGGGCTGCGGCGGCGGCCCCGCCGCTGGCCTCGCTGTCGGTGCCCAGCGGCGTCGCGGCGGGATCGGCGACGGGGATCTTGTCGCGGAACCCGCCGCGGTCGTGCGCGGCGCGGGTCCTGTCCGCCCGGGCGCCGGGCGCGCCGCCGGCAGGAACGCTGTCGCGTGGTGTCTCGGCGCTGTCGCGCGGTGTCTCGGCCATGCCGGCTCCCCTCCGTCAGCCCGCGTCGCGGTCGGTGTCCGTCCAGACCTTGCTGGCTGTCGGGCCGGTGTCGCCCATCTCCTCGATGTAGCGGACCCGGTCGCCGCGCTTCAGGGCGGCGAAGGCGTCCTTCATCACGCTGTTGCGGTGGAAGTAGAGCAGCCCGCCGGTGTTGGTCATCAGGAAGCCGTGATCCTCGGCAAGCTGGGCGACCTGGCCCTGCACGTCCACCTCGTGCGGCTTCACCTCGCCGCGCTGCTGCCGCTTGAACTCCTTGAGCTGCCGCTCGGCCGCGGCGAAGGCGTCGCGGATCGAGGTGTGGGCATCGGGGTCGGCGTATTTCTGCTGCGCTTCCTTGGGCTCCCGGCTGACGACCAGTTCGCTGCCCGGCACCACCATGTCGATATGGACCTCGTAGACGTTGCCGGTGCGGTGCTGGCGGTGCAGCGCCTCGACCGAGACGCGGCAGGCGGTCAGGCGGTCGTACAGCTTCTCCAGCTTGGCGAAGCGCTCGCGGATGTCGGCTTCGAGCCGGGGCGAGGGGTCCATGTTGTGGAAGGCGATCTTCAGCGGGCTCTGCATGCGACGCTCCCGGTGACGGCCGCGCCACGGCGGCGGTAACCCCTGCTCCAACGCCCCCGGCGGACGGGCGTTCCCCGCCGGAACCCTGCGCTCCACCTCCCGTTTGAAGAGGGGGGGACGGCCGCCCTGCTCCGACGGGAGCGGGCGGCAGCAGACGGTGATCGCATGGCCTACGGCAACCAGGAGCACACATCCCTGCTGGGCGGATACCAGCCGGTGACGCTGGCGACGGAACGGGGCGAGATCCGCTGCCGTGTCCACGCGGCGCCGGCGGCGGAGCGCGGCGTCGTCTGGGCCGGGGGCATCGGCAGCGGCTGGGACAGTCCGGCCCGGGACCTGTTTCCCCGGCTGGCCGAGGAGCTGGCGGGGGAGGACATCGCCTCCCTCCGGGTCCGCTACCGCCACCCCACCGACCTGGCCGAAAGCGTCTTCGACGTGCTGGCCGGCCTGCGCTACCTGGAGACCCAGGGCGTCCGCCGCTTCGGTCTGGTCGGCCACTCCTTCGGCGGCGCCGTCGTAATCCAGGCGGCTGCCAAGGTGCCGGCGGTCACGGCCGTCGCCACGCTGGCGACCCAGGGCTACGGTGCCGGACCGGCAGCCACGCTGGGACCGCGGGCCGCCCTGCTGCTGATCCACGGCAAGGACGACGAGGTCGTGCCCTGCGAGAGCACGGAGTACGTCCACCGGCTGGCGCGGGAGCCCAAGCGCATGGTGCTGTTCAGCGGCGCCCGGCACGGGCTGGACGAGGTGGGCGACCGGGTACACCGCGAAGTCCGCGACTGGCTCCTTTCCCGGGTCTGAGCGTTACCCCGGGGACGCTCTCCGCAGATGACGCCCCCCAGAAGATGCCCCGACGAAGGCCGTGACTGCCGTGACCCATTTCGACCCGCTGCTTCCCCCCGAACCCGACCGCGCCGACGGCCGCCGCCGCCGTGTCGGCGTGGAGATCGAGTTCGCGGGCCTGCCGCCGGCCGATGCCGCCCGGCTGGTGCGCTACATCTTCGGTGGCACCGTGCTTCCCCGGGACGAGCACCGGTTCCGCATCGAGGGCACGCTCTACGGCACCTTCACGGTCGAACTGGACATGCTGGCCGCGCATCCGGAGGGGCCGGACGGCGACCTGCCGCAGAGGCCCGGCCCCCTGGAGGAGCGGTTCCGCGCCGCCGTGGGCGATGTCGGCAGTCTGGTGATGCCCTATGAGATCTCCTGTCCGCCCGTCCCGGTGGACGAGGTCGATACCCTGGACGCCCTGGTCGAGGGGCTGCGCCGGCATGGCGCCATGGGCACCGAGGGCCGGCTGTTCTACGCCTTCGGCCTGCATTTCAATCCCGAGCTGGCACGGCCGGAGGCGGACCCGATCATCGACGTGATGAAGGCCTATCTGCTGCTCTCTCCCTGGCTGCGGGAGGACATGGGCATCGACATCGCCCGCCGGGTCGCCCCCTTCGTCCACCGCTTTCCGGAGGAGTACGTGGCGCTGGTCGTGGACCCGGACTACCGGCCGGACCTGGAGGCTTTCGCCCGCGACTATGTCCGCCTGAACCCGACCCGCAACCGCGAGCTGGACCTGTTCCCGCTGCTGGCCTGCCTGATGCCGGGCGTGCTGGACGGCTGCGGCCGCGACCCGCGCGTGAAGCCCAGGCCCACCTGGCACTGGCGCCTGCCCGACAGCCGGGTGGGGCAGCCGGGCTGGTCCGTCGTGCCGGACTGGAACCGCTGGGTCCAGGTGGAACGGCTGGCCAGCGACCGCTGGGCGCTGAACGAGCTGGGCGCCCTGTGGCTGGACTGCCGGCGGGAGCGGGCGCTGGCCGACTGGCCGCGGGTGGTCGGCCGCTGGCTGGCGCCGGGCTGAACCGGCGCATGGCCCGCCCTCCCCCGATCCGTCCCCCGGTCCGTCCCCTGATCGGCGTCACCGCATCGGCGCGGCGCAGCCTGACGCCCTGGCTGTTCAACCGCCTTGCCCTGGTCCGGGCGGGGGCGCGGGCGGTCCGGCTGACGCCGGAGACGGACTGCCGCTTCGACCGGCTGGACGGGCTGGTGATCGGCGGCGGCGACGACATCGCGCCCGCCCGCTACGGGTCCCTGGTCGAGCCGACGGTGAGGATCGACCCCGACCGCGACGGGCTGGAGCTGGCCGCGCTGGACTGGGCCGAGCGGTGCGGCCGCCCGGTCCTGGGCATCTGCCGCGGGGCGCAGATGATCAACGTCCACCGCGGTGGCACCCTGCACACCGACATCCACGAGGTCTATCTCCAGGCGCCGCGCCTGCGCACGGTGCTGCCGCGCAAGCGGGTCCGTGTCGATCCGTGCAGCCTGCTGCACCGTCTGCTGCGCCAGGGGGAATGCCGGGTGAACGCCCTGCACCACCAGTCGGTGGACCGGCCGGGGCAGGGGGTGCGGATCGCCGCCCGCGACCTTCACGGCATCGTCCAGGCGGTGGAGGTGCCGGAACGGCCCTTCCTGCTGGGGGTGCAGTGGCATCCGGAGTTCCTGGTCACCGACCGCGGGCAGCAGCGCCTGTTCCGGGCGCTGGTTCTGGCGGCGTCGGAACGGATACCGGCCGACGCCCCTGCCGCGGCGTAGCGGCGGCGGTCAGCCGCGGATACCGTCCAGGATCGCATCGTGAAGGTCGGCGCCGGTGCGGTCGGCCCCGGTCAGATCGGCCGAGGTCAGGTCCGCGCCGCAGAGCCGGGTGTTGCGCAGCGCCGCCCCGGCCAGCCGCGCCCGCACCAGGGAGGTGCGCAGGCTGTGGCCGCGCTGGGTCACCAACGGCCCCATGTCGGCCCGTTCCAGGTCGGTGTCGATCAGGTTGGCGCGGTCCAGCGTCGCCCCGCGCAGGTCCGCCAGCCGCAGCCGGGCCGAGCGCAGGTCGGCCCCGGTGAGGCTGGCCGCCTGGAGCTGCGCCCCGCTGAGATCGGCCCCGCGCAGGCAGGTGCCCGCCCCCTGCATCAGGGTCAGCACCCGGCCGGCGAGGTTCAGACCGGAGAGGTCCAGGCCGCTGGCGTCGAGTTGCCGCCCCTCGCGCCCGGCCGAGGCGACCCAGGCGGCATGCTCGGCCAGCATGGCCTGGAGGTCGGCCGTCGAGGGCTGCACCAGCGGCGGGGCGACATCATCGCCCAGCTCCTCCGCCAGCGCCGGCCGCTCGTTCAGCCGCCCGGTGTCCTGCGCCCCCAGGATGGCGGCCTCCAGCGCGCCGGCGTCGATCCGGGCGCCGGTCAGGTCGGCGCCGCGCAGGTCGGCTCCGGCGAATTCGGCCCCCTTCAGGTTCGCGCCGACCAGCCGGGCGTCGCGCAGGTCGGAATGCACCAGCCGCGTCTCCACCATCACGGCGGCGCTGAAATCCGCCCGCATGGCCAGCGACCCCGACAGCCGCGCCCGGGTCAGGTCCGCCCCGGCCATCACCGTCGCGGTCATGTCCACCGGCCCCGGCGCCAGCCCCAGCAGCTTGAAGTCCGACCGCCCGGCCCCGGCCAGGCTGCCGTCGCGCAGGTCGCATTCCACCATGACGGCGCCGCGCAGCACGGCCGCGGTCAGGTTCGCGGCGCGCAGGTCGGTGCGGCGGAGCTGGGCTCCGGTCAGGTCGGCCTCGCGCAGGTCGCTGCCGAACAGGTCGGCATAGTCCAGCGTGGCGCCGCCCAGCCGGGCACCGCGCAGCATCGCCCCGGCAAGGTTGGCACTCGTCAGGTTGCGCTTCTCGAAGGACAGGAACGACAGGTCGAAGAACGGAAGGTTCAGCCGGGTCCCGCCGGCCTGGCCGGCAAGGTACGCCTCGTGCCGTTCGCAGACCCGGTCGAGCTGCGCCTGGGAGAGCCGGATACGGGGGGCGATCTCCTGGTCGGTCATCGGCCGGTCTCAGCCGAACAGGGCGTCGATGTCGGCCTGCGTGGCCGTGGCGCCGCCGGACTTGGCCGGTTCCGGTGCTGCGGCCCGGGCCGCTGTCTTGGGCGGCGGCGGGGGAGGCGGTGGCTGCGGGGGAGGGGGCGGCGGGGGGGCCACCTTCTCCTCGGCCGCGGGGGCGTGGTGGTCGATGTGGTGCCCGTCGTCGTGGCCGCTGTCGTGGGCACCGTCATGACCGCCGTCATGGGTGGCGAGGTGGCCGTTGGCAGCCGCGCCGCTGACGGCGTCGTCGGACTTGTGCTTGTCGATGTCGCCCAGCGCCTCGAACAGGGCGTCGATGTTGTCCTGGCTGACCGGGGACTGCGAGGGGCCGTGCAGCAGGTGGCGGTCGGGGCGGTGGTCGTCCGGGCGGGTGGCGATCAGCCCGCCGTCCGGCATGGCGCCCTCCTCCTCCACGCCCCAGATCTCGATCATCGTGTTCACGCGCTGCTCGATGTAGCGCAGCGTGTTGACGACCTTGGTGGTGCGCTGCCCGGTGATGTCCTGGAAGCTGCACGCCGTCATGATCTCGATGGTCTGTGCCTCGATGTCGCTGACGGTGTCGGACGGGGGCAGCCGGCCCAGCAGTTCCTGGATGCGTTCGGTGGCGTTCAGGATGTCGCTGGTCGCCCGCTCGGTGGCGGTCACGATGGCGTCCAGCTCGTTCGTCGCCGCCATGATCCGGTTGGCCCCGGCATCCATGGGGCGGAGCTGGGCGATCTCCTGCCGGGTCTGTTCGATGTAGCTGGAGAGCTGCTTCAGCTCTTCCCGCATGATGCGGATCTGCGGATTCTGGCCGACGGCCTCCACCCCGGTGACGCCGCCCAGCCGCGCCACCTGCTCGCGGAGCTGGGCCAGGAGCTGGCGCCACGCATCCTGCGAGACGAGCCGGGTGCGGTGATCGCGCTGACGGAGGAACGCGCGCCCGCGGGCCGAGGACAGCAGCGCCTCTTCCAGCACGGCATAATCCCGCTCGTTCAGCTCCAGCGGTTCCATGAACCCGTCTCCCCGACCGCAACAGCCGTCCATCAGATCACAACCAGGGTTAAGGAATACCGAATACCCCGTTCGTACAGGGATACTCTCTCCGAAATCGCGGCGCCAGATGGCGAAAGACGTAAGGGCGCGGCCCATCGGCTCGTCAGCCATGCCGTAAAGGCGTCAGAACCCGCTCTCCCGGACCAGGACCGCCATGGCGGCGCGGCGCCCGTTCCCGGCGGCTGGTCCCCGGTGGCGAGCCTCCGGGGTCAGTCGCCCTTGGGCAGGCCGTCGCGGCGGGGGTCGGCGCCGCCCAGCAGTCCGTCCGGCGTTATCCGGATCGCGTGCAGGCCGCTGATCACCGGCCGCCGTTCCACCTGATGGCCCAGGACGACAAGCCCGCCCGCCAGCGCGTCGGCCTGCGGCACCGCTTCCACCAGCGTGGCGCCGTTGCGGTTGACCACCCGCGGCTGCGCCAGTGCCACCTGCGGGTCCAGGTTCCAGTCCAGCATGGCGACCACGGCCTGCGCCACATAGGCGATGATGGCGCTGCCGCCCGGCGATCCAACCGTCAGCACCGGCCGGCCCTGCCTGTCCAGCACCACCGTGGGCGACATGGAGGAGAGCGGGCGCTTGCCCGGCCCGGGGGCGTTCGCCACCGGCCGGCCGTCGCGCTCCGGCAGGAAGGAGAAGTCGGTGAGCTGGTTGTTCAGCACGAAGCCGCCCACCATCAGCCCGGAGCCGAAAGCGGATTCCACGGTCGTCGTCATCGCCACGGCCATGCCGTCGGCATCCACGGTGGACAGGTGGCTGGTGCCGGGCACGTCCGGATTGACCTCCGGCGCGTAGAGCGTGCCCTCGCGCCAGGGCGGGTTCCCGGCCGGCACCTTGCCCTGCGCGGCCCGCGCCGGGTCGATTCCGGCGGAGCGGTCGGCCAGATAGCCGCGGTCCAGCAGGCCGCGGACCGGCACGGCCACCTGGTCCGGATCGGCCAGATAGACCTCGCGGTCGGCATAGGCCCGGCGCATCGCCTCCACCAGCAGGTGCCAGGAGCGGGGATCGTCCGGCCCCGGCCCGGCAAGGTCGAAGGGCTCCAGCATGCCCAGGATCTGCAACACCGCGATCCCGCCGGACGAAGGCGGGGCCATGCCGCAGACGGTCCAGACACGGTAGGCGCCGCAGACGGCGGGCCGCTCCACCGCGCGGTAGCCGGCAAGGTCCTCCCGCGTCACGACGGCGGGACCGTCGGCGCCGCGGGCGGCGGCCAGCCGGTCGGCGATCCGCCCGGCCAGCGGGCCGGTATAGAAGGCAGCCGGCCCTTCCGCCGCCAGCAGGCGCAGGGTGGCGGCATAGTCGGGATTGCGGAAAGTCTCCCCCACCGTCAGGGGGCCGGCCCCGTCATGGTAATAGACGCGGCGGAGATCCTCGCGCTGTTCCAGCGCCGGCCGCCAGCGCTCCAGCACCTCCGCCAGCCGTAGCGGCGTGGGGAAACCCTCCTCCGCCAGCCGGATGGCGGGATCGAACAGGTCCTTCCAGGGCAGCTTGCCGTACTTCCCGTGCGCCAGCGCCAGCACCGCAATGGCGCCCGGCGTGCCGACGGCGCGGCCCTGGTCCAGGGCGCGCAGGAAGGGCATGGGCTTTCCGTCCGGCCCGACGAAGCGGTCGGGGCGGGTGCCGGCGGGGGCCGTCTCCCGCCCGTCGAAGGTGGTGACCGTTCCGTCCGGCCGGGCGACGACGATGAAGGCGCCGCCGCCGATGCCCGAGGACTGCGGCTCCACCAGCCCGAGCACGAGCTGGGCGGCGATGGCCGCGTCCACGGCGCTGCCGCCGCGCCGCAGCATCTCCAGCCCCGCCTCCGACGCCAGCGGGTTCGCCGCCACGGCCATCTCCCGGCCGGCCCGGACCAGCGGCTTGTCGACCCAGGTGGTCGCGGGCTCCGGCCCGGCGAACTGCGCCGCGGCAGGCGGCGGCAGGACCAGGGCGAGCAGGAGGAGGACGAGGGCGGCGGGGAGGGAGACTGTCTTCGGCATCGCAACAAGGTGCCATGCGGAAGCCCCTTTGGCGATACGGAATTGCGCGGACCGGAGGATTCCCGCCACGGTCGTGCTCAGGGACTCCGTATCGTGTCCGGCGGGAAGGCTCCTGTCGGACCCGGGCGGACGCCGGGCGAAGCCGGACAGGGTGACGCCGGCCAGGGAGACGCCGGACAGGGAGAGGGCCGGCATGGAAAAGGGGCGGCGAGGGGGCAGGGGGAGCGGGTCTCTCCGGCGCGCCTCTCCGCGAGCGCGCCGACCCTTGCTCCGAACCCTGCCAGCCTCGCCGCCCCTTCGATCCGGGTCGGCCATGCCGGGCCGCACCGCATGCCCCCAGGATGCCCCCTGTCACCCGGACCGTCCGTACCCCCGTAGGGGCGGTCCGGCGGCGACCTGGGCCGCCGCGGTGGAAAGGGATCGGAAGCCGGTGCGGAGAACGACAGAGAGGGCGCCGCCGGTCCGGCGGCACCCCCGATGTCGTCAGCCCGCCCGCGTCAGAGAACTTCGACGCGGTTCGCCTGCGGGCCCTTCTGGCCCATGCTGGTCTGGATGCGCACGCGCTGCTCCGGCATCAGCGTGCGGACACCCGAGCGCTCCAGCGCGGTGACATGCACGAACACGTCCTTCCCGCCGCCGTCCGGGGTCACGAAACCGAACCCCTTGTCGCTGCTGAAGAACTTGACCGTGCCTTCGATGGTCTCGGTCGGGCCGGCGTCATAACCGCCGCCGCCGCCGCCACCGAAGCCACCGCCGAAGCCGCCGCGGCGCGGGCCGCGCGGGCCGTCGCCCATGGCCGGGCGGTCACGACGCGGCCCCGGGGCCGCAGCCGTGGACTCGTCCACGCTGGCGATGGAGGCGACCTGCGGGCCCTTGTTGCCCTGCGACAGGTCGCAGACGATGGAGGTGCCGTCCGCCAGAGAGTCGTAACCGGCGGCCTGCACGACGGATGCATGCAGGAAAGCGTCGGGCGACCCGTCGGACAGGGTCACGAAACCGAATCCCTTCGTGGGGTTGTACCATTTGACGGTGGCGCTGACGCCCCGCCGGGTGATCTGCGGGCTCTGCGGAGAACGGCGATCGTACATGTATTTCGAACTCGACTGGTCGTAACGATTGTGGATGTCGCCGGCGAACCGGCTGCCGGGAGTGCCCCCGATTGCATAACCTGCCGAAAGTTCCCCTTCGGAAAAGCCTGGTCGAGCAGCCACCCTGGACACAGCTTATACCGGATACGGCCCCCTTGCACCATCAAAGACCTGGGGTGCCTCCTAAGGGTGGACCGGCCGCGGCTTCATCCCGATATGGCGCGCAGGGGGCGCCCTTCAACTCTGGCTCCGGTCAGAAGGAGACGACCTTGCGTGCGACAATCAGGAGGTTGGCCGCCAGGCGGTTGACCGGCCAGGTCCGCTCCAGAAATCCGTTCAGGCCGTAGCCCCGCTCCAGCAGCCCGCGCACCAGGGGCCTGTTCGCCAGCCGGCTGCCGCCCGCGGCGGTGGGCAGCACCTGATGATAACCGGCATGCACCGGCAGAAAGCCGTGATGCAGCAGAAGCCGCCGCGTCTCCCCCAGCCGGTAGCGGCGGCGGTGGTGCTCGTTGCCCAGGGCCTGGTTCACCGCCTCGGTCCAGGACCAGGCGTTGGGCAGGAAGGTGATGACCAGATGGCCGTCCGGCCGCAGCACCCGCCACAGCTCCTTCAGGGATTCCCCGTCATGGGCCGCGTGCTCCAGCGCGCCGCTGCCGACAACGGCGTCGAAGCTGGCATCCGCGTAGGGCAGCAGCCAGGTGTGCTCCAGCGGCCGGTAGTGCAGCCGGGCGAAGTCGTGGAAGACGCCGAACTCGCCGCGGTCGATGTCGCAGCCGTGCAGCTCCGCCTCCTCGCCCAGATAGAGGCGCAGCAGGCAGGAATCCACGGCCTGCCGGCAGCCCCAGTCCAGCACGCTGCGGGCCCCGGCCAGCCAGGGGGCGTAGCGCAGGAAGGCATCCACATGCCGCAACTGGGCGGCGCGGTTCCGGGAATGCGCGTGGATGTACCCGTAGAAGCGCGTCTCCGGCGGGGTGCGCTCCAGATAGGTGCGGTAAAGCTCGGCGATCCGGCGGGCATAGATCTCCGCCCGGTCGGGCCGGGCCGCCACGCCGTGACGCAGGTCGCCGACACCGATGCTCATGGGGCCCTCCCGTTCCACAGGGTTTCCCTGGAGAACGGATCAGAGCCGCTCCCGCCCTCGCAGGCGATGGCGGTTCCCCGCAGGAACCGGGCGCCCCGGACGGGGGAGGGAGCTGCCCCGGTCGGGATCAGCCGCCCCCACCTCCCGGAGTAGCGGAAAAGCGGGCCAGAAGCTCGTCCAGAACGGTGCCGGACGCCGCCTCCAGCCGGTCCAGCAGCGGTCCGGCAGCCGCGGCATCCTGCGCCGCCGCGTCCTCCAGCCTGCGCGCCAGGGCCGCGGCGGCGGTCGCGCCGAAGCTGCCCAGCGTGCTCTTCAGGCTGTGGCATTCGGCCGCCAGCGCCGGACCGTCGCCCCGACCCACGGCAAGGCGGGCCGTGGCCAGCCGCTGCCGCGTGTCGCTGACGAAGACGTCCAGCACCGCGCCGAAGGCACCCGGCCGCATCGCGGCGCGCATCTCCTCCAGCATGGCGAGATCCAGGGGCGCCGTATCCAGCGAAGCGGTGGGGGCAGGGGCCGGGCCGGACTCCGTCGTGCCGGTCATCCCCGCTCCTCCGCCTTCCAGAGCTGGATCTTGCGGTAGACGGTGGAGGGGCTGATCTCCAGCAGGGCCGCCGCCTTCGGCACGTCGTTGCCGGTGGCGGCCAGGGCGCGCTGGATCTCCTCCTTCTCCGTCATCCAGAGCGGCCGGATGCCCGGTTCCGCCGCCGGTGCCCCCGGCGTTCCCGGTGTCCCCGGGGTTTCCGGTGTCCCCGGCGTCGCCGTCTCCGGTCCGCCGCCGGCGGGCGTGGTCGGCCGGGGCGCGCGGGCCGGATCGGCGGGCGTGACGGGATGGAAGGAACGCAGCGGGTCAGGCAGCATGGCCGGGGTGACCAGCGGCCCGTCGTTCAGCACGACGATGTTGCGCAGCACGTTCTCCAGATGGCGGACATTGCCGGGCCAGTCGTAGCTGCGGATCGCCGCCTCCACTTCCGGGGCGAAGCCGCGGAACTGCTTGCCCTCCTCCGCCGACATGCGATGCAGCAGGGTGCGGGCGATCAGGATGGCGTCGTCCTCCCGCTCGCGCAGGGGCGGCAGGTGGACCGGCACGACATGCAGGCGGTAGTACAGGTCCTCGCGGAAGCGGCCGGCCTGCACCTCCGCCAGCGGATCGCGGTTGGTGGCGGAGACGAAGCGGACATCCACCTTCTCGGGCTTCGAGCTGCCGACCGGCTGCACCAGCCCGGTCTGGATGAAGCGCAGCAGCTTCGGTTGCAGCTCGAGCGGCATCTCGCAGACCTCGTCCAGGAACAGGGTGCCCCCGTCGGCCTGCCGCGCCGCCCCCATCCGGTCGGCGGTTGCACCGCTGAACGCCCCCTTCACATGGCCGAAGATTTCGCTCTCCAGCAGGTCCTTGGGAATCGCGGCGCAGTTGATCGCCACGAAGGGACCGGCCCGCCGCGGGCTGGCCTTGTGGATGGCATCCGCCGCCAGCTCCTTGCCGGTGCCGCTCTCCCCGGTCAGGAAGACGCTGGCCCGGCTGGGGGCCACCGCCTCGATCGTGCGGTAGACCGTCTGCATCTCGGCGGAGGCGCCGATGAAATCGTGGAAGCGTTCGCGGTCCAGGTCGCGGCGGTAGCGCTCCACCATGCTGGCCAGCTTGCGGCGTTCACAGGCGTTGCGCACCGTCACCGTCAGCCGGGCCGCATTGAAGGGCTTCACCAGGAAGTCCGCCGCCCCTTCCCGCATCGCCTCCACGGCCAGGCTGATGGAGCCGTGCGCGGTCACCACGACGACCGGCAGGTCGGGATGCCGGGCGCGGAGCTGCTTCAGCACGTCCAGCCCGTCCGTATCCGGCAACTTGAGGTCGAGCACGATGACGCCGATCCCAGGGCGGCCGGCGGCGTCCAGCGCCGCGGTTCCGGTTTCCACCTGCTCGACCTGATGGCCCTCGGCCTCCAGGTACTCGCGGTAGACCCGCGCCAGGGGCAGCGTATCTTCAACCAGAAGGATCGTGTCGGCGGTGGTGCCGCTCTTGCCCGTCATCGTCCGCCCGGATCGCTCCTGCATCTGGGGATAGGAATGCCCCGAAGAGATTAGCAAATTGTAGCATGGCGCCCGCTTCGCCAGCCCGGATGGCTGTTCCTCGGCGGGCGCGGAAGCAGTAGATTGACGCCGCATGCCGCCTTGCCGCGGCCGGTGGTGACGATCAGGGGGCCGGGGCTGGGACGATGGCCGGGACGCAGAACGAGGGGGACGGCGCCACGCTCACCTTCCGGCAGCGCTTCATCGCCTGGTGGGAAGGCTACGATCTTTCCGGGCTCCGCCGCGGCGGCAGGGACGGCGGGGCCGACGGGGGAGCGGGGGGCGCGGGCGGCGCGGGCGGCGCCTCCGCCGCGGCTGGCGGGGGAGCCGGACGGTCGCGCAACCGCTACGGCAAGCCGCTCTGGACCGCCACCCGGGTGCAGGTGGCGGAGAAGATCTGGGGGGAGGGGTTCTCCACCCCCGGCGGGCTGGAGCACATCTCCACCCTGATCAAGCCGCTGGGACTGAACCCGGCGATGAGCGTGCTGGACATCGGCGCGGGCCTGGGCGGTTCCACCCGGACCATGGCGCAGCAGTGCGGTGCCTGGGTCACCGGGCTGGAGCACGACCCCTTGCTGGCGGAGAAGGCGAAGCAGCTTTCGCAGAAGGCCGGGCTGGCCAAGCAGGCGCCGGTCGAGTTCTTCGATCCGGAGAACTTCGTCTGGACCAAGCGGGTGGATGCGATCTTCTCCAAGGAGACGTTCTTCACCATCCACAACAAGGATGCCCTGATCGACACGATGGAGCTGGCGCTGAAGCCGCGCGGCCAGTTCCTGTTCACCGACTATGTGCAGGACCGGGTGACGCCGCGCGGCCGCGACTACGACGCCTGGATGAAGCACGAACCGGTTGAACCGCATCCCTGGACCGTGGACCAGTATGTCGGCGCCATGCAGCAGCGGAACCTGGACATCCGGATCACGGAGGACATCTCCGACATGCACCGCGGGCTGGTGCTGACCGCCATCCAGGATCTGGTCCGCCATCTGGAGACCGTCTCCATGGACCACGACACGAAGCTGGCCGTGGTGGACGAGGTGGAGATGTGGGCCCGCCGGCTGGCGGCGCTGGCCGGCGGGCTGCGCTGCTATCGCTTCTACGCCATGAAGCCCGCCGACCTGAGCTGACGGGCCGTCCCCGACAGGGGATCAGCCCGTCTGCCGCGGCGACACCGGCAGCGGCACGAACAGCGCGCCGTCCGGCGTCTGGCGCAGCACGACGATGGCCTCCCGCCCCTGTCTGCGCGCCTCGGTGATGGCGTTCTGAAGGTCCTCCGGCGAGGTCACCTCCGACTGGTTGGCCCGGGTGATCAGGTCGCCCGGCTGGAAGCCGCGCTGGGCGGCGGGAGAGTTCGGGGCGACACCGACGACGACGGTGCCCTGCATGTCCGCCTCCAGCCCGAAACGCTCGCGCAGGGGCGGGGTCAGCGGCGCCAGGGTCAGGCCCAGCGTGGCCTCCCCGGCCTTCCCGCCCGGCTCGGCCTCCGCCACCTGCTGCTCGCGCGGGAGCGTGCCGACCTTGGCGGTCACGGTCCGCTCCCGGCCCTGGCGCAGCACGCCCAGTTCCACCGTCCGGCCCGGGTCGGTGTCGGCCACGGCGCGCGACAGGTCGCGCGGGCGTTCCACCGGCCTGCCGTTCAGCGTGGTGATCAGGTCGCCGGTCTCTATCCCGGCCTGCGCGGCGGGGCTGTCCGCCGTGACGGAGGAGACGAGGGCGCCGCGGACCTCCTTCAGGCCCAGGGCGGCGGCGATCTCCGGCGACACCTGCTGGATCGTCACGCCCAGGAAGCCGCGTTCCACGAAGCCGCGCTCCTGAAGCTCGCGCGCCACCGAGCGGGCGATCTCCGACGGCACGGAGAAGCCGATGCCGATGTTGCCGCCGGAGCGGGAGAAGATCGCCGTGTTCACGCCGATCACCTCGCCCTTCATGTCGATCAGCGGACCCCCGGAATTGCCGGTGTTGATGGCGGTATCGGTCTGGAGGAAGTCGTCGTAGTTGCCCGCGCCGATGTCGCGCGCCCGGGCGGAGATGATGCCCGCCGTCACGCTGCCGCCCAGGCCGAAGGGATTGCCGATGGCGATCACCCAGTCGCCCACCTCCGCCGCCTCCGAATCGCCCCAGGCCAGGGCGGGCAGCGGCTGTGACGCCTCCACCTTCAGCAGCGCGATGTCCGTCGCCGGGTCGGTGCCGATCAGCTTCGCCTGATAGGTGTCGCCGGACGGGAAGGCGACCTCGATCTCGTTGGCGTTCTCCACGACATGGTTGTTGGTGACGATGAAGCCGGCCGGGTCGATGACGAAGCCCGAGCCCAGCGCCCGGGTCGGCCGCGGTCCGCCGCCGTCGGGACCGCGGCGGCCGAAGAACTCACCGAAGAAGTCCTCCAGCGGGCTGCCCGGCGGCAGTCCGAAGGGCGGTCCGCCCGGGGGGGCGCCGGGGCCGCCGGGTCCGCCCGGCAGCTCCCCCGGCACCTGGGCCGGGATCTCCCCGGCGGCGGTGATGGTGACCACGGCCGGCAGCTTGTCCTTCGCCAGGGCGGAGAAGCTGGCCGGGGCCGACCGCATCGGATTGTCCGGGCCCGCCGGCTGGCCGTTGACGGGCTGCGCCTCGCCCCGCTTGCCGGAGGCCGGCGCCTCCGCCCGCTGTGCCAGGGCGGGGCCGGCGGCGAGCAGGACCGCCAGGGCCAGCGCGGCCATGCCCCGACGGCGGGCACCTCTCCCCCCGGGCGGAATCCTGTGGCCGGGTGCCCCATGGACGGGTGCCCCATGGACGGGTGCCCCATGGACGGGTGCCCCATGGACGGGTGCCCCATGGACGGGTGCGTTGGCGAGCGGCATCATGGGCGGGTTCCTCCGTCTCGGGTCCGACACGTCGAGAGGGAAACGCGAAAAGCGCCCGTTCGTCTCGGGCGGGTCCGATCTTGGCACAGTCTCCGCACAGTCTCCCGGAACCCGGCTCCCGGCAGGTCCGGAGGGGGCGACATGGCCCGCGGCTGTATCCCCGTACCGATGACGTTGACTCCGCTGCGGCTGCCGACTATGGTCCCGGCCTTCGTTTGAACGCCTCCAGCGCCGAGTAACTCCGATGAAAGTCGTCAACTCCCTCAAGTCGATGAAGACCCGCCACAAGGCGTGCCGCGTGATCCGGCGCCGGGGTCGCGTCTACGTCATCAACAAGCTGAACCCGCGTTTCAAGGCCCGTCAGGGCTGACCATCGCCGGTTCGACGGGCGTCCGCGCCCGACGGAACAACGCCCCCGGGAAGCCTTCCGGGGGCGATGTTTTTGTTGCCGGTCCCTCCGGCCGCGCCGCCGCATTTCCTTGAAACCCTGCCGGGCCCGCTTCATCCTTCCTGCCCACCTCAGGAAGAAGGACGCGGCCCCATGCGCATGCCCGATCCGGACGACAGGGTCTTCCGCAACCGCGACGCCCTGCTGGCGCGGCTGCGCCGGGCCGTGCCCGGTGGCGTCATCGCCGAGGAGGATGCCCGCCGCCCCTATGAGACGGACGGGCTGACCGCCTACCGCCAGCTTCCGCTGGTCGTGGTGCTGCCGTCCTCCACGGCGGAGGTGGCGGAAACGCTGCGCATCTGCCGCGGCATGGGGGTCAAGGTGGTGCCGCGCGGGGCCGGCACGGGCCTGTCCGGCGGCGCCCTGCCGCTGGCCGACGGGGTGCTGCTGGGGCTTTCCAAGCTCAACCGCATCCTCGACATCGACTACGACAACCGCACCGTCACGGTGCAGCCCGGCGTCACCAACCTGGGCATCACGCACGCGGTGCAGCACCGCGGCTTCTACTACGCCCCCGATCCCAGCTCCCAGATCGCCTGCACCATCGGCGGCAACGTCGCGGAGAATTCCGGCGGCGTGCATTGCCTGAAGTACGGGGTGACGACGAACAACGTGCTGGGCGTGGAGTTCGTCACCATGGAGGGGGAGGTGGTCCGCCTCGGCGGCAAGCACCTGGACCCCGAGGGCTACGACCTGCTGGGTGTGCTGAACGGGTCGGAGGGGCTGCTGGGCGTGGTCACGGAGGTGACCGTCCGCATCCTCCAGAAGCCGGAGACGGCGCGGGCCGTGCTGCTGGGCTTCCCGTCGGTGGAGGCGGGCGGGGCGGCCGTGGCCGCCGTGATCGCCGCCGGCATCATCCCCGGCGGCATGGAGATGATGGACCGCCCCGCCCTGAACGCGGCGGAGGACTTCGTCGGCGCGGGCTACCCGCGCGAGGCCGAATCGCTGCTGATCGTGGAGCTGGACGGGCCGGCGGCCGAGGTCGATCACCTGATCGAGCGGGTCGAGGCCATCGCGCGGGAGAACGGCGCCTTCTATTCCCGCGTCTCCCGCTCGGAGGAGGAGCGGGCGGCCTTCTGGTCGGGGCGCAAGAATGCCTTCCCCGCCGTGGGCCGCATCGCCGCCGACTATATGTGCATGGATGGGACCATTCCCCGCCGGGCCCTGCCGCAGGTGCTGCGCCGGATGACGGAGATGCAGGCCGAGTTCGGTCTGCGGGTCGCCAACGTCTTCCATGCCGGCGACGGCAACCTGCATCCGCTGATCCTGTTCGACGCCAACCAACCGGGCGAGTTGGAGCGGGCCGAGGCGTTCGGCGCCGCCATCCTGACGCTGTGCGTGGAGGTCGGCGGCGTGCTGACCGGGGAGCATGGCGTGGGCGTGGAGAAGCGCGACCTGATGACCGTGCAGTTCGCCGCGGCGGACCTGGAGCAGCAGCAGCGCCTGAAATGCGCCTTCGACCCGGCCGGGCTGCTGAACCCCGGCAAGGTGTTCCCGCTGCTGCACCGCTGCGCCGAACTGGGCAGGCTGCACGTTCCGCGCGGCCAGCTTCCCTTCCCGGACCTGCCGCGGTTCTGACCCGCCGCCCCGCCCGCCCCCCGATCTCCCGCATGCGGAACGCCCTCCCATGAGCATCTTCCGTCCCGACACCGAAGCGCAGGTCCTGGATGCCGTCCGCTGGGCGGTGGCGGAGGCGCAGCCGCTGGAGGTGGCGGGCCACGGCAGCAAGCGCGGCCTGGGCCGGCCGGTGCAGGCGGCGCACACGCTCGACCTGTCCGCCCTCTCCGGCATCGTCGCCTACGAGCCGGAGGAGCTGATCCTGGTCGTCCGCCCCGGCACGCCGCTGGCCGAGCTTCGCACGGTGCTGGCCGGCCGCGGCCAGTGCCTCGCCTTCGAGCCGCCGGATCTGGCGCCGCTCTGGGGCGGGGCGCCCGACGCTGGCACGGTGGGCGGCACGGTGGCGGCCGGCCTGTCGGGTCCTGCCCGTCTCCGGGCGGGGGCGGCGCGCGACCACATGCTGGGCGTCACCGCCGTTTCCGGCCGGGGGGAGCTGTTCCGGGCCGGCGGTCGGGTGGTCAAGAACGTCACCGGCTACGACCTGCCGAAGCTGCTGACCGGCTCCTTCGGGACCCTGGCGGTGATGACGGAGCTGGTGCTGAAGGTGCTGCCGGCGGCGGAGCTGTCGCGCACGCTCGTGCTGGCCGGGCTGGAGGGGCGCCACGCCGTGCAGGCGATGGCGGACGCCATGGGCAGCCCGGCCGAGGTGTCGGGAGCCGCCTGGGTGCCGTCCGACCTGGGCCTGCCCGGCATCCCGCCGCGCACCCCGTCCGTCGCCCTGCGGCTGGAGGGGGTGGCGGTGTCCGTCGCGGCGCGGCTGTCCCACCTGACCACGCTGCTGGGGGGCCGCGCCGCCACCGCCGTGCTGGAGCCCGCGGAGTCGGCCGCCTTCTGGGCGCGGCTGCGCGACGCCGCCCCGCTGGTTGAGCGACCCGACCTCGTCGTCTGGAAGCTGTCCGTCCCGCCGATGGAGGGGGCTGCCGTGCTGGAGCGGGTGCGCCGGGCCGTGCCGGGCACGCTGGGCTGGCTGGACTGGGCCGGCGGGCTGGTCTGGCTGGGACTGCCGCCGCCCGCCGAAGCCGGGGCCGACTCCCAGGCTGCCGCCCAGGCCGCCGTGGTGCGGGCCGCCATCGGCGGTGCCGGCGGGCACGCCACCCTGGTGCGCGCGCCCGAGCCGGTGCGCGCCGCCGTTCCCGTCTTCCAGCCGCAGCCGCCGGCGCTCGCCGCCTTGTCGGCGCGGGTGCGGCACCAATTTGATCCCAAGGGGGTGCTGAACCCCGGACGGATGGAACTGGGAGCCGCGGCATGAGCGGAGCGACGGGAACCGAACCCCTGGAGCCGGGGAGCTGCGGCCTCACCACCCTCTACAACGGCCGCTGCCCGGTCTGCCGGCCGGAGGTGGAGCACTATGCCCGGCTGGACGCCCGCGCCGGCGGCGGCAACGCCTGGATCGACCTGTACCGCGCGCCGGACCTGCTGGCCCGCCACGGGCTGGACGCCGAGACGGTGAAGCGCCGGCTGCACGTCATCGGGCCGGACGGTCGGGTGGCGACGGGCGTGGACGCCTTCCTGCTGATCTGGCGGTCGCTGCCGCGGTACCGCTGGCTGGCGGCCCTGGTCGGCAGCCGCCCGGTCCGTCCCGCCGCCGGGCTGGTCTACGACCGGGTGCTGGCACCGCTGCTCTACGCCCACACCCGTCGCCGCGAGGCCCGGGAGCGCGGCCGGTGATTGATTCCGGCGGCGACCCGCCCATGCTAGAAAGACCGGAACCGGCGGAGGTGTCGCCATGCGCAACGTGACCGTGAAGCAGGCGGAAGCGGACCTGGAGGCCCTGATCGAAGCGGCCGGAGCCGGGGAGGAGGTCGTGATCGCCCGGGAGGGCGGTCCGGCGGTCCGGCTGGTCGTCGTCGAGCATCCGGGCCCGGGGCGCCGGCCACTGGGAACCGTCCCCGGCGACATCTGGATCGGACCCGATTTCGACGATCCGTTGCCGGAGGAGATGCAGGCCGCATTCGAGGGGCGGGGTCCCTGACGTGAGGCTTCTGCTCGACACCCATGCCTTCATCCGGGCCCGCGTCGAAGGGCTTACGCTGGTGACCGCGGACAGGAGCATCGCCATGTACGACGTCCCGATCCTCGACGCGGCGGCGTGAGCGCATGCAGACGAACTTCACCCTGGCCCAGCTTGCCGATGCCGAGACCGCGGAGTCCGAGGCGGTACTGCGCAAGTGCGTCCACTGCGGCTTCTGCACGGCGACCTGCCCGACCTATGTGCTGCTGGGGGACGAGCTGGACAGCCCGCGCGGCCGCATCTACCTGATCAAGGACATGCTGGAAGGCGGCAAGCCGGCGACGGAGACGGTGGTCCGGCATGTGGACCGCTGCCTCTCCTGCCTGTCCTGCATGACCACCTGCCCCTCGGGCGTCCACTACATGCATCTGGTGGACCACGCCCGCCATCATATCGAGAAGACCTGGCGGCGGCCGCTGGCCGACCGGCTGCAACGGCGCCTGCTGGCGGCCGTCCTGCCCTATCCCGGCCGCTTCCGCTGGGCGCTGCGCGCCGCCCGGCTGGGCCGCGCCGTCCGCCCGCTGCTGCCGGCCCGGCTGCGGGCCATGCTGGAGCTGGCGCCGACGAAGGTCCATGCCCCGACCCGGCAGGAGCGGCCGGGCGTCTTTCCGGCGCACGGAAAGCGGCGGCTGCGCGTGGCGCTGCTGGGCGGCTGCGTGCAGCCGGTGCTGGACCCGGCCATCAACGAGGCGACGATCCGCCTGCTGACCCGGCTGGGGGCGGAGGTGGTGATCCCCGAGGGCCAGGGTTGCTGCGGCGGGCTGACCCACCACATGGGTGCGCGCGAGCCGGACTTCGCCCCCGCCAATGTCCGCGCCTGGACGCGGGAGCTGGCGGCCGCGGGCCTGGATGCCATCGTCGTCACCGCGTCGGGCTGCGGTACGACGGTGAAGGACTACGGCTTCATGCTGCGGGAGGACCCGGAGCTGGCGGAACCCGCGGCCCGCGTCTCCGCGCTGGCGCGGGACGTGACGGAGCTGGTGGCCGAGCTGGGCCTGCCGCCCTCCACCCTGCCGCGGCGCCTGCGCGTCGCCTACCATTCCGCCTGCTCCTTGCAGCACGGCCAGCAGGTGCGGGAGCCGCCCCGCCGGCTGCTGCGCGAGGCCGGGTTCGAGGTGCTGGAGGTGCCGGAGGGGCATCTCTGCTGCGGCTCCGCCGGGACCTACAACATCCTCCAGCCGGATCTGGCCGGACAGCTCCGCGCCCGCAAGGTGCGCAATATCGAGAGCATCCGGCCGGAGGTGATCGCCGCCGGCAACATCGGCTGCCTGACCCAGATCAGTCACGGCACGTCCATTCCCGCGGTCCATACGGTGGAACTGCTGGACTGGGCCACCGGCGGGCCGGTTCCGGCGGTGCTGGCGGGACTGGACGGGGTGGCTTCCGCCTAACGCGCCCGCAGCCGTTCCAGCGCCCGCTCCTCGGCGGCGGGGGACAGGCCGTGCGGGTGCAGATAGGCGTCGTCGAACTGCGCCCGCCGGGCCAGTGCCGGCCGGTCGGGCAGGACGATCCCGCTGCCCGCCGTCTCCAGCAGGCCCGCTTCGCGGAGCTGGCGCAGGGTGCGGTTGACATGGACGATGCTGAGCCCCAGCAGGTCGGCCAGCACCTCCTGCGTGGCCGGAAGCGAGAAGCGCCCGCCCTCGGCCAGCCCGACCCGCTCCAGCCGGTGGTCCAGTTCCAGCAGCAGATGGCCCAGCCGTTCCAGCGCCGTGCGCCGGCCCAGGCTGAACAGCCGTTCCGCCAGGATGCCCGTCCCCACCGCCTCCAGATGCAGCAGGGCCAGGGCCAGCCGCGGCCGGTCGTGCAGCAGCGCCGGCAGCAGCCAGGGGTCCAGCCGCGCGACCCGCGCCGGTCCCAGCGTCTCCAGCCCCTCGCCGGGGCGGCCCGCCAGCCCGCCGTACAGCCCGACCGGATCCCCCGGCAGGACCAGATCCGTCACCTGCCGCCGCCCGTCGGGCAGGCTGCGGCAGCGGATCGCCCAGCCCTCCAGCAGGACCAGCACCGGGCCGGTCCCGTCGTCTCCGTCGTCGCTCAGGCCGGTGCGCGGCGGCACGGCCTCCGCCGCCGCGGTTAGGCGCGCGAGGACGTCGCGCTCGGCCCCGTCGAGCGCGATCACCGAGCCGATCCGTCGAACCAGCACATTGTCCATCGCGGCCCCCATGGGGTCGTCGCTTGGTGTCGTCGTTCAGTCAGGACGTTGACTTCCGCTACCTTGGATTCATACGCAAGTGTGGAAAGAGAAAGAAGGCCGTGACGTCCTTCCAGTCGCGGGTCCGAAGAGGTACTCCGGTCGTCCGATGCGCTTCTGCGCCGCAGCATGTAATAACTGGGACAGTCCCGGAATTCCGGCTGCCCTTAACCTATGTGAATTGCAGTGCTCCGGTTCCCTGACTAGATAGCGCCGGCCGCGGCGCTCCCCTTCGCGCCGCACCATTCCCTCCCTCCGAGCCAGGAAGGCCCCCGATGACGCCTGTGTCCCGTTCCAAGCACCCCGGCGGGCCGGAGCCGGCCGCCGCCAGACCCGTGGCGCTGGTGATCGAGGATGACGGCGTGATCTCCCTGGAACTGCGGCTGATGCTGGCGCGGCGCGGCTGGCGCTCCATGGCGGCGACCAACTGGGAGGAGGCTTTCCTCTGCTGGCGCCGGGACCGCTGCGACCTGCTGGTGGTGGACGGCTCCCTGCGCGACGGGGAAGACGGCATCGCGCTGGCCCGGGCGCTGACCGGGGACCGGCCGACGCCGCTGGTCTTCGTCACGGCGGGGCCGGAGCGGGTGGAGGATGCCGGCCTGACCGGCGTGCCGGTCGTGGCCAAGCCCTTCATCGCGCGGGAGTTCCTTGCCGCCGTGGAACGCGCGCTCGCGGCTCCGGCGGCGGCCGGCCGCACCGCCCGGGTGGCCTGACCGGCCCCGGGCGGCGGTCCTGCGCGGCGGCCCCCTGCGCGGGAGCCTGCCCCTCAGTCCAGCGCCTCCAGCTCGTCGATGAAGCGGCGCAGCAGATCCAGCCCCTTGGTCCAGAAGGCGGGATCGGTGGCGTCCAGACCGAACGGGGCCAGCAGCTCCTTGTGGTGCCTGCTGCCGCCGGCCGCCAGCAGGTCCAGGTAGCGGCGGGCGAAGGCGTCGGAGCCGTTCTGCCGCGTCGCCTCCTCATAGGCGGCATAGAGGCTGTTCACCAGGCAGTCGCCGAAGGCGTAGGCGTAGACGTAGAAGGGCGAATGGACGAAGTGCGGGATGTAGGCCCAGTACGTCCGGTAGCTCTCGTCGAAGCGGAAGGCCGGGCCCAGGCTCTCCGTCTGCACCTCCATCCAGATCGCGTTCAGCCGCTCGGCCGACAGTTCCGCCTCGCGCCGCTCGGCATGGACCCGGCGCTCGAACTCGTAGAAGGCGATCTGGCGGACCACCGTGTTCAGCATGTCCTCCACCTTGCCGGCCAGCAGCGCCTTGCGCTTGCGCGGGTCGGTGGTGCGCTCCAGCAGGCCGCGGAAGGTCAGCATCTCCCCGAACACGCTGGCCGTCTCGGCCAGCGTCAGCGGCGTGTCGGCCTGGAGGTGGCCCTGGCCGGCGGCCAGCACCTGATGCACGCCGTGGCCCAGCTCGTGCGCCAGCGTCATCACGTCCCGCGTGCGGCCCAGATAGTTCAGCAGCAGATAGGGATGCGCCGCCGGCACGGTGGGGTGGGCGAAGGCGCCGGGGTCCTTGCCGGGGCGCGTCGGCGCGTCGATCCAGGCCTTGTCGAAGAAGCGCTGCCCCACCGCCGCCAGATCGGGCGAGAAGCGGGCATAGGAGGACAGCACGATCTCCCGCGCCTCCTCCCACGGCACGATGCGGTCGTCATCGTCCGGCAGGGGCGCGTTGCGGTCCCAGTAGTCCAGCCGGTCCTGGCCGAACCAGCGGGCCTTCAGCGCGTAGTAGCGGTGCGACAGGGTCGGATAGGCCGCCTTCACGGCGGTGACCAGCGCCTCCACCACCTCGTCCTCGACCCGGTTCGCCAGATTGCGGGCCGACCAGGGCTGGGCGTAGCTGCGCCAGCGGTCCTCGATCTCCTTGTCCTTGGCGAGCGTGTTGGTGATGTGGGTGAACAGGCGCAGGTTCGCCCTCAGCACGCCGCCGATCGCCAGCGCCGCCTCGCGCCGGACGGACTGGTCGCGGTCGGACAGCAGGTTCAGCGCCTCCGCCGCCGTGAGATCGCGGCCGCCGACGGGGAAGCGCAGGCCGGCCAGCGTCTCGTCGAACAGCCGGACCCAGGCGGCGCGGCCGGCGACGTACTTCTCATGCAGCAGCCGCTCGGCCTCGTCGGAAAGCTGGTGCGGCCGGAAGATGCGGGTGTCGCGCAGCCAGGGGCCGTATTTCGCCAGCTCGGGCGCTGCCAGCTTCGCCGTCAGATCGGCGTCTTCCAGCCGGTTGATCTCCAGCGTGAAGAACAGCAGGTGGACGGAGATCGCCGTCACCCGCTCCTGCATGGACTGGTAGAAGCGCCCGATCTCCGGGCTGGAGCGGTCGCCGGCATAGAGCAGGCCGGCAAAGGACATGATCCGGGCCAGCCGCTCGTCCAACGCCTCGAACTCCGCGACCGCGCGGCCCAGCTCGGCCCCCGTCAGGCCGGAAAGCCGGCCCTGGTAGCGGCCGGCGAAGGCGCGCGCCTCCTGCTCCGTCCGCTCCAGGTCCCGGGCCAGGTCGGGGCTGTCCGGGCCGGGATAGAGGTCGGTCAGGTCCCAGGTGGGAAGCCGGCCCAGATCGGGGGCGGATGCGGGGGCAGGGGTGGCGGCGGCACTGTCCATGGCTTTTCCTCTCTCCGGCACGCGACGGTAGCGGGCGATATGGGGCGACGGCAGGCATAGCCCAAGCCCCCCGATGCGCCCAGCCCTCCCTGTTCCCAGGCCCTCCCGTACCGCGCTCCGGCCGTGCGGCCGCAGGCGGACTGGCACGGGCCGCGCCGGCTGCGACCCAGGCAGGCGCTGGCCGCATTGGCCCTGCGCGCCTGGGGTGCTAGCATGGGTTTTCCTCTGGCATTGATGGAGCATGCGATGGGCACCCTGCGTGGCCCGGCGGACGGCCGTTTCGATTTCAGTGCGCTTCTGGCGCCGAGCGAGCTGTCCGGCATCGTCGACGCCGTCCGCACCGGCGAACTCTCGGCCCGGCGGGCGGCCCTGCTGCTGTCCCCGGACGCGACCGAGGATGACGTGCGCGCCCTGGTGGCCGAGCCGCTGCGCCGCGCCGCCTGACGCGGCGCGCGTTACGACCCGCGCGGATCACGGAAAACCGGCCGGTCGCCCCCAGGGGCTGCCCGGCCGGTTCCGTTTCCGCCTCTGCCCTTTTCCGCCTTTTCCGCCTCTTCCGCCCTTTCCCTTACGGGGGGCCGGCCCGGCCGGGCGTCAGCTCCGCCAGCGCAGCACGGTGTCCCGGACGGGGTTGGCGAACGCCCGCCCCTCTTCCCGCGCCCGCACCCATTCCGCCTTGAGCTGGTAGTACCAGCGGGCCTGGGTGTCGGCGTCCTTGATCAGCATCAGGGCGGGATCGTGCCGCAGCCCGCGCTGCTGCTGCACCACCACGTCCCGGTCCTGGCGCAGGAACTTGGCCGCGAAGGGCCGCAGGAGCGGCTTCGCCAGCGTCGCCCAGCCCATCGTCCAGTACATCTGGTTCGTCACCTCCGTCGTCTCCGCATCCAGCGGCGTGACGGTGGTGAGGTTGACCACGGTGTGCCGGCCCACCTCGATATGCTCGATGCGGATGCCGGGAAGCTGGAACCGGATCTCCGTCTCCGGCGCGCCGCCCAGGAGCCGGTAGGCCGCGCTGTTGCTGGAGGGGCGGTGGCGCTTCATGCGGAAGCCGAGCGGCGCCGGGCCGAACGCCTTCGCCTTCTCGTGGATCGAGCGGGCGCTGCGCCAGAACCAGCTCCGGTGGACGAAGGGACCGTGGGCAGGGTCCATCAGCCCGATCACGGCATGGTCCACGAAGCAGGGGAAGGCCATCACCTCCACCATGTCGGCCGCGCGGTCGGGCGCGAAGCCGGGCATGGCCGGCGGTTCCCCGTCGGGCTCGCCGCTTCCCATCCAGATCCAGACATTGCCGTTCAGCTCGCGCACCGGATAGGAGCGCACCCGGATGCGGGAGAGGTCGAACGCCTGCCCCTCCACCAGCGAGGGGATGGCGGTGCAGACGCCGTCCGCGCCGAAGCGCCAGCCATGGTAGCAGCATTCCACCTCGCGCCCGTCGAAGCGGCCGCAGGAGAGCGGGATGCCGCGGTGGGGGCAGATGTCGCGCAGGGCGAACGCCGTGCCGTCGGCCGCGCGGCCGAACAGGACGGGTTCGCCCAGCAGCGTCTTCGCCAGCATCCGCCCCCGCTTCAGGGCGCGGCCGGGCAGGGCGAAGTACCAGAGGTCCTGCAACAGGAGGTGCGGCTCGGCCAAGCGGTGCCTCGTCGGCTGTGGTCCGTGCCGCTCACCCTAGCATTGCAGAACACCGCCGCCCAGCCGGGCCGCTACAGCCATGCCGGGTCGGTGTCGAGCGTGGTGCGGTCCAGGCTGCGCAGCAGGGCCGCCTGGGTCTCCGTCTTCGGCAGTTCCCAGGCGTAGAAGTAGCGGCAGGCCGCCAGCTTGCCGCGGTAGTAGTCGGCATCGCCGCGGCCCTGCGCCAGGGCGGCGCGGGCGACCAGGGCCTGGCGCAGCCAGATCCAGGCCAGCACCGTGTGGCCCACCATCTCCAGATAGGCGACGGCGTTCGCCAGCATTTCCGCCACCCGGCCCTCGGCCCGCTCCCGCCCCAGCACCCGGGTGGTCTCCGCGACCGTTTCCAGCGCGCGGGTCAGCGCCGCGGCATGGGGCGCCAGCTCCGTGTCCCGCGCCGCCTCGGCCGCCGTCTGCCGCACCGCCTCCGCCAGCAGGATCAGGCTGGCGCCGTCCTGCTGCCAGACCTTGCGGCCCAGCAGGTCGTTGGCCTGGATGCCGTAGGTGCCCTCGTGGATCGGGTTCAGGCGGTTGTCGCGGTAGTACTGTTCCACCGGATAGTCGCGGGTGTAGCCGTAGCCGCCCAGGATCTGGATGGCCCACTTGTTGGCCTCCAGGCAGTGCTCCGAGGGCCAGGACTTGGCGACGGGCGTCAGGATGTCCAGCAGCAGCCCGGCCCGCTCCCGCGCCTCCGGCTCGGGGGCGGTCTTCTGCTCGTCCACCAGCCGGGCGCAGTAGAGGCAGAGCGCCAGCGCCCCCTCCGACGCCGCCTTCTGCTGGAGCAGCATGCGCTTCACGTCGGCATGGCCGGCGATCGGGATCATGGGGGAGGCGGGATCGCGCGCCTCCGGCGGGCGGCCCTGCGGCCGGGTCCGGGCATAGTCCAGGGAGTAGCGGAAGCCGGCATACCCCAGGGCCGCCGCGCCCAGCCCGACGCCGATCCGCGCTTCGTTCATCATGTGGAACATGCAGGCGAGGCCCTGGTGCTCGCGGCCCACCAGGAAGCCCTGGCAGCGGCCCTCCTCGCCGAAGGACAGGATCGTGCTGGTCGTGCCGCGATAGCCCATCTTGTGCAGCAGGCTGACCAGACGGACATCGTTGTCACCCTGCAACGATCCATCCTCGGCGACGCGGAAGCGCGGCACGAGGAACAGGCTGATGCCCTTCACCCCGGCCGGGGCGCCCTTGATCCGGGCCAGCACCATGTGGACGATGTTGTCCGCCAGCTCATGCTCGCCGGCGCTGATCCACTGCTTCGTTCCGGTAATGGAATAACTGCCGTCGGGATCGGGCGCGGCGCTGGTGCGGATGTCCGCGAGGCTGGAGCCGGCCTGCGGCTCGGACAGCGCCATGGTGCCGAAGAAGCGGCCGGTCAGCATCGGCGCCATGAAGCGCCGCTTCTGCTCCTCCGTGCCGAAGGCGTCGATCAGGTTGGCGGCGCCGATGGTCAGGAACGGATAGGCGGCGGTGGCGATGTTCGCCGCCTGGAAGATGGCGAAGCAGGCCTGCACCACCGTCCAGGGAAGCTGGAGGCCGCCGCGGGCCTCGTCATGGTGGGCGGCCAGAAAGCCCGCCTCGGCGAAGGCGTCCACGGCGCGCTTCACCTCCGGCAGCATCACGACCCTGCCGTTGCCGCCCTCGCGCTCCGGCTCATGGATGTCGGCGGCGCGGTAATGGGGGGCGAAATAGTCCTCCGCCAGCCGCGCCGCGGTGCGCACCATCTCGTCCAGGGTGCTGCGGTCCAGGTGCTGATGGCGCGGCCGGCGCAGCAGCGCGTCCAGGCCGATGACCTCGTGCAGCAGAAAGTCGATCTCGCGCGGTTCGATCCGGCTCATTGATTCCTCCGGGGTTTCCTCCGGAGGACAGAGGTACGCGGTCGAACCGCGCCCGTCGACAGCGCCGTCCGGGAACGGCCGCGGGGCGGTGGGGTGCCGGCCTACTCCATGCCCAGCGCGGCCATGTAAAGCTCCAGCAGCGCGTCCAGTTCCTGCCGGTCGTCCTTCTCCATCTTCCGCAGACGGATGATCTGGCGCATCACCTTGGTATCGAAGCCGGTGCCCTTGGCCTCGGCATAGATGTCCTTGATGTCGTCCTGGATGCCCTTCTTCTCTTCCTCCAGGCGCTCGATCCGCTCGATGAAGCTGCGGAGGCGGTCGCCGGCGATGCCACCGACGTCGTTCGTCTTGCTGTCGGCCATCTGCGCGTCAGACATGGGATGCCTCTTCCGGGTAGGGGGATGCTGCGGGGCCGGGACCATATCGGGCAAGCCCCCCCGGTGCAAGGGACCGGCGGGGGACGCAGAGGGGCCTCCCGGGCGGGCCTTTACGCCACGGAAAGGCAGCCTTCACACAGAGCCCGCGCACAAAGACAGAGCCCTCGCACAAAGAAAGACGACGGCGCAGCCAGCGGGGGCGCACCGTCGTTCTCACTCTCTCACTCATGGACCGTCTCTGCCGGGCTGCCCGTCCCTGGAGGTTCCGTTACGGAAACCGGCTCAAGGCCGGATTCCCGATGCCGGAACAGGGACCCGGGTCCGCCCGGTCCGGACCTTCCCGGTCAGACCTTGATGTCCAGGCGGGCGCCGCGCAGGGTCAATCCCTCCTGCACGATCTTCTCCGCCGGCGACGGCGTCTGGACGAAACTGGCCAGCTTGCTGGACCGGTCCTGGATCGCCTCTGTCGTGACGTTGAACAGGTTCTGCGTCCGCGCCGCGAACTGCTTGGTCACCTGGACCCCGGCCTGGGTCATGGCTGCGACCGACATGGCACTAACCTCCTGGCAGCGGCTTTTGCCGCCGCCCAACTGGGTTCAGCGCCCCCGGCCGGAAACTTTTTGCGGCCGACGACGCCCGTCTACTTCAACCCCTCCTTTACACCGCGCCGGAGACGCGGGGTTGCGGTTCGGTTGCCGGTTCCCGAGGATGCGGTTCCTGGCGGCCGGTGTCGCCCTGTGTCCGGGCGAAGGCCGCCTGCTGGTCCGGGGATGCCTCCTTCTGGTGGAGGCTTTTCCACTCCTCATAGCGCATACCATACACGATCTCGCGGGCGTCGTCATATGTCATCTGGATAGACCTCTCCTCCGCAGCCGCGCGATACCACTTGGACAGGCAGTTCCGGCAGAAGCCGGCCAGGGTCATCAGGTCGATGTTCTGCACGTCGCTGCGCTCGCGCAGATGCTCGACCAGCCGGCGGAAGGCCGCCGCCTCGATCTCCGTGCGGGTGCGTTCGTCCATGGGCGGGATCATCGGTCCTCCTCTCCCGTCGGGTCCGGCTTCTGATGTTGGCCGCGACGGCCCTGCCGGAAAGGGGGGCGGTCAGGACCGGTGCGGGCCGGACAGCGCCGGCAGGGCCAGCGCCGGCAGGGCCAGGATCGGCGGCAGCAGCCGCGCCAGCCGCTCCGCCCAGGCCGCGGCCCCGTCCGCCCCGGCGATGAGGTCCTGCCGGATCTCGATCATCACGCCCGGCAGGCCGGTGGCCTCGGCGTGCAGATCCAGCGTCCGGTTGAAGCCGGTGCGGCCGGAATAGGGCTCGTTGTCCCCGACCACCAGGTCGCCCTCCGCCCGCAGGGCCGCCAGCAGCGGCTGCGCCAGCCGGGGATCGCGGTTCCACAGCACCCCGACATGCCAGGGCCGCTTCACCCCGGCCATCACCGGCGTGAAGCTGTGGACGCAGAACAGCACCGGGGCCCGCGCGGCCGCCCTGCGGCCGGCCACCAGCCCGGCGATGGTCTCATGGTAGGGGGTGTAGAGCGCCGCCATCCGCCGCGCCACCGCCGGGGCGTCCAGGCGCCCCCCGTCCGGTCCGGTATTGCCGGGCACGGGCGTGCCGTCGCTGACGGCGGGCATCAGGCTCGGCTCCCCCGGGGCGCGGTTCACGTCCACCACCAGCCGGGAATAGCCCGTCAGCACCGCCGTGGCGTCCAGCCGCCGGGACAGCTCCAGCGTCACCGCCGCGGCGCCGATGTCCCAGCCGATATGGCGGTCAAGCTCCGCCGGCGGCAGGCCCAGCCCGTCCAGGACGCGCGGCACGCGGTTGCTGGCGTGGTCGCAGAGCAGCAGGAGGGGGGAGCGCGCATCCGGTGCCGCCACCGTCACCGCCGGCGGTTCATCCGCGGCGAGCAGCGGGGGAGGGACGGGCGGGCAGTCGGGAAGGCTGGAGCGGGGTGACATCGTTCCGTAACCTCGTCGGAGCTGCGACCTTATCGGAGAAGGCGCGGCCGCGCCAAGCCGGGCGGCACGGGTCCGGCGATGGCACGCTTGCCGCCCTCCGGATGTTGGTCCTGCCGGCGGCGTCCCCGAGCCATCGAGTCCTGTCCCATGATGCGCGATCTCTGTCCTGTCCTCGTCGTCCTCGCCCTGCTGCCGGCCGGCTGCGCGCCGGTGCCGGAGACGGCCTACGACCGCGCGCCGCCGCCGGGGGCAGAGGGCCGGGCCTGCACCGCGGCCTGCGGGACGGAGGCCGCCGCCTGCGCCGACACCTGCCGCGAAGAGAGGTTCCGGTGCGAGCTGGCACGTGACCGCTGGGCCCAGGAACGCTACCGGGAGCATGTTGACCGCCAGCGCGCCCTGGGTCAGGAGGTGCAGCGCTCCCCCTACGATTTCGAGGCTCCCTTCCGATGCGACCGGACCCCGTGCCAGGATGCCTGCACCGCCACGCTGAACGCCTGCTGGACCGGCTGCGGCGGCACGGTGACGGAGCGCCCCCGGTGAGTCCCCTGAACCCGGTAAGCCCGCTGAATCCGGTGAGCCCGCGGAGCCGGGCATGACCCTGGACCCGCGCGCGCCCGCCGCCCTGCTGCGCGGCCTGTTCGACAGCGCCGTCGCCGCCGTCGCCGCGGAGACGGTGGTGCCGCCGGCCCTGGCCGCGGTGCCACCGCCCACCGGGCGCACCCTGGTCGTCGGCGCCGGCAAGGCGGCCGCCGCCATGGCCGCGGCGGTGGAACGGCACTGGCAGCCCGGATCGGGCGCCGCCGGATCGGGAGTCCCGGCCGGACTGGTTGTCACCCGCTACGGCCATGGCGTGCCGACCCGGTCCATCGAGGTGGTGGAGGCCGGGCACCCCCACCCCGACGCGCGGGGGGAGGAGACCGCCCGCCGCATCCTCTCCCTTGCCACGGGACTCGGACAGGACGACCTGTTGCTCTGCCTGCTGTCCGGCGGCGGGTCCTCGCTGCTGGCGCTGCCGGCGCCGGGCATCGCCCTTGCCGACAAGCAGGCGGTGGGCCGGGCGCTGCTGCGCTCGGGCGCCACCATCGCGGAGATCAACACGGTGCGCCGCCACCTCTCCGCCATCAAGGGCGGCCGGCTGGCCGCCGCGGCCTGGCCGGCGCGCTGCGTCACCCTGGCCGTCTCCGACGTGCCGCACGACGATCCGGCGGTGATCGCCTCCGGCCCCACGGTGGCGGACCCGACCACCGTCGCCGACGCCCGCGCGGTCCTGGCGAAATACGGCATCGAGCCGCCCGCCGCCGTGAAGGCGCATCTGGCGCGGGGAGATGACGAGACGCCGAAGCCCGGCGACCCGCGGCTGGCCCGGGCGGCGTTCCATCTGGTGGCGCGGCCGATGCAGGCGCTGGAGGCGGCGGCCCGTGCGGCGCGCGCGGCAGGGCTCGTGCCCGTGATCCTGGGCGATTCGCTGGAGGGGGAGGCCCGCGACCTGGGTGCCGCGCACGCCGCCCTGGCCCGCGCGGCCCGGCCGGGCACGGTGCTGCTCTCGGGCGGGGAGACGACCGTCAGCGTCCGCGGTGAGGGGCGCGGCGGGCGCAACGCCGAATACCTGCTGGGGCTGGCGCTGGCGCTCGGGGACGCGCCGGACGTCTGGGCCATCGCCTGCGACACCGACGGGATCGACGGGACGGAGGACAATGCCGGTGCCCTTCACCGTCCCGGTAGCTTGGCGCGCGCCCGGGCGGCTGGTTATGATCCGGCCCGATCGCTTTCCCGTAACGATGCCTACGGATACTTCGCCGGGCTGGGCGACCTGGTCGTCACCGGCCCCACCCGCACCAATGTCAACGATTTCCGCGCCATCCTGATCGCCCCTTCAGCCTGATCGTCCCGCCGCCCTGACGCGCCGGCCCCGGGCCGGCCCCCGGAGGAACGCCCTTCGCGTTCCCTGCCAGAGGAAACCCGCCGATGAAGCGCAAGGCCGCCACCCCGCACCGTGAGCGCCTGACCAAGATCGTCGCCACGCTGGGCCCCGCCTCCAGCACGCCGGAGATGATCCGCACCCTGTTCGACGCCGGCGCCGACGTCTTCCGCCTGAACTTCAGCCACGGCCGGCAGGAGGACCACGCCGAGCGGCTGCGCGCCATCCGCGCCATCGAGGCGGAGGTCGGGCGGCCGGTCTGCGTCATGGCCGACCTCCAGGGCCCGAAACTGCGCATCGGCACCTTCCGCGACGGCCCCGTGCCCATTGCTCCCGGCCAGCGCTTCCGCCTGGACCTGTCGCCCGAGCCGGGCGACGGCACCCGCGTGGGCCTGCCGCATCCGGAGATCTTCCAGGCCATCGCCAAGGGCACCGACCTGCTGATCGACGACGGCAAGGTGCGGCTCAAGGTGCTGTCCTGCGGCGACGACCATGCCGACACCGAGGTGCTGTCCGGCACCAGGCTGTCCGACCGCAAGGGCGTGAACGTGCCGAACGCGGTCCTGCCGCTGTCGCCGCTGACGGCCAAGGACCGCGACGACCTGCGCTTCGCCCTGGACATCGGGGTGGACTGGATCGCGCTCTCCTTCGTGCAGCGGCCGGAGGACGTGGCCGAGGCGCGGCGCCTGATCGCCGGCCGCGCGGCGCTGCTGTCCAAGATGGAGAAGCCCTCGGCCATCCATCACCTGGACGAGATCGTCGAGCTGTCCGACGGGGTCATGGTCGCCCGCGGCGACCTGGGCGTGGAGATGCCGCCGGAGGACGTGCCGTCGTTGCAGAAGCGGATCGTGCGCGAGGCGTGGCGGGCCGGCAAGCCGGTGATCGTCGCCACCCAGATGCTGGAGAGCATGATCTCCGCCCCCACCCCGACCCGGGCGGAGGCGTCGGACGTGGCGACGGCCGTCTATGACGGGGCGGACGCCGTGATGCTCTCGGCCGAGACGGCGGCCGGCCAGTTCCCGGTCGAGGCGGTGCAGATGATGGACCGCATCGCCCGCCGGGTCGAGAACGACCCGATGTACCGCACCATCATCGACGCCGCCCACCCCGACCCCGAGCGGACCACCGCCGACGCCATCACCGGGGCCGCGCGGCAGGTGGCCCGCACCATCCAGGCGGCCTGCATCGTCACCTACACGACCTCCGGCTCCACCACCCTGCGCGCCGCGCGGGAACGGCCGGAGGTGCCGGTGCTGGGCCTGACCTCGCGGATGGAGACGGCCCGGCGGCTGACCCTCAGCTTCGGCGTCCATGCCGTGCATTCGGCCGACGTCCACAGCTTCTCCGAGATGGTGCAGAAGGCGACCCGGCTGGCGGTGGAGGACGGCATCGCCACCGCCGGCCAGCGCATCGTCGTCACCGCCGGCGTCCCCTTCGGCACGCCGGGCAACACCAACATCCTGCGCATCGCCTGGGTGGAGTAGGGGCGGGCGGCGCGACCGCCCCTGGCCGAGTGCCCCGCCGGCCCCCATGTTCGCTGGCATGAGCGACGAACAGAACACATTGCAGGGCCGTCTCGCCCGCTACGCGCGGGTGGGCACGGCCATGGGCGGGATCGCGGCGCGGGTGGCGGGGGAGCGCTTCCTCGGCATCCGGCTGGAGCGCGAGGCGCACGCCGCCGAACTGCGCAACGCGCTGGGCGGGCTGAAGGGCCCGCTGATGAAGGTGGCGCAGATCCTCTCCACCATCCCCGACGCGCTGCCGCAGGAATACGTCTCCGAACTGGCCCAGCTCCAGGCGGACGCGCCCAGCATGGGCTGGCCCTTCGTGAAGCGCCGCATGTCCGCCGAGCTGGGGCCGGACTGGGCCTCCCGGTTCCAGAGCTTCGAGCGCGAGGCGGCCAGCGCCGCCAGCCTGGGGCAGGTCCACCGCGCCGTCGCCCGCGACGGCCGCCGGCTGGCCTGCAAGCTGCAATATCCCGACATGCAGTCGGCGGTGGAGGCGGATCTGCGCCAGCTCCGCGTCGTCTTCGGCATCTATGCCCGTTACGACACGGCCATCCGCACCGACCAGATCTACGGGGAGATCGGCGACCGCCTGCGCGAGGAGCTGGACTACGATCTGGAGGCGCGGCACATGCGCCTCTACCGCGACATGCTGGCGGGCGTCGAGGGCGTGCATGTGCCCGAGGTGCTGCCCGAGCTGTCCAGCCGGCGGCTGCTGACCATGAGCTGGCTGGACGGGCGCCGGATCATCGACTTCAAGGAGGCGCCGCTGGAGGTGCGCAACCGCCTGGCCATGAACATGTTCCGGGCCTGGTACGTGCCGCTCTACTATTACGGTGTCATCCACGGCGACCCGCACCTGGGGAACTACACGGTGCGGGAGGACCACGACATCAACCTGCTGGATTTCGGCTGCGTCCGCGTCTTCCGCCCCGCCTTCGTGGCCGGCGTGATCGACCTCTACGAGGCGCTGCGCACCGGCGACGAAGCGCGCGCCGTCCACGCCTACGAAGCCTGGGGCTTCCGCAACCTGGACCGGCGCATGGTCGATGTCCTGAACATCTGGGCCCGCTTCGTCTATGCGCCCATCCTGGAGGACCGGACCCGCAGCATCGACGAGACGAACAACGGCCGCTACGGGCAGGCCACCGCCGCCAAGGTCCACATGGCCCTGCGCGAGGTGGGCGGGGTGGAGATCCCGCGTGAGTTCGTCTTCATGGACCGGGCGGCCATCGGCCTGGGCAGCGTCTTCCTGCACCTGAAGGCGGAGATCAACTGGTACCGCTCCTTCCAGGACCTGATCGCCGGCTTCGACGCGGCGACCCTGGAAGCGCGGCAGGCGGAGCTGCTGACCCGCAACGGCGTGCCGCTGCCCCGCTGACTGCCGGACGCCCCCCCGACCGCGCTGCGCCGTCCGGTCGGGACCCATCGCTTTCGTCCGGGGGCTCCCGGTCCTTCGGCCTACGCCCCATCGCGTAGGGACCGGGCCGACCATCCCCGCTAGAGTGCGCCCCTCACCGGCAGGCGCCGCCTGGCCCGAGCCGCGACCGTTTTCCGGGCGGTCGGGTCGGCGCGCCGCTCCGCTCCTCGCATCCACGGGGGAAGCGCATCCACGGGGGAAGCGATGCCGTCAGGGCAGCAGGCTGTGCGTTCGGGCGCCCGGATACTCATCGTCGAGGACGAATTCCTGATCGCCCTGCACATCCAGGAAGTGATGGAGGGGCTGGGCTTCGCCGTCGTCGGGCCGGTCGCCCGGCTGGACGAGGCGCTGGAGGTCGTCGCCGCCGGTGGCATCGACGGGGCTGTCCTGGACGTCAACCTGTCCGGCACCTACGTGTTCCCCCTGGCCGAGCGTCTGGCCGTCCTGGGCATTCCCTTCATCCTGACCACGGGCTACGAGGCCTTCACCGTGCCGGAGGAACTGCGGTCGCACCCGCGCCTCCAGAAGCCGGTGCGGGAGACGGAGCTGATCCGGCTGGTGCAGCAGACCTTCGGCGGCGATCGCAGGACGGCCGCCTCGGCGGGCTAGGTTCCGTGGTGGCCGCCCCCCTTGTCGTCTTCGCGCTGGCAGACAGGCTCTGCGCCCTGCCGGCAGATGCCGTGGCGCAGATCCTGCCGATGATGGACCTGGCCCGCCCGCCGGGGCTGCCGCCGCTGCTGGCCGGGATCGCCGTGCTGGGCCGGACGGCCGTGCCGGCGGTGCGGCTGGCGCGGCTGTTCGACCTGCCGGAACGGCCGGCGACGGCCGGCACGGCGCTACTCCAGCTCCGCGGGGAGCCGCCGCGGCTGCTGCTGGTGGACCGCGCGGTCGCCGTGCTGGAGCCGCCGGAGGCGCGGCTGCCGCTGACGCAGGAGACGACCTTCGCCGGGGTGGCCGTGGCCGGCTTCGCCCTGCCGCAGGGGACCTGCATCCTGCTCGACCCCGCGCGCCTGCTTCTGCGGGAGGAGGAGCGCCGCATCGACGCCTTCCTCGCCCTGGAACGGGAGCGGCTGGCGCGCGCCGGCGCCGGCGTGCCATGACCCGGGCCGCGCCGCCGGACCCCAGGGCGGCGCGCCTGCGCGCCGATCCCGCCTTCGCGGCCCTGAAGGGCTGGGCCGTGGCGACCACGGGCATGAGCTTCCTGAACGGCCGTGACGACAGCGTGGCGGCCGCCCTGCTCCGCCGGATGGAGGCGGGCGGCTTCGGCTCGCCCGCGCAGTATCTGCGCCGGCTGGAATCCCCCGACGGCGAGGCCGAGCGCGAGGCGCTGATCGGTGAGCTGACCATCGGGGAGACCTATTTCTTCCGCTTCCGCGCCCAGTGGGACGCCTTCGCCGATCTGGTGGTGCCGAACATCCTGGACCGCAACCGGGCGCTGCGGCGCCTGCATCTCTGGTGTGCCGGCTGTGCCACGGGACCCGAGCCCTACACGGCGGCGATCCTGCTGCACGACCTGTTCGGGCAGCGCCTCAAGGGCTGGGACCTGCGCATCCTGGGCAGCGACCTGAACCGCGGCTTCCTGGAGGAGGCGGGGCGGGCCGTCTACAGCGACTGGGCCCTGCGCGCCACGCCGGACGAGGTGCGTGCCCGCTGCTTCGACCGCAGCGGGCGGGACTGGGTGCTGAAGCCCGGCTACCGCCGCGGTGTCGAGTTCCACCGTCACAACCTGGTCCACGATCCCTATCCGCCCGCCGACGGGTTCAGCCCCGACCTGATCCTCTGCCGCAACGTGTTCATCTATTTCGATACCGCAACGAACCGGACCGTCGTGTCCCGCTTCCGCGACCTGCTGGGCGACGGCGGCTGGCTGATGGTCGGTCATGCCGAGACCGACGTGCGCCTGTTCGACGGGTTCGAGACGGTCGCGTTGAAGGACACCATGCTCTACCGCCGGACCGACCGGCCGTCGGCGCGCCGGCCGTTCGCCCGCGCCCGCGGCCCGGCCCGGCCGGTCCTCTGCCCGCCGAAGGGGCGCACGCCCCTGCGCCCGGGGGGCCGGCCGGCGGTGACCGCGCGGCGGGAGACGGCGGTCGCTCCGCCCGCCGCGGCCATGCCCGCCCCGGCCATGCCCGCCCCGGCCATGCCCGCCCCGGCCATGCCCGCCCCCGCCGTCCGGCCCGAACCGGCCCCGCCGCCGGCCGCCCTGACTCCAGGTCCGGTGCCGCCGGAGCCCGCGCCGGACCTGCCGGAGCGGTACCGCGCCATCCTGGAGCTTCTCGCCGCCGACGCCCTGCCGGAGGCGGCCCGGCTCAGCCTGGACTGGCTGACGGAGGATGTCATGACCCCCTGGCCGCATCTGGCGCTGGCCGCCGTCTTCGGGCACCGCGGTGACAGTGCCCGCTGCGAAAAGGCCCTGCGCGACGCCCTCTATCTCGACCGCACCCTGCTGCTGGCCCATTACGAGCTGGGCTGTCTGCTGCGCCCGACCGATGCGGCGGCGGCGCGGCGCTCCTTCCGCACCGTCGTCGGGCTCAGCGACCGGCTGCCCGCCGACGGGCCCGTGCCCGGCGCGCCCGCGCTGACCGTGGCGGAACTGCGCGCCGCCGCGACGCTCCAGCTCGACCGGCTGGG
This sequence comes from Rhodocista pekingensis, assembly GCF_042665545.1. Taxonomy (NCBI): domain Bacteria; kingdom Pseudomonadati; phylum Pseudomonadota; class Alphaproteobacteria; order Rhodospirillales; family Azospirillaceae; genus Rhodocista; species Rhodocista pekingensis. Next base: position 485,426 of record NZ_JBHTCM010000010.1, on the reverse strand, counting down.
AGCGGCGCCATGACCGCACGGACAGGGATCGACTGGGCCGCGGTCCGACGCCGGCTGGACGACGCCCACGGGGCCGCCCGTGCCGACGAGGCGCGGCTGGAGGCCCTGTTCCGGCGCCGCGCCACCCTGGCCGCGCGCACCGGACGGCTGGACGCCGCGGCGGCGCCGCAGACGGGACTGGCCGTGCTGACCGCGCGGGTCGGCGCCGAATGGGTGGCGCTGCCGCTCGACCAGCTCGCCGGCGTGCAGCCGGTGGACCGCATCACCCCGGTCCCCGGCTGGCCCGCCGCCGTGGCCGGCGTCGTCAACCGCCGCGGCAGCATCGAGCCGGTGCTGGATCTGGGCCGCCTGCTCCAGCGCGGGGCCGCGGCCCCGGCCGCGGGCGTCCGCGCCTTCGCCCTGTTCCTGCGCCAGGGGCCGCGGGCCTTCGGCCTGCGCGTGGACGAGCTTGGGGGCCTGCGCGACATCGACCCGGCCGGCTTCCCCTTGCCGGGGGAGCAGTCCGCCGGCCCGCTGGTCGCCGGGGTCGGGCCGGACGGCCTGCTCCTGCTCGACCTTGCGCGTTTCGATTTCGCCGCCCTGTTCGACGGCACCACCGTTTCCACCGACCGATAGCGAGACACCGCCCATGCAGCCGGCCTCCCCCCAGTTCTGGCGTCGCGTCACCGTCGGCGGCAAGCTGATGCTGATCACCGTCCTGTTCGCCGTTTCCATCGCCGTCCTGCTGGCGGGCACCGTCAGCGCCCTGCGCACGCAGGAGACGATGGCGGCGCATTCCGACGCCATGGGGCGGCAGCGCTTCCTGGTCGCGCGCTACTACATCGACGTCATGCAGACGGCGCAGGGCGTGCCGGCCGACTTCCAGTCGGTGAAGCGCATCTTCGATGCCAATGTCGCCTCCATGCTCACCGGCGGCAGCGTCGTCACCGATCTGGACGGCTACCGGCAGGTTCTGCTGCCCGCCGCCCCCACCGCGGAGATCGAGCGCCTGCTGCGCGAACAGCTGGAGGCGATGGCCCGCCTGGAAGCCGGCCTGAACCGCTTCCTGGCCCTGCCGCCCGAGGCCCGGGCCGATCCCGCCGTGATCGAGGAGATGGTCCAGCTCCGCAAGGGCGTGACCGCCCGGGCGGATGAGGCGACCCGGCTGTTCGTGCGCAACGCGCAGGAGGAGTCCCAGGCCATGCTCGGCATGATGGTGGCCCTGGGCATCATCGCCGTGCTGCTGGGGGCCGCGGGCGTGCTGCTGATCTCCCGCAGCATCGTCCAACCCTTGCAGGACTGCGTGCGGCTGGCCCGTGCCATCGCCGACGGCGATCTGCGTCAGCAGCCGCTGCCGGTCCGCTCGGGCGACGAGGTCGGGCGCCTGATGGCGGCCTTCAACGACATGCTGGAGGGACTGCGCGCCATCACGGCCGAAACGCGCGGCACGGCCGGGCATCTCGCCACCTCGGTGCAGGAGATCCTGGCCTCGATCCAGCAGCAGGCATCCAGCACCCGCGAGCAGGCGGCGGCCGTGCAGGAGATCACCACCACGGTGGAGGAGATCGGCCAGTCCGCCCAGCAGGTGGCGGAGATGGCGCGCGAGGTCGGCGGCAACGCCGACAGCATCGCCGGCACCGGCCAGCACGGGCTCCAGGCCGTGCAGGAGGCCGCCGCCGCCATGGAGGCGATCCGCAGCCAGACCGAGAGCGTGGCCGAGACCATCGTGGCGCTGAGCGAACGCACCCAGGCCATCGGGGAGATCATCTCCACCGTCAACGAGATCTCCGAACAGTCCAACCTGGTCGCGCTGAACGCCGCCATCGAGGCGGCCGGCGCCGGCGAGCAGGGCCGGCGCTTCGCCGTCGTCGCCAACGAGATCAAGGCCCTGGCCGATCAGGCGAAGGAGGCGACGCGGCAGGTCCGCGGCATCCTGGAGCAGACCCAGCGCAACATCAGCACCTCCGTGCTGCTGACGGAGGAGGCGCTGAAACGGGCCGGCGTCGGCCGCGACAAGGCGCTGGCGGCCGAGACGGTCATCCGCCAGATGGCCGGCGGCGTGCAGGAGACCAGCGGCTCCTTCCAGCAGGTCGTCGGCGCCACCGGGCAGCAGCAGATCGGTCTGGAGCAGATCGCCCAGGGCCTGCAACAGATCCGTCAGGCCAGCGTGCAGGCGGCCAGCGGCACCGACCAGCTCGCCAAGGCGGCCGAGAGCCTGAGCCAGCTGGGCGGCACCCTGACGCGGCTGATGGAGAAGTACCGGCTGTGAGCGACTTGCAGGAAAGACTGCAACAGGCGTTCCGACAGGAGTCCCGCGAGTATCTGGAGGGAATCCGCAGCCTGCTCGACGCCGCCGAGGCGGGGGAGCCCCCCACGCCCGCGGCGCTGGAGGAGGTCTGCCGTCTGGCCCACAGCCTGAAGGGGGCCGCCCGCGCCGTCGATCTGCCGGAGGTGGAGGGGCAGGCGCACCGGCTGGAGACGGTGTTCGACCGCGTCCGCGCCGGGCAGGAGGCCCTGGACGGTACGGCCATCGCCGGCGTCCGCGCCCTGCTGGACGCGGTGGAGGACCAGGTTGCCGGCCTGGGGAGCGGTCCGGGCGGCGGCCCGGCGTCCGCGCGCGCGGTGCCGCCGGTCGATCCAGCAGATCCGCGGCCCGACGGCGGTGACGGCGTGGCCGCGGACAGCGTGGCGGTCCGGGCGGCGGCCGAGTCCGCCCCGCCGCCGCGCCCCGGTGCCGAGCTGATGCGGATCGAGGCGGCACGGCTCGACCGGCTGTTGCAGGCGGGCAGTGAGCTGGTCTCCGAACAGCACCGGCAGGCCCGGCTGGGCGGGTTGCTGGGCGAGGTGGACGGACAGCTCGACCGGGTGCAGACCGGCTGGCTGCGGCTGCGGCAGGCGCTGCGGGTGGCCCTGCCGGGCGGGCTGGAGACGGGCGGTCTGGCCGCCCTGGTCGAGGCGTTCGAGGGCGACCTGCGTCAGGCCGCACGGCTGGCCGGCAGCGCCCGCGGACTGGAGATGCAGGCCCGCCGGTCCGCGCTCCAGCTCGGCGAGGACTTCCAGGAGGAGCTGCGGCGCGCCCGGCTGGTTCCGGTGGACAGCGTCTTCGGCACGGCCCGCGGCATGGTGCGCGACCTTGCCGCGCAGCAGGGGCTGGCGGTCGAGGTCCGGGTCGCCGGGCTGGAGGCGATGGCCGACCGGCTGGTGCTGCAACGGCTGCGCGACCCGGTGCTCCAGCTCCTGCGCAACGCCGTCAGCCACGGGCTGGAACCGGCGGAGGAGCGGCTGGCGCGCGGCAAGCCGGCCATGGGAACGGTGCAGCTTTCCTTCGCGGTGGGGGAAGGGCAGCTCGTCATCAGCGTCGCCGACGACGGCCGCGGCATCGACGTGGGCCGGGTGCGGGACACCGGGCAGCGGCTGCGCCTGCTGGGCGAGGGGGCGGAGGCCGTGCCGGAGGAGGAGGTGCTGGAGCTGCTGTTCACCCCCGGCTTCACGACGCGCGAGACGGTGACAACCCTGTCCGGCCGTGGCATGGGCCTGTCCATCGTGCGGCAGGCGGCGCTGCGGCTGGGCGGGCATGCCTGGGCCGGCAACCGGCCCGGCGGCGGGGCGGAATTCCGGCTGGTCGTGCCGGTCGCCGCCATGGCGCAGGAGCTGATGATGGTGCGGGCCGGGGGGCACGTCTTCGGGCTGCCGGCCGACTGCATCGACGGGCTGCGCCGGGTCCGCCGGGGCGACCTGGGCACCGCCGGGGGCCAGCCGGTGGTCCGCAGCGACGGCGAGGTGCTGCCGCTCGGCGGCCTGCTCGCCCGTGCCGGGCTGGGGCCGCCGGAGCTGCGGCCGGCCCAGGCGACCGTGCCCGTGCTGGTGCTGAAGCGGCAGGGCCAGCGGCTGGCGCTGGCCTGCGACGAGTTCATCGGGCTGCGGCAGGGGCTGGTGAAGGATCTCGGCGCGCCGCTGCCGCCCGGGGGCACCGTCTCCGGCGGTGTCGTGCTGGAGGACGGCTCCGTCGCGCTGGTGCTGAACCCGTTCGGCCTGTTCGGCACCGCCCGCCGGCGCATGGCCCTGACCGTGATCGACCGGCCGGCGGAGAAGCGCACCCCCGTCATCCTGGTGGTGGACGACAGCCTGACCACCCGCACGCTCCAGAAGAGCATCCTGGAAGCCTACGGCTATGAGGTGCGGGTGGCGGTGGACGGGGCGCAGGCCCTGAAACGGCTGCGCTCGGACCCGGTTGATCTGGTCGTCACCGACATCCAGATGCCGCAGCTCGACGGTTTCGGCCTGCTGGGTGCGATCCGGGACGACCCGGCCCTGGGCCGGACCCCCGTCATCCTCGTTACCTCCCTGGAAAAGCGTGAGGACCGCGCCCGCGGTCTGGCGCTGGGGGCCGACGCCTACATCGTGAAGCGCGAGTTCAGCCAGGAAGAGCTGCTGGAGACCATTCGGCAATTGCTATGAAGAAGACACGGGTACTGATCGTCGAGGATTCGCCGACGGTCCGTCTGGTGCTGGAAAGCATCGTGACGGCGGACCCGCGGCTCGACCTCGTCGGGTCCGTCCGCTCCGCGGAGCAGATGCTGGAGGTGCTGGAGGAGACGGACCCGGACGTCATCTCCCTCGACATCCGCCTGCCCGGGATGAACGGCCTGGACGCCACGCTGGAGGTGATGCGGCGGCGGCCGACCCCGATCGTCGTCGTCGCCGCCGACGTGAATGCCGAGGACGGGCGCCTCGCCATGAACGCGCTGCGCGCCGGCGCCCTGTCGGTGATGGAGAAGCCGGTGGGGCTGGGCCATGCGGCCTATGCCGCGGTGGCCAGCCGGCTCTGCGAACAGCTTGTCCTGATGAGCAAGGTGAAGGTGGTGCGCCAGATCGCCTGGCCCGCCCGGCCGACGGTGCGGACCGATCTGCCGCCGCCGGCCGGCCCGGCGGAGCCGGTGGCGCGGCCGGACGGCTTCGCGGTCCTGGCCGTCGTCGCTTCCACTGGCGGGCCGGCGGCGCTGGTGCAGCTCCTGACCGGGCTGGGGGCCGGCTTTCCGCTGCCGGTGCTGGCGGTACAGCATATCGGCCCCGGCTTCGTCGCCGGCTTCGCCGACTGGCTGCGCAGCCAGTCGCCCTTCGCCGTCCGGATCGCCGCGGGCGGCGAGGAGCCGGCCCCCGGCACCGTCCACCTGCCGCCCCCCGACCGCCACCTGCTGCTGAAGGGCGGCCGGCTGGAACTGTCGGGAGCCGATCCGGTGGCCGGGCAGCGCCCCTCCGGCACCGAGCTGCTGCGGTCGGTCGCCGCCGCGGCGGGACGCCGGGGCATCGGGGCGGTACTGACCGGGATGGGCAGCGACGGGGCGGAGGGACTGCGCGAACTGAGCCGCGCCGGCGGCTACACGATCGCCGAGGATGCCGCCACCGCCGTCGTCTACGGCATGCCGGCGGCGGCCGTGGACCTGGGCGCGGTGAAGGCGCTGCTGCCGCTGCCGGCCATCGCCCCCCACATCCTGACTCTGCTGGCGCGGACGGGGAGGACGGGAGCATGACGGCGCTGCGCATCCTGCTGGTCGAGGATTCGCCCACCCAGGCCCTGCGCTTGCAGGATACCTTGCAGCGCCAGGGCTACGAGGTGGAGCATGTCGCCAGCGCCGAGGAGGCGCTGGAGGTGCTGAACCGGCGTCTGCCGCACCTGCTGATCGTGGACCACCACCTGCCGGGATTGCAGGGGGCGGATCTGTGCCGTCAGCTCCGCCTGCATGTCGCCACCTTCTCCATGCCGATCCTGATCCTGACGGCGGACGAGACGCCGGGGCGCCAGCGCGAGGGGCTGGACAGCGGCGCCGACGACTTCCTGCCGAAGTCGGCCGACAGCGGCGTGCTGCTGCTGCGCGTGCGCAACCTGCTGCGTCATGCGCGCCTGGACGGCGACCCGGACGTGCTGCCGCATCCGCAGTTCCGCCGTCCGGTGGCGCTCGTGGCGGGGGCGCCCGACGAGCGGTTCCGGGCGCTGGACACGCAGCTCCGGGAGGAGGGCTGCATCGTCGATCATCGCGCCACCGCGGCCGATGCGCTGGAGGCGTTGCGGTGCCGCGCCTATGACTGCGCCTTCGTGGCCGAGACGCTGCCGGACGGGGTGGGGATCGATCTCTGCCGGGCCGTGCAGCAGATCCCGCCGCCGGGAGCGGCGGACGCGCCGGCGCTCATCCTGCTGCGCCCCGGCGGTCCTGGGGGGCTGGACGAGCCCGACCCGCTGGACGCGGTGCAGGGCCTGCTGGAAGCGGGTGTGGACGACGTGTTCCACCTGGACCGGCCGCTGGCGCCGCTGCGCGCCCGGCTGCGGGCGATCCTGCGCCGGCGCTTCCTCCAGGAGCAGAACCGGCGCCTGCTGGAGGATTTCCGCCGGCGGGAGAGCCTGACCCTGCGGCTGGAGGCCGAGCGCAACGCGGCCGAGGCGCGGGCCGCCCTGGCCGACGAGATCCAGCGCGCCAACAGCCGTCTGGCCGAGGCGAACCGGCGTCTGGCCGAGCAGGCGCTGGTCACCCGCACCATCACGGACAACGTCACCTCCGCCCTGATCATGACGGATGCCGCGGGCAGCGTGACCTTCCTCAACCCGCCGGCCCGGGCGCTCCTGGGGCTGTCGGAGCCCGACCTGCGCGACGGCGCCCTGGTCCGCCGCCTGGGCATCCCGCTCCAGCCCGGCCGGACCCTGCCGAAGCCCGTGCGCGAGGCGGCGGCCATGCTGGAGCGGCCGGACGGGGGCTGTGTCCCCGTCGTCTATTCCGTGGCGCTGCTGTCCGGCGAATCCGGCCCGACCGGCATGGTGCTGGAGATCGTGGACGTCACCGAGCGCCGGCAGGCGGAGGAGCGTCAGGCGTTGCTGATGGCGGAACTGAGCCACCGGGTGAAGAACACGCTGGCGACGGTCATCTCCATCGGTGCCCAGACGCGCCGCCGCCATGCCGAGCTGGACAGTTTCTGGCCGACCTTCGAGGGCCGGCTGCGGGCGCTGTCGGCCACGCACAATCTGCTGGCCGAGCACCACTGGGAATGGGTGCGGCTGTCCGAGGTGGTGTCGCACGAGGTGCGGCCCTATGCCGGGCCGGGCGGGACGGATGTGCGCCTGTCGGGGCCGCCGGTGATCCTGCGGCCGAAGGCGGCGCTGGCGCTGGCGCTGGTGTTCCACGAGCTGGCGACGAACGCCGCCAAGTACGGCGCCTTCCTGCGCGGTGGCTATGTCGAGATCGGCTGGGCGATCCGCCGCGGCGAGGGCGGCGACCGGCTCCAGATCACCTGGAAGGAGCATGGCGGACCGCCCATCCAGGCGCCGCCGCAGAACGGCTTCGGCTCCATCCTGATCCGGCAGAGCGTGGCCTACGAGCTGGCCGGGCGCTCCATGCTCGACTTCCAGGCGGACGGGCTGCTGTGCCGGCTGGAACTGCCGCTGTCGGAGGAGATCCAGCCGGCCCCGGCGGAGGCGCTGCCCGCCGCCGGGGCCTCAACAGGCTGAGGGCCACGGGCTGAGGGACGCGGGCGTCCTATCCCCGGCGCGGGCCGTAGCGCTTGCGCGGAGCGCCGCGGAAGCCCTGCTTCGGTTTCGGCGTCCGGCCGCGGGTGCGTGCCGCGGCGGCCAGGATCTCCGACAGCCGGCGGCTGACCTCGGCCCGGCGCTCCTGCACCGTGGTGCGGTCAGGGAACTGCGCGGGGAACTTGCGCGAGGCCCAGTAGTAGAGGTCGCAGGTGCGCGACAGCTCCTCCAGCGACATGTCGTCCAGCGTGCCGACGCGGGCCGGCACGACCAGCCCGACGGGCACCGCCTCGCCCGTCTCCACCGCCCGGCAGATGCGGTGGAAGAAGCGGGCATCCACGTCCTTGTCCAGGTCGGCCGGCACGAACAGCAGGCTCAGCTTGTTCTCGAAGCCGATCTCCTTCTCGTCCAGCACGGCGGCCAGCTTGCGCAGCGGCTCCAGGTCGGCGACCCGGAAGGGGGAGCCTGACGTGCGCGCCGCGGCGAAGCAGTCGATCAGCAGCGACAGGCTGTGGCTGCCGACGCGGCCGGCCAGCCGCGCCACCATGGCGCGGGTGGGCCGCACCGTCAGCGCCGTCTTCGGGCCGAAGCTGGTGTCCTGCCGGGTGACGATCATGCGCAGCGCCTGCGGCGTGCCGCGCCCGACGACGCCGAACTCGCCCGCCTCGAAATGTCCGAAGCGGCCGGCGCGGCCGGCGATCTGCTTGACCTCCGCCGGGTGCAGCGACCGCATCTCTACCCCGTCGAACTTCTCCAGCGTGGTGAACAGCACCCGCCGCACCGGCAGGTTCAGACCCATGCCGATGGCGTCGGTGGCGATCACCACGTCGGCCTCGCCGGTATTGAACCGCTCCGCCTCGCGCCGGCGCACGTCCGGGGCCAGCGCCCCGTAGATCACCGCCGCCGTCAGCCCGCGCGCCTGCACCGTGTCGCGCACGGCATGCACCTCGCGGCGCGAGAAGGCGATCAGGGCGTCGCCGCGGCCCACGTCGGACCATTCCAGCCGCTCCTCGATCATGTGCAGCGGCTGCTTGCGCTCCAGCTCGACCACCTCCAGCGGTTCGCCCAGATGGGCCGCGGCCCGTTCGACCAGGGGCCGCACCTCCGGCGCGCCCAGCAGGTAGACGGTCTTCGCCGGCACCCCCATCAGCGCCGCCGTCCAGGCCCAGCCGCGGTCGCGGTCGGCCAGCATCTGGACCTCGTCGATCACGGCGACGTCCACCGTCGCCTCCGGGTCCAGCATCTCGATGGTGGAGGAGAGGTGGCGCGCGTCCGGCACGCGGATCTCCTCCTCCCCGGTCAGCAGCGTGGTGGGCGTGCCCTCCCGGTTCAGCCGGTCCATCACCTCCAGCGCCAGCAGGCGCAGCGGCGCCAGATAGACCCCCGTCGGCGCCTGCCGCAGCGCCTGCATGGCGCGGTGGGTCTTGCCCGAATTGGTCGGGCCAATCACAAGCACCAGCCTGCGCCCCAGGGCGCGGGCCAGGGGGAAGAGCCGCTCGAAGCGGGCGAAGTCGAACTCGGTGTTGACGTAGTCGCGGCCGCGGGCGACGGCGCGCTCGTGCCGCCAGGTCTCCTCGATCTCGGTCCAGCGGCGCAGGATGTCGTTGGGCTGGTGGTTGGTGCGGCAGACCCTGTAGAGGCGCTGCGCCAGATGCTCGAAGGTCCAGCTGTCCTCCGGCTCCCCCGCCAGTTCCTGCAAGGCCCAGAGGCGCTGGGCCACGTCGGCCATGGCCCGGTCCAGGCGCTGGCGCAGCTCGGGATCGGCCGGCAGGCGGCTGCGCAGCTCGGCCTCGTCCAGGCCGGACAGCTCGTCCACGTCCACGGCGCGGGACACCTCCAGCCGGATCGGGCCGGGCATGCCGGTCCAGTGGACGGCGTCGGCAAGGCGGATCCGGATGCGGTCGCGCGCCTCGGCCACGGCCAGGGTGGCGTCGGTGCCCTCCAGCGCGCGGCGGCCGCGCTCCAGCACCTCGGCCCGGCGCTGCGCGCGGGCGATCTTGCCGGCGATCTCCAGCAGCACGGCCTCGCGCCGCTCCTCCGCCACCACCAGATCGCGGCGGCCCTTGGGCAGCGGCAGGCCCAGCGGCACCATGCCCAGCATGCCCGCCTGCTCCATCCGGTCCAGGCCCAGCCGGTGCAGCGGCACGACCTCGGGGTGGATGCGGGCGATGGCGTAGACCAGATCCGGATCGTCGCCGGCGGGTGCCGTCTGCTGGATGTCCCCGTCGGCCATGGTCCCTCTCTTCGCCCCCCTGCCGCACGATGCGGTCGGTCGCTATCTGCGGCGGCGGTGGCGGGAAATCAATGGGGCGGGACGGGAGACTGCGTTGCGCTCAGGCGGCGTCGCCGGTGGCCGGCTCCCCGCGCCCGTGCAGGTCGATCCAGTGGCGGAAGGCCGGAAGCTGACAGTGCAGGGCGGCATCGCGCAGGCGCAGGAAGACGGTCCGCACGTCCTCGTGCCCCTCGGCGGCGGGCAGCAGGTCGCGGTCGTAGCGCGCGGCGCTGGCCTCCTTGCCGGCGGCGGCGGCCTCGCACGCTTCCCACAGGCTGGCGGGCAGCGCCATGTCGGCCGGGTCGTAGGGCGAGGGCGGGGCGGCCACCCCGTGCCCCTCCAGCAGGGCGCCCAGGACGGCGGCGTGGCGCTGTTCGGAGCGCAGCACATGGGTGAAGGGCGGCATCGGTCCGAACCGGCGCAGCACGGCCTCGTAGACGGCGGCGGCCCGGTACTCCATGTCCAGCGCCGCCAGCAGCGCCGTCCGGGCGGCGTCGGTCAGGCAGCGCCCATGCCCTTCCGGTGTGGAGCAGCCACAGGGCTCCATGTCGCGGCGGCAGGTCATCGGTGGTTTCTCCGCTTGCCCTCCAGGGGCTCCGGCACCCTACCCGATCGCCGGCCGGAGCACGTTGCGTTTTGTCAACGCAGGATGGCCTCGGCCCTGCGCCCGCCGTGGGCCGCTGGGCGCATGGGGGGGGAATAAGGGGAGGACGGAACGCCGGCCGGCTCCCGGCCGGGGTGCCGGCGCGGTGTCATGCGAACAGGGAGGGTACAGATGGCTGGGATGGACGGGACCCCCACGGACGGCACCCCCACGGACGGCACCCCCACGGACGGCACCCCCACGGACGGCACCCCCACGGACGGCACCTATGTGGACGGCTTCGTGCTGGCGGTGCCCAGGGCGAAGCTGGACGCCTACACGGCATTGGCCCGCACGGCGGCGGAGGTCTGGAAGGAGCACGGCGCCCTCGCCTATGCCGAATGCATCGGCGACGACGTGCCCTACGGCACCCTGACCTCCTTCCCCCGCGCCGTCCAGGCGACGGAGGACGAGGTCGTCGTCTTCTCCTGGATCGTCTATGCCTCCCGGGAGCAGCGGGATGCCATCAACGCCAAGGTGATGCAGGACCCGCGCCTGAAGGGCAGCGTGGACGACATGCCGTTCGACGGCAAACGCATGATCCATGGCGGCTTCCGGACGTTCGTTCAGGTCTGAGGGCATCCGGGGCAGGCGCCGGCGTCTCCGGGGGCTGAATCCCCGGGGGCGCCGGCAGGTCGTGCCGGTCAGCGTCCGGCCGCCATGATCTCCGCCACCGCCTGGAACCGGGCGTCCTGCGACAGCGCCTCCAGGCCCAGGGACAGCTTGCGCCGCCAGTTCGGGTGTTCGGCCGCGGTGCCCGGCACGTTCACCGGCTCCGTCTCCCCCGTCAGGTCGTCGAGCTGCACCATGGCCAGGGCGGCGCGGCTGCGGGCCAGGAAGGCGTGCGCGGCGGCGTGCAGGGTCTCCATCGGCAGGGTCCCGACGGTGACCGCCGCCGGCACCAGCCCCTCCCGCTTCAGCGCCTCCAGCAGGCAGCCCCGGTCGCGCTCGCGGCGGGTCCGCTGCTTCTCCGCCTCGCCCGCGCCGGGAAAGAGGCCCAGCCGCTCCTTCAGGACGATGTCGCTGCCCTCCCACCAGCCGCGCAGGGTCGGCAGGTCGTGGCTGCCGATCACCGCCAGCGCCAGCGGCGGATAGTCGGCCGGCGCGGCATAGGCGCCGGTCCCGGACTCCTGCTCGAAGAACAGCACCCGGTAGGACAGCACGGCCGCCGCCGCCATCCGCTCGCGGAAGCCCTCCGGCACCGTGCCCAGGTCTTCCCCCACCACCAGACAGCGGTGGCGGGCGCTCTCCAGCGCCAGGATGCCCAGCATGTCCTCCAGCGGGTAGGCGACATAGGCCCCGTCGGCCGGGGAACCGCCCTCGGGAATCCAGTAGAGGTGCTGCAATGCCATGGCATGGTCGATGCGCAGGCCGCCGGCATGGCGCATGTTCGCCCGCAGCAGGTCGATGAAGCTGCGATAGCCCTCCTGCCGCAGGGCGTGCGGATCGAGGGGCGGCAGGCCCCAGTCCTGCCCGGCCGGATTGAAGATGTCCGGCGGGGCGCCGACATGGGCGGCGGAGACGACGGCCTGCGGGTTGATCCAGGTCTCGGCCCCGGAGCGGTCCGCTCCCACCGCCAGATCGCGGTAGAGCCCGATCGCCATGCCGGCCTCCCGCGCCCGCGACGCCGCGGCAGCAAGCTGGTCGTCCGCCACCCATTGCAGCCAGGCCATGAAGTCCAGCCCGTGCCGGTGCTCCGCCGCGAAGCGCAGCACGGCAGGGGAGGCCGGGCTGCGGTACTCCTCCGGCCAGCCGTGCCAGTCGGGCTGGCCGCGCTCGGCGAAATGCCCGCGCAGCACCAGGAACAGGCAGCCCGCCTCCAGCGCTGGCCCGGCCTCCCGCCGGTAGGTGGCGAAGGCATCGGCCCGGCCGCGGTCCGCGGCGTCGCGGCAGGTCTCGAACAGCAGGGCCAGCACCTGCATCTTCAGGTCCGCCACGGCCGTGTAGTCCACCAGCGGCGACCGCCGGCTCTCCTCCAGCCGCCGCGTCATCTCCGCCGACGCGACCAGCGCCACGGCCTCGGGGCAGGCGGTGAACTCCGGCACCGCCGTGACGTCGATGTTCAGCACGTTCAGCAGCAGCCGGCTGGCCGGGGAATAGGGGCTGGCATGCTCCGGGTCGTCGGGGAAGGCGGCATGCAGCGGGTTCAGCCCGACCGCGGCGGCGCCGCGGGCCGCGGCCAGATCCACCAGGGTGCGCAGGTCGCCGAAGTCGCCGATGCCCCAGTCCGTGTCGGACCGCAGCGTGTAGAGCTGCGCCGCCAGACCCCAGAGCCGCCGGCCGTCCGCCATATCCGGCGGCAGCCAGCAGCGGCCGGGGCTCAGCACCAGGGGCATCTCCGCCCCGGCGACATGCAGCCGGTGGTAGCCGTCCGGAAGATCGGCGGGCAGGGGCAGCCGGCGCCGTTCCAGCCGTCGGCCGTCCAGCTCCCGTGCCGCCTCCAGGTCCAGGGTGGCGGCATCGGCCTCGCCGCCCCGCTCGCCGCCCGTCTCCAGCGCCACCCGCCAGGCGACGGTGCCCGTTCCGGCCGGCAGGGTCAGCAGAACCGACGGCGGCCCGGCGTCGCGCCGGCAGACGGTGACGGGGGGCAGGGGGCGCTGCCACTCCTCCCGGTCCAGGGCGTCCAGCGCCCGTTCCGCCGCCGCCTCGTCCGCGGCGTCGATGCCCATGGCGGCCAGCAGGCGACGGCGGGTCGCGGGCGATGTCTCCACCCGCTCGCCATGGGCGTTGTCGAAGCCGGGCTCGATGCCGCAGCGCGTGGCCAGCCGTGCCAGCGCCGTGCCGCCTGGCTCTCCGCTCTCGGCCCCGGTCTCCGTCCCCGTCTCAGCCCCGGTCGCCGTCCGCTCCCTGCCGCCGCTGTCCGGCTCCCCTTCGATCCACCAGCGCACGGCCCAGGGGCCGTAGCGGCCGCCGCCGGTCGCGTCGTCCCCGGCCCCGCCCTCCCGGTGCAGGGTCCGGCCCGCGGCGGCGGGGAAGCCGTCCTCCGGCCCGGCGGACAGGTTGGCGGCGACGGCCAGGGTCTCCCCCCCGCCCAGGCGCCAGCGCACCACCAGCCCGCTCTCCCCGATCCGCTCGTAGCGTCCGGCCTCGGCGCCGATGCCGGGCAGGCGGGGTATGATCTCCGTCCGGCGCAGGGCCAGCATCCGCCGGTACCAGTCCAGCCGGCCGGCGTGCGGTTCCCGCTCCAGCGCCTCCCAGTCCAGCTTGGCCGACCGGAAGGTCGCCTCCGCCGTGGGGTCGGGGATGCGGGCGCGGGCGGCCTCGTCGCGGAATTCGGGGAAGCGGGCGAACTCCTTGCGCCGGCCCTCGCGCACGGCGGTCGCCAGCTCGGGGCCGAAGTCGCAGAAGAAGGGGAAGGGGCGGGCGGAGGCCCATTCCTCGCCCATGAACAGCATGGGGACCTGCGGCGCCAGCAGGTAGAGGCCGGCGACGGCCCTCACCGCCTCCGCCGGGGCGGTCGCGGTGATGCGGTCGCCGAAGGCGCGGTTGCCGATCTGGTCGTGGTTCTGGAGGAAGGCGACGAAGGCGGTGGGCGGCAGGTGGCCGCTCGGCTCGCCGCGGGGGGCGCCGCGGTAGGCCATCATCTCTCCCTGGAAGGCGAAGCCTTCGGCCAGGGCGCGGCCCAGCTTGTCCAGATCGCCGGCATACTCCCCGTAGTAGCCGGCGCTCTCCCCCGTGGCGGCGACGTGCAGCCCGTGGTGGACGTCGTCGTTCCACTGCGCGGTGAACAGGGCCGTGGCCCCGTCGCGGGCGCGTTCCAGCCGGGCCGCCTCGTTCTCCTCGTTCTCCAGGACCAGGTGGACGTGCCGGTCCGGGAAGCGGTGGCGCACCTCCCGCGCCAGCTCCGTCAGCAGGTGGGGTTCGGTCTCGTCGATGATGGCGTGGACCGCGTCCAGCCGCAGCCCGTCCAGGTCGAACTCCTCGATCCAGTAGAGGGCGTTGTGGATGACGAAGTCGCGCACGGTGCGGCTGCCCGTATCGTCATAGTTCACGGCCGCCCCCCAGGGGGTGTGGTGCTTCTCCGTGAAGAAGCCGGGAGCGTAGAGGGACAGGTAGTTCCCCTCCGGCCCGAAATGATTGTAGACGACGTCCAGCATGACCATAAGGCCGCGGGCATGGGCGGCGTCCACCAGGGCCTTCAGGTCCTCCGGCCGGCCGTAGCTGCCGTCCGGGGCGAAGGGCAGCACGCCGTCGTAGCCCCAGTTGCGGCCGCCGGGAAAGTCGGCCACCGGCATGATCTGCACCGCCGTCACGCCCAGCGCGACCAGATGGTCCAGCTTTCCGATGGCGGCGCGGAAGGTCCCCTCCGGCGTGAAGGCGCCGATGTGCAGCTCGTAGAGCACGGCCTCCTCCCACGGGCGGCCGCGCCAGTCCGCGGCCTGCCAGCGGTAGGCGGCCGGATCGACCACCTCGCTGGGGCCGTGGACGTCCTCGGGCTGGTGGCGGGAGGCCGGGTCGGGCACGGCCGTGCCGTCGGGCAGCAGGAAGCGGTAGCGGCTGCCGGCACCGGCGCGGTCGCTCACCAGCTCGTGCCAGCCGCCCTCCGCCGGGGTCATGTACAGCGCCGCGCCGTCCAGCTCCAGGCGCAGCGTCGCGTGCGCCGGCGCCCAGAGGCGGAAGCGCACCCCGCCCCCCTCGCGCAGCTCCGCCCCGAACGGCATCCGGTGCCGCCGGACGGCTCCGGTCCGGGGGGAGGGCACGCCGGCTTCCCCGTCATCCAGGATGGCGAGCACGCCGGCCAGCGGGATTTCCACCCAGTCGGGCCGGTTCGCCAACTCGTAGGCGACCTCGTACAGCGCCTTCTCCAGCATGAAGAAGCGGACCAGCCGGACCGTCTCCTCCGGCGTGGCGGCGCAGCCCGGGCAGCCCTCGGCCGCCGTCAGATAGGCATCCAGGAAGGTTCCCGTGGCCTCGCCGGCCCAGCGGGTCAGGGCGTCCTGCCGCGCCCGGTCGCCCTGCCGCCCGGCGGAGGCCGCCGCGTAGGAGAAGGAGCGCAGCATCCCCGCCACGTCGCGCAGCGGGCTGTGGCGGGCCCGACGCTCCGCCAGCGGCCGCAGCGGCTCGCCCTCGAAATCCACGATCACGGCGTCCGTCGCGTCCGGCGTCACCAGCACCTGCCCCAGATGCAGGTCGCCATGGTGGCGTGTCCGGGCGACGGCGGTGACCGGCAGCAGCGCCTGCAACAGCACCGGCAGCTCGGCGCGGCGGGCCAGCAGCGCCTCCGCCACCGGCCGGACGGCGGCGGGCAGGACGGCGACCGCCCCGTCCAGCGAGTCCAGGGCCCGCCGCGCCATCGCCTTGGCGGATTCGACCCAGCCGTCCAGGTCCTCGCCGTCCACGGGTTCGGGGCGGAAGGCGTCGTCGTCCGTGTCCAGGGCCAGGGCGCGGTGCAGCCCCGCGACCCGCCGGCCCAGGGCGGCGATCCAGGGCAGCGTCTCCCGCTCCCGCCCGTCGGCCAGCCGGGCCAGCACCCAGCCCCAGCCGTCGCCCTCGTTGGGCACGAAGGCCTGGAGCACGCCGAGGGTCGCCTGCTCCCCGCCCGCACCGGCCCCGCTGGCACCGGCCCCGCTGATACCGACGGCCAGTTCCAGCCACCCGGCCAGCGCCGGGATGGCCGGAAAGCGCGCCCGGTCGGTCAGGAAGCGGCCGATCTCAAGCTCGGGATGCGTGCCGGGTTCCAGGGTGCGGAACAGCTTCAGGATGCCCTGCTCCCCGACCCGGAAGGAACTGTTGGACTGCTCCACCGAGCCGCGCCGGATCGCCGGCCGCGCCGTGGGACCGCCGGCCGCCGCCCCGGTCCGGCCCGCGCTCAGGCCCGGCGGCGGCACGGCGCCAGGGTCCAGCAGCAGGCCCGCCAGGAAGGCGATCACGGTGTCGTCGGCCAGCAGCGCGTCCGCCAGCACCTGACCGCCGTCGGCCGGATGCAGGGGCGCGATCACCGCCGCGTCGGGCACGCCGTCCGCGGGCAGGATCGCCAGCGGCACCAGGCAGCGCAGGGGCCGGCGCTCCGGCGGCTCGACGGACCAGACGGCGAGGGCGGCCGGATGCTCCAGGCCGGGCAACGGCACCTGGGCCAGCAGCGTCACCCGCGGCTGGCCGGCATCCTTCGCCGGATACCAGCGCTGCCGCAGCAGGAAGCCGGGCAGCATGGCCTCGGCCAGCCGTAGCAGCGACGGGTCTTCGGTGGGGAAGGGGGCGCCGCCGGTCGGGCGGGCGGCATCGGGGGAATCCGGAGCGGTCCGGGCGGGCATCGCTCACCTGCTGGCTTGCCGTCCGGTCGGGCGTCCGGGGTGGACGCGCGGGGAAGGACGTGCGGGTCGGGGCCCGGTGCAACAGCCGGCAGGAGCGAACGCTCCCGGAACGGGAGGGGTAACCGGCTCAGGCCGATTCGGGGTCGATGTCGCCCAGGCCGTAGCGGCGCAGCTTGACGTACAGGCTCTGCCGGCTGAGCCCCAGGATCTCCGCGGCCGAGGCGCGGTTGTCGCCGGTCAGTTCCAATGCCGCTTCGATGCACAGACGCTCGACCACGTCGGTCGTCTCCCGCACCAGGTCCTTCAGGGGGACTCGGCCGACCAGCTCGGTGAGCTGCTCGACGGAGCGGGGCAGTTCCCGCTTGCGGGAATCGGCGGCCAGACGTCGGCCGACATTGCGGATGGCGAAGCCGAAACAGGGGCGGTCGCCGTTGCCGATGGAGACGGCGGAAACCTCGATCTCGGCCGTGTCGCCGTATTCGCCGCGCAGGGTCGTGGCGTAGAGTCGGACGGCCCCGTGCTGGCGCAGGTTGGCGATCAGCACGCTGAGATCGACGCCCGGCCGGCCCAGCCAGCGCTCCAGCGATTCGCCGCGGGCCTGCTCCTCGGTGACGAGCTGGGCGAGGTCCAGGAAGGCGGCGTTCGTCTCCAGGATGCGGCCTTCCGGATCGGTGATGGCGATGCCGTCGGGCAGGCTTTCCACCACCTGCACGAAACGGGGCCGCACGGCCGGGGCGGCCGGCGCCTCCGTCGCGGCGGCGCCGATCCGCACCAGGAACAGCGACACCCCCTCCTGCCGGAACAGCGAGGCAGTGACGGAGAAGCCGGCCATCCCGGCCGGGGCCGCCACCTGGGTCGACTCCGTGCGGCCGGTGGCGCGGATGCCGGCCAGGAAGGACTGGATCGACTGCTCGGCCGCGGCCGGGAACGCTTCCGGCAGGGGGCGGCCGACGATGCGGTTCAGCTCCTGCCCCAGCAGGGTGGCGGCCGCGGGATTGGCCTCCGTTACCTTGAAGCTGGTGGCATCGACGATGAGGATCGCCTCCGGCGTCGTCTGGAACAGCAGCCGGTAGCGCATCTCCATCTGGCGCAGGCGGGAATAGTCCCGCTCCATGGACTGCTGCGCCTCCACCAGCCGCTGTTGCAGCGCGGCGGTGGCGCGCAGGTCGCGGCCGATGGCGACGACCTTGCCGTCGTCCATCACCTTCACGGCGGTGTACTGGATGGGGACGTCCAACCCGCGGGAGGAGGCGTGGTTGACGTGACGCCAGCGCGACGGGGCGCCCGACTCGGCCTCGCGCAGCAGCGCATCGACCTTGGCCCGGCTGTCGGAGGTGACGGTGTCCTGCCACTGGCGGCCCAGCCAGACATCGTCCCATTCGCGGGCCAGGGCATCATTGCCGAACGCCATGTCCAGGATCAGGCCCCGGTTGTCCACGACGAGCGCGATGTCCCCGGCCGACGCGATCAAGGCGGCGACCGCCTCGGCGTTCAGGTTCCCCAGCGATTGACTCGGCGCCTGGAAATGCCTCACGGGCGGCGCGCCTTCCTAGCTCGATACCTTGACGTACGCCTGCCAAGGTTCTCGGGTTCCTCGGGACCCCCCCGGTCCGATGCGTTAAGGCTGGCGCATGGCCATTGGGGCATTAGCGGACATGGTTTGTCAAGCCAGCCTTACGTACACAAAAATTGACAATCGCCCTCCGGGAGCGGCGTGCAGCGCACACACGACAAAAACGGGCGGTCTCCCGCCCGTTGCAACGCACAACGATGATGTCAGGTTTCAGCAGCCGGCAGGCATCAGGGCAAGAAGATTTTGCGCCTGAACAGTTGCCTCTTGACCGTTTCTCGCCATGATGTCGGCACCCACGGCCGTCACGTATTCGGGATGGCCGTCGAACACGGGCCCCCCCACCAGAACGCCGACCAGACGGTTGCGCGAGGCGCGCCGGACCGACCGGATGGCCGCGGCCATGGCGTCCAGACGGCTGTCGCAGCTTGCCGACAGGCCGACCAGGGCGAACCACTCGCTGCGCACCAGGGTGGACAGATCATCCCGGGAGGTGGGCATGGCCGTGGTCACGTCCCAGCCGGCGCGGCGGAAGAACTCCGCCACCATCAGCAGGCCGAAGGAGTGCTGTTCCCCCGGCACGGTGACCAGCAGGATGCGCCGGCGCGGGTCGGGACGGTCAGCCTCCCCGATGAAGGTGGTGCTCAGCCCCCGCAGCACCTGCTGGAGGCGACACAGGCCGACGGTGACGTCGGCGAAGTCGCACATGTCGTCATCCCACAGCGACCCGAGATGGCGGGCCGTGGGGGCGAGCAGGTCCAGATAGATCGTGTCCAGGGAGACGCCCCGCGCCAGCCAGTCCTCAATGAAGGCCGTGGCCGCCGCAATGTCGTTCTCAAGAATCAGGGACGCGAACCGGGCGACATCGACATCGCCGGGCGTGGAACGGTGACAGGCCTGCTGACAGCAGCAAGCAGTCAGGGAAGACTGCGATAATATTAGCCGAGCGAATGATTCGTTCCCGGCATTACCGCGCAATGCAAGAGAGAGCCCGTCGCAGTCGCCGGGGTGGGCGTCAGCAGACTTGGAGGACAGATTCCTGTCATCCGCATCATTTCCGGCGTCCGACCAAGCACTCCCTGCGGCGACCCATTCGACGGAGTCGTTCATTTTCCGCCCCCTGGCTGGGGATGATTGAAGGTACACCCGCGACCACGGCCGGGGCAAGACGATTCACCCCGGGTCACTCCGGACGTCACCCCGGGCAGGGCGCGCCTGAGTTATTCCAAACCGAAAGCGCAGGGAAGAGGGCCGCGACCATACGCCATCCTGACAGCAATCCACTGTCAACTCTAATTTACGTTCCGTCCTGTTGACACCCTGACCGTTCACGTCTAGCCTTCCCGGAAGACGGCAGAAGCGGGTCCGTTGCGTTCGTCGCGGACCTTCCCGGCCGGCCGTAACCCCCGGCGGGGGCAGGAGAAAGCGATGGATCTTCCACCGTTTGTGCATACCCGCGGGCAGCCTCTCTATACGCCTGAAGAGCGTCGTCGGCGGGATGCCTCATCCTGGACGGTGGTACAGGGAGTGCTTGCCCCTGTCCAGTTCGTGGTCTTTCTCGTCAGCCTCGGGCTCGTGCTGCGCTATCTTGCCACGGGTGCGGGTCTGGAGGCCGCCACGATCTCGATCGTGGTCAAGACCCTGGTGCTCTACACGATCATGATCACCGGCTCGATCTGGGAGAAGGTGGTCTTCGGCAAGTACCTGTTCGCGCGTCCGTTCTTCTGGGAGGACGTGTTCAGCATGCTGGTGCTGGCGCTGCACACGGCCTATCTCTGGTCGCTCTTCAGCGGATCGCTGGAGCCGGCCGGGCAGATGTATCTCGCGCTCGCCGCCTATGCCGCCTACGTCATCAATGCCGTGCAGTTCGTCTGGAAGCTGCGGCTGGCGCGCCTGGAGGGTGCGGCCGGCGGCGCTTCCGGTGCTGCCTCCGGACAAACCGTGGAACAGCCCTCATGAGTGGTAGTGACGCCCTGACCGCCGCCGGGGCCGCCCCGTTCGGGGGGTGCAGCACGGCGCCCGTGCTGCGCGAGCGCGGTCAGCACGAAGTCTTCTGCGGCCTGACCGGAATCATCTGGCTGCACCGCAAGATCCAGGACGCCTTCTTCCTGGTCGTCGGCTCGCGCACCTGCGCGCATCTGATCCAGTCCGCCGCCGGCGTCATGATCTTCGCGGAGCCGCGCTTCGGCACCGCGATCATGGAGGAGAAGGACCTCGCCGGCCTCGCCGACATGAACGACGAGCTGGACAAGGTCGTGGACCGGCTGCTCTCGCGCCGGCCGGACATCAAGCTGCTGTTCCTGGTCGGCTCCTGCCCGTCCGAGGTGATCAAGCTCGACCTCGCCCGCGCTGCTTCCCGCCTGTCGCGCCGGCATGCGCCGGACGTGAAGATCCTGGCCTATTCCGGCAGCGGCATCGAGACGACCTTCACCCAGGGCGAGGACGCCTGCCTCGCGGCCCTGGTGCCCACCATGCCCTATGAGGAGCCGCAGGACCCGCCGTCGCTGCTGGTCGTCGGCGCCCTGGCCGAGGTGGTGGAGGATCAGCTCCGCCGCGTCTTCGACGAGATGGGCGTCGGCCCGGTGAAGTTCCTGCCGCCGCGGCGGGCGGACGAGCTGCCCTCGGTCGGCCCGAACACCCGCATGCTGCTGGCGCAGCCCTTCCTGGGCGACACCACCCGCCTGCTGGAGGCGCGGGGGGCGCAGCGACTTGTCGCACCCTTCCCGCTGGGGGTGGAGGGAACCACCGCCTGGCTGGCCGCGGCCGCCCGCGCCTGGGGCGTTCCGGCCGAGCGCTTCCGTGCCGCGACGGAGCCGCGGGCCGAGCGCGCCCGCCGCGCCCTGTCCCGGCTGCGCACGGAGCTGGAAGGCAAGAAGATCTTCTTCTTCCCCGATTCCCAGATGGAAATCCCCCTGGCGCGCTTCGTTTCGCGCGAACTGGGCATGAAGCTGACGGAAGTCGGCACCCCCTACCTGCACCGCCAGCATCTGGCGCCGGAGCTGGAGCTGCTGCCCGCGGGCGCGCAGCTCAGCGAGGGCCAGGACGTGGAACGCCAGCTCGACCGCTGCCGCGCAGCCCATCCGGACCTCGTCGTCTGCGGCCTGGGGCTGGCCAATCCGCTCGAGGCGGAGGGGACAGCGACGAAATGGTCTATCGAACTGCTCTTCACTCCGGTGCAGGGGTATGAGCAGGCGGCTGACCTCGCCGAACTGTTCGCCCGGCCGCTCCGGCGGCGTGCCCAACTCAAGGTGGCCTGACCCGATGCAGCTCACCGTCTGGACCTATGAAGCCCCTCCCCATGTCGGCGCGATGCGGATCGCGACGGGCATGGAAGGCTTGCACTATGTCCTGCACGCGCCGCAGGGCGACACCTATGCGGACCTGCTGTTCACGATGATCGAGCGGCGCGCCAAGCGACCGCCGGTCACCTACAGCACGTTCCAGGCGCGCGACCTCGGCGGCGACACGGCGGAACTGTTCAAGACCTCGGTCCGCGAGGCCTATGAACGGTTCCGGCCGCAGGCGATGATCGTCGGCGCCTCCTGCACGGCGGAGCTGATCCAGGACGATCCGGGCGGCCTCGCCCGGGCGCTCGCCCTGCCGGTCCCCGTCATTCCGCTGGAGCTGCCCGCCTACCAGAAGAAGGAGAACTGGGGCGCGGCGGAGACCTTCTACCAGCTTGTCCGCGCCCTGGCCGGCCCGCATGTGCCGCCGCCCGGCACGCCGCGCCCGGTCCGGGCGCCCGGCGTGCGGCCGCGCTGCAACCTGCTGGGCCCGACGGCGCTGGGCTTCCGCCACCGCGACGACGTGACGGAGATCACCCGGCTGCTGGACCGGATCGGGGTGGACGTGCATGTCGTGGCGCCGATGGGCGCCACCCCCGCCGACATCGCCCGGCTGGGCGAGGCGGACTTCAACGTCGTGCTCTATCCGGAGGTGGCGGGCACCGCCGCCTCCTGGCTCCAGCGCAGCTTCGGCCAGCCGGCGACGAAGGTCGTGCCGATCGGCTTCGGCGCCACGAAGGACTTCGTGGCCGAGGTCGCCGGTCTGGCCGGTCTGGACCGGGCGGCGGCGCTGGCGGCGGCCGGCGGGTCGCGGCTGCCCTGGTACTCCCGCTCGGTCGATTCGACCTACCTGACCGGAAAGCGCGTCTTCATCTTCGGTGACGGCACCCATGCCCTGGCGGCGGCCCGCATCGCCAGCGACGAGATGGGCTTCACCGTCGTCGGCCTGGGCACCTACAGCCGCGAGTTCGCCCGCGACGTGCGCGAGGCGGCCCAGCGCTACGGCGTCGAGGCGCTGATCACCGACGATTATCTGGAGGTCGAGGCGAAGGTCGCCGAATTGCAGCCCGAGCTGGTGCTGGGCACGCAGATGGAGCGGCACATCGCCAAGCGCCTGGGCATCGCCTGCGCCGTCATCTCGGCGCCGATCCATGTGCAGGACTTCCCGGCCCGCTACTCGCCCCAGATGGGGTTCGAGGGCGCCAACGTGATCTTCGATACCTGGGTGCATCCCCTGGTCATGGGACTGGAGGAGCACCTGCTGGCCATGTTCCGGGAGGACTTCGAGTTCCAGGACGAGGCCGGCCCGTCGCACCTTGGCGGCATCGCGCCGGCCCGTCCGGCCGCTGCCGTCCCCCCGGCCGCCGATCCCGCACCCGTCCCGCCGACCCCGGCCGCCGCGGCACCCGCCGCGGCCGCGACCGCGGTTCCGGCCGGCGAGCAGGAGACGCGCTGGGCGCCGGAGGCGGAAAAGGAACTCGGTAAGATCCCGTTCTTCGTCCGCGGCAAGGCCCGCCGCAACACCGAGCGCTATGCCAAGGACCATGGCATCACGCTCATCACCGTCGAGACCCTTTACGATGCAAAAGCACACTTTGGCCGATAGCCGCACGCCCGTGCGCGTCGTCATCGTGACCCTCGACAACCACCTGGCGGGGTCGGTCGAGCGGGCGGGGCGGACTCTGGCGAAGGACATCCCCGGTCTGGTTCTCAGCCTGCATTCCGCGGCGGAATGGGGCGACGACCCGGAGGCGCTGGAGCGCTGCCGCGAGGACATCGCGCAGGGCGACATCATCATCGCCACCATGCTGTTCATGGAACCGCACATCCAGGCGGTGATGCCGGCCCTGAAGGCGCGGCGGGACAACTGCGACGCCATGGTCTGCTGCATGTCGGCGGGCGAGGTGATGCGGCTGACCCGGCTGGGCCGCTTCAGCATGAGCGGCGAGGCCAAGGGGCCGCTGGCGCTGCTGAAGAAGCTGCGCGGGTCGCAGAAGGAAGGCTCCAACGGCGCGGGCCAGATGGCCATGCTCCGCCGCATCCCGCAGATCCTGCGCTTCATCCCGGGCCCGGCCCAGGATGTGCGCGCCTATTTCCTGACGCTCCAGTACTGGCTGGCCGGTTCGGACGAGAACGTCGTGAACATGGTCCGCTATCTGGTGGACCGCTACGCCGACGGCCCGCGCGCCTCTCTGCGCGGCACGCTGAAGGCGCAGGCCCCGGCCGAGTATCCGGAGATCGGTGTCTACCACCCGCGCATGTCCGGCCGCATCGCCGACAGGCTGGACAAGCTGCCGGCCCCGGGCAAGGAGACGACGGGCACGGTCGGCGTGCTGGTGATGCGCTCCTACGTGCTGCCGGGCAACACCGGGCACTATGACGGCGTCATCAAGGCGCTGGAGGCGCGCGGCCTGAAGGTCGTGCCGGCCTTCGCCAGCGGCCTGGACGCGCGCCCGGCGATCGAGCGCTTCTTCATGAAGAACGGCCGCGCCGTGGTGGACGCCGTGGTGTCGCTCACCGGCTTCTCGCTGGTCGGCGGCCCGGCCTACAACGACTCCAAGGCGGCGGAGGAGATGCTGGCCGCCCTGGACGTGCCCTTCTTCGCCGCGCATCCGCTGGAGTTCCAGACGATGGCCACCTGGGCCTCGTCGGACCGCGGCCTGCTGCCGGTCGAGGCGACCATGATGGTCGCCATCCCGGAGCTGGACGGCGGCATGGGCTCCATGGTGTTCGGCGGCCGTCCCGGCGCCCTGGGCGTGCCCTGCGCCGGCTGCGAGCGCAAGTGCGTCGTCAAGGAGGCGGACAACGTCACCGACATGCACCCCTGCCCGGACCGCGCCGGCATGCTGGCCGCCCGCGTCGCCCGGCTGGTCGAGCTGCGGCGGGCCGAGCGGGCCCGGCGCAAGGTGGCGGTGGTCCTGTTCAACTTCCCGCCCAACGCCGGCAGCACCGGCACGGCGGCCTATCTCTCCGTCTTCGCCTCGCTGCACCGGACGCTGACGGCGATGCGGGCGGAGGGCTACACGGTCGAGGTTCCGGCCACCGTGGAGGAGTTGCAGGACCGCATCCTGAAGGGCAATTCCGAACGCTTCGGCACCGACGCCAACGTGCATGCCCGGGTCGCCGTGGACGATCATGTCCGGCGGGAGACTTGGCTGCGTGAGATCGAGGCCCAGTGGGGCCCGGCGCCGGGCCGCTTGCAGACGGACGGCCGCTCCATCCTGGTGCTGGGCGAGCAGTTCGGGAACGTCTTCGTCGGCATCCAGCCCGCCTTCGGCTACGAGGGCGACCCGATGCGGCTGCTGTTCGAGAAGGGCTTCGCCCCGACGCACGCCTTCAGCGCCTTCTACCGCTGGCTGCGCGAGGATTTCCGCGCCAACGCGGTGCTGCACTTCGGCACGCACGGCGCGCTGGAGTTCATGCCGGGCAAGCAGACGGCGCTGTCCGCCTCCTGCTGGCCGGACCGGCTGATCGGCGACCTGCCGAACATCTATCTCTATGCCGCCAACAACCCGTCCGAGGGCACCATCGCCAAGCGGCGCTCGGCGGCGACCCTGATCAGCTATCTGACCCCGCCGATCGCCCATGCCGGCCTCTACCGCGGCCTGCTGGACCTGAAGGGGTCGATCGAGAGCTGGCGCGGGCTGGCGCCCGACGCGGCGGAGGACCGCACCACCCTGATCGAGGTGATCCAGGCCCAGGCCGCGGCGCTGGAGCTGGTGCCGGCGGAACCGGCCTGGACCGGGGAGGAGGCGGACGCCCGCGTCCAGGCTCTGACCGAGCAGGTGCTGGAGCTGGAATACACGCTGATCCCGCACGGTCTGCATGTCGTCGGTGAGCCGCCGTCGGTGGAGGAGCGGGTGGACCTGCTGCTCGCCATGGCCGAGTCGACGCACGGCGCGACGCCCGCCCGCGCGGCGGTGGAGGCCCTGGTCCGCGGCAGCGAGCCGGAGGAGGCCCTGTCCATCGGCGGCGAGGCACGCACCGAGGCGAACCTGACTCTGTTCCGCGAGCTGGCCTCGTCCGACCGTCTGCTGGCGGTGGACCATGAGCTTCCCGCCATCCTGCGGGCGCTGGACGGCCGCTACATCCGCCCGACGCCGGGCGGCGACCTGCTGCGCACGCCGGCCATCCTGCCGACCGGGCGCAACCTGCACGGCTTCGACCCGTTCCGCATCCCCAGCGCCTTCGCCGTGGCCGACGGCGCCAAGCAGGCCGCGCGCCTGCTGGAGCGGCACGCCCAGGAAGGGCACGGCCTGCCGGAGAGCGTGGCCATCGTGCTGTGGGGCACGGACAACCTGAAGTCCGAGGGCGGCCCGATCGCCCAGGCGCTGGCCCTGCTGGGCGCCCGGCCGCGCTTCGACAGCTACGGCCGCCTGTCCGGGGCGGAGCTGATCCCGCTCTCCGAGCTGGGCCGGCCGCGCGTGGACGTGGTGCTGACCCTGTCGGGCATCTTCCGCGACCTGCTGCCGTTGCAGACCCAGATGCTGGCCGAGGCCTGCTATCTGGCCGCCGCGGCGGACGAGCCGCTGGAGATGAACCTGGTCCGCAAGCATGCGCTGGCCTACCAGGAGAAGCATGGCTGCGACCTGGAGACGGCATCCCTGCGTGTCTTCTCCAACGCCGACGGCACCTACGGCGCCAACGTCAACCAGCTCGTCGATGGCGGCGTCTGGGACGACGAGAACGAGCTGGCCGACGCCTACACCAAGCGCAAGTGCTACGCCTACGGCCGCTCCGGCAAGCCGGTGCGCCAGTCGGCGATCCTGGAGAGTGCGCTCGGCGACGTCGCCCTGGCCTACCAGAATCTCGACTCGGTCGAACTGGGCGTGACCACGATCGACCAGTATTTCGACAGCCTCGGGGGCATCAGCCGCGCCGCCAGCCGCGCGCGCGGCGGCACCGTCCCCGTCTATATCGGCGACCAGACGAAGGGCGAGGGCACGGTCCGCACGCTCTCCGAACAGGTCGCCCTGGAGACCCGTACCCGCATGCTGAACCCCAAATGGTACGAGGGGATGCTGAAGCACGGGTACGAGGGCGTGCGCCAGATCGAGGTGCACGTGACGAACACCATGGGGTGGTCCGCAACGACGGGCCAGGTGGCGCCCTGGGTGTACCAGCAGCTTGCGCAGACCTTCATGCTGGACGAAGAGATGCGCGAGCGCATGGCGGCGCTCAACCCGAAGGCCTCGGCCCGGGTCGCCAACCGCCTGCTGGAAGCCTCCCGCCGCAGCTACTGGACTCCGGACGAGAAGATGCTGGAGGCGCTGCGCGAGGCGGGTGAGGCGCTGGAGGATAGGTTGGAGGGAATCAACGAAAGGGCGGTCGCATGAGCTCCGTGTTGGAGAGACCCGCTGCCCCCGCGATCCTGCCGTCGCGGCAGGACGGGGAAGGCAGCGTGCAGGTGAAGATGGACCCGAACCTGAAGATCGGGACCGCGCGCGTGTTCTCGGTCTACGGCAAGGGCGGGATCGGCAAGAGCACCACGTCGTCGAACCTGGCCGTGGCCTTCTCGAAGCTCGGCAAACGGGTGTTGCAGATCGGCTGCGACCCCAAGCATGACAGCACCTTCACGCTGACCAAGAAGCTGGTGCCGACGGTCATCGACGTGCTGGAGTCGGTGAACTTCCATTCCGAGGAGCTGCGGCCCGAGGACTTCGTCTATCCGGGCTACAACGGCGTCATGTGCGTCGAGGCGGGCGGACCGCCGGCGGGCACCGGCTGCGGCGGCTATGTCGTCGGGCAGACGGTGAAGCTCCTGAAGGAGCACCACCTGCTGGAGGATACCGACGTCGTCATCTTCGACGTGCTGGGCGACGTGGTCTGCGGCGGCTTCGCGGCACCGCTGCAACATGCGCAGCGGGCCCTGATCGTCGCCGCCAACGACTTCGACAGCATCTTCGCGATGAACCGCATCGTCGCGGCCATCCAGGCGAAGTCGAAGAACTACGAGGTCCGGCTGGGCGGGGTGATCTGCAACCGCAGCGCCGCCACCGACCAGATCGACAAGTTCAACGCTGCCGTCGGCCTGAACACGCTGGCGCACCTGCCCGATCTGGACGGCATCCGCCGCTCGCGGCTGAAGAAGTGCACCGTCTTCGAGATGGAGGACGAGCCGGAGCTGGAGCGTGCCCGCCAGGAGTATCTGCGCCTCGCCGCGACCCTGCTGGCGGGGACGGAGCCATTGGCCCCGGCACCCCTGCGCGACCGCGACATCTTCGACCTGCTGGGGTTCGACTGATGGAGAACGCGACCTACCTGGAGCGGCGCGAGGCCATCGAGACCTACTTCGACCGCACGGCGGCCGATGCTTGGTCGCGGCTGACCTCCGATGCGCCGGTCAGCCGCGTGCGCGCGACCGTGCGTGCGGGGCGCGACCGCATGCGCGCGACGCTGCTCTCCTGGCTGCCGCAGGATCTGACGGGCCGCCGCCTGCTGGATGCGGGCTGCGGCACCGGCATGCTGTCGGTGGAGGCGGCGAAGCGCGGCGCGCAGGTCACCGCCATCGACATCTCGCCCACCCTGGTCGGGCTGGCCGGTGAGCGGCTGCCGCATGATCTGGGCGTCGGCCACATCGACTTCCGTGTCGGCGACATGCTGGACCCGGCGCTGGGCCGGTTCGACCATGTCGTCTCCATGGACAGCCTGATCCATTACGAGGCCGCCGACATCACGGCGGCCCTGGCGAAGCTGGCGGCGCGCACCTCCGGCTCGATCGTCTTCACCTTCGCGCCGCGCACGGCGGCGCTCACGGTGATGCATGCGGTGGGCAAGCTGTTCCCCCGCGGCGACCGGGCGCCGGCCATCGTGCCGGTCGGTGAGCAGACGCTGCGGCGCCTGATCGCGGCGGAGCCGGGGCTGAAGGGCTGGCGCTGCGGGCGGACGGAACGGATCATCAGCGGTTTCTACACCTCGCAGGCCATGGAGCTCGTCCCCGCATGAGCCGGTTGTCCGACAGGATCGCCCGGAACTGGACGAAGGTCGGTCCGCAGTTTCTGCCGTTCGCCGACGCGGCGACGCCGGAGCTGCCGCTCGGCCGACTGCTGCGGCTGGCCCTGTTCCAGGTGTCCGTCGGCATGGCGATCGTGCTGCTGAACGGCACCCTGAACCGCGTCATGGTGGTCGAGCTGGGCGTGCCGACCTGGCTGGTCGCGCTGATGGTGTCGCTGCCGCTGGTCTTCGCGCCCCTGCGCGCCCTGATCGGGCACCGGTCGGACAACTACCGTTCCGTCCTGGGCTGGCGTCGCGTCCCGTTCATCTGGTTCGGCACGCTGTTGCAGTTCAGCGGCTTCGCCATCATGCCGTTCGCGCTGCTGATCCTGTCGGGCGACACGACGGGCCCGCTGATCGTGGGACATATCAGCGCGGCCCTGGCCTTCCTGCTGGTCGGGGCCGGCCTGCACACGACCCAGACGGCCGGGCTGGCGCTCGCCACCGACCTCGCGCCGGAGCATGTGCGGCCGCGGGTGGTGGCGCTGCTCTATGTCATGCTGCTGCTGGGCATGGTCGGCAGCGCCCTGATCTTCGGCGATCTGCTGGAGGATTTCCGGCAGGTCCGGCTGATCCAGGTGATCCAGGGCGCCGGCGCCCTGACGATGATTCTGAATCTTGTGGCCCTGTGGAAGCAGGAACCGCGCGATCCGTCGCGCACCCGCGCGGATCGGCCGCGCCCCTCCTTCCGCGAAAGCTGGCGCGCATTCCGCGGCCAGGGCCGCATCGTCCGCATCCTGATCACGGTCGCCCTCGGGACGACCGCCTTCAGCATGCAGGACATTCTTCTCGAACCCTATGGCGGGCAGGTGCTGAAACTGTCCGTTGGCCAGACCACGGCGCTGACGGCGCTGATGGCGGGCGGCACGCTGGGCGGTTTCGCGCTGGCGGCCAACCTGCTGGCCCGCGGCATAGAGCCCTTCCGGTTGGCTGCGCTGGGCGTGGTCATCGGTCTGCCCGCCTTCTCGGCGGTGATCTTCTCCGACCCGTTCGGGTCGGTGAACCTCTTCCGTCTGGGGACTGCGTTGATCGGTCTCGGTGGCGGGCTGTTTTCCGTTGGTACACTGACGGCAGCCATGGCCCTGGCCCGCGACGGCCACAGCGGTCTTGCGCTGGGGGCGTGGGGGGCGGTTCAGGCCACTGCCGCGGGCGTTGCCATCGCCCTTGGCGGTGCGCTCCGGGACTTGGTCACGGGCCTTGCCTCGCAAGGTCTGTTTGGGCCGGCGCTGACGGGTCCCGCCGTCGGCTACGGTGTCGTGTACCACATCGAACTCGCCCTTTTGGTTGCAACCCTGATCGCCATGGCCCCTCTCGTCCGGTATCCGGACGAGACCCTGAAGCGGTCTTCCTCTCGGTTCGGTCTGGCGGAATTCCCCGGCTGATCGGAACCATCCTGCGGAGGTCATCATGCCTACCGGCGCCCTTACTGAATATATGGACGTTGCTCAAGTCGCCCTTTACGCTTTCTGGATCTTCTTCGCGGGCCTGGTCTATTACCTGCACCGGGAGAACAAGCGTGAAGGCTATCCTCTGGTCGCTGAGGACCGGACGAACGGCCGCGTGGTCGTGCAGGGCTTCCCGGCCGTGCCGCCCCCGAAGACCTTCACCCTGCGGAACCTGACCACCTACCAGGCTCCTCCGGGCAACGTCGACGAGCGGCCGATCGCCGCCGCGCCGACCGCGCCCTGGCCCGGCGCCCCGCTGAAGCCGACCGGCAACCCGCTGGTGGACGGCGTCGGCCCGGCTGCCTATGCCATGCGCGAGGATGCGCCCGACCTGACCGTTCTGGACAAGCCGCGTATCGTTCCGATCCGCGTCGCTCCGGATCATCACGTCGATCCGCGCGATCCGAATCCGGTCGGCATGCGCGTCCTGGGTGCTGACAACCAGGTCGCCGGCGTCGTCCGCGAGCTGTGGATCGACCGCACCGAGCCGGGCGTCCGCTACCTCGAGGTCGAGGTTCCGGTTGCCGAGGGCACCCGCACCGTGCTGATGCCGATGACCATGCTGAAGATCGACGGTGCCCGCCGCGTGGTGCGCACGGGTGCGATCCTCGCCAGCCAGTTCGCCGACGTTCCGGGCCTGAAGAACCCGAACCAGGTGACCAAGCTGGAAGAAGACATGATCACCGGCTACTTCGCCGGCGGCTACCTCTACGCGACGCCTGCGCGGCAGGAGCCTCTGATATGATGGAGCATGAGGACGAACCGGTGCGGGGTCTCCCCGCACCGCTTCCGTCGGGCGAAAGCCAGCTCTGGCAGGGTGGGCCGAACTGGCGGGCGCTTGCCCGCCGGGCCTACCATGTGCAGGCCGTCTCCCTCTACTTCGTGCTGCTGATGGCTTGGAGCGTCACCAGCACGTTGGTGGACGGGGGTACGGTTGGTGCGGCGGTCAGGGGTGCCCTCTGGTTGCTGCCGCTCGGTGTGGCGGCTATCGCCATCCTCATTCTTCTTGCCTGGCTTTCTGCCCGGTCGACGCTGTTCACCGTCACCAGCCGCCGGATCATCATCCGGACCGGCGTGGCCCTGCCGGTCGTGCTGAACCTGCCCTACAAGGTGGTGGGTTCGGCCGGCCTCAAGGTCTATGCCGACGGCACCGGTGACATTCCGCTGTCGATCACGGGTAAGAACCGCGTTTCCTATATGGTGACCTGGCCCTATGTCCGGCCGTGGCGGATCGGGAACCCGGAGCCTATGCTCCGGGCCATTCCCGACGCCGCCACCGTCGGCAGGCTTCTGGCCGATGCGCTGGCGGCCGCCGCGGCGGAAGCCGCGGCGCAGCAGCCGGCGAACGAGCAGCCGGTGGCGGTTCCGACCGCCCCGGCGCCCGTTCCGGCCGGGGCGGGGCAGGCCGGCCCGTCCGCCGTCGCGCCCGAGGGCGGGGCGGCCACCGGCATCGAGTCCACCGATACCACGTCCACCGACACCGACGCGCAGCCGGCCATCGCCGCTGCCGTGGGGAGTGCCCGGGCATGAACACCACCCACGCCCGCCAGGTCTTTCCGAAGGTCGCCCTCTACGGGGCTGCGGGCCTTGTTCTCGTCTCGCTGATGGTGGCCGGGGCAGCCCGGCTCACCGATGACGGGGCGGTTTCCCTTCCGGCCGGGGCCGTGACCGAGTCGCGGGCCCTCCGGTTCGAGGATCGCGCCGACGGGGGCGTGGCGATCTATGACGCGGCGACCGGCGAGGTCGTCGAGATCGTCGCTCCCGGGACCAACGGCTTCATCCGCGGGGCGCTGCGCGGTCTCAACCGCGAGCGCCTGCGGCGCGACATCGGCGCGCAGCCGGCCTTCAACCTGACCTTGTTCGAGGACGGTCGGCTGCTGCTGATCGACCCGACCACCAACCGCAGCATCGATCTGGGCGCCTTCGGGCGGACCCAGACAGAGACGTTCGTGCGGCTTCTCACCGCCAAGGAAGGTCAATCATGATCGAAGCCCCCATCGGCCCCCGGTGGCTGCCTCAGGGCTCCGTGATCGCTGACATCCCCTGCACGGTGGATATCGAGAACACCGCCGACAGCCTGCACGCCCATGTAGAACTCGAGGGAGTGGAGGTCGGCCCCGGTGACACCTTGCTGGTCCACGGGGCCCCGACCGACATCGAATTCGGGCACAAGGGGGTGCATCAATGCCGCGCCACGCTGATCCGTGCGAGCCTGTTCGAGCGCACCCTGATCCGCGTCGCGGCGTATCTCGGGCTTACTGAACTGTACGAAGTCAGCTTTTCCCCCGGGAGGGTATGAGACATGATCATAACGGAGGGCGGAAGCGCCCCGAACATGACGACCCGGAAGGCTCAGACGGACACGTTGTTGAGCCCCCGGTTCTACACCACCGACTACAATGCGCTGGACAAGGTCGATGTCAGCCCGGTCCGCGCCGAGTGGGACGCCCTGCTGGATGAGCTGGCTCGGGACGAGAACCGCCGGCACTTCACCAGGGACGAGGAGTTCAAGGACGCCTGGCAGGACATGCCGGCCGACCTCCGTAAGGAATTCACCGATTTCCTGGTCAGCTCGCTCACGGCCGAGTTCTCCGGCTGCGTGCTCTATGCCGAGGCGAAGAAGCGCGTCAACAATCCGGACATGAAGAAGCTGTTCACCTTCATGGCCCGTGATGAATCCCGGCATGCCGGCTTCATCAACGAGTCGCTGAAGGATGTCGGCATCGGCGTCGACATGAGCTTTCTGACCAAGGCGAAGAAGTACACCTACTTCCAGCCGAAGTTCATCTTCTACGCGACGTATCTGTCCGAGAAGATCGGCTATGCGCGCTACATCACCATCTTTCGCCACCTGGAGCGGAACCCGGACAAGCGGTTCCACCCGATCTTCAAGTGGTTCGAGCAGTGGTGCAACGACGAGTTCCGCCATGGCGAGGCGTTCGCGCTGCTGATGCGTGCGAACCCGCACCTGCTGACGGGCGTCAACCGGCTCTGGATCCGTTTCTTCCTGCTGGCCGTGTTCGCCACCATGTATGTGCGCGACCACATGCGGCCGGCCTTCCATGAGGCGCTGGGCGTCGATCCCACGGAATACGACTTCACGGTGTTCCGCATCACGACGGAGATCTGCAAGCAGGTCTTCCCGGTGACGCTGGACATCGACAACCCGCAGTTCGCCGCCGGCATGGAGAAGCTCTGCCGCATCGCGGAGGCGACCGCCGACGCGAAGGCCAAGGGCGGCATCGTGGGGGCGGTTAAGCAGGCCGGCCTGGGGCTCCAGGGAGCCTGGACGTTCCTTCGGCTCTACCTGTTGCCGACCAAGTCGAACACGCTCCCCCGCCAGATCAGGCTGGCTCCGGCCTGGTGATGAAGGGAGGGGCGTAGTCGTGATCGAATTCGGTCTCCCGGTGCTCTATGCACTGTTGGTCTGGTGGTTCAGCACCGGGCTGATCGCTTACCTGGACGGGCTTCCGCGTCATACGTTCCGCTGGAGCATGCTGGGTTCGACGATCCTTGCCGTCGGCTCGCTGTACATGCTGGCCGAGGTCAGCACGGATACCAGCATCACCGGCGCCTATGTCGGCTTCACCGCTGCCCTGGTGCTCTGGGGCTGGCATGAGATGAGCTTCCTTCTGGGGATCGTCACCGGCCCGCGACGCATCGCACTGCCGGTCGGTTCCCGGGGGCTGAAGCGTCTCGGCTATGCGCTGGCGGCCATCGCCTGGCACGAGCTGGGCATCGCCGCCTCGGCGGTTCTGGTGGTGGTGCTGACCTGGGGCGGCGAGAATCAGGTCGGAACCTGGACCTTCTTCCTGCTCTGGGGTCTGCGGGTCAGTGCAAAGCTGAACGTGTTCCTGGGCGTGCCGAACCTCTCTGAGGAATTCCTGCCGTCCCATCTGACATATCTCAGCAGCTACTTCCGTCAACGGCCGATGAACCTGCTGTTCCCGGTTTCGGTGACGACCATCACCGTGGGCACGCTGCTGCTCTGCCGGGCGGCCATCGACCCGTTCGCCACCGATGCGGAACTGGTCGGCTTTTCGCTCCTGGCGGCGCTGACGGCGTTGGCGCTGCTGGAGCACTGGCTGATGGTCCTGCCGATTTCCGCCCTGGCGCTGTGGGGCTGGTATCTCGGCCCGCGGGCCACGGAGACGCCCCCGGCGGTGAGCAACACCGCCGAGCGGACGTCCCGCGATCCCGGCTTCGACTCGCGGGCCAAACCGGCCGAAGGGTGCGCCGGCCCATGACCTGCTCCTGCCTTCTACCGCCTACCCTCCCTTCCGCGCTGGCCGGGGACAGAAATGGCCAGCAGCACAATCCCTGCGGTTCCCGTCCGGTACAGGAACACAAGACCCTTTGGAGGCAACCATGAATTACGAGGCCTTCTTCCGCCAGCAGCTCGACGGACTGCGCCAGGAAGGCCGGTACCGCGTCTTCGCCGATCTCGAACGGCAGGCGGGCCGCTTCCCGAGGGCCAAGTTCTACAAGGATGGTGACTGCCGCGAAGTCACGGTCTGGTGCTCCAACGACTATCTGGGCATGGGACAGCATCCGGATGTGCTGGCCGCGATGCACGCGGCGCTGGACGAGTGCGGGGCCGGGGCCGGCGGCACCCGCAACATCTCCGGCACCAACCACTATCATGTGCTGCTGGAAGAAGAGCTGGCCGACCTGCACGGCAAGGAAGGGGCGCTGCTCTTCACCTCCGGCTATGTCTCCAACTGGGCGGCGCTGGGCACGCTGGCGTCGCAGATCCCGGGCTGCGTGGTGCTGTCGGACGAGGGCAACCACGCCTCCATGATCGAGGGCATCCGGCACAGCCGGGCGCAGCGCCACATCTTCAAGCACAACGACGTCGAGGACCTGGACCGCAAGCTGTCCATGCTGCCGGCGGACGTGCCGAAGCTGGTCGCCTTCGAGTCGGTCTACTCCATGGACGGTGACATCGCCCCGATCGCGGAAATCTGCGACGTGGCCGACAAGCACGGCGCCATGACCTACCTGGACGAGGTCCATGCGGTGGGCATGTACGGTGCCCGCGGCGGCGGCATCGCCGAGCGTGACGGGGTGGCGCACCGGCTGACCGTGATCGAGGGCACGCTGGGCAAGGCCTTCGGTGTCGTCGGCGGCTACATCACGGGCTCCAACGCCCTGTGCGACTTCGTCCGCAGCTTCGCCTCGGGCTTCATCTTCACGACGGCGCTGCCGCCGTCGGTCGCCGCCGGCGCCGTGGCCAGCATCCGGCACCTGAAGACCAGCACGGTCGAACGGGAACGCCACCAGGAGCGCGTGGCGACGTTCCGCCGCCGCCTGGACATCGCCGGCATCCCGCACATGCGCAATCCCAGCCACATCGTGCCGGTGATGGTGGGCAACGCGGTCTGCTGCAAGCTGATCTCCGACCGTCTGATGGACCAGTACGGGATCTATGTTCAGCCGATCAATTACCCGACCGTGCCGCGCAAGACCGAGCGTCTGCGCATCACGCCGTCCCCGATGCACACCGATGCGGACATCGACGCGCTGGTCGGCGCCTTGTCCGACATCTGGGGCGAGGTCGGCCTGCTGCGCACGCAGGCGGCCGTGGCCTGACCGGTCAGGGAAGGATACCCGGCGCCCTTGTGGCGCCGGGCAGGAAAAAGGGCCCGCGGCATCGCCGACGGGCCCTTTCTCTTGCTCCCTTGGTTCCCCCTCTCTGGCCCCCTTGGAGACGGCTTCCGGAGGGCATCCGGAAGCCCGCCGGGCGGGGCTGAAGGCCCCCGGCGGGGAGACTCTGGCCCCCAGCGGGGGCAGCGGAGAGAGAGGTGGGGGGCTTCCGACGGGGGCGGGTGCCCCTGCGTCTGATCTTCCGGGCAGGCCAGGGCCGGCCCGGGCGGCGGAGCAGGCGCCCCGCCGCGTCCTGAGTCCGCCTTACTGGGAGAACTGCTTCAGGTAGGCGACCACGTCCTTGCGCTCCTCCTCGTTCGGGAGCTTGAAGACCATCTTCGTGGACCCCTTGGCCTGTTCGGCATGGCCAGCGTCGGCCAGGAACTTCCGCAGGAAGGCGTTCGGGTCCGGCAGATAGGCGATGATGTTCTCGGGCGTCCAGTGCAGCCCGGCCTCGCCGGCGGCGTGATTGATGGCCGAGTAGTTGAAGCCGGGAGCCGTGCCGGCCTGGCGGCCGATGACACCCGTCAGGGCCGGGCCGACCAGGTTCTTGGCATCGGGGCCGACGCGGTGGCAGGCCATGCACTTCTTGAACACGGCCTCGCCCTTCACCGGGTCCCCGTCCTGCGCCAGCGCCGGGGCGGCGCCAAGGACGGTTCCAGCGAGAATCGCGGCGGCGACGAAAGCTTTCATGATCAGTTCCTCCTTCTGTGCGGCCCCTTCGATGGCCCCGGGCGGGGCCTTGGGACGTGACGTCGGTCGTGACGGCAGAGAACTCGCGCGTCCGACCCTACGGTCAAGGGGGCCGGCGGGTTGGCCGCTTAGGGTCAGGTTGCTCCCGGAATCTGGCGGACCGATGTCCCCCTGACGCCGGCAGAGTGGCTTTGTATCCCGAGGAGACAACGCCGGAAAGACGCCGCGGTGCCGCGGCACCTGGACTCGTTCCAAATTGTCGCGCCGGCGTCAAGGTCGCCTTGGTCGCAGCGGATCGGTCGGGGAGTTTTCCGGGACGCCCGGGCAGACGCCGTGGGCGCGCCGTCACCTCTTCCGCGGTGCCGGTGTCCGGGTGGCCGGTGTCGGGGGGGGCGTGTCCGCGGGGGGAGGGGAGGGGAGCTGCCCGCCGGACGCCGCCCCCGGCCAGACGCGCCGCCCGTACCCGCACGGCTGGCGGACACCGCCGTCAGATGCCGGAGAGATCTGCCGGCCCGGTATGCAGGCCTCGGGTGTGCGGACATAAGAAAAGGGCCGCCTCCTTGCGGGGGCGGCCCTTCTCAGTACCGGTCAGCTTACTGCTGCGGCGGGGTCTGTTCCGCCGGCGCCGGCTGCGGAGCCGGAGCCTTCGCCGGGACCACACCAGCTTCCCGATCCAGTTCCGGATGGGCAGCCAGCAGGCTGGCGTTGCCGTACAGGGGCTTGTTCACACCCTGGTGGCAGGTCGTGCAGTTGACCTTCGGCGCATCGCCGAGGGGGCCGAGACGGTTCTTGGGGAACGTCGACTGCAGCGGGTTCAGGTAGGCGTCGTTCAGGTCACGGACCAGTCGGATGCCGTACCAGGCCGTCGCGCGCTGCGGCGGGCTCTGGTCCCACTGAGCGAAGGAGCGGCTGTTGTGGCAGAAGGTGCAGTTCACGCCCATGGATTCCGAGAGATGGAACATGAGGGCGTAAGTCGCCTCCGTCTGCTTGATGTCCGCCTTGTTGTCCGTCGGCAGGGCCGCCGTGCTGATCACGCGGATCGAGTTCTTCTCGCCACCCTGGAAGAAGGTGGTGAAAGGATCGACCGGCAGCGCGGCGTAACCGACGGCGGGAGCCGCCTCGTTCTGGCCGGCCGTGTAGCCAGCCATACCCGGGGTGTGCTTCCGGCCGGGATCCGTGAACCAGATGCCGGCGGGAACCGGCTGGCCACGGTGGCAGGTGTAGCAGGTCACGCCGGTCTGAGCGACGTGGCTCTCCCACTTGGTGTTGATGTGGCGGGTCATCTCGATCATCCGCCGGGACACCACCTTCGTGTAGAGGGTGTCGGCGGCGAGATCCTCGCCTTCAACGTGGCAGTAGGCGCAACCCTGCTCGGGCGACACCCACTCGGTGATGGCGGACATCAACCGCAGGAACTGGGCGTCAGGCAGATCGCCAAGAACGGTGACGTTCTTGTAGATCTCACCGGCCAGCGGACCCGACGAGTCGACCGCTTCGATCGGCGCCGGAACCTTGTTGGCGGCAACCTTGACAGCCTCGGTGCGCGGGTTCGTGACCTGCTGTTGGGCAAGGCCGCGATACCCGGTCTGCGCGACGTCAACCGGCGGACGCTCGAAGGTGAACAGCAGGCCGATGCAGTAGACGACTACGACGGCGATTGCGATGCGGAACGTCATGCTCATGGCAGGACCCCCTGCAGCAAGGCCGGGTCAGTCAGCGCGGGGTACACGGCCGGGTAGGCCGGGGCCACGCCGTGCTTCACGGCCCAGAGATACCAGTTATCGACCACGGTGCCGGTGAGGAGGATGCCGATACCACCCGTCAGCGGGCAGAGGACGGCAAACCACCAGGCCCAGCGGTGGATCGACTCGGCCGTGGCATTGAAGCCCATGCACCAGCGCCAGAAGAGGGCGCCGCGTTCAAAGGCCGTGCCGCGGTCGACGATCTGCTCGACCTCACGCTCGGCGCCGAACCGGCTGGTGGCGAGAACGGTGGCACCGTGCATCGCGAACAGCAGGGTCGAGCCGTAGAGGAAGGCGATCGAGAGGGCGTGGAACGGGTTGTAGAAGAGGTTGCCGTACCGGATCGAGAAGGCCGCGGTCCAGTCCAGGTGCGGGAAGATGCCGAAGGGCACCGCCTCGCTCCAGCTCCCCATCAGGAGCGGCCGGATGAAGCCGAGAACCAGATACAGCCAGATCGCCGCCGCGAAGGCCCAGGCGGTGTGCGTGCCCAGACCGAGCATGCGCGCGCGCCGGTAGGTGCGGACCCACCACAGCAGGATCGACAGGGTCAGGAAGAACCCGGCCATCAGCCACCAGCCACCCTCGGAGAGCGGCGGGATGGTCAGGCCGTACTTGGCCGGAGGCGGCTCAAGCGCCAGCCAGAAGAGCTGGCGGACGAACTCGATGGGGTCCCAGTTGACCGAGGCCCACATGTTCAGGCCGATGATCTCGATGGCGACGACGCCAAAGATGATCGAGAGCCACCCCAGGAAACCGATATAGACGGGCCCGATCTGGCTGTCGCCGATCTTGCCCATCAGGTAGGAGAACCGCGGCTTCAGCGTCCGGACCCAGGACCCGCGCGGAAGGGGAACCCCCTCATACGCCGGCCCATGGACCTGAACCTGGGTGAAGATGTTCTGATATTCTGCCATGACAGCCTCCTCACTTCGGCCAGATCGGCAGGTTCAGCCACCAGCTCCACCATTCCGGCCACCCGCGGGTCCAGAACGGTCCGCTGATGACGATGCAGACGGCGCTCCAGAACGCGGCCGACAGGGCCAGGAAGAGACCGATGCGGTGGATGCCGAGCGTACCGACGGAGTAGCCGATAGTGTCTCGGTAGAAGGTGTTCTCGTGCTCGGACGTCTTGATCGTGTCCTCGTCCGGGCCGACGTTCACGGCGGAGAGGACCAGCGCCCCGTGCAGGGACAGCGCGAATGTCGTCGCAAAGAAGAACGACACCGCGATCATGTGAGCCGGATTGTAATGGAAGTGCAGGTACTGGTAACCGACGTTCGACACCCAGTCCAAATGGCTGAAGATGCCGTAGGGGAAACCATGACCCCAGGCACCCATCAGGACAGGACGGATGACGACCAGCGTGAAATACGCGAAAACCGCGACGCTGTAGGCCACCGGCACGTGCAGCCCCATACCGAGCTTGCGCGAGATTTCCACCTGCCGCAGGGCCCACGAGACGAAGGCACCCAAGGCACAGATGGAGATGAGCTGCCAGAGCCCACCCTCCTTCAACGGCGCAAGCGCCAGGCCGTACTTGATAT
Source organism: Rhodocista pekingensis (assembly GCF_042665545.1). NCBI lineage: Bacteria > Pseudomonadati > Pseudomonadota > Alphaproteobacteria > Rhodospirillales > Azospirillaceae > Rhodocista > Rhodocista pekingensis. The sequence continues at coordinate 445,851 of NZ_JBHTCM010000010.1, read as the reverse complement.
CCGGCGGCGCGATATTAATTTGCCAGATGTTCCAGGTCGGTCCCAGAGCGGCGCCGTAAATGATCAGCGCGGTCCCCAGGAAGGTGAAGAAGATTGTCGTGACCCCGAAGAAGCCAACGTAAAACGGCCCCACCCAGAAGTCGAACAAATCTCCCCCGATGAGCGTCCCTCCGCGGACGCGGTATTTCTTTTCGAAGCTGAGCATGGCCATCGTCGGATCCCCCGTCAGGCGGCCCGTAGGGAAAGGCGTTGAAGAGTACCGCCGGCGACGGACGGGGCGGGAGCTTCCGCTCCCGCCCGCCACCGGCGATATCCGGCGTACTGGCCGTCAGTTCAGCGGCGAGTACTGCGCAACGGCAGCGCGCGTAGCGCTGGCGCCTTCCAGCCAGTTGAAGCGGTCCGTGCTCAGCAGGATGAAGTGAATCAGGACCGCGAGGCCGAACAGGAAGGTGGCCAGAGCCACGAGAGTCCTGCGCGGATCGAAAAGAAGCCACAACCGCCACATAGTATCCTCCTTAGGCGATGAAGTTCGTGACGGTGCCGAGGGCGAGCTTCACGCCATCGACGAGCTCAGCGTACCCCTGCGGGCCCGGGATCCAAGGACGCCAGGACCAGACGAGGAAGTGCGCGATGATCGCGACCACGGTGAAGATGATGAAGCCGGTGACGAAGAGGTTGTGAAACTCCTTCGCTTCCTGCTCCGTCAAGCCCGACAATGAGGTATTTTCAGGCATTGGTTACCTCCTGATAAATGGCCGTTAGGCCGCTACCACGCGTTGCCACGTGGCCTTCACCGCAGCAGACAGCGCTGCGGCTTCTCTTCACGCCCGGCGCGGATGCGCAGCAGGCGTAGCTCGTGCGATGCGCCCTGTGGGCAGCCGCGGTCGCGCGGCCGGCATCCAGGGAAGGGGACATCGTAATCATGCGGCGCGTCCCTCCGTGACGAGGGTGCGGGTGACCGAGAAGCGGGCCGCGGTGACCCGGTCCTCCCCCGCCTTGCGCGCCTCGCGCTCCGCCGCATCGCGCAGCCGCTTGGCGGCCGAGATGCGGACGAGCACGGGTTGGGATTCCACGGCGGCATCCAGGGCCGCCTTGGCTGCATCGTCCCACGGCAGTTCCGCGTGCAGACGGGAAGGCGTCGCCTCTACCCGGTCCAGATCGGTCGCCAGCGGGAGGATGTGGAAAAGGGCGTCGAACAGCGCGTTGCAGACTTCCTGCACGAGGAAGGTCGCCCCGGCGTAGCCCATGAAGGGCGTGCCGGTGTGCCGTCGGATCAGAGCGCCGGGGAACGAGGCGGGGATGAAGATGGCCCGGGAGCCGATCTCCGCCAGGTACATGCGCTCATTGTAGCTGCCGAACAGCACAAGCGGGGTCTTCTCGTGGATCGCCTGCCGGACCGCGTCGTTGTCGGGCTTCAGCCCCGGCCGCCGCGAGAAGGCGAAGGTGCAGGGAAGCCCCATCTCCTCCTCAAGGAAGTGCCGGATGCCGCGGGCATGCGTCTCGTTGGCGACGATGCCGAAGCTCGCCGTGCCGAAGAAGTCCTGCGTCACCGACCGCCAGAGATCCCAGAGCGGCTTGATGGTCGTGTGCTTTTCCTTCTCGATGAACGGCTCGGGGTCCAGCCCCAGCAGTCCGCCGAGCGTGCGCAGGAACTTCGTCGTCGAATGCAGCCCGATGGGCGCTTGCAGGTAGGGCTTGTCCAGCGCCTCGCAGAGCAGGCGGCCGAACTCGCGGTACATGCAGATGTTCACATCGGCATCGACCAGCCGCGGCACGTCCGACAGGTGCGTGCCCAGCGGGAACACCATGTTGATCTCGGCCCCGATGCCCTCCACCAGCCGGCGGATCTCGGCGAGATCCGACCAGGTGTTGAAGTAGCCGTAGATGGGCCCGATGATGTTCACCCGCGGCTTGTCGCCTTCCTTGCGCGGCCGCGGCTTCGGCATGACGCCACGCTTGGCGCCATACTCCGTCCACAGCCAGTACATCGCCCGGTTGGCGCTCTGCCACTGGTCCTCGTCGATGGTGCGCGGCAGGAAGCGCTGGATGCCGGTGCCTTCCGGGGTCACGCCGCCGCCGATCATCTCGGCGATGGAACCGGTGACGACCACGCTCGGCAGGGCCGGGTCCAGGGTCCGGTGCGCCCGCTTCATCGCCTTCTCGGTCCCGTGCTGGCCGAGTTCCTCCTCGGCCAGACCGGTCACGACGATCGGCAGTTCGTGCGGGGGCAGGGCATCGGTGTAGTGCAGCACCGAGGTCACCGGCAGGTTTTCGCAACCCACGGGTCCGTCGATGATGACCTGAAGCCCCTTGATCGCCGTGAAGACGTAGACGGAGCCCCAGTAGCCGCCGGCGCGGTCCAGATCCTGGATCAGCATGGCGCGTCCTCCGCGACCGAAGCCTTCTCCTTCGCCGCCTTGGCGAACTGAGCGAGGTTCTTCTTGCGGAACTCGGGGCGGTCGTGCGGCACGTCCTCCCAGACACCGGCGGCGAAGCCGGTGCCCACACCCTCGAAGAACTCCCGCATCGTGTCGAAGCGGGCCTTGTTCCCGAGTGCTGCGTTGATGACCTGGGCCAGCGAACCGGCCCCGGCCGGACCCATCAGCGGGCGGGCAGAGATCAGGTTCGTGAAGTAGAGGGCCGGGATCGCCATCTCCTTCGCCTTCTGCACCACCGGGGTGGTGCCGATGGCGAGGTCCGGCCGGACCTCCTTCATGGCGGCGATGTCCTGCTCCAGCGAAGCGCGGTACTGCACATGCACGCCGCGCTCCACCAGCCACTCGCGGTCCGCGTCGGACCAGCGGGTGCGCGGGCAGGCGGTGCCGACATAGGGCACTTCGGCCCCGCTCTCGATCAGCAGGCGCGCGACCAGCAGCTCCGAGCCCTCGTAGCCCGACAGCGTGATGCGGCCCTTGATCGGCATCTTCGACAGGGCACCCCGGATCGCCGGCAGGAACCGGTTCTTCGCGGCGGCAACCAGATCGTCGGAAACGTTGCAGGCCTTGCCGATGGCCTCCAGCCAGGCAGCGGTGCCGTCATGGCCCACCGGGGCGGAGCCCACGATGGCGCGACCGGCCGCTTCGAACTCCCGGTAGGAGGCCGTGTAGAAGGGATGGATCGCCGCCACCGCCGCGCAGTCCAGCGCGGCATACAGCTCGCGCCATTCGCGGGTCGGGACGACCGGACCGGCGGCCAGGCCCAGCGGCTCCAGCATCATGCCGATGCCGACCGGATCGGCGGGGAACATCTCCCCGACCAGGGTGACCGTCGGCCGCTCGCTGCGGCCCTGACGCGGCGCCTGCACCGGACCCTGCTCGGCTTCCAGCCGGGCATAGTTCAGCATGGCACCGGCCAGCACGTCCTTCGCCTCCGCATGGGTCGGCACGCCGAAGCCCGGCACGTCGATCCCGATGATGCGGACGCCGTTGATCTCCTTCGGCAGGAGCCGCAGCGGCACACCCGAGGCGGTGGGGACGCAGAGGTTGGTGATGACGACCGCGTCATACTTCTCCGGGTCGGCCAGCTTGTAGACAGCCTCGCGGATGTCCTCGAACAGCTTGCCGGTGACCAGCGTCTCGGAGCTGAAGGGCACGTAGCCCACCGAGCGCTTGGCGCCGTAGAAGTGCGACGTGAAGGTCAGGCCGTAGACGCAGCAGGCGGAACCGGACAGCACCGTCGCGGTGCGGCGCATGCGCAGACCGACTCGCAGGGACCCGAAGGCCGGGCACATGCTCTGCGGCTGATCATGCGGGCCCTGCGGATAATCTTCCGCATAGCGCTGCATCACATCGCCGAGGCCGGCCTTGGCAGCGGCCTCGCGCATCCCAATCTTGTTGTGGCAGCCAAGCCCGTCGCCAGCGGCGTCGAGCGTGGGAGCACAGCCGCCGGCCGAGGACCCTGCCGGCACAGGGTCGGCCAGGGCCGCCGCGCCGACGGGGTCGTACACGACCTCCGTCGTCGTCTTGGCGGCTTGCGCCGTATCCGTGTCGTACTTGTCCATGGTCTCTTGCTCGGTCTCTGCTCAGCGGCTTCAGACGTTGTCGTAGATTACTTCAAGCGACGGCTTAGAAACTGCGGTGCTTCCGCACATGTCCTCCATCGTCGCAGGCTCAAGAACCACATGGCGGCCCACGCTCTCGCCCTTGAACAGGCCAAGAAGCCCGTCCTGGGAGAGGGGGGAGGGGCGACGCGGGGGAGCGTCCGCGACGTTTCGCGCCAGCTCCTCGAACATCGGCCCCCACTGGGCGCCAGGCCTTGCGACGATCTCGTAATTCGCACTCTTGCGCCGGATATCCTCGTTCGCCGGGATCGAGGCGAGGACGGGAATGCCCGCCGCCTCGGCGAAGGCCGCCGCTTCCCCGGTACCGTCATCCTTGTTGATGACCATACCGGCGACGCCCACATTGCCACCCAGTTTGCGGAAATATTCGACAGCGGAGCAGACGTTGTTGGCGACGTAGAGAGACTGAAGGTCGTTCGATCCGACGACGATCACCTTCTGGCACATGTCCCGGGCGATCGGCAGGCCGAAGCCGCCGCACACGACGTCACCCAGGAAGTCCAGAAGGACGAAGTCGAACCCCCAGTCATGGAACCCCAGCTTCTCCAGCGTCTCGAAGCCGTGGATGATGCCCCGCCCGCCGCAGCCGCGGCCGACTTCCGGCCCGCCCAGCTCCATGGCGAAGACGCCATCCCGCTTGAAACACACATCACCGATTTCGACCTGTTCACCCGCAAGCTTCTTGCGGGTGGACGTTTCGATGATTGTAGGACAGGCCTTGCCACCGAATAAAAGCGACGTGGTGTCGCTCTTGGGGTCGCAGCCGATGAGCAGGACCTTCTTGCCCTGCTGCGCCATCATGTAGCTCAGGTTGGCGAGCGTGAAGCTCTTGCCGATACCGCCCTTGCCATAGATGGCGATGATCTGGGTCTTCTTGGTCGCAGGCTCGGTGTGAACCGGATCGGGCTCAACCTCAGCCTCCGCCCGCAGGCGGTCGCGCAGCGCCTCAACCGCCGGCTTGGCGGCAGGCGCGGTCTCCGTCGCGCGCAGCACAGCAGTCATCACTAACCCCTCCAATCCAGGATCATTTTCAGGCAGGCCGGATCTCCGAACGCCGTCCGGTAGGCAGCGTCCGCGTCCTTGGCTTCTTGCCTGTGGGTAATGAGGCCGTCGAGAGACAGCCGCCCGGAGTCGATGAGGTCCTTGACCGCCACCAGGTCCGGGTCACGCCATTCCGCTGCGACCCTGAAGCGCGCTTCGCGCATGAAGGCCGGCGGAAAGGTGAAGGAGAGGGGTTCGCTGTAGAACCCGGCGAGAACGATCTCCCCGCCACGGGCGAGGCGCCCGACCAGGGTATCCAGCAGCTTCGAATCCCCGCTGACATCATAGATCGCCTGATAGTCGCGGCGCTCGTCCGTGGCAGGATCGACGACGGTGTAGCCCTCGGCGCCGCCGCGGCGGGTGGGGTTGGTCTCCCACACCACCGGCGCACCGCCGGCCTCCACCGCCAGCCGCGCCAGCAGCCGGCCGAGCACACCGTGGCCGATGATCAGGTCCGGCCGGCCGCCGCCCACCACCGCGTGGTACGCGGTGGCCGCCAGCGCCAGCAGCACGGCCTGTTCGCCCAGCCGCTCATCCACCGGAATGACGCGGGCACCGGGCACGACGACCCGGGACGCCGCCCCGCCGAACAATCCCCGCACCTCGCCATAGCAGCGGGCGCCGGGAACGAAGACCATGTCGCCGATCTGCCGCCCCGCGGTCCGGCCGGCCGACACGACGCGGCCGACGGACTCGTACCCGGGCACCAGCGGATAGCCCATCCCCGGGAAGGGGGGCATCCGGCCTTGCCAGAGCAGTCTTTCCGTGCCCGTGCTGATCCCGCTCCAGAGGATGTCGACGGTCACGTCGTCATCCGTCTGGGGTGCGAGTTCGAGCTGGCGCAACGACAGGCGCTCCGGCTCTTCCAGCACTACCGCGAGGGTGTTCATAGGGGGCGCCAACCAAGCGAGACGGTGGGTCCGATTTGATGAATGTCAGTCTAGCTTGACAGGTTCTAATGTCAAGGCAGGCTTACTACTCAGCCGGTGCGACCAAGACGCGCGACCAGCACGCTCGCCACCAAAGGCGTGGAGGTCCTGGCCATTTCGATGTGCGCGAAGCCGGCCTGACGCAGCAGCGCCTCCAGTTCGGCCGGCGTGCGCGGCCGTCCGCTGCCCATCGCCATCAGGTACAGGCCGAAATAGGCGTCGCCCACGGGCTCGGCCCCGGCGGTGCCGGACATCGGCTCGGCGATCAGCAGCGTGCCGTCGGGGCCCAGCGCCTCGGCGATGGCCCGGAAGAGGGCCAGCACCGTGGCGTCGTCATGGTCGTGGACGATGCGGACCAGGGTGACGAGGTCGGCGCCCGTCGGCAGCGGATCGCTGCGGAAACTGCCGCCGACCACGGTCGCCCGCGCCGACAGCCCGGCGGCGGCGAAGCGCTCGCGCGCCTGCTCGGCCACGGCGGGCAGATCGAACAGCATCAGCTTCAGGTCGGGGGCGCGCTGGGCCACCTGCATCAGGAAGGTGCCGTTGCCGCCGCCGATGTCCAGGATGCAGCGGTGCCGGCGCACCGGATAGGCGCCCAGCACCTCCGCCGCGACCATCGGCTGCGAGGCGGCCATCAGCGCCGTATAGGCGGTGACGGTGCCACGATCCAGGCCGGCGGGCTGCTCGGCCGCCGCATAGGGCCAGAAACCGCCGAGTCCCGTCCGCGTCCGCCCGGCCTTCAGCAGGGCCACCGGATCGGCCAGATCGGCGTACAGCAGGCCGTGATGCTCCACCATGGCGGCCAGCCCGTCATTGCCCAGCATGGCGGCGCCCAGCGGGCCCAGCCCGTAGCGGCCGCCGCTGCGCGCCTCGGCCAGACGCAGCGCCGCCGCGGCGCGCAGCAGCGTCGTCGTCGAGTCGAGCGGCAGGTCCAGACGGGGGGCCAGCGCCTCCGGCGTCTGCGGCCCCTCGGCCAGGATGTCGAACAGCTTCAGCCGCACGCAGGCCAGAAGCACCTGCGAATAGACGAATCCGGCGCAGAGATCGAACAGCGCACGGGCACGGCGCCGCGCGACCGGGCGGGTGAGGGGAAAGCGCGCCGCCCAGTGGCGGAACCGCGGGCTGGCGACCAGCCGGTCGCGCACCGAAAGCAGCCGGTCCAGCAGGGCAGCCCCCGTGCCGGGAGCGTCCACGGGATGATCCGCTGATGCCATGTCGTTCTCTCCGTCCGCCTGCGCGGGCCTTCGGCCGCCACGCGGGTCTCCGGCAAATCAGTCCGCCCCCGGTCCCGGGGACGGGGGGCGGCAGGGAAGGACCCGCCCGCGGGACCGGGGCGCCGTCGCGGGCGCCTCACCGGCCGGCGGGCGGGGGGCCGGCATCCTTTCAGGCGGCGGCGCGCGCCAGATCCTTGGGCAGGAAGCGGCGGGACTCCATCCGGATCAGGGCCTGCAACTCGGCCTGGCCGGGGCAGGCGGGGATCGAGTCGATGGCGGATTCGGCCAGCTCGTCCAGGCGCTTCAGGCTGCCGGCGATGCCCAGCTCGCGCACGGCGCTGCTGCGGCCCAGGGCGGCGTCGCGCCCCACCGGCTTGCCGATCTCCTCCGGGTCGGCGGCCACGTCGCGCAGGTCGTCGGCGACCTGATAGGCCTCGCCCAGGCGTTCGCCCAGGAAGCGCCACGGAGTCGGATCGGCGCCCGCCGCGGCGGCACCGGCCATCGTCGCCCCGGCGAACAGGGCGCCGGTCTTGGCGCGGTGGTATTCGGACAGGTCGGCCTGCGGTTCGCACTCCCAGGCCTGGCCGGCGATGATGCCGGACGGCACGCCGACGGAGCGGCTGACCACCCCCATCAGCGGAATCAGCCGGTCCGGGCGCTGTGCCGCTGCGCGCGCCAGCAGATCGAAGGCGAGCACGATCAGTCCGTCACCCGCCAGAACGGCGAGCGGCTCCCCGAACGCCTTGTGGACCGACGGCTTGGACCGTCGGATGCTGGCATCGTCGAAGCAGGGCAGGTCGTCATGGACCAGCGAGGCGCAGTGCAGCAGCTCGATGGAGGCGGCGGCGGCGTCGGTCAGTTCCGGCGCGTCGTCGCCGCAGGCGCGGGCGACGGCCACGCACAGGCGGGGGCGCAGACGGTGCCCGCCCGGGAAGACTGAATATCGCATCGCCTCGGCGAGTCGCGGGGGCGTCCCCGGGACCTCGGTCCCTTTGATTGCCGATTCAAGCGCCAGTTCGATGCGTGCCATCACGTCCATTCCGATCCTCCAGACCGTATCGGACAGTGACCGCCTAGTGTAAACAAGCGTTGTCACGCCCGTATGTCAGGTGATATTGACAGTCCCTTGCCGTTAACGCAACGACATTCCACGGGAGTGGACCGGACGTGCCACGTTATCATGTCGCGGTCATCGGCGGCGGTGTCGCAGGGCTCGTTTCAGCGGTCCTGCTGGCCGCCCGTGGACTCCAGGTCACCGTGCTGGAGAAGGGGCCGGCCCCTGGCGGCAAGATGCGCCAGATCGCCATCGGCGATGCCCGAATCGACTCCGGTCCCACGGTCTTCACCATGCTCCCGGTGCTGGAGCAGATCTTTGCCGAGGCCGGGGCGTCGCTGAGCGACCATCTCACCCTGGAGCGCGCGGAAATCCTCGCTCGGCACGCCTGGGTCGAGGGCGGGCGGCTGGATCTGTTCGCCGATATCGACCGCTCGGCGGACGCCATCGCCGCCTTCGCCGGCCCGGCGGAGGCCGACGGCTACCGCCGGTTCTGCCGCGACGCGGCCCGCACCTTCCGCACGCTGGACCGCCCCTTCATGCGGGCCGCGAGCCCCGGCATGGTCACCATGGCGACCACCGCCGGGCCGTTCGGGATGCTGAACCTGCTGCGGGCGCGACCCTTTGCCACGCTGTGGAACGCGCTCGGCGACCACTTCCGCGATCCCCGCCTGCGCCAGTTGTTCGGCCGCTATTCAACCTACTGCGGCTCCTCCCCGTTCCAGGCGACGGCGATCCTGATGCTGGTCGCCCATGTGGAGCAGGAGGGCGTCTGGCTGGTGCGGGGCGGCATGCACCGGGTCGCCACGGCGCTGGAGGGGCTGGCCCGGTCGCACGGGGCGGAGTTCCGCTACGGGACCGAGGTCCGGCAGGTGCTGCTGCGCGACGGTCGCGCCTGCGGCGTCGAACTGGCGGACGGGGAGCGCCTGGAGGCCGATGCGGTCATCTGCAACGGCGACGTGGGCGCGGTGGCGGGCGGGCTGCTGGGCGGCGGTGTCGCCCCGGCGGTCGCGCCGGTCCCGCGGGAGCAGCGGTCGCTCTCCGCCGTCACCTGGTCCATGCTGGCGGAGACGTCGGGTTTCCCGCTGCTGCGGCACACGGTCTTCTTCTCCGACGACTATGCCGGCGAGTTCGATGACATCTTCGTCCGCCGGCGCCTGCCCCGTGTGCCCACTGTCTATATATGTGCGCAGGACCGTGGCGCCGGCCCGGACGCGGCAGCACCGCCGCCCGGCACCCGGGAGCGGTTGCTCTGCCTTGTCAACGCGCCGCCGGACGGCGACGCCAACCCCTTCGATGCCGCGGAGATCGAACGATGCACGGAGAGGACCTTCGGCCTGCTGGAACGCTGCGGCCTGACGGTGACCCGGACCGGGTCGGACACGGTGGTGACGACTCCGGCGGACTTCGGCCGGATGTTCCCGGCGACGGGGGGAGCCCTGTACGGCCGGGCGTCGCACGGCTGGAAGGCGTCGTTCCAGCGGCCGCCGGGGCGGACCAGGATTCCGCGATTCTATCTGGCGGGGGGCAGCGCCCATCCGGGACCGGGGGTGCCGATGGCGGCCCTGTCCGGCCGGATGGCGGCGGAGAGCCTGCTGCGGGATCTGCGGCCCTGAGACTCGGGTTCGACCGCAAGGTCCCGCGGGACGGCTATGCCTGGTGGTATGTCGATGCGCTCAGCGACGACGGCCGCTACGGCCTGACCCTGATCGCCTTCATCGGCAGCGTCTTCTCGCCCTACTATGCCTGGGCGCGGCGCCGCGGCGAGGGCGACCCGGAGAATTTCTGTTCCCTGAACGTCGTGCTTTCCGGGCCGGGGGCCAACCGCTGGTGCATGACCGAGCGCGGACGCTCCAGCCTCACCGCCGAGTCGCAGGGGCTGGGCATCGGCCCCAGCTCCGTGCGCTGGGACGGGGAGGGGCTGGTCTTCGAGATCGACGAGGCCACCATGCCGCTGCCCGGCCGGGTCCGCGGCAGGGTCAGGCTGCGCCCGTCCGCCGTGACCTCGCATGTGGAGACGCTGGATGCGGAGGGGCGCCATCGCTGGTGGCCGGTCGCGCCGGCCTCGCGCGTGGAGGTCGAGCTGGATCGGCCGTCGCTGCGCTGGAGCGGTGCTGGTTATTTCGACTGCAACTGGGGCGACGTGCCGCTTGAACGGGACTTCCCGGACTGGGACTGGTGCCGCGCCCCGGTCGGACCGCAGGGCCGCGACGGTGCCGCCATCATCTACGATGTGCGTCGGCGCGACCGCAGCGGCAAGGTGATCGCCATCCGCATCGACCGTGCCGGCTCGGTGGAGTCGTTCCCCGTGCCGCCGCGCGTCGCGCTGCCGGGAAGCTTCTGGTGGCGGATCGACCGCGGCGTCCGCTGCGACTCGGGCGGCACGGCCGCGGTCCGGGAAACCCTGGTGGACGCGCCTTTCTATGCGCGCTCGGTGGTGGCGACCCGGATGGCGGGGCAGGATGTGACGGCGGTCCACGAGAGCCTGTCGCTGGACCGATTCGACAGCACCTGGGTGCAGTGCCTGCTGCCCTTCCGGATGCCGCGTCTGGCCCGCTGAGGTCCGGCCCGCGGGGCCAGCGTCCGTCCTGGGACGGCCGACTCGGATGCCGGCCGTCCCCGCCCCGCGGCCCTAGGGCTGGCGGTCCGCGCCGGCCGGGCGGGTGGTCGCGCTGCCCTTTTCGCGGGCGATGGTCTCGTTCTCCATGAGGACCTGCCGCGTGCCGGCGCCGACGCCTTCGGTTTCGCCGGCATCCTTCCGCGTCTTCCGGATGCGGGCCCACTGGTAGATCGCATAGGCAAGCACGATCACCAGAGTTCCAAGGGCCAGGATGAAAATGAAATTGCCGGTCATGAGATCGCCCATGGCTGCCAGTCCTCCGTCATTGTTCCGGAGGCGGGCGTGCCGTTCTGCGGCCGCACCCGCCCAGTCCCGCGCATCAACAGGCGTGTCGGACGGGCGTTCCCGATGGATGATCCCCAAGGGAGGGGGCGATGCCAGGCAAGGGGTGGACAAAGAAGGGGCGTTTCCGGCTGGTCCGGAAACGCCCCTTGCCTGTCGTGTATCGGATGTATCCGACGCGGGTCAGGCGCCGAAGTCTCAGGCGCCGTGAAGTCTCAGGCGCCGGGGCCGGCCGGGACGGTCTCGGTCTTCGGCGCGTCCGCGCTCACGGTGTCCGCCTCCGCGGCAGCGGCGCTCACGGTGTCCGTCCCGGGCGCGGCCGGCTCCTCCGTGGAACCGGCGGCCACCGGCTCGCCAGCGGCCGTTTCGGCCGCGGTCGTTTCGCCAGCGGGCATTCCGGTATCGGGCTCGTCGGCAGGAAGCGGCTCGACGGGAGCGGAGTCGGTTGCCACCGGCTCGGCCGGCTCCGCCACGGTTTCGCCGGCGGCAGCCGTGTCCGCGGTCGCGGCCACCACGGCGGCAGCGGCCAGGGCGACCGGCGCGGCAGCCAGGGGTGCAGGCTCGGCGACCGGCGTCGCAGCCGGTGCGGCAGCGGCCTGCTCCCGCGAGCGGGCGAGTTCACGCCGGATGGACCAGAGCTGGTAGAACAGGAAGGCCAGGATCAGCCCGAAGGCGATGATCATTTCGATGAGGCCGTAGCTGAACATGGCGCGGGCTTTCCCTCTTGGGGTCGATGAAGATCAGGGGTTTTCCAGGCCCATCGCGGGCCGGCGGCGGTAACGGCGGTCGGGATGGGACTCGCGCTCCGAGCGCTCCAGCCGCTCGAACAGATCCAGCACCCAGATCAGCCGGTCTTCCAGGCGCTGCGGGCCGGGGCGGACGCCGGCGGGGGCGGGATGGTTGCGCACGGCGTCCACCAGGAAGGCGGTCTCCGCCAGGGGCGGGGCCGAGGCCGGACCGCGCGGCCGCGGGCTGGCGGCGACCGCCCGCAGCAGCAGCGCCAGCTTGCGCCGGCCGGAGACGACGGCGCGGCGGCACACCGCCTGCGGACCCAGCCGCTCCACCTCGCGGCCGATCTCGGCATAGAGGAAGCGGGCGGCGTAGATGCCCGGCCGGCAGCCGACCGGCAGCCGCACGATGCCGGATTCGGCGCGGACATAGAGATCGTCCGCCACCTTCAGCAGACGGCGCACCAGCCGGTCGATGCCAGGGGTGCCGTCGGGATCGGCCAGCCACGCCTCCGGGTCGATGCCGGCCTCGCGCAGCCAGGACAGCGGCAGATAGATACGGCCGTTGCGGGCATCCTCGCCCACGTCGCGGGCGATGTTGGAAAGCTGCATCGCCACGCCCAGGTCGGTGGCCCGTGCCAGCGCCCCCGGATCGCGCACGCCCATCAGCAGGGTCATCATGGCGCCGACGGTGCCGGCAACGCGGGCCGAATAGTCGAACAGGCCCGACAGATCCTCATAGCGCCGTCCGGCGGCATCCCAGGCGAAGCCCTCGATCAGCGCCGCCGGCAGGGCTTTGGGGATGCCGTAGCGGGCCACGACGCGGGCAAAGGCGCGGTCCACCGGATCGTCGATGGGGTTTCCCGCATAGGCACGGTCCAGCCGTTCGTTCAGCCGGTCCAGCACCTCCTGCCCGCCGTCGCCCAGGTCCACGGCATCGTCCGCCATGCGGCAGAAGGCGTAGAGGCCGGTCGCGGCCTCCCGGACCTGGGTCGGCAACAGCAGGGAGGCGGCCTGGAAGCTGCGCGAGCCGGTGCGCAGCATCTCCCGGCAGACGACGAGATCGCCCCGTTCCGGCGTGAAGCGGTTGAGGGCGGGTCGTGGAGCCGACTCAGGCCAGGGCTGCTGCATCCGGTACCACCGTATCGAGGACCCGGGCGGAGGAGAGCACGCCTGGCATGCCCGCCCCGGGATGCGTGCCGGCGCCCACGAGGTACAGGCCCTTGACCTCCTCGCTGGCATTGTGCGGACGGAACCAGGCGCTTTGCAGCAGCACCGGCTCCAGCCCGAAACCGGCCCCCTTGAGGGACAGGTAGCGGTCGCGGAAATCCAGCGGCGTCATCACCTTGGAGGTGACGACGGACTGCTCCAGCCCGGGCAGCAGCGTCGCCGAGAGGTGGCGCTGCACCCGCTGGCGGAACTGCTCGGTCGCGGGACCGGTCCAGTCCGGGCCGCCGTCCAGGTTCGGAACGGGGACCAGGGCATAGAAGGCGTCGCAGCCCTCCGGCGCCAGCGCCGGGTCGGTCGCCGTCGGCCGGTGCAGATAGATGCTGAAATCGTCCGCCAGGATCTTGCGGTTGAAGATGTCGTCCAGCAGGCCGCGGTAGCGCGGCCCCATCATGATCGTGTGATGGGTGACGTCATCGTAGCGACGGTTGGTGCCGAAGTACCAGACGAACAGGCCCATGGAGTAGCGCGACCGCTCCACCTTGCGGTCGGTCCAGCGGTGACGCTCCTCCGGCGCCAGAAGGTGCCGGTAGGTCCAGGCGGAATCGGCGTTGGAGACGACGATGTCGGCCGCCAGTTCCTCCCCCGAGGCGAGCCGGACGCCCACGGCGCGGCCGTCCTTGACCAGGATGCGGGCGACATCCGCGTTGCAGCGGACCGTGTTGCCCTGGCCCTCGATCAGCCCGACCAGCCCCTTCACCAGACTGCCGGTGCCGCCCATGGCCCAGTGGACGCCCCAGTGCCGCTCCAGATACGCGATCATGGCGTAGATGGAGCTGGCGGCGAACGGGTTCCCGCCGACCAGCAGCGGGTGGTAGCTGAAGATGGTCCGCAGCCGCTCGTTCCGCAGGTGCTTCGCCACCAGATCGTAGACGGAGCGGTAGCCGGACAGGCGCAGCAGGTCGGGCGCCACCTTCAGCATGTCCATGACGGAACCGAAGGGCGCATGCGCCAGCTCGGTGAAGCCGATGCGGAAGCGCTCCTCGCTTGCCTTGAGGAAGCCCTCGTAGCCGGCGACGTCGTCGGGGGAGATGCGCGCCACCTCGGCCCGCATGGCCTCGGGATCGCCGCTGTAGGTGAAGACCTCACCGTCGTGGAAGCGGATGCGGTAGTACGGGTTCATCTCCCGCAGTTCCACATCGTCCGCCATCCGCCGGCCGCAGAGAGTCCACAGTTCCTCGAACAGGAACGGGGCCGTCACGATGGTCGGCCCCGCGTCGAAGGTGAACCCGTCCTGCCGGAATACGGAGGCCCTGCCGCCGGGCGCGTCCAGCCGCTCCAGCACCGTGACCTTGTAGCCGCGCGCACCCAGCCTTACCGCGGCGGCCAAGCCGCCGAAGCCGCTGCCGATGACGATCGCGTGGGGCGGCGTTGAGCGCGGGCGCCGCGTGCCCTGAGAAGTCTGTCCGTCCATGGCATGAGTATTTACCAGGAAATGGACACTTGGCTAGGCCCGGCGACATAGCATCGCGGCTCCCGGACGATATCCGGAAGTTCCGTGGATTCCTTCGGGAGTCCAAAGGCTTATCCGCCTACCTCCACAGCGGTGCAGGGGGCCGGAGGGGACCCCCGCGACACCGTCGCAGGGCAGGGCTCAGGCGGCTTCGGCGCGGGCCTGGGCCAGGAAGCGGTAAAGGTCGGCCATGAACACGTCCGGCATCTCGAAATGCGGCAGGGCGCCGGTCGGATAGGGCTGGAAATGCCAGTTCGGCAGATTGCGCGCCCAGCCCGCGCCGCTGAAGTTCTGGAAGTCGCCGCGGGTCGCGTGCGGCACCCAGACCGGCAGGGCCAGCTTCTCGTAGACCAGCCGGATGTCGGCGCTGAACAGCCGGCCCGACAGGAAGGCCAGGGGCGCGAAGCGGGCGCCGGGCTGGTGCGTCGCCAGATCGTCGTAGTCGGCCAGGCCCTCGTCGAAGTGGTCGGCGCCCCAGGTGCGCTTCAGGAAGTAGCGGATGCTCCGCGGTTTCACCAGCAGATTGTAGAGTCCCTGGCTCCACAGCCGCGCGGACAGGGCGGCATAGAGCCCCGGCACCTCCCGGGTGCCGCCGGGCACGCGCATCA
The DNA here is from genome assembly GCF_042665545.1 of Rhodocista pekingensis. Classification (NCBI taxonomy): domain Bacteria; kingdom Pseudomonadati; phylum Pseudomonadota; class Alphaproteobacteria; order Rhodospirillales; family Azospirillaceae; genus Rhodocista; species Rhodocista pekingensis. The sequence goes on along the minus strand of NZ_JBHTCM010000010.1, from coordinate 430,635 downwards.
CCCGCGACTCCGGTCGGCTGAAGCCGGTCGGCGTGACCAGGGTCAGGCTGCGGACCCGCTCGGGCCGCTCCGCCGTGGCGCGGGCCGCGAATTCGGAGGAAAGCGACAGGGCCAGCACGTCCACCGGCCGCATCCCGTGCTCGGCCGCGATGACGTCCAGCATCTCATGCACCGCATCGGTGAAGAGCCGCGGGTTGTACCGGCGGTCGCTGCGGTCGGAGCGGCCGAAGCCGGGCAGGTCCACGGCGTAGACCCGCCGCGTCCGCACGGCGCGCTCGAAGATCGGCCGCACCTCGTAGGCGGAGCCGGCGGCGTTGATGGAGTGGATCAGCAGCAGCGGGTGGTCGCCGTCGCCCGGCGCCGGCCCGCCGACATAGAAACCCAGACGGCCCGCCCGTCCCGTCGTTTCACGGAAATCGCCGGCGACGGCCGGCGGCAGGGGGGAATAGGCGCGCGTCATGGCAGGGCTCCTTCGGTCCGCGGTCTGCCTCGGCAAACACATTGGACCGCGGAAGGTGCCCCGCAAGACGCGGGGGTGAGGCACGCCGCCGCGGGCGGCGCAGGTCGGATCAGCGGATCACGCCGGTCTGCCGCGCCACGCGCAGGATGATGTCGGCCACCAGGTCGGGCCGCTCCTCATGTGCCAGATGGCCCAGCTTCGGCAGGGTCTCGAGGCTCGACTCGGGCACCCGTGCCGCGATCCGCTCGGCCTGATGCGGCGGCACGGCATGGTCGGCGCTGCCGGCGACCAGTACCAGCCGGCACTTCAGCCGGGGCAGGTCGCGGACCAGCGGCACCAGATCCCAGTTCGCCATCATGCCCAGGGCGGCGGCGACATGGCGCGGATAGCGCAGCACCCGCGTGTAATAATCCACCCCCGGCCCGCCCAGGGCGGAGCCTGTGCCCGCGATCAGCCGCTCCACCGAGTGCCGGTCGGCCGCACGCCAGGCGAACAGGCGCGGCACGAACGGGTTCAGCACCAGCAGCTTGGCCAGGGTGGAGAAGAACCGGCCCTGCTCCTCGCGGAAGGGCAGGAAGGCCCCGTTCAGGGAGATGATCGCCCGCGGCGCGATCATGCCGTCCAGCGCCATCCGTGCCAGGATGGCGGCGCCGGCGGAATGGCCCACCACCAGGGACGGGGTGACGCCCAGGGCCTTCAGCAGCCCGTCCAGCGCCCGCGCCATGCCCGGCAGCGACAGCCGGCTGACCGAGGGCGCCGCGGTGAAGCCGTGGCCGGGCAGGTCCGGCGCCACCACCGTGAACCATCTGGAGAGAAGCGGGGCGAGGTCGCGCCAGGAATGCGTCGCCGCCCCGGTGCCGTGGACCAGCAGCAGCACCGGGCCGCTGCCCATCCGCTGCACATGCCAGCGCAGCCCCGCCGCCGTGACGAAGCTGCTGAACTCACGGTTCGGCCAGTCCCGGCCTTCCTGAGACCAGTCCGGCCCGTCCATCGGGATCATGCGGGGCGACTCCGGAACATGCGTCCCCTCACCGGACCTGGGACGCCGGGCGGGGGGCCGCCGCCCGCACGACACCCGACAGGGCCGCCGCGTCGGCATAGGGCAGGGGCACGTAGAGCGCCCCCATCTCTCCCGCCACCTGCCGCGCCGCCGGGTCGGGGCGCTGCGAGGTGTCGATCACCAGCGCCGTCAGTCCCGTGATGCGGAACTGCTTCGCCGCCGCCAGCGCGTCCTGCTCGCCCTTCTGGCGGCCCTTGCCGCCGTCGCGCGCCACGTTGGCGCGGCCGTCGGTCAGCATCACCACGGTCGGCGTGACGCCCCGCCGGCGCAGCGCGTCGGCCAGGGCGCCGGCAGCGTCGATGCCTGCGGCCAGCGGCGTGCCGCCGCCGCCCGGCAGTCCGGCCAGACTGCGCTTGGCGCGCACCAGCGACCGGGTGGGCGGCAGCAGCAGCTCCGCCTCCATGCCGCGGAAGGCCAGCAGCGCCACCTGGTCGCGGCGCACATAACAGTCCGCCAGCAGCAGCTCGACCGCCCCCTTCGCCTCGGCCAGCCGCTGGAAGGCGGCGGAGCCGGAGGCATCGACGACGAAGATGGTCGCCGTCTGCGACTTCCGCTTGATGCGGTTGACCCGCATGTCGTCCTTGCGGACCTCGACCCGGGTCTGGCCCTCGCCGTCGGCGCGGCGGCGCAGCGGCTGCCAGGGGGCGGCGGCGCGCAGGGTCTCGATCACGTTCAGGCGGGTGCCGGCCTTGGGCTCGCCCCGGCGCACGCCGGCCGGACGGCCGCGGGTGCCGCCGGTCTGGGTGGCGCCGGCCCGGCCGCCCTGGGGCGAGCGGGAGCGCGACAGCCCCTCGGCCATCAGCTTCGCCAGCAGCCCGGCCGGGATGGCGGCCTTGGCCGCCTCCAGCACCACGTCCTCCAGGGGCTTGTCCTCGTCGCCCTCGTTCTGCTCAGGCGGATCGGGCGGGGTCTCGGGCTCGTCCGGCTCCTCCGGCGGCGGGGGCTCGTCCTCCTCCTGCGGCTCGTCGGACGGCGGCAGCATGGTGGCGCGCGGCGCCAGCACCAGCCGGGCGGCGATGGACGCCTCCTCCCGTCCGACGATGGTGCGGCCGGCCAGCGCGGCCGCGGCCCGGGCCACGCGCAGGGCCAGCAGGGGCGCGCGCACGCTGTCGATGCCCAGCGCCATGGCGGTGGAGCACATCGCCTCCACCGTCTCGGGGCCGAGGACGACCTGGGGCAGCAGCGCGCGCGCCTCCAGCACCTCGTCGGCCGCCACGGGCGTCAGGTCGATCTCGCGGTAGGGAAGGCCGGCCAGATCGATGTGGAAGGCCAGCCGGTCCATCAGGGCCTCGGGCGGACGCTCGTCCTCCTCGATGCCCTCGTCCAGGGCGACGATGCCCAGCTCGGCGCGGCTGTTCAGCGCGATGCCGTCGCGCTCCATCCGCACCTCGCCGGAATCGAGCACGGCCGCCAGCTTCGCCGCAGTGCCGGGCGGCAGCCGCTCGGCCATGGCGACGACGACGGCGCCGCCGTCCGCCTCGGCCAGCAGGCCACGGCCCACGACGGGGCGGCCGGCCCTGAGCGTCGCGGCCAGATCCAGCCCGCCCAGCAGGTTGCCGTCGGTGACATGCAGCGGCATCCGCCGGATCGGTGCTCCGGACGGCATCAGGGTGCGCAGCAGCTCCAGCCAGCGGTCGCGCACCGGACCCGCCAGGGCGCGGAGGGCCGCGCCCTGGGTGCCCGCGGGATCGACGGCGAACAGGGCGGCTGCCGTCGCCGCGTCCACCCAGCGCGGATCGGCACCGGGAGTCGCGCGGGCGGCCTCCGTGCTCATTCCCCGAACATCTCCTGCAACGCCCGCTCGATGCGCACGGAGGAACCGGCCTCGTCCAGCGGGTTGCGCCGCAGGCGGTGGCGCAGGGCGGCGGGGGCGACCTTGCGCAGATGCGCGTCCGTCACCTCGGCGTCGCCGTCCAGCGCGGCCAGCGCGCGCGCCGCCCGCATCAGGGTCAGCTCGCCGCGCAGCCCGTCGGCTCCCAGCGTCATACAGAGCTGGGCGGCATGTTCCAGCACCTGGTCCGGCACCCTCACGCCGGCGATGTGGTCGCGGGCGGATTCGATGCGGCGGCTCAGCGCCTTCTCTTCCTTGTGCCAGCGCTCGCAGAAGGCGACGGGATCGTGCTCGAACTCGTCGCGGCGGCGCACCACCTCGATCCGGTCCTGCAACACGGTCGGGGTCTTCACCTCCACCGACAGGCCGAAGCGGTCCAGGAGCTGCGGGCGCAGCTCGCCCTCCTCGGGATTGCCGGAACCGACCAGGACGAAGCGGGCCGGATGGCGGATGCTCAGCCCCTCGCGCTCGACGACGTTCTCTCCCGACGCGGCCACGTCCAGCAGCAGATCGACCAGGTGATCCTCCAGCAGGTTCACCTCGTCGATGTAGAGGAAGCCGCGGTGGGCGCGGGCCAGCAGGCCCGGCTCGAACGCCTTCTCCCCCTTCGCCAGGGCGCGCTCCAGGTCCAGCGCGCCGACCACGCGGTCCTCCGTGGCGCCCAGCGGCAGGTCCACCACCGGCACCGGCACGCGCCTGGCGTGCAGCGGCGCATCCGCCGCCCGGGCGCGGCATTCGGCGCAGGGCTTGGCCGGGTCGCAGTTGTAGCGGCAGCCGTCGATCGCCTGCATGGGCGGCAGCAGGGCGGCCAGGGCGCGCACGGCCGTGGACTTGCCGGTGCCGCGGTCACCGAAGACCATGACGCCGCCGACGCTCTGGTCCACGGCGGCGATCAGCAGCGCCAGCTTCATCTCCTCCTGCCCGACGATGGCGGAGAAGGGGAAGGGCAGGCGTTTGGGGGCCTCGGCCGGGGCCGCGGCCGGCGTCTCCTCGGCCCGCTTGCCGCGGGAGCCGCGCTTGGCGGCCCCCTTCGTCGCGGCGACGTCAGGGGCGCGCTCCATCACGGAGCCCGGGGAGTCGGCATCCATCTTCTTCATCACTCCCGCAGTCCCTTGGTTCCGGTCATCGTGGCGTCGGTCATCGTCGATCTCAGGGGGGCACCAGTCCGAACAGGTGCGCCAGATCCTTGAAGAAGATGCGCACATGGGCGGCGGGCCGGGCGCGCACCAGTTCCTTGTTCATGTAGGCTTCCCACGTCAGCTTCTGGACATCCTTGTCCTGGCAGATGCTGACGAAGCGTTCCCGCCGTTTGTCGCTGCTGTACCAGAATTTCTGGAGGATGCCGAGAATCCAGAACACGCGGCCATGCGCCTTCATGAAGCGCTTGCGCGCCTGCGCCAGTTCGCGCACGTCGCCGGTCTTCAGGAAGGCGTCCACCGCCTCCGCGGCGACGCGGCCGCAGGCCAGCGCATAGTAGATGCCTTCGCCCGACGCCGGGGCGACGACGCCGGCGGCATCGCCGGCCAGCAGCACGTCGCGGCCGTTGTCCCAGCGCTTGCGCGGCTTCAGCGGGATCGGCGCGCCCTCCTTGCGGATGGTCTTGCAGCCGTCCAGCTTCAGCGCCACGCGCAGGTCGGCGATGGAGCCGCGCAGGGAGAAGCCCTTGTGCATGCTGCCGGTGCCGATGCTGGTCGCCGGGCCGTGCGGGAAGACCCAGGAATAGAAGTCCGGGGAGAACTTGCCCTGGTAGTAGACGTCGCAGCGGGCGCCGTCCACGGTGCCGCCGGGGCGGGCATCCGCCGGGGTCTCGATGATCTCATGGTAGGCGAAGACCAGCGGCACCTGCTCGTCCGGCAGGGCCAGCCGCGCCACCGCGGAATTGGCGCCGTCCGCGCCGATCACGACGCGGGCGCGCACGCTCTCCAGCGTCCCGTCGGGCGAGCCCTTGGGCTGGTAGCGCACGATGGCGGTGCCGTCGGCGTCGCGGTCCAGCGCCTCGAAGGTGCCGGTGCGGCGTTCCGCGCCCGAGGTGGCGGCGCGCTTGCGCAGCCATTCGTCGAACACGTCGCGGTCCACCATGCCGACGAAGCCGCCGTCGATCGGCATGTCCACCGCCTTGCCGGACGGCGAGATCATGCGGGCCGAGGTGATCTTCGCCACCAGCAGCGCGTCGGGAATGTCGAAGTCGCGGATCGCCCGCGGCGGAATGGCCCCGCCGCAGGGCTTGATGCGGCCGGCCTTGTCCAGCAGCAGCACCTTGCGCCCGGCGCGGGCCAGATCGGTGGCGGCGGTGGCGCCGGCGGGCCCGCCGCCGACGACCACCGCGTCGAAGGTTTCCAGGTCAGACATGGCGTTCACACCCCTTCTAGCCTGACAGCATTCAGCTCGCGCCAGCGGGGACGGCACGACCGTCCGCCCCCTGGAGCCTGTCCGCGCCCAGCCGCAGGGCCATGAGCGCGGAGACGAGGAACAGGAGACCCTCCGCCACGAAGACGGCACCATAGGCCGTGGCGGGGTTCTCGAAGAAGACCCGGGCCGCGTCGGCCGCGGCAGTACCGATGAAGCCGCCCAGCCCGAAGGCCACGGCCTGCGCCGCCCCCCACAGGCCCATGCGCACGCCCTCGCGGGATTCCCGCCCGGCGCCCACGCGCTCCATCATGGACCCGATGGCGGCCACGGCGAAGACGCCGTTCGACACACCCAGGGCGAAGACGGTGGGCAGCAGCGGCCAGCCCGGGCCGACGCTCCCCCCCACCGCCAGCGCCGTCAGCGCTGCGGCCGACGCGATGCAGCCGCCCACCGTCCAGGCGCGCAGGGCGTTCTGCGAGCGGCCGCCGGTCAGCGTGCCGATCACGCCGACCAGGATCATGCCCAGCAGCACGCCGGCGTTCTGGATGCCGGCCATCTTGGTGGATTCGCCCGGCGTCATGCCGAACACGGTGCCGGCGAACGGCTCCAGGATCAGGTCCTGGGCGCTGTAGGCCAGCATGGAGACGAAGACGAAGACGGCGAAGCCGCGGGCCGCCGGCTCGTCCCAGACCTGCCGGAAGGCGACCGCGAAGGGCACCGCCGGCTCGTCGGACGCGGCCGGGGCCGGCGCGCTCGCGCGGCCCTCCACGCCCCAGACGGCCAGCACGGTGACGACCATGGCGATGGCCGAGACGGTGCAGGTCACCGCCACCAGCCGGCCGAGCGAGAAGGGGTCCAGGAAGTGGCCCGCGGTCTGCGCCGTGACGATGAAGCCGATGATCATCATCACCCAGCAGATCGTCGCCGCGGCCGGGCGGCGCTGCGCGGGCACCCGCTTGGCCAGCAGCACCAGCAGCGAGGTGCCGCAGGCGCCGACGCCCAGGCCGATGGCGAGGAAGGCGACGATGGCGACCACCGTTCCCAGCACCGGGGAGGCCACCATCAGCGCCGTCGCCACGGCCGAACCGGCGCCGCCGGCGGCCAGCACGGCCATGCCGCCGATGATCCAGGGCGTCCGCCGGCCGCCGACATCCGAGCCGTAGCCCAGGCGCGGCCGGGAGATCTGGATGATGTGGTGCATCGCCACCAGGAAGCCCGGCAGCATGGCCGGCAGGGCCAGTTCCACCACCATCACCCGGTTCATGGTCGAGGTGGTGAGCACGACGATGGCGCCCAGCGCCGTCTGCACCAGGGCCAGACGGACGATGCCCAGCCACCCCAACGGGGGCAGGGCCTGAAGGGAGGTCCCAGGGGTCATGGCGTCACCGCAGCCGCGAGGTCGGGGGCGTAGCGCAGCGCGAACGCGCTGACCATCATGCCGGAGACATAGACCGGGACGCCGAACCCGCTGTACCAGACGTCCCGCTTGATCGGGTCCTTCAGGAACCGCACCATCATCAGGGCCTGCACCGCCAGCAGCCCGGCCACGGCCAGGGCGTGCAGGGGCTGGCCCCATTGCAGCAGCAGCGCGATCACGATGACCTGCGGCGCCGCCATGAAGACGCAGGCGATCAGGGCCGCGTTGTCGGCGCCGAGCTGCACCGGCAGCGAGGCGATGCCGATCTTCGTGTCGCCCTTGATCGACTTGAAATCGTTCAGCGTCATGATGCCGTGCGCGCCGAAGCTGTAGAGCCCGGCCAGCGCGAAGATGCGCCAGTCCGGCTGCTGCATCAGCATCACCGCGGCCCCGGTCAGCCAGGGCAGGCCCTCATAGCAGGCGCCCACGGCCGCGTTGCCCCACCAGCCGTTCAGCTTCAGCCGGAACGGCGGCGCGCTGTAGGCCCAGGCCAGGGCCAGCCCGACGATGGCGGCATAGACCACCCAGGCACCCAGCATCATCGACCAGAGCAGGGAGACGGCGGTCCAGATGATGGCGACGTAGAGCCCCCAGCGGCCCGGCATCCGGCCCGACGGGATCGGCCGGTCCGGCTCGTTGATGGCATCGACATGGCGGTCGAACCAGTCGTTGACGGCCTGGCTGGTGGCGCAGACCAGCGGTCCGGCCAGGATGATGCCGGCGACCAGCAACCACCAGTGGCCCTCCAGCGGCACGCCGGAGGACACCACCCCGCACCCGAAGGCCCACATCGGCGGGAACCAGGTGATGGGTTTCAGAAGCTCGAGAACGGCGGAGGGCTTGGGGTACTGCATGGCGCCATCTTTTGCTTGACACTATACAGTGTCAACTCAAATTTACAGTTGTCACGTGGGCCCGGACCCCTCTCCGGAAAGGGGTGCGTCACTCCTTCCCGGGGGGCTCCGGGGCGCGGCGGCCCCCGTCGATTGACGGGAGGAATCCGCGCCTCTAGCTTCCGCGGCAAAGGGCCTGGGAAGGCGGCCGCCGTCAACCCCGCAGCGGTGCGACCGCTGGACGCCGGCCCCTTTTCCGGCCCCCGTTCCGGACCGACAGGGGCGGGCCCGGGCGCCCGCCCGCCGCCGGCCGACCACCCGTGGACCACCCGTGGAGAGGATGGCAAGCGTATGACCTCCCAGCACACCCCCGGACCCCTTGCTTCCGCCACCGCCTCCGGCGGGGCGTCGGCCGGCGCGCTCGTCGGCGATGCGGCGGAGCGCGTGATCCTGGTGGACGCCGACGACCGGGAGACCGGAATCGCGCCGAAGCTTCTGGCCCACCACGAAGGCCTGCGCCACCGCGCCTTCTCCGTGTTCGTGCGGGATCCGCAGGGGCGCCAGCTTCTGCAACGCCGGGCCGCGGTGAAATACCATTCCGGCGGCCTCTGGTCGAACACCTGCTGCGGCCACCCGCGGCCGGGCGAAGGGCTGGCCGAGGCCGCCGGCCGCCGTCTGTACGAAGAGCTTGGCTTCACCTGCGCGCTGCGGCCGCTGGGGCGGCTGCACTATGCGGTCGATTTCGGCAACGGCCTGCACGAGAACGAGGTCGTGACCCTGTTCGCCGGGGTCCATGCCGGGGCGGTCCGGCCCAACCCGGACGAGGTGGACGCCGTGACCTGGATGGACGAGCCGGCCCTGCTGGCCGACATCAAGGCCAACCCCGACGCCTACAGCTACTGGTTCCACCTCTACATGACGGAGCATCTCCCCGTCGTGCGCGCGGGCCTCTGACCGTAACCGACCCGGACGGGGGCGCCGCCACTCAGCGGCGGATGCCCTCGTCCGTCAGGACGATCACGGGATAGCCGCGGTACTCTTCCGGGGCGCCGTGGTCGGGTGCGCTGACGCGCAGGATGATCCGACCCTCCCCCATGCCGACGCCGACCACCGGCCGTCCGGCCTCGGTCAGCTCCTTGAACAGGGTGCGGGCGGCATCGGCCAGCGGGTGCTTCTCGGGGACGGTCTCGCTCATTCCAGGAACTCGGGCCAGAATCTCGGGGCAGGGGCTCGGGGCAGACTCCCGGGCCGGACAGGGTCCGGGCCGGAAGCGGATGCGGTCGGCGGCGGTCCTCCGCCGGCGCGGAGTGTCGGCGCCCGCCGGGGCGCGGTCAAGGGCCGCCGGAAACGGCCGGACAGGGCGGGGAACGCCCCGGCGTCCGGGCGGTTGGGAGGGGCGACGACCGCCATCGGAGGACCCTGTCCCATGAGCGTCAACAGGATGCTGCTTCTTTCCGCGGCCGCCGGCCTCGCCCTGTCCGGTGCTGCCCTGCCCGGCATTGCGGCCGCCCAGGACGGCGGCCCCGCCAGCCCGTCGGCCCGGGACACCCCGCAGAGCCAGGAGAGCGGTGCCGCCGCTGCCTCCGGCACCGACCGGCCGGGGATCGCCGACCGCGGCGGCCTCAGCGACGAAGGAATGCCGGGCCAGACCGCCCCGTCGCGCGGCGCCGGTGCCACGGCATCGGGGTCCGACAGCGCAGACACAGGTCATTCCGGCAACGCAACGAGCGGGTCCGGCCGGAGCACGGCGACGGACTGGTCAGGGGCGGCAGGCGGCGGGGGCGGCACCTCCCGCACCGACGATAACCGTTCCGGAAGCGGATCGGATGAGGTCGGCCTTGGCGGCGCCGGAGCCGTGTCACCCTCGGACCGATCCGGCGACACGGCGCCGGGCCTGCGGCGGGGGGCCGACGGCGACGCGCCCTCGGGCACGGGCACGTCCACCGGCGCCGGCGGCCAGGGGGACGGGCGGGCCGACACCCGGACGACCGACGGGCAGGCCCCCTCTGACGGGCTGAACCTGGAGCGCGACGGCTACGGGCCGGGCGGCGCTACCGGCATGTCCGGCGGCGCGGGGGCCGGCGCGACCGGCCCCGGCGGGGTCAGCGCCGGCGGGACCACGGCGGCCAGCGGTGTCGGCGGCTGACACCCCGGCAGCGGCAGCGAGGACAGCGGACGGGCCGTTCCTCCGGGGACGGCCCGTTCCGTCTGCGTGGCCCGCAGCGTCTGCGCATCGGGGGAGCGGACCCCATACGGAAGCAGGCGCGACATTACGTCCCCGGATGCCCTCCGCCCCCGGCCCGGCGCGGACGGCGCTTCCGCCGCCGGCCGCGGCGCGGCATAAGGCCGGAGGCGCCGGCTCTGCGGCTTCACAAAGAAGGTCCGATGGGGCATGGTGCCGGCGCAAAAAGAGTGTGGGCCGGCCGGCACCCGTCGGGTGACCGGGCCACCGGGCGCAGACGAAAGGGGATAGAGAGCGCATGAAAATCGCCATTCCCAAGGAACGGCGGGCGAACGAGCTGCGCGTCGCGGCATCGCCCGAGACCGTCAAGAAGTTCCTGGCGCTGGGCGCCGAAGTGGTGGTCGAGACCGGTGCCGGGCTGGGATCGGCGATCACGGACGAGGCGTTCGCCGCTGCCGGCGCAACCATCGCTCCGGACGCGGCCGCCGCCCTGCGGGACGCCGACCTCGTCCTGAAGGTGCAGCGACCGATCGGCCCGGGCGAGGGCGGTGTCAACGAGATCGCGCTGATGAAGAGGGGCGCCACCCTGGTGGCCATCCTCTCCCCCCATGCCGACGCGGCCCGCGTGAAGGCCTATGCCGATGCCGGCATCGATGCCTTCGCCATGGAGTTCATGCCGCGCATCACGCGCGCCCAGAGCATGGACGTGCTGTCCAGCCAGGCGAACCTGGCCGGCTACCGCGCCGTGCTGGAGGCCGCCAGCGAGTTCGGCCGCGCCTTCCCGATGATGATGACGGCCGCCGGCACCGTGCCGCCGGCCCGCGCCTTCATCATGGGCGTCGGCGTGGCGGGCCTCCAGGCCATCGCCACCGCCAAGCGCCTGGGCGCCGTGGTCAGCGCGACCGACGTGCGTCCGGCCACCAAGGAGCAGGTGGAGAGCCTGGGCGGCACCTTCATCGCCGTCATGGACGAGGAGTTCCAGCAGGCGCAGACGGCCGGCGGCTACGCCAAGGAGATGTCGGCCGCCTACCAGGAGAAGCAGCGCGCCCTGGTCGCCGAGACGATCCGGAAGCAGGACATCGTCATCACCACGGCCCTGATCCCCGGCCGCAAGGCGCCCGTGCTGGTCACGGACGAGATGCTGCGGACCATGAAGCCCGGCGCGGTCGTCGTGGACATGGCGGTGGAGCAGGGCGGCAACGTCGAGGGCTCGGTCCCCGGCGAGGTCGTGCGCAAGTACGGCGTCACCATCGTCGGCCGGGTCAACCTGCCCAGCCGCATCGCGGTGGACGCCTCCGCCCTCTATGCCCGCAACCTGCTGGCTTTCCTCACCCCGTTCATCGACAAGGACAGGAAGGCGCTGGCCTTCAACTGGGATGACGAGGTGGTGAAGGGCACGGCCCTGACCCGCGGCGGCCAGGTGGTGCATCCGGCCTTCGCGCCCGCGGCGCCCGCCCCGGCCGCGGTCGCGCCGGCCCCCGCCTCCGACAGCAACACCGGCGCCGAGGAGTGACCGCCATGGATCCGAAGGATATTGCGGAAAACGCGAACGAGCTGGCCACCCGGGCCAGTGAGCTGTCGGCCAAGGCGGCCGAGCTGGCCGATCAGGCGAACCAGCTCTCCGCCGCCGTGCCGGTCGAGGGCGTGCCCTTCTTCATCGTCGGGCTGACCGTCTTCGTGCTGGCCTGCTTCGTCGGCTACTACGTCGTCTGGCGGGTGACGCCGGCGCTGCACTCGCCGCTGATGGCGGTGACGAACGCCGTCTCCTCCGTGATCATCGTCGGCGCCCTGATCGCCACCGGCGCCAGCGTGTCGGGCTGGTCGGCGGGCTTCGGCTTCGCCGCCGTCATCCTGGCCTCGGTGAACATCTTCGGCGGCTTCCTGGTCACCCAGCGGATGCTGTCGATGTACAAGAAGAAGGCGCCCGCCGGCGCCGGCAGCAAGTAAGCCGGGAGGGCGACACCGATGTTCGCATTCGCTTCCTTCGCCTATCTCGTGGCGGCCGTCTGCTTCATCCTGGCCCTGCGCGGCCTGTCCAGCCCGGAAACGGCGCAGGACGGCAACCGCTTCGGCATGATCGGCATGGGCATCGCCATCGTCACGACGCTGATCGCGCAGGAGTCCCTGACCGGGGTCTCCCTGAATCCCGGCCGCAGCCTGCTGATCATCCTCGGCATCGGCATCGGCGGGTCGATCGGCTACGTCATCGCCCAGCGCATCAAGATGACGGAGCTGCCGCAGCTCGTGGCGGCCTTCCACAGCCTTGTCGGTCTGGCGGCCGTGTTCGTCGCCGCCGCGGCCTTCTACTCGCCGGAGAGCTACCGTATCGGTGAGCCGGGGGCCATCCACATCGGCTCCCTGATCGAAATGAGCCTCGGCGTGGCCATCGGCGCGGTCACCTTCACCGGCTCGGTCGTGGCCTTCCTCAAGCTGGACGGCCGCATCAGCGGCAAGCCGCTGATCTTCGAGGGGCAGCACAAGCTGAACGCCGGCCTCGGCGGCCTGCTGGTGTTCCTGGTCCTCGTCCTCTGCATCACGCAGAGCGAGACCGTGTTCTGGATGATCATCGTCGTGGCGCTGGCGCTCGGCCTGCTGCTGATCCTGCCGATCGGCGGCGCCGACATGCCGGTGGTCGTGTCCATGCTGAACAGCTACTCCGGCTGGGCGGCGGCGGGCATCGGCTTCACGCTCCAGAACAACCTGCTGATCGTCACCGGCGCCCTGGTCGGCGCCTCGGGCGCCATCCTCAGCTACATCATGTGCAAGGGGATGAACCGCTCGATCATCAACGTGATCCTGGGCGGCTTCGGCGGCGACTCCTCCGCGGCGGCGGCCGGTGCCGACGCTCTGGACCGCAGCTACAAGGCGGGCAGCGCCGAGGATGCGGCCTTCATCATGAAGAACGCCTCCAAGGTCATCATCGTCCCCGGTTACGGCATGGCGGTGGCCCAGGCCCAGCACGCCCTGCGTGAGATGGCCGACCTGCTGAAGGCCGAGGGCGTGGACGTCAAGTATGCCATCCACCCCGTGGCGGGCCGCATGCCCGGCCACATGAACGTGCTGCTGGCCGAGGCCAACGTGCCCTATGACGAGGTGTTCGAACTGGACGAGATCAACCGCGATTTCGGCCAGGCGGACGTCGCCTACGTCATCGGCGCCAACGACGTGACCAACCCGGCGGCCAAGACGGACCCGAACAGCCCGATCTTCGGCATGCCGATCCTGGACGTCGAGAAGGCCAAGACCGTGCTGTTCGTGAAGCGCTCCATGGGGGCCGGCTATGCCGGCGTGGAGAACGAGCTGTTCTTCCGCCCCAACACCATGATGCTGCTGGGCGACGCCAAGAAGATGACCGAGGAGATCGTGAAGTCGCTCTCCGGCGGCCACTGACCGGCTTCCACCGGCTCATATCCTGCGGCAAGGGCCGCCCGGGCAACCGGGCGGCCCTTCGCTTTTCCGGGCGGCGGGTTGCCAGGACGCCCGGTCCGGCCGATCCTGCCGCGTCCGTCCCGACCGTCCGCCGGAGCCGCCGATGTCCCGCCTGCCGCCGCTGCCGCCGGAGCTGCCGTCGCGCCCTGTCGTCTCCGGCCGCACCCTGGGCCCGTGCCCCCTGTGCGGGCGGGAGATGCGGGCCGGGGCGAGCGTGGAGGAGCACCATCTGGTGCCGCGGTCCCAGGGCGGGCGGGAGACGGTGACCCTGCACCGGGTCTGCCACCGCCGCATCCATGCCGAATTCAGCGAGAGGGAGCTGCGCGACCGCTACGGCACGATCGAGTCGTTGCGCGCGCATCCGGAGATCGCGGCCTTCATCCGCTGGGTCGCGGGCCGGCCGCCGGAATTCACCAAGGCGACCTTCCGGCGCAAGGAGCGGGGCCGGGACTGAGGGGCAGGAAAGGGTTGCGGCGGCCCGGATGCGCCTGGGGCCGAAAGGGCCGGCCGGGAAAAGGCGGGTGTGCGGGGCCGCTGAAAAGCACAGGACCGGGCAGGGGGGAGCGCCGGACAACGGTGGGTCCGGGCGGGGCCGATGGCCGCTCCGGGCCGGACTGCTCCGGGGCAAGGCGCTGGACTCAGAACGCCAAAAGCCGCCCCGCGGAAGCAGGGCGGCTCGACGGTCAGGCCGGGACTGTCAGGCCGGGTTTGTCACACCTGAATCGGACGGGCGCGCCGACCGGCTTCAGACCCGGACCGGTCTTAGTAGCCCTCGCGCTCCAGGCGCTTGCGGAGAAGCTTGCGGGCCCGGCGGATCGCCTCGGCCTTCTCACGCGCGCGCTTCTCCGAGGGCTTCTCGTAATTGCGGCGCAGCTTCATCTCGCGGAAAATGCCCTCGCGCTGCATCTTCTTCTTCAGCGCGCGCAGGGCCTGATCAACATTGTTGTCACGAACCAGAACTTGCACGGGTGGTCACCGCTCCAAGGTTACGGGCTTTCAATGGAATAAGGGCGAACGCAACCCCATAGGTCGCGGCGCCCGCCGATCCAGTGGCGCTCGTATAGCACGGTCGGCCGGGCTTGGGAAGGGGCCGCGGTCGGGATATAAGCGCCGCGGCGGCCCGTCGCCCCGGAAAGCGCCACCAGCCTGCGAGCCACAAGCCCACGAGGGAGAGGGAACGGCATGGCCATTCTGAAGATCGCCCGCATGGGCCACCCGGTTCTGCGCCGCCCGGCGCAGCCGGTGGAAACCCCGATTCCCGCCGTGGTGCGCCAGTTCGCCCTGGACATGATCGAGACCATGGTGGATGCGCCGGGCATCGGGCTGGCCGCCCCCCAGGTGCATGTCGGCTGGCGGATCGTCGTCTTCCGCGTCCCCGGCGACCGCGCGACCGGCGGGGCCGGCGACCTGCCGATGGAGCCGCAGGTGCTGGTCAATCCCGCCTACGAGCCCCTGTCGGAGGAGATGGTCGAGGGCTGGGAGGGGTGTCTCTCCATTCCCGGCCTGCGCGGGGTGGTGCCGCGTTTCGCCCGCATCCGCTACCGCGGGCTCTCCCTGGACGGCACGGCGGTGGAGCGGGAGGCCAGCGGCACCCATGCCCGCGTCGTCCAGCACGAGATCGACCATCTGGACGGCATTCTCTACATCGACCGCATGCCCGACCTCACGCGGCTGACCTTCACCGAGGAAATGCGCTATTTCGGGGCCGACCCGACCGTCCGGGGCCCGTCCGGGCGGGTTTGAACCGGCCGTCGCCGGCCCTATAGTCACTCCGTCACCTGTCTGAACCGCCCCCGGGGAGAATCATGACCACGACGCCCAATGCCATTCCGGAGGCTCAGGCCGCGGCCGAGTCCGTGCCCGTGTCGTCCGCGGAGTCGCTTTCCGCCGACGCCCTGGAATTCGCGGCCGCGGCCGAGGAGATCGGGGTGGGGGATGATGACGAGCTGACCGCCCGGCGTGACGCCATCCTGCTGGGCATGCTGCCGGACGTGCCGTTCGACGGCTGGACCCTCAGCGCCATGCGCCGCGGGGCCGAGGCCGCCGGCTACGAGCCGGAGGCGGCCCCGGCCAGCTTCCCCGGCGGCGTCATCCAGGTGGTGGAGCATTTCAGCACCTGGGCCGACCGGCAGATGATGGAGCGTCTGGCCGAGGCGAACCTGCCGGCCCTGAAGATCCGCGACCGCATCACCCTGGCGGTGCGGACCCGGCTGGAGCTGCTTGCCCCCTACAAGGAGGCGGTCCGACGCAGCGTCGCCGTGCTGGCCCTGCCGCAGAACGCCGGCGCGGGGCCGCGGCTGCTCTACCGCACGGTGGACGCCATGTGGGCGGCGGCCGGCGACCGCTCCACCGATCACAACTTCTATACCAAGCGGCTGCTGCTGGCCGGGGTGCAGACCTCGACCGTGCTCTACTGGCTGGAGGACCGCTCCGAGGACGATGCCGCCACCTGGGCCTTCCTCGACCGCCGCATCGCCAACGTCATGACGCTGGGCCAGGGGCTCTCCAAGGCCGGCAATCTGGGCGGGCTGGGCAAGGTGCTCGACGCCTTCCCGTCGCCCGTGAGGCTGATGCAGCATCTGCGGCGACAGGCACGGTGAGCCGTCCCGCCCTTGCGCTGACCCGGGCGGCTGCCCCTGGGGACCTGCCGGAGCACCACACCGACCGCGGCTTCCGCAACCCGCCCGGCAGCCCCACCCGCGAGCCGGGCTGGGAGCGGGAGATGGGTGCCTTCCTCAAGCGCCTGAACCGGCGGCGCAGGCAGCCCGTGCCGCTGCCCGACGGCCATGTCCTGTCCCCGGAAGCGGCGCTGGCGGGGCTCGCGGCGGCGGAGGGGCGGGACAGCGTCACCTGGCTGGGCCACGCCGCCTTCCTGATCCGGCTGGGCGGTCGCACCATCCTCTGCGACCCCTGGCTGTCCGACCATGCCAGCCCGCTCCGGGGCTTCGGTCCCCGCCGCTACGCGCCGCCCGGCATTCCGGTGGATCGGCTGCCGCCGGTGGACCTGCTGCTGCTGTCGCACTGCCATTACGACCATCTCTGCACCCGCACCCTGAAGGCGCTGCCCGGCCGGCACGGCGTGCCCGCCGCCGTGCCGCTGGGGCTGGGCCGGATGCTGCACCGGCTTGGCTACCGGACGGTGGCGGAACTGGACTGGCACGACCGGCTGGAGACGGACGAGGTGAGCGTCACGGCCCTGCCGGCCATCCACGGCTCGGCCCGCGGCCTGTTCGACCGCGACCGCACGCTCTGGTGCAGCTACCTGCTGGAAGCCGGGGGGCGGCGCCTCTGGTTCGGCGGCGACAGCGCACACGGCCCCGTCTTCGCGGAGCTGGGGGAGCGCTACGGTCCCGTCGATCTCGCCATCGTGGGCGTCGGGGCCTACCAGCCCCGCTCGATCATGCGGGCGGTCCATGCCGACCCGGAGGAAGGCATCGCCATCGCCCGCGACCTGCGCGCGGCGCGCGTGCTGGGCATGCACTGGGGCACCGTGCTGCTGACCGAGGAGGACCCGTTCGAGCCGCCGGCCCGGTTCGGCCCCGCTGCCCAGGCCGCCGGCTATGCCGAGGCGGACGCCTGGCTGCTGCGGATCGGGGAGACTCGCCTGCTCTGACCGGGATCAGACCTCGGGCAGGCTGAGCACCAGGGTAGCGACCAGGACCGTGGAGACGATGACGAAATAGGTCGCGCCCAGCAGCGCCCCCTTCACCGTCGTCTTCACCACCCCCTGGCCGTAGACCCGGCGCAGCGCCAGCCAGAGATAGGCGCCGACCAGGACGGGGAAGCCCTGCATCGCCCAGCCGACCGCCGGCGCCAGCACGGTGCCGGGCACCTGTTGCAGCCAGACCGCCAGCATCACCGTGGCGAAGACCAGGGTGTGCAGGTGCAGCGCGAAGACCAGATGCTCGACCATGTAGCGGTGCTGCCGCCGGTACAGCACGGCCAGCAGGACCGCGAAGACCGGCATCAGCACGAACATCAGCTTCGCCAGCTTGTCGCCCATGATGCGGTTCAGCGACTGCGGCTGGTCCACGCTGACCGCCATGCCGTGGAACAGCCGGCGCACCCAGTCCATCACCGCGGCCTCGGACTCCGGATCGCCGGTCTTGATCTGGAGGGACTCGTCCAGGCTCTGCTGCACCTGCGCCATGTCGATCTGCGCCGGGGGCTTCCAGGTGTCCAGATCCACCAGGAAGCGGAACCGCGCGGCCCTGTCCGTCGTCAGGACGACGGCCCCCGACCCCGTATCGGCCCCCGACCCCGCGTCGGCGGAGCCTGTCGGCCCGGCCTCCGACGCGGCGGGTGCCGTGGCCGCGGGAATGCCCGCCCTTTCCGCCGGAGCCATCTCGACGACGAACAGCGCCACGTTCGCCTGCGACAGGGTCAGGAAGAACAGCAGCGAGGTGAACAGGTAGAGCCGCAGCGGCGGCACGTAGCGCGCCCGCTTTCCGGCGTTCCAGTCCGCCGTCATCAGGCCGGGGCGCAGGAACAGGTGCCGCAGCGTCAGCAGCACCCGTCCGTCGAAATTGTAGAGCCCCTCCAGCGCCTCCCGGACCAAGCTCCAGAGCGACCGGGAATCGTCGCGCAGGGACTGGCCGCAGGTCGTGCAGAAGCGGCCGGTGACGGGCGTGCCGCAGTTCGGGCAGCGGGTGGCCCCCTCCGGTCCGGGTCCCGCCGGCCGGCCGCCGCCGCTCAGGGCCAGCTCGGCCGCGGCCAAGGTTGCGGTCGTCTCGCCGGCCGCCGCCCCGACGGCATCGTTCCCGATCATCCCCGTCCCCCTGTCGCCGCCTGCCGGCGGTTACCCCCCGGATCGCCCCCTGCGACCGCTTTTCGCGTCCGGGGTCAGCCGGCCTGCTGCGCTTCGCGGATCGCCTGACGCAGCAGCGGCAGGCGGTCGTTGCCGAACACCACCTCCCGGCCGGCGACGACGAAGCTGGGCACGCCGAAGCAGCCGGCGGCCACCGCCGTGTCGATCAGGCCCTGGTGGATCGCCGCGGTCTCCGGATCGTCCAGCATCGGCGCGAACAGGTGCGGCTCGATGCCGGCGGTATCGTTGGCGATGCCGATCAGCACGGAATCGTCGATCACGTCGGGACCGTCCACGCAGACCGCCTTCATCAGCGCGCGGGCGAACACCTGGCCCGCATCGAAGCGGCGGGCGGCGACACAGGCCAGCGCCAGCCGCACCGGGTCCGGGATGGTGATGCGGCTGTGGTCGCGGTAGGGCACGCCGTAGAGCCGGGCCCAGCGCTCCAGGTCGGTGCGGCGGTATTCCGGATTGAACTGGCCGGACCGGCCCTGGAGGCTCCCGTAGTCGTAGCCGGCCTTGGCGATCAGCATGCGGCCCGAGACGGGATACCAGTCCACCCGGCAGCGCGTCTCGATCTGGAGCTGCAACATCTGGGTGGAGGCGAGATAGGCGTAGGGGCTGGCCGGGCTGTAGTAGAAATCGACCGTGACAGGCGCGGGCATCGTGGCTCACCTTGCGGATGGAACGATCAAGCCATGCCAGCCCGTCGGGTGGCGCGCAAGAGGGACCGGAGCCGGCATTGTTGACCGGCCGGCCCGGTGGTGTACCGTGCCCCGCCGGACCGTCCAGCCGAGAGAACCCGATGAGCCACGCCGATCCCTACAGCACCCGCCGCCGGGAGGCGCTGCATAACGCCGTCCTGATCGCCTGGATCAGCTACGCCGTGGGGCTGCTGACCTCCTGGGTGACCGGGCCGATCGGTTTCATCATCGCCGTGGTGAAGCGGGGCGATGCCATCGGCACGATCTATGAAAGCCACTTCGCGGCGCTGATCCGCAGCGGCATCATCGTCTTCATCGGCTATGCCGTCGGCTGGGTGCTGACCCCCGTCCTGATCGGCTTCCCGATCCTGATCCTGACGTTCGTCTACAATCTGTATGTCGTCGTCCGCGGCCTGCTGCGCCTGTCGGAGCGCCGGCCCTACGACTGACGTCTCCTTCCGGTCGCTCCGGAGCCGCCGGCAAAAAGAGGGGGAGGCAGGACGCGCCCACCTCCCCCGGCCGTCGCGGGGCCGCCGGTCGGGGACCGGCCGCCCCTCCCCGTCGGTCATCGCTGTCCGGCGCCGCTGGCGGTGCCGGGCGATGGGGACCTGCATCCCTTGGTTCGGCGCCCTCGTGAGCAGGCGGGCGACGAAGGTGACGGCAAGAAGGTGCCGGGAGGAAGAAGAAACCCGGTCACGGCGACCGGGCTCCCGGACGCGACGGCGCCGGGACGGTCGGGGACGGGGAGAAACAGCGGCGGCTGGAAATCCCTCGCCATGGGCGCCTGCGCCCGCGTCACGGGTGTCCGCGCCCGGCCGGCCTTGAGCCGGTCGCCGCGACCTCTGCCGTCGCTGAACCCGCCCTCGCTGACTCCGCCCTCGCTGACTCCGCCGCCGCGGATTCCTCCCGCCGGTGCGCCGGTTGCCGGCGCCCGCATGGTCGCAGCCATGGGTATCCCTCCCCGTTCCGGACCCCGTGTCGATCACGCGCCCCGATCATCGGCAGCATGCGGGCCGGCGGTCGCCGTCCGATGTGCCTGACAGACCGATGTGCCTGAAAGGGCATTTCGCAATCGCAGCATGAACAGCCCCTGAAACGACTGTATCCGCAAAGCTCTGCCGGGATCGGCTCCCTTCTTTTTCCATGACGCTATCACAAGGGTTTCGTATTGCAACCGGTTTTGTCTCCGGATACACGGCCGGAGACCGCGCTTTCACTGTGATCGCGCTGGAGGCGGTCGTGGGAAAAGACCACAGTCCCGCTGGTGGATTTATCCGGGGCTGCCGGAGACTTCCGTGCCGGCCGGAGGAAGCCGCAAGCGGGGCCGGGGGAGCGGTGCCAGGGCGCCGGCCGCCCGGGCGGGGATCGCGCCTTGGGGATCGCGCCGGGGGGGTTGAATCGTGCCCGCAGCCGATGCACATTCTCGGCGCTTCCCTGGGGCACCGCCCACCGGGAAGCGCGCCGCACTGGTGGGGGCCTGTAGCTCAACGGTTAGAGCCGGCCGCTCATAACGGTCTGGTTGCAGGTTCGAATCCTGCCGGGCCCACCAGCACCCCGCGCGCTCCCCGCATGCCTTGCAAATCCCGGACGCCTTCCGACGCTCTTCCGGCCGTCAGCGGCCCCGGCGCACCGCGTTCACGACGGTGTCCAGCTCTTGCAGGAAGCGGGAGCGGTCCTGGGCGGAGAAGGGGGCGTTGCCGCGCAGGGCCGTGCCGTCGGCCCGCGCCATCTCCCGCAGGTCCTGCATCAGCGCCCGGCTCGCCAGGGCGGCACCGATGTTGGCCGGGGTGAACTGCCGCCCGTTGGGCGGCACCACGCGGGCGCCCTTGTCCAGGCAACGCTTGGCCAGCGGGATGTCGCTGGTCACGGCGATGTCGCCCTGGTCGATGCGCTCGGCGATCCAGTCGTCGGCGGCGTCGAAGCTGCCCGGCACCACCACCAGCTCGACCCGGCCCTGCGGCGGTAGCCGCAACGGGGCGTTGGCGACGAGGAAGACCCGGAGATCGTAGCGCTGCGCCACGCGGAAGGTCTCCTCCTTCACCGGGCAGGCGTCGGCGTCGATGAAGATGTCCAGCATGGGCGGTCGGTCCGGTCGGGGCGCTGCGGCGGGGATAGCAGGTCGCGCCGCGGCTGGGAACCCGGGAGCCGCAGGGAACCGGCCGGGCCGGGCGCGGTCGGCCCCTGCTGCTGTTGCCCCCTGCTGCCGTTGCGCGCTGTGCCCCGGCTGGGGTACAACCCGCCCGCCGCAGTGGCGCCCCCGCGATCACCCCGGAACCGAAGGAACGCCGTCCATGGCCAGCTATCAGTACGTCTACGTCATGAAGGGTGTGACCAAGGTCTACCCCGGTGGCAAGAAGGTCTTCGAGAACATCTGGCTGAGCTTCTATCCCGGCGCCAAGATCGGCGTCCTGGGCGTGAACGGCGCCGGTAAGTCCACCCTGCTGAAGATCATGGCGGGGATCGACAAGGACTACCATGGCGAGGCCTGGGCCGCCGACGGCGTGAAGGTCGGCTACCTGCCGCAGGAGCCCCAGCTCGATCCGACGAAGAACGTCCGCGACAACGTCATGGAGGGCGTGGCCGAGACGAAGGCGCTGCTGGACCGCTTCAACGAGGTCTCCAACCTCATGGCGGACCCCGATGCCGACTTCGACACGCTGCTGACCGAGCAGGCCGACCTTCAGGAGAAGATCGACGCCGCCAACGCCTGGGAGCTGGACCGCACGGTCGAGATCGCCATGGACGCGCTGCGCTGCCCCGATGGCGAGGCCGACGTGGCCAAGCTGTCCGGCGGCGAGAAGCGCCGCGTGGCGCTGTGCAAGCTGCTGCTGTCCCGGCCGGACATGCTGCTGCTGGACGAGCCGACCAACCATCTGGACGCCGAGAGCGTGGCGTGGCTCCAGCGCTTCCTGGCCGACTATCCGGGCACCGTCGTGATGGTCACCCACGACCGCTACTTCCTGGATGCGGTCACCGGCTGGATCCTGGAGCTGGACCGCGGCTCGGGCATCCCCTACGAGGGCAACTACTCCTCCTGGCTGGAGCAGAAGCAGAAGCGCCTGGAGCAGGAGAGCCGCGAGAACGACGCCCGCCAGAAGTTCCTGGCGAGCGAGCTGGAGTGGGTGCGCGCCAGCCCGAAGGCCCGTCAGGCCAAGTCGAAGGCCCGCATCCAGTCCTACGAGGAGATGCTGGCCCAGGCGAACCAGAAGGAAAGCGTCACCGAGACCAAGATCGTCATCCCCACGCCGCCGCGGCTGGGCAATCTGGTGATCGAGGCGGAGAACCTGAAGAAGGGCTTCGGCGACCGGCTGCTGATCGACGATCTGTCCTTCCGCCTGCCGCCCGGCGGCATCGTCGGCGTGATCGGGCCGAACGGCGCGGGCAAGACCACCCTGTTCCGCATGATCACCGGCAGCGAGAAGCCCGACGACGGCGCCTTCCGCGTCGGCGACACGGTGAGCCTGGGCTATGTCGATCAGAGCCGCGACACGCTGAACGACAAGAAGACCGTCTGGGAGGAGATCTCCGACGGGCTGGACGTGATCGAGCTGGGCAAGAAGTCCATGCCCAGCCGCGCCTATGTCAGCGCCTTCAACTTCCGCGGGCCCGACCAGCAGAAGAAGGTCGGCGTGCTGTCGGGCGGTGAGCGCAACCGCGTGCATCTGGCGAAGATGCTGAAGTCCGGCGCCAATGTCCTGCTGCTGGACGAGCCGACCAACGACCTGGACGTGGAGACGCTGCGGGCGCTGGAGGAGGCGCTGGTGGCCTTCCCCGGCTGCGCCGTCGTCATCTCGCACGACCGCTGGTTCCTCGACCGCATCGCCACCCACATCCTGGCCTTCGAGGGCGACAGCCAGGTGGTCTGGTTCGAGGGCAACTACGCCGACTACGAGGCCGACCGGCACCGTCGCCTGGGGGCGGAGGCCGACCAGCCGCACCGCATCAAGTACAAGCCGCTCGTGCGCGCCTGATCCGCGCGGCCTGACGTCTGCGCGGCCAGTCTTCCGCACGGCCGGTCTTCCGTGCCGCTGCCTTCGGAACCGCCGCCGGGTGCCCGCCCGGCGGCGGTTTCCGTTTTCCGGGCGGATTCCGCCACGATCGGGTCGCAGCTCCGCCCGATATCCACCACCACGGGGTTGTGCTATGGGGGCTGGCGGCGCGTTGCCGCTCCAGACCGGAGTCCCCAGAATGTCCGCCCCCGGCCGGCCGCGTCCGGCGTTTCCGTTCCCGGCCCTCGCCATTCCCCTGCTGCTCGCGGCCTGCGTGCCGCCTGTCCCTGGCGAGGACGTGGTCTGGGGGCCGCCCTCGCCGAGCCGCCCGCCGCCCTCCGACTACTACGATCCCCCGTCCTGGTACCGCGACGACGACCGCGTGCGCGACTACCGCTACAACGGGCGCTGCGACGACCCGCGCTACGAGACGTCCAACGGCGGCAAGGCCGAGCACGGCACCGACGAGTATGACTGCCTGCTCTACGGCAACGGGCTGCGCGGCAAGTATGTCAGCGGCAAGCGGGAAGGGGCCTTCGCCCGCAACAGTGTCTGCGACGATCCCACCTATGCCTACACCACGGGCCGGGCGCAGCCGGGCACCGACCAGTTCGACTGTACCCGCTACGGTCGCGGTCTGAAGGTGTTCTACCGGCCGGGCACGCTGCCGTCGCCCCCGCCGGTGGTGGACCACCGGCCGCCGCCGCCCCCCGTCGTCCGGCCCGACCCAAGACCCGATCCAAGACCCGACCCGCGGCCGCCGCGTCCCGATCCCGACCGCTTCGATCCCGATGACGGCCGGGACCGGCCGCCGCGGGTGGACGAGGCGATGCGCCGGGCGCGGGAGGAGGCTGCCCGGGAGGAAGCCCAGCGCCGCCGGGCGGAGGACGAGGCCCGCCGGCAGGCCGACGCCGAGCGTCGCGCCCATGAGGAGGCCCGGCGCCGCGACGAGGCCCGGGAGCACGCCGAGAGGGAACGGGCCGCGCGCGAACAGGCAGACCGGGAACGCGCCGACCGGGAACGGGCCGACTGGGAGCGCGCTGCCCAGGAACGGGCCCAGCGCGAACAGGCCGAGCGCGACCAGGCCCAGCGCGAGCAGGCCGACCGGGACAGGGCCGAGCGCGAGGCCCGGGAACAGGCGGCCCGTGATCAGGCCGCCCGCGATCAGGCCGAGCGTGAGCGCATCGCCGATCCCGACGACGGCCGCGACCGGCCGCCCCGGGTGAACGAGGCGCTGCGCCGGGCCCGCGGCCAGCCGCAGGTGCAGGACCGCTGACGGTTCTGTTCCGGAGGCCCGTCCGGGGTGCGGACCGGCCCGTCGTGGCGGTTGTCCCGACGGCCGTTCCGCTCCACCTTTCTGGTTCAGCTCCGGAACAGGGCCGTCCGTCCGGGACCGTCCGCCGGGGCGCCGAGCCGGGAACCGCCATGGCCCCCACCCGTCCGCTGCTGGTGCTGACCTGCGGGTCGCTGGCCCTGGCCCTGGCCCTGGGCATCCGCCAGGATTTCGGCCTCCTGCTCGCCCCCATGGCGGCGGACACCGGCTGGTCGCTGGCCGGGCTGGCCTTCGGGCTGGCGGTGCAGCAGCTTGTCTGGGGCGTGGCGCAGCCGCTCGTGGGGGCGCTCGCCGACGTGAAGGGACCGCGCATCGTCGTCGCCGGGGGTGGGGCGGCCTTTGTCGCGGGGCTGCTGCTGATGGGGTTCGGCGGCTCGCTGCCACTGTTCCAGCTCGGGGCCGGGCTGTTCATCGGCACCGCCCTGGCGGCCGTGGGCTTCTCCGTCGTGCTGGGGACGGTGGCGCGGGCAGCGCCGGAGGCGCGGCGCAGCCTCTATCTCGGCCTTGCCAGCGCCGGCGGCAGCTTCGGCATGTTCGCCTTCGTGCCGCTGGGCCAGGGCTTGATCGGCGGGCTGGGCTGGCAGGGGGCGCTTCTGGCGCTGGCCCTGACGGCGCTGGCGATCCCGGTCCTGGCGCTGGCGCTGGGCGGCCCGCCGCCGGCGCACCGGACCCTGCCGGGCGGCGGGCTGGGGCAGGCCCTGCGGGCGGCGTCCCGGCATGACGGGTTCTGGCTGCTGACGGCGGGTTTCTTCGTCTGCGGTTTCCACGTCGCCTTCATCAGCGTGCATCTGCCCGGCTATGTCGCCGCCTGCGGGCTGGCGCCGGAGATCGGGGCCTGGTCGCTGGCGCTGGTCGGGCTGTTCAACGTGGCGGGCAGCCTCGTGGCCGGGCAGCTCGGCGGGCGGCACCGGCCGAAGTTCCTGCTGTCGGGCATCTACTTCGCCCGCGGGCTGGTGCTGCTGGCCTTCCTGCTCTCGGCCAAGACGCCGGCCGTGACCCTGGCCTTCGCGGCGGCGATGGGGTTCCTCTGGCTCTCCACGGTGCCGCTGACGACGGGGGTGGTGGCCGGCATCTTCGGGCCGACCTATGTCTCCACCCTGTTCGGGCTGGTCTTCCTGGGCCATCAGATCGGCGCCTTCCTGGGCGCCTGGGCCGGCGGGCTGTCGGTGGAATGGCTGGGCAGCTACGACGCCGTCTGGTGGGCCTCGGTCGCGCTCGCTTTCTTCGCCGCGCTGGTCCACCTGCCGATCCGCGACGCCCGCCTGCCGCAGAGCGCGGCGGGCGCCGCCTGAACCGGCCTCAGTCCAGGGTCTGGCGGTAGCGGTTCAGCGCCAGCGTCGCCACCACGGCGAGGAACAGCAGCAGCGGCCACAGGCTGGGCCAGACCTCCGCCAGCCCGTTGCCCTTCAGCATGATGCCGCGGACGATGCGCAGGAAGTGGGTCAGCGGCAGCACCTCGCCGACCGACTGCGCCCAGTCCGGCATGCCGCGGAACGGGAACATGAAGCCCGACAGCAGGATCGATGGCAGGAAGAAGAAGAACGTCATCTGCATCGCCTGAAGCTGGTTCTTCGCCACCGTCGAGAACAGGAAGCCGACCGACAGGTTGGCAGCGATGAAGGCCAGCAGCGCCAGCAGCAGCACGGCCGGGCTGCCCACCATCGGCACCCCGAACAGCAGCCGCGCCGCCGCCATCACCAGCACCACCTGGACGAAGCCGACGCCGATGAAGGGCAGGATCTTGCCCAGCATCACCTCCGCCGGGCGGATCGGCATGGCCAGCAGGTTCTCCATGGTGCCCCGCTCCCGCTCGCGGGTGACGGCCAGCGCCGTCATCAGCACCATGGTCATGGTCAGCACCACGCCGACCAGACCGGGCACCACGTTGTACTGGGTCAGCCCCTCCGGGTTGTAGCGGCGGTGGACCGCCAGCTCGAACGGGGCGGGGGTGGGCGCCAGCCCGGCCAGCGGCCCCGTCAGGTCCGGCGCCAGCCCGATCAGCGCCACCTGCTGCAAGGCGGCCACGGCATTGCCCGTGGCGGCGGGGTCGGTCGCGTCCGCCTCCACCAGCAGGCGGGGCCGGTCGCCGCGGACCAGATCGCGGGCGAAGCCGGCCGGGATGGTGACGACGAACTGCACCTCGCCCCGCTCCAGCAGCCGGTCGGCCTCCGCCTCGTCCGCCGTCACGGCGACGATGCGGAAATAGCCCGTGGTCTCCAGGGTCGTCAGCAGCGTGCGGGTGAAGGGGCCGTTGTCCGCCACCCGGACGGCGGTCGGCAGGTGCTTGGGATCGGAGTTGATGGCGAAGCCGAACAGGGTGAGCTGAAGCACCGGGATGCCGACCATCATGGCGAAGGTCAGCCGGTCCCGCTTCATCTGGATGAACTCCTTCAGCATCATCGCCAGCAGGCGGCCGAGGGCGAAGCCGGGGCGGCTCATGGTGCGGCCCTCCGGGCGGGACCGGCGGCAGCGGCAGCCTTGCCGGCGGCGGGCGCGAACTGGTCGCGCACCCCGTTCATCAGATGGATGAAGACATCCTCCAGCCCCGGCCCGCTCTCGCGCCAGCGCAGCTCCGGCTCGTCGCGGTAGGCGGCGATGGCGGCGTCCAGGCGCGCGCGGTCGCTGCCGCTGACATGCAGGGCGGCGCCGAACGGGGCCACCATCTCCACCCCCGGCCGGCCCGCCAGCTCGCGCGCCAGGGCGGCGATGCGGGCGTCCGGCCCGGCGACGTACCAGGTGCGCAGGCCGGAGGCGCGCACCACCTCCTCCACCGTGCCGTCGGCCAGCAGCCGGCCATAGGCCAGGTAGCAGATGCGGTGGCAGCGCTCCGCCTCGTCCATGTAGTGGGTGCTGACCAGCACCGTCATGCCGTCGGCGGCCAGCGCGTGGATCTCGTCCCAGAACTCCCGCCGCGCCTTGGGATCGACGCCGGCCGTCGGCTCGTCCAGCAGCAGCAGCTCCGGCCCGTGCAGGATGCAGGCGGCCAGCGCCAGACGCTGCTTCCAGCCGCCGGACAGGGTTCCGGCCAGCTGGTCGCGGCGGTGCGCCAGCCCCAGCCGGTCCAGCGCCGCCGCAACCCGCGCCGGCCGGTCCGGCAGGCCGTAGAGGCGGGCCACGAAGTCCAGGTTCTCCTTGATGGAGAGGTCTTCGTAGAGGCTGAACCGCTGCGTCATGTAGCCGACGCGGCGCTTGATCTGCCATGCCTCCCGGACGATGTCGAAGCCCAGGCAGGTGCCGCTGCCGCCGTCCGGCAGCAGCAGGCCGCAGAGCATGCGGATGGTGGTGGTCTTGCCGCTGCCGTTGGGGCCGAGGAAGCCGTAGATCTGGCCGCGCCGCACCTGGATGGAGAAACCGTCCACGACCGTCTTCGGGCCGAAACGCTTGGTCAGCCCGGTGACGTCGATGGCCGGGGCGGCGCTCATGGCGCGCCTCCCGCCAGGCTGCCGGCGCGGACGATGGCCCGCAGCACAAGGTCCACGATGCCGACCCGCCCGGCCACGCCGGCCGCGGCGCGCTGGACCGTGACCGGCTGGCCGGGCAGCAGGTTCCGCGCCGACCCCTGCGGTTCCGCCTCGATCCGGAAGACCAGCTTGGCCCGGGTCTCCAGACTGTAGATGACGGGCGGGGTGTACTCCGCCTCCGGCGCCACGAAGCTGACCCGCGCGGTCAGCCCGTCCGGGCAGCCGGTGCAGGACAGCGCCACCGTGTCGCCGGGGTACAGCAGGGCGCGCTGCGGTTCCGGCACGAAGAAGACCAGCTTCACCTGCTCCGGCGGCAGCAGCGTGACAACGGGGCCGCCGGCCGGCACCCATTCGCCCGGGCGGCGCACCGTATCGTCCACCAGAGCCGCGGCCGGGGCCGTCACGCGGCGCTGCGCCAGCCGCCACTCGGCCTGGGCGACGGCAGCGCGGGCGGCCTCCATGGCGGCTTCGGCGGCCTGGATGGCGTCGCTGCGGGCGGGCAGGCGGGCGGTCGCCAGCTCCGCCTTCA
The DNA here is from genome assembly GCF_042665545.1 of Rhodocista pekingensis. Lineage (NCBI taxonomy): Bacteria > Pseudomonadati > Pseudomonadota > Alphaproteobacteria > Rhodospirillales > Azospirillaceae > Rhodocista > Rhodocista pekingensis. The sequence goes on along the minus strand of NZ_JBHTCM010000010.1, from coordinate 402,251 downwards.
CGGCGGCTACCTCGGCCTCGGCCTGACGCGCGTCGGAGCGGGCGAGGTCCAGCCGGGCGCGGGCGGCCACGTCGCGGCTGGCCAGATCCTGCTGCCGGCGCAGCTCGGCGGCGGTATAGGTGGCCAGCGCCTCCGCCTGCCGGAGCCGCGCCTCGATCCGGGCGATCTCCTCCGGCCGCAGGCCCAGCCGCAGGTCGGCGAGCTGCGCCACGGCCTGCGCCAGCCGGCCCTTGGCCTCCGCCAGAGCGGCCTGCTGCTGGGTGTCCTCCAGGGCGAACAGGGGCTGGCCGGGGACGACCCGGTCGCCCTCCGCCACCGCCAGATCGACCAGCCAGCCGCCTTCCGGTGCGGCCATGCGCAGATACTGCCCCTCGACATAGCCCTGGAAGCCGTGGTCGCCGCCATCGCCGCAGCCGGCCGCCAGCAGGAGGAGGGGGAGCAGCAGCGCCGCGTGCGGCGGCCGGGGGCGGCGGGTCATGGCGTCTCCTCCGCGGCGAGGCCGCGCAGCAGGATGTCCAGATGCGTTTCCAGATGGCGGGTCGTGTCGATGGCGAAGGATTCGTCCAGCGGCTCGAAGGTCGTCCGCCACATCACCATCATCAGGAAGGGGGCGACGAACAGCCGGGCGACCAGCACCGGATTCTGGCGGCGGAACTCGCCCCGCGCCATGCCGCGCTCCAGGATGGACGCGATCAGGCCAAGGCCGCGGTCCACCACCGCGCGCTTGTGGAAGCGGGCCAGGTCCGGGAAGTTCGCCGCCTCCGCCAGCACCAGCTTGGGCAGCACGATCAGCCGGCGGTTCTCCAGCAGGCGGGCCAGGATGCGCAGGGTGGTCCGCAGCAGCTCGGGCGTGCTGCCCTCGTACCCGGCGACCACGGCCTCCAGCCGTTCCATGTTCGGCAGCAGGGCGGAATGCACCAGCGCCTCGAACACCGCCTGCTTGGACGGGAAGTAGAGATAGAGCGTGCCCTTCGACGCCCCGGCACGGGCGGCGATGTCCTCCATCCGGGTGGCGGCGAATCCCTTCTCCGCGAACAGGTCCAGCGCCGCCTCCAGCAGTTCGGCGGGGCGGGTCTCCTTGCGGCGGCGGGGCAGGCGGTCCGGCATGGGGGCTCATAATTACTGACCAGTCAGTCATTAATGTGCCGAGGCTGTTCCGTTGTCAAGAACATCCCCGCCGCCGCCCGTCAGGGGGAGGGGGCGTCGTCCAGCCGCAGCGCCCGCACCCGGGTCCGCAGTGTCCGTCCGTCCGGCAGTTCGCCCGCCGGCGCCAGCTCCCAGTCCCATTCCTCCGCGGCGCCGGCCGGCAGGGCCACGCCGTACAGCGGGTCCTCCCGCTCCAGGACGCGCCCGTCCCGGTCCAGGGTGGTCCGCGCGATGTCCGTCACCAGCAGGACCGGGCAGCGGAAGCTGCGCAGATGCGTCAGATGGGCGGCGACGATGGCCCGGCCGTAGGCGTCCGCCGCCGTCTCCGGCCAGCGGTGCAGCGCCGCCGCCAGCGGCAGCAGGGGAAGCTGGGAGAGCAGATTGACGGAGAGGACGAGGTCCACCGTGGGATCGTCCAGGAAGGCGGTGCAACCCGGCGCGGGCGGGGCCGTGACGGCGGGATCGGTCAGGGCCGCGGCCGTGCCGGTCAGGTCCAGCGTCGCCAACTCGACGGCAGCCGGCCCGTTCCGGCAGCGCCAGGCGGCCAGCCGCGCGGCCGGTGGGTGGGCGGCGTCGGCCAGCACCACGCGCCCGAAGCGGCCGGTCAGGTCCACCAGTGGCACGTCGGCCAGGGGACCGGAGCCGAGCACCAGCACCGTGCGGCGGGAGGCGCAGGCGGCGACGGCCGCCCGGATCGCCGCCTTCGTCCGCTCCCGGTGCGGTGCCCAGGCGCGGGCGCAGCGTCGGCCGCGGGCGGCGCAGGCCGTGGCGGCATAGGCATGGCCCAGCCGGCGCAGCGGGGCGGGGCAGTCGGTCAGCCAGGAGTCGGCCAGTTCGCGCAGCATCCCGGCAGTGTAGGGGGGCGTCCCGTCCGCGCAAGGGCCACCGGAAACGCGGACGGCCCCGCCTCGGGGAAGGCGGGGCCGTCGTCGGCGGGCCGGGGAAACGGCCCGCGGGGACAGAAGGGGCGGTTACCGGGCGGCGGTCTGCGCCCGCTTGCGCAGGGCGTCCAGCAGCGCGTCGATGTTGCCGCCGTTGCTCTCGATCACCGAGGCGAACTCCGACCGCTGGGTGACGCTCATGCTCACCCCCTCGACCACCACATCGACGATGCGGTAGCCGCCGTCGCGGGCGCGGACGCGCCAGTCCACCTTCACCGGCGGTCCGTTCGGCCGCAGCACCTGGCTGCTGACGATGGCGTCCTTGGTGCCGTCGGCGCGGGACCCGGTCACCTCGAAGGTTTCCCCGGCATACTGGTTGAACCGCTGGGCGTAGACCTCGACGATCATGCGCTCGAAGAGCTTCATGTACTCCTGGCGCTGCGCCTCGCTGGCCGTGTTCCAGTAGCGGCCGAGCACGAAGCGGCCGATCGTGGTGACGTCGAAGTTCTCGTTCAGCAGGCGGCGGAACTCCTCCACCGCCTGGGCGTCGGTGACCTTCGGGTCGGCCAGCACCGCGATGGCGCGGTCGCCCAGGGACTCGACGAAATCGCCCGCCCCCTGGGCCTGCGCCTGGGCGACAGCGGGCCGCAGGGCCGCCGTGGTCAGGGTGCCGGTCAGGACCGTCGCCGCGGCCAGCGCTGAGACGAAAACGGTCCGGAGGACAAGGCTGCGATTCATCTGCACGGGAGGAGTATTGTTGTTCATGACTCTGCCATCCTGGGAAATCTGGCGTCCGGACTCAGTGACGCGCATCACGCTCAGTCGTCATAGTCCGGAATGTCGGGATACTGGTCGGGCGCCGGCGCACCGTCGCGGATCCAGTTGTCCCGTCGTTGGCGATAAAGTGACCGCATCGCGGCATAGTAGTCGAAGCTGTTCGCCTTCAGATCGTCGATCACGTCGATGTAGCCGGCCCGGGTGTCCACGGCGACCAGACCGTACCGGACATAGGGAAACCACTCTTCACCGGTATTGTTCGCATAGTTGTTCCAGGGATCGGCCAACGTCTCGGCGAACAGGGCCGGCCCGTCGCGCAGGGAGGAGGGGCCGATCAGCGGCAGCACCAGATACGGTCCCTCCGGCACGCCCCAGACGGCCAGCGTCTGGTCGAAGCTCTCATACTCGTAGGGAAGGCCGTTCTTCGCCGCCACGTCGATCAGCCCGGCCAGCCCGACCGTGCTGTTGATGACGAACCGCTTGGTGACCGTGCCCGCCCCGTCCCAGTCGCCTTGCAGGAGCTGGTTGGTCAGATCCAGCGGCGCGCGCAGATTCTGGAGCACGTTGCGCACGCCCACCTGCACCGGGTCGGGCAGCACGGTCCTGTAGATCACCGCCAGCGGCCGGATCAGCACCGTGTCCACCGCCTCGTTGAACCAGAAGATGCCGCGGTTCACCGGCTCCAGCGGGTCGTTGACGGACCGCGTCTCGGCCTGTGCGCCGCCCTGCTGCGGGGTGGTCAGCGAGCTGGTCAGCGGGGCGGGCGCCGGTATGGACGGGGTGTTGCCCGCCGGCGCCACGCCGCCCGGCCGGTCATCCGTCCGGTTCGACGCGCACCCGCTCAGCAGCGCGCCCGTCAGAAGGGCGGCGGCGACGAGCCTGGTCGGATGCGGGATCGGCATGGCGGAACGGGACTCCCAGCGGACGGGGGCGATTTCGGCAGGGCCTCCGGCATTCCGAGGCGATATAAGGAAGCGCGGGGGCATGACAACCGCCGGGCTCGACGGTCTGGCATGCGGTGCCGTCGTCGGGCGGTACGCTAACGAACCCGGATTTCACGAAAGTGTTCCCTCGGCCGGTTCCCGCGGGCGCCGCCGGGGGGCCAAGGACGCAGAAGCGATGGTCCCGGAAGCGAGGGGTGCAAAAGCCCTTGCCCGGGGATCGGCGGGGTCATAAAGATATCTTTATGTGTTTAAGCCTCTGTGGCTCGGGGGCCGGCCAGCCTGGCGGGGGCGCCGGGTCCCGCAGGGACGTCAGGACAGGCAGGCCGGCGGTTGGTGCGGACGGGCCGGCGCGGAGGAGGTGGATGGAGTTCCTGCTGAACGCGCTGAAGGCGGCGGCCGAGCCGACCCGGCTCCGCATGCTGGCGCTGTGTGCCCATGGCGAGCTGTCCGTCAGCGAACTGACCCAGATCCTGGGCCAGAGCCAGCCGCGCGTCTCCCGCCATCTGAAGCTGCTCTGTGAAGCCGGTCTGCTCGACCGCTTCCGGGAGGGCATCTGGGCCTATTTCCGGCTGGCGGAGCGCGGTCCCTGCGCCGAGCTGGCGCACACGCTGGTGGACGCGATCCCCGCTGACGACCCGACGCTGGCCCTGGATCTGGAGCGGCTGGAGACGATCCGGCGCGCCCGGCGCGAGGCCGCGGCCCAGTATTTCCGGGAGAACGCCGCCCGCTGGCACGAGATCCGGTCGCTGCACGTCCCCGAGCGGGAGGTGGAGGAGACGCTGCTGCGCCTTGTCCCTACGGAGGGGGTGCGGGACCTGCTGGACATCGGCACCGGCACCGGCCGCATGCTGGAACTGTTCGGCCCACGTGTCGGCCGCGCCATCGGCGTGGACAGCAGCCGCGAGATGCTGGCCGTGGCGCGGGTGAACCTGGAACGGGCGGGGCTGCGCAACTGCCAGGTCCGACTGGGCGACATGTACCAGCTTCCGCTGCCCTCGCAGAGCTTCGATGCCATCATCGTGCATCAGGTGCTGCACTATGCGGAGGAGCCGTCGGACGTGCTCTACGAGGCGTCGCGCCTGCTGCGGCCCGGCGGCGTGCTGCTGGCGGTGGACTTCGCCCGCCATGAGCAGGAGGTGCTGCGCACGGAGCATGCCCACCGCCGCCTGGGCTTCGACGATGCCGAGGTGTCGGGCTGGCTGGCCCAGGCGGGGCTGCTGCCGGGCCCCGTCGTCCATCTGCCGGGCGACCCGCTGACCGTCTCCATCTGGCGCGCGGTGCGCCCCGCTGAATCCGGGATCGCCGTCGCCCCCGAAACCCCGATCGATCTCGTGTCCGGAGTCCTGTCATGAGCCTCGCAGACCTCGTGGATGCCGTGGCCCCCCCGAAGCCCCTTCTGGAACCGCCCTCCGGCCTCCGCGTCAGTTTCGAGTTCTTCCCGCCGAAGACGGAGAAGATGCAGGAGGCGCTGTGGCAGTCCATCCACCGGCTGGCGCCGCTGGACCCGGCGTTCGTCTCCGTCACCTACGGGGCCGGCGGCTCGACGCGCGAGCGCACGCACGCCACCGTCACCGCCATCCAGGCGGAGACCGGCATCCCCGCCGCCGCCCACCTGACCTGCGTCGCCGCCACGCGGGAGGAGATCGACGCCGTCGCCCGCGCCTACTGGGACGCCGGCATCCGCCACATCGTCGCCCTGCGCGGTGACCCGCCGCCGCGCCCCGACGGCACCGGTGGGCTGGGCGGCACCGGTTACCAGCCGCATCCGGGCGGCTATGCCTATGCCGCCGACCTGGTCGCCGGGCTGAAGCGGGTGGCGGACTTCGAGATTTCCGTCGCCTGCTTCCCCGAGGTGCATCCGGAGGCGCGGTCCGCCGAGGACGACCTCGACAACCTCCGGCGCAAGGTCGATGCCGGCGCCTGCCGCGCCATCAGCCAGTTCTTCTTCGATCCCGACGCCTTCCTGCGCTTCCGCGACAAGGCGGCGGCGCGCGGCATCGACATCCCGCTGGTGCCCGGCGTCATGCCGATCATGAACTTCGCCAAGGCGGTGGAGATGGGCGGCAAGTGCAACTGCGCCGTCCCCGCCTGGATGACCGACCTGTTCGAGGGACTGGACGAGACGCCGGAGACGCGCCAGCTCGTCGCCGCCACCGTGGCGGTGGAGCAGTGCCGCTATCTGGAGCGGGAGGGGGTGAAGCAGTTCCACTTCTACACCCTGAACCGGGCCGAGCTGACGGTCGCCATCTGCCACATGCTCGGGGTCCGGGCGAAGCGCCCGCCGGCGGCGTGAGCCGGGGTGGCGGGCGGATGATGGCGGGCGCCTCCTTCTCCGGCGGGACAGGGCGGACCGGCGCCCTGCCGGCCCTGGCTCTGCTGCTGACGGCGGGAGCGCTGTCGGCGGGGTTGGCCCCCGCGGCGTCGGCAACCCAGCTCACCCTGACCGTCACCAATCTCGCCACGCTGCCCGACGGCGGCCGCGGGGAGATTCTGGTGCAGGTGTTCGACAGCGCCGGGGCTTACGGCCGCGGCACCGGCCCCGTGGCGCAGGCGCGGCTGCGGCCCGAGGGCGACCGGCTGACGGCCCCGCTGGCCGATCTGCCGCCCGGCCGCTACCTGATCCGGGTGATCCAGGACCTGAACGGCAATGCGCGGCTGGACACCGGCCTGTTCGGAATCCCGCGGGAGCCGTTCGGCTTCAGCAACGATGCCATCGGCCGCATGGGCCCGCCTTCCTTCGAGGCGGCGGCCATCCCGGTCGGCGACCAGCCGGTCACGGCCGCCATTGCCCTGCGGCGATGATCCGCTCTGCCCCGGCCAGGGCCTCCGGGATGCCTCCTGGCCGCCCCCGGGGTGCCCTTGGGGTGCCATAAACCCCCGCCAGACTTCTCCCAGGCTGTCCCCCGAGGCGCCCAGGCGCCGGGGACCAGCATCGAGGTGAAGGATGATGCGCAGTCTCTTGGCCGGTGCGGCCCTGGCGATGTGGGCGGGATCGGCCGCCGCCGGTTCGATCACGCTCTTTTCCGAGGCCGACTTCCGCGGCGACCGCACGACGTTGCGCTACGATATCGGGAATCTGGCCGAGTATCCGCCCTGGAACGACCGCGCCCGGTCGCTGGTCGTCAGCTCCGGGACCTGGGAGGTCTGCCGCCACAAGAACTTCAAGGACTGCACGGTGCTGCGCCCCGGGTCGCGGGTGGCCGATCTGGGCCAGATCGGCATGTTCCGCCAGATCTCCTCCATGCGCGAGCTTGACGCCTACGGCCGGCGCGACGACCGCTGGGATGACCGCTGGAACGACGGGCCGCGCAACGGCTGGAACGACCCGCCGCCGCCCCCGCCGCCCTGGGGCTGGGGCAGCCCGCGTCACGATGACGGCATCCACTGGGACGACGACCGCTCCGGCGGTCTGAGCCGCTGTCAGGCCAAGGTGTACGAAGGCTTCGTGGACCGCTTCGGCTACCGTGCCCGGGCCAGCTTCTCCGGCCGGCCGGACGACGGCACGATCTGGTGGAACCGGGAGGCCTGGCGCTTCCGCTGCGCCAACGGCCGCGTCCACATCTGGCAGTGACGCCGGTGGCAGTAACGCCGGCGGCAGTGACGCCGGCCCGGTCCCGGCCGGTCGGGTCGAACCGGCCCAAGGTCGTATGCCCTTGGCCCGGTGCCGTTCCTCCCCACGGCTGATTGGCGGGAACGGCAAACGCTTCCACCATCCCCCACCCGGACCCGTGACCGGCGATCCGCCAAGGGGATGATGAGCGAGACCGATACCGACCCCGGTTCCACCCGGGCCCTTCTGAGGATGCTGGCGGCACAGGATGGCGACGCCCTTCCCGGTCTTCCGGAGGAGGCAGCCCTGCCGTTGCGCGCGATTCTGTCCCGGATTCCGGAGGGCATCGCCATCGCCGAGGCCCCCTCCGCCGCGATCCGCTGGGCCAGCGACGTCGCCCTGGACATGCTGGGACCCGACCTCGTGCGCGCCGGCGGCGATGCCGTGGCGACGCCGCTGCCTCTGTTCCGGGCCGGCAACGGTGGTCCCGTCCGGTTCGAGGACCAGCCGCTGACCCGCGCCGTGCGAGACGGGGAGGCGGTGACGGACGAGGAATGGCTGCTGCGCCATGCCGACGGCCGGCTGCTGCCGGTGCTCTGCAACGCCGGCCCGATCCGGGACCGGCAGGGCGCCATCACCGGCGGCATCATCGCCTGGCGCGACATCAGCGCCCTGCGTGCGGCCGAGGCCGGCGTGCGGGCCGGGGCGCAGCGGCTGCGCAGTCTGGTGGGCGCCACCAGCTCCATCATCTGGACGACGGACGCGCTCGGCCGCTTCGTGGAGCCGCAGCAGAGCTGGGAGCGCTACACCGGCCAGGGCTGGGAGGCGCACCGCGGTTTCGGCTGGGTCGAGGCCCTGCACCCCGACGACCGCGCCGCCGTGCTGGAGACCTGGACCCGGGCCTGCGCCGAGGGGGCGGTCTACCGCACGGAAGGCCGCGTCCGGCACGCGGAGAGCAACACCTATCGCCCCTTCGTCGCCCGCGGGGCGCCGGTGCGCGCGGCGGACGGGACGGTGCTGGAATGGATCGGCACCTATACCGACGTCTCCGCCCGGCGGGAGGCGGAGCGGAACCTGGAGGTGACCCTGCGCGAGAAGGACCTGCTGTTGCAGGAGATGAACCACCGGGTCTTCAACAGCTTCCAGCGCATCGCCACGATCGTCAGCCTGCAATCCGCGCGCTCCGGCGATGCCGCCGTGAAGGAGCATCTCGGCAAGATCTATCACCGCATCCAGACGATGGGGCTGGTCCACCGCCGGCTCTATTCCGGCCGCTCCGTGGACCGGATCGACCTCGGCGGCTATCTGACGGAGCTGTGCGCCGACATCCAGCAGGTGATGGCGGACAAGGACGACCAGTGGCGCATCGAGGCGGACTGCGACTCCCTGCCGGTCGCCATCGACAGCGCAGTGCCGCTGGGGCTGGTCGTCAACGAGCTGGTGACTAACGCCTGCCGCCACGCCTTCGACCGGCGCTCTCCGGGTCTCGTGCGGGTCGCGTTCCGGCAGACGCCGGACGGCTTCCTGCTGAGCGTCACGGATGACGGCTGCGGTCTGCCCGACCCGATGCCGGCACCGCCGGGGGCGCTCGGCATGCTGCTGATCCGCAGCCTCGTCGGGCAGCTCGAAGGCAGCCTGAGCGTGGAGCGCACGGGGCCGGGCACCTGTTTCAGGATCGCCCTGCCGCGCACTTCCCTGATCCGCTGACCGCCCGGTGCCACACCCCGGTCCGGCCCCGTGCCGGCGTCACTCCTCCTCGGCCGCCTCCGGCGCGGTGACGTTGGTGTAGAACGCCGCGACGGCGATCCCCGCCAGCACGGCGAAGGTCTGCGCCTCGGCCTGCGGCGCCTGGATCAGACCGTCCGCGACGTGATGGGCGGAGAGCCCGGACACGACACCCAGAATCGACGAAAGAACCGCCCGCATCCCCGTCTCCTCCCTTGCTGCCGCCAGCCATACGGCCCCTTGCAACAGGCGCCGGGGCCGCCTGTCGCGCAGGTCATGAGGGGAGGGACGGGCAGACCCTTCCGGTCTTGAAGATGCGGGAACGATGCCGATCTCGATCCAGGCACGGCGGCCTTGGCGGGTGGCCCTGGATGCCGGATCGGTCTGGTCTTGCGTCCGCCTTCTGGTTGAGTGACACTGACAGGACGGTTGTCGGAGTTCCCCGATGAAGAACGCCCACCACGTCATCCCCTCGGCGGACGGAAGCTGGAATGTCCGGCGGTCCGGGGCGGTGCGCGCCTCCCGTCGGTTCGACAGCCAGGCCGATGCGATCCGCTATGCCACCGACAAGGCCCGCAAGGCGCAGGGCGAGCTGTACATCCATCGCCGTGACGGCGTGGTCGTCGGCCGCGACAGCTTCGGTCCGGCCCGGTAGGTGGCCCCAGGAGCCGCTGGCCGCGCATGTCGTTCGAGACCAGCGTCTTCATCAACTGCCCCTTCGACGACGAGTATCTTCCGCTTCTCCGGCCGATCCTCTTCTGCGTCGTCGATCTCGGGCTGGTTCCCCGGATCGCCCTGGAGAGCCTGGATTCCGGCGAAGCCCGGATTGCGAAGATCGTCCGTCTGATCCGGGAGTCGCGGTTCGGCATCCATGACCTGTCCCGTCTCAAGGCGCGGCGGAAAGGGGAGTTCTTCCGCCTCAACATGCCGTTCGAACTGGGGCTCGACGTAGGCAGCCGCCTCTTCGGGCCGCCGGAGTTCTGCGTGAAGCGGTGCCTGATCCTGGAGGCCGAGCGCTACCGCTTCCAGGCGGCGATTTCCGACCTGTCGAATTCCGATATCGCAGTCCACCGGAACGAGCCGGAGCTGGCGCTCACGGAGGTGCGCAACTGGCTCGTCGGCGTCGCCGGACTCCGGCAGGTTCCGGGACCTGCCGCCCTGTTCGGCCGCTTCAACGAGTTCATGGGCGATACCTATGACCGGCTGCGTGGTCGCGGCTACTCCGACACCAACATCGAAGCCCTGCCGGTGCCGGAGCTGATGGACTGCATGCGCGACTGGGTCACGGGCAATCCGCGGCCACACTGACGGCACGCGGGGGGCCGCCTCACGCCGCCGCGGGGGCGGCGGCGGCGCGGGCGTCGGCGTCGGGATCGTAGTTCAGGTTCGGGGCCAGCCAGCGTTCCATGGCCGCCACCTCCATGCCCTTGCGCCGGGCATAGTCGGCCACCTGGTCGCGCTCGACCTTGCCCAGCCCGAAATACTTCGCCTCGGGGTGGGCGATGTACCAGCCGCTGACGGCGGCCGTCGGCATCATGGCGAAGGTCTCGGTCAGGCTGATGCCGGCGGCCTTCTCCGCGTCCAGCAGGCGCCAGAGCGTGGCCTTCTCCGTGTGGTCGGGGCAGGCGGGATAGCCCGGCGCGGGGCGGATGCCGCGGTAGGCCTCGGCGATCAGCTCTTCGTTGCTCAGGTCCTCGTCCGGGGCGTAGGCCCAGAACTCCCGGCGCACCCGCTCGTGCATCCGCTCGGCGAAGGCTTCGGCCAGCCGGTCGCCCAGCGCCTTCAGCAGGATGGCGTTGTAGTCGTCGTGCGCCGCCTCGAAGGCGCGGGCGCGCTCCTCCAGCCCGTGCCCGGCGGTGACGGCGAAGCTGCCGATCCAGTCGGGCACGCCGCTCTCCTTCGGCGCGATGAAATCGGCAAGGCACAGATGCGCCCGCTCGCGGCCGGGCTCGCGCGCCATCTGCTGGCGCAGGAAGTGCAGCCGGGTCAGCACGGTGGTGCGGCTCTCGTCGGTGTAGATCTCGACGTCGTCGCCCACGCTGTTGGCCGGGAACAGGCCGATCACGCCGCGCGCGGTCAGCCACTTCTCCCCGATGATCCGTTGCAGCATGACCTGCGCGTCCTTGAACAGGCCGCGCGCGGACTCGCCCACGATCTCGTCGTCCAGGATGGCGGGGAAGCTGCCGGCCAGCTCCCACGCCTCGAAGAAGAACTTCCAGTCGATCCGGGTCGCCAGCTCGGCCAGATCGTAATCCTCGAAGACGCTCACGCCGGGCGCCGCCGGCCGCACCGGCGTGTAGGCGGACCAGTCCGGGCTGAAGCGGTTGGCACGGGCATCCGCCAGGGACAGGCGGGCGCGGCCGTACTGGTTGCGCTCGTGCGCCTCGCGCATGCGGGCATAGTCGGTCTTGATCCCGCCGGCGTAGCCCTTCTTCGCATCCGCGCTCAGCAGGTTCTGCGCCACGCCCACGGCACGGCTGGCGTCCAGCACATGCACCACGGGTCCCGCATAGTGCGGGTCGATCTTCACGGCGGTGTGGACTTTGCTGGTGGTGGCGCCGCCGATCAGCAGCGGGATGTCGAAGCCCTCCCGCGCCATCTCCTTGGCGACGAACACCATCTCGTCCAGCGACGGGGTGATCAGGCCGGACAGGCCGATGATGTCCACCTTGTGCCGGCGCGCCTCCTCAAGGATCTTCGCGCAGGGCACCATCACGCCCAGGTCCACCACCTCGAAGTTGTTGCACTGGAGCACGACGCCGACGATGTTCTTGCCGATGTCGTGGACGTCGCCCTTCACGGTCGCCATCAGCACGCGCCCGGCGGAATCGCTGCCGCCCCCGCCGCCCGCGGCGGCCTTCGCCGCCTCGATGAAGGGCAGCAGGTAGGCCACGGCCTTCTTCATCACGCGGGCGGACTTCACCACCTGCGGCAGGAACATCTTGCCGGCCCCGAACAGGTCGCCGACGACGTTCATGCCGTCCATCAGCGGCCCCTCGATCACCTCCAGCGGGCGGGCCGCCTGCTGGCGGGCCTCCTCCACGTCGGTGTCGATGTACTCGTCGATGCCGTGGACCAGCGCATGGGTCAGCCGCGCCCGCACGTCCTGCTGGCGCCAGGACAGGTCGGCCTCCTTCTTCGCGGCGCCCCCCTTGTACCTGTCGGCCACCTCCAGCAGCCGGTCGGTGGCGTCCGGCCGGCGGTTCAGGATCACGTCCTCGACCCGCTCGCGCAGCTCGGCCGGGATATCGTCATAGACCGGCAGTTCGCCCGCATTGACGATGCCCATGTCCATGCCGGCCGGGATGGCGTGGTAGAGGAACACCGAATGCATCGCCGCACGCACGGCGTTGTTGCCGCGGAAGCTGAAGGACACGTTCGACAGGCCGCCGGAGATGTGGCAGCCGGGGCATGCGCGCCGGATCAGGCGGGCCGCCTCGATGAAATCGACGGCGTAGTTGTTGTGCTCCTCGATGCCCGTCGCCACGGCGAAGACGTTGGGATCGAAGATGATGTCCTCGGCCGGGAAGCCGACCCGATCGACCAGGATGTCGTAGCTGCGCTTGCAGATCTCGACCTTGCGGTCGCGGGTGTCGGCCTGTCCCTTCTCGTCGAAGGCCATGACGACGACGGCCGCGCCGTAGCGACGGATCTTCCGGGCATGCTCGATGAACGGCTCCTCCCCCTCCTTGAGGGAGATGGAGTTGACGATGGGCTTGCCCTGGACGTTCTTCAGCCCGGCCTCGATGACGCTCCACTTGGAGCTGTCGATCATCACCGGCACGCGGGCGATGTCCGGCTCGCTGGCGATCAGGCGCAGGAAGCGGACCATCGCCGCCTCGCTGTCCAGCATTGCCTCGTCCATGTTGACGTCGATGACCTGGGCGCCGTTCGCCACCTGCTCGCGCGCCACGTCCAGCGCCGCCTCGAAGTTGCCCTCCAGGATCAGCTTCTTGAACCTGGCCGAGCCGGTGACGTTGGTGCGCTCGCCGACATTGACGAAGAGGGCGGTGCGGGGGGTGGTGCTGTCGGTGGTCATGGGGCGGCTCGGGGGTTGACCTTGGGGCGCGGGCGGGGCGGTGCTAGATTGGGGACGCAACCGGCAAGGGAGGTGCCGATGGATACGCGCATCGTGCTGGAGATCGATGAAGATCTCCGCAAGCGCCTCTCCCTGAGAGCGTCGGCCCATGGGCGGACCCTGGAGGAAGAGGCGAAGGCGATCCTCCAGGCGGAGCCGGAGCTGCCCGATGACGATCCGTCGCTCCCCACGGGGACCCGGATCGTGCGTCTGTTCTCCGGCTCCGGAACTGGCTTCCGGGAGGGGGAGCTTGAAGAGCTGAGGGGCGATCCGGCGCCGGCCGCGAGGTCCGGTGAGTGATCGTCCTCGACACCAACGTCCTCTCCGCCGTGATGGCGGAGATGCCCGATGCGGCCGTGTCGGCTTGGCTGGACAGGTATCCGCCCGACGGGCTCTGCCTGACGGCGATCACCATCCTTGAAGTGCGGCATGGACTGGACCGGTTGCCGGCCGGGCGCCGCAGGACGCTTCTGGAGCGGCGGTTCGGCGAGCTCCGGGGAATGCTCGGCAGCGTCCTGCCGTTCGACGAAGCCGCCGCGGAGGAAGCGGGCCGGCTGATGGCGGTGCGCCGCTCCAGGGGGATCGCCGTCGGGCTGATGGACACGCAGATCGCGGGCATCTGCCGTGCCCAGGGGCATGCCCTGGCCACGCGCAACACGCGCGATTTCGCGGACTGCGGCATCCCCCTCCTCGATCCGTGGGCGGACTGATCCGTCATCGGCTCAGAACGCCGCCATGGTGAAGGGCTCCAGGCCGGACAGGCGCATCGCCCGGTCCGGCACCGGCGGCACCCGCGGGGTGATGTCCTTCACCGCCTCGGCGATGGCGCGGATGTGGTCCGGCGTCGTGCCGCAGCAGCCGCCGACGATGTTGACCAGCCCGTCCGCCGCCCAGGAGCGCAGGGACTGCGCCATCTGCGCCGGCGTCTCGTCGTAGCCGCCGAACTCGTTCGGCAGGCCGGCGTTGGGGTAGGCGGAGACGGGCACGTCCGCCACGCGCGCCAGTTCCTGTACGTAGGGCCGCATCAGGTCCGCGCCCAGGGCGCAGTTCAGCCCGATGCTGAACGGCCGCACATGGCGCAGGCTGTTCCAGAAGGCTTCCGTCGTCTGGCCGGAGAGGGTGCGGCCGGAACGGTCCGTGATGGTGCCGGAGATCATCACCGGCAGGTCCAGGCCGCGCTCCTCCAGCACCTCCTCCACGGCGAACAGGGCCGCCTTGGCGTTCAGCGTGTCGAACACGGTCTCGACCAGCAGGACGTCGGCCCCGCCGTCGATCAGGCCGCGGGTCTGCTCGGCATAGGCGCCGCGCAGCTCGTCGAAATCCACGTTGCGGAAGCCGGGGTCGGTCACCACCGGGCTGATGCTGGCGGTGCGGTTGGTCGGCCCCAGGGCGCCGGCGACATAGCGGGGGCGGGACGGGTCGGCGGCCTCGGCCGCGTCCGCCGCTTCCCGCGCCAGCCGGGCACCGGCCACGTTCAGCTCGTAGGCCAGCGCCTCCATGCCGTAGTCGGCGAGGCTGATGGAGGTGGAGTTGAAGGTGTTGGTCTCGATGATGTCGGCACCGGCCGCGAGGTACTGGGCGTGGATGTCCCGGATGATGTCCGGCTGCGTCACGCTCAGCAGGTCGTTGTTGCCCTTGACGTCGCGCGGCCAGTCCTTGAACCGCTCGCCGCGGTAGCCGGCCTCGTCCAGATGGTGGCGCTGGATCATCGTGCCCATCGCCCCGTCGATCACCAGGATGCGCCGGGCGGCGATGCCGCGCAGCTTGGCCAACCGTTGCTCCCGGGTCATCCACTCCTCCACCGACGGAACCGGGGCGCCGGACCGGCCGGCGCCCGCACTGGGCACTGCTGCCTTTCATACAGGTCCGTCTCGGGACATGCAAACATAAAGATGTCTTTATGTGTTCCGGGAATTTCCTGTCGCGGGCGGGTTCCGGTTGGCTTGGGCGGCCGGACACACTATCTCTTGCGTCATGGTTCCTGCCCGCCTGTCCCCCTTTCTCCGCGTTCTGGTCCCGATCCTGCTGCTGACGGCCCTGCCGGCGGCGGCGCAGGCCGCCTGCACGGACCCGGCGACGCCGGAGGTGAACTGGCGGCGCTGCTATCATGACGGCCGTGACCTGCGCGGTGTCGATCTCTCCCGCGCCATGCTGCGGGAAGCGACCTTCCAGCGCTCCGATCTGACCGGCGCCGCCCTGGCCGGCGCCGATGCCTACCGGGCGAAGTTCGTCAGCGCCCGGCTGGGCGGTGTGGCGCTGGACGGCGGCCGCTTCATCGAGGCCGACTTCACCCGTGCCGTGCTGGCGGGGGCGTCGCTGAAGGGGGCCGACCTGCGCAACGCCAAGCTGGTGAACGCCGACCTTGCGAAGGCGGACCTGACGGATGCCCGGCTCGACGGGGCGGATCTGCGCAATGCCGACCTGTCGGGGGCGCTCTGGATCGACGGCCGGCGGGTCTGCGCCACGCCCTCCGTGGGCCAGTGCAACTGATCCCCGCACCCCCGGTCCCCGGGCCGCGCAGGCCCGGTGCGGGGCCGGGGCATACGCCCTGTTACGACTCTTAAAACACAAACGTCAGATTATACTGCCGCAGGCTTGGCGGGCGTGGGGCGGCGCCGTATCCTGCGGGGGTCCGGCCATGCGGCCGGGGCGGGGGGACGCTGACGTGCTGTTCGCGGAAACGAAGGAAGTGGCGGCGCAGCTCTCTGCGGCGGCGCTTGAGCGCCTCCGGGCGAACGGCGTGGCCCCCACGCCGGAGCACTACACGGTCTGGTACGCCCATTTCAGCGGTCGCTTCCCCGCGCTCAGCCGGGCCATCGACATCCTCGAAACGAATCAGGCCCAGGTGGGGGAGGCGCACTGCGCCGACCTCTACGAACGCTTCTTCGGGATGGAGGCGGAGCACGACGCCGTCCATGTCGCCAGCGAGAAGCTGGGCTCCGCCCTCGAATCGGTGATGGCCGCCCTGCGTGAGGCCGGGGCCGATGTCGGCCGCTACCATGATGTCCTGGCGACCGCCCGCGGGCAGCTCGACCTTGCCGCGACGCTGGAGCAGCTCAAGGCGCTGGTGCGCTCCGTCGCGGACGAGACGGCGCGGATGGCCCGCAACAATCAGGCGCTGGAGGCGCAGCTCTCCGAAAGCGCCGTGCAGATCGAGTCGATGCGCCACGATCTGGCCGTGGTCCGGCAGGAGGCGCTGACGGATGCGCTGACCGGCATCGCCAACCGCAAGCGCTTCGACCAGGTGCTGCGCGCCGCCGCCGGGCAGGCGATGGAATCGGGCCGGCCGCTGGCGCTGGCGATGATCGACATCGACCGCTTCAAGCTGTTCAACGACACCCACGGCCATGTCGCCGGCGATCAGGTGCTGCGGCTGGTCGCGCGCACCCTGGCGGACAGCGTGCGCGGCAGCGACACGCCGTCCCGCTTCGGCGGGGAGGAGTTCGCGCTGGTGATGCCGGACACGCCGCTGGCCGCCGGCGTCTCCGTGGCCGAGCGCATCCGCCGCGCCACGGCCGGCCGCCAGATCGTCAAGCGCACCTCCGGCGAATCGATGGGCAGCATCACCCTGTCGGCGGGTGTCGCCATCTACCGGCCGGGAGAGACGCTGGCGGCCTTCGTGCAGCGGGCCGACGCCGCGCTCTATGCCGCCAAGGCGGGGGGGCGCAACCGCGTGATCGCGGATGCGGCGGACCTCGCCGCCCAGCCACCGGAGGATGCCGCCGTTCCGGAGACGCCGGTTCCCGCCCGGCCCGGCCCGGAGAAGGGGGCGACCTCCCAGGGCAGGGCGACCGGAACGCGCTGAGGGCCGGGGGCGCTTACGGCCCGCAGGAGTCTGTTCCGGGAGTGCCCGCTCCGGGAGTGCCCGCGCGGGGCGCGCTCACCACTTGCGTTCGGTCTTCATGCCGCCGCTGTTGATGGCGTCCAGGAAGGGGCTGCTCGGCCCCGGCGGGCGCTTGGGCATGGCGCCGGAGGCGCGGGCCTTGCGCGTCTCCTGCATCACCCGGACGGCGCTGTCCGTGGCGTCGGTCTGGATCTGGCGGCGGACCTGGGGGTCCAGCGATTCGAACGCCTGCCGGGCGAAGTTCAGGGCGGTCTCCGACTGGGTTTCCAGCACCTGGCGCAGCGCGTTCGCCGCCATCAGGCACTCCAGCTTCTCGGGACCCGCGATCTCGTCCAGCACGTCGGCAAGGATGCGGATCGCCTCCAGTGTCGCGGGGTCGGACAGCCGAACGGGCATCGGTTCACTCCTGGAGCCTGCGTGGCCGCGCATCTTTCCATTCCGGCGGGCGTTCTGCAATGTTCTCGCGCGGTGGGGGCGCCCTGCGCAAAGGGCGGGGGAGGGGGGCCGGCATCCCGCCCGACCCGACGCGACCCTGATCGGGGGAAGACGCTCCCGGCCCTGTGCTGTATATGTTCCCGGCATGACCGACCTCTTCTCCGACCCGCCCCCGACCGGCCGGCCTGCCAGCACGGCGCCGTCCGCGACGACGCCCGCCTCCGTTCCCGTGCCCGCGGCCGGTGCCGAGCCGGCCTATCTCGCCGGCCTGAACCCGGCGCAGCGTGAGGCGGTGGAGGCGCTGGACGGGCCGGTGCTGGTGCTGGCGGGGGCGGGGACCGGCAAGACCCGGGTCCTGACCACCCGGCTGGCCCATCTGCTGGTGACGCGCCGGGCCGGGCCGTGGAACATCCTGACCGTGACCTTCACCAACAAGGCCGCGCGGGAGATGCGCGAGCGTGTGGAGGCGCTGGTCGGCGTGCCGACCGAGGGCTGGTGGATGGGCACCTTCCACGCGCTGGCCGCGCGCATCCTGCGCCGCCATGCCGAGCTGGTCGGGCTGAAGCCCAGCTTCACCATCCTGGACACCGACGACCAGATCCGCCTGCTGAAGCAGCTCATGGAGGCGGAGAACATCGATTCCAAGAAGTGGCCGGCGCGGGTCCTGCTGAGCGCCATCGAGCGCTGGAAGGACAAGGCGCTGACCCCGGACCGGCTGAAGCGCGAGGATGCCGGCGACATGGCCGGCGGCCGCCTGATCGACCTCTACCGCCAGTACCAGGACCGGCTGCTGAGCCTGAACGCTTGCGACTTCGGCGACCTGCTGCTGCACAACATCGCCCTGTTCCAGAAGCACAACGACGTCCTGCGGGAGTATCAGGACCGCTTCCGTTACATCCTGGTGGACGAATACCAGGACACCAACGTCGCCCAGTATCTCTGGCTCCGCCTGCTGGCCCAGGCGCACCGGAACATCTGCTGCGTCGGGGATGACGATCAGTCGGTGTATAGTTGGAGAGGGGCAGAGGTTGCAAATATACTTCGATTTGACCAAGACTTTACTGAGGCCCGCGTGATCCGGCTGGAGCAGAACTACCGCTCCACCGCGCACATCCTGGCGGCGGCGCACGGCATCATCGCCAACAACCAGGGCCGGCTGGGCAAGCAGCTCTGGACCGAGGTGGACGGCGGCGAGAAGGTGCGGGTCCGCGGCCTCTGGGACGCGGAGGAGGAGGCACGCTGGGTCGGGGACGAGATCGAGGCGCTGCAACGCAAGGGCCTGTCGCTCGGCCAGATGGCGGTGCTGGTGCGCGCCGGCTTCCAGACCCGCGAGTTCGAGGAACGCTTCATCACCCTGGGGCTGCCCTACCGGGTGATCGGCGGCCCGCGCTTCTACGAGCGGCAGGAGATCCGCGACGCCCTGGCCTATCTGCGCATCGTCGCCCAGCCCGACGACGATCTGGCCTTCGAGCGCATCATCAACGTGCCCAAGCGCGGCATCGGCGACGCCACCCTGCGCCAGCTCTATGTCGCCGCGCGCACGCTGGGCGTCTCTCTGGCCGAGGCCACCTGGCGGCTGACGGAGACGGACGAGCTACGCGGCAAGGTCCGCAGCACCCTGCGCGCCCTGATGGAGGACATCGCGCGCTGGCGCGGCCAGATCGACCGCACGCCCCACACCGATCTGGCCCAGTCCATCCTGGACGAGAGCGGCTACACCCGCATGTGGCAGCAGGACAAGTCGCCCGAGGCGCCGGGCCGGCTGGAGAACCTGAAGGAGCTGATCAACGCCATGGGCGAGTTCGAGAACCTGACCGGGTTCCTGGAGCACGTCGCCCTGGTGATGGACAATGCCGAGGCGTCCGGGGTGGAGCAGGTCAGCCTGATGACCCTGCACGGCGCCAAGGGGCTGGAGTTCGACGTCGTCTTCCTGCCCGGCTGGGAGGAGGGGCTGTTCCCCTCGCAGCGGACGCTGGACGAGAACGGCATCGCCGGGCTGGAGGAGGAGCGGCGGCTGGCCTATGTCGGCATCACCCGCGGCCGTATCCGCGTCCATGTCAGCCATGCCGCGAACCGGCGCATCCACGGCTCCTGGGCGACCTCCCTGCCGTCGCGCTTCGTGGACGAGCTGCCGGCCGAGCATGTCGAGGTGGAGAACGCCCCCGGCATCGGCGGCGCCGGCTTCGGGGCCGGGGGATTCGGCTC
Source organism: Rhodocista pekingensis (assembly GCF_042665545.1). Lineage (NCBI taxonomy): Bacteria > Pseudomonadati > Pseudomonadota > Alphaproteobacteria > Rhodospirillales > Azospirillaceae > Rhodocista > Rhodocista pekingensis. The sequence goes on along the minus strand of NZ_JBHTCM010000010.1, from coordinate 382,666 downwards.
CGGCGGGTTCGGCTCCGGTGGGTTCGGGGGGGCCGCGGCGGGCGGCGGCTGGTCCGGCTTCGGCGACCGCTTCAACCGCATGGGCCGGCAGGCGGCGCAGGCGCCGGCGCGCGGCCGGGTGATCGAGGGCACCGCCTATCAGGTGTCGCCGCGCTCCCGCCCCGACCGGCCCTTCAATCCCGGCTCCCGTGTCTTCCACCAGAAATTCGGCTACGGCACCGTGGTGGCGGTGGAAAACGACAAGCTGGAGATCAAGTTCGACGCCACGGGCGTCAAGAAGGTGATGGACAGCTTCGTCGTGCCCGCCGAACAGGCAGGCTGAGGGTTTATCAGGCAATCCTGAAACTTCCCCCTGGGACCCTTCGCCGCCAGGAGGTCAAGGACTTATGAATTCAAACGAATTCCCTTGAAGGATCGGCAAGTCGCCTGCGATCCTCCACCCTGATCTTACCTGGGGCGGGGGCGGCCAGGACATGCACACGATGGTGTCGGAATTCGCGGCGTCGGTCGCGGCCAGGGGGGCGGAGGCGTCGGCCGCGAGCCCGGAACGGATCATGGAGCTGGCGGCCGATGTCGGCAGCTCTGTCCGGGCCCGGACGGAGGCGATCCGGGCGATCACCGGACAGACCCGCATCCTGGCCCTGAACGCCCTGATCGAGGCGGCCCGGGCGGGCGAGGCGGGACGCGGCTTCTCCGTCGTCGCCAACGAGGTCAAGTCCGTCTCCACCCGGATCGAGCAGGTGGCCTACGAGCTGGACACCGAGCTGTCGGCCAAGGTGCGCGACCTGGAACTGCTCGGCGCCCGCATGATCGAGGAGGTGCGCGGCCAGCGCCTCGCCGACCTAGCCCTGAACGCCATCGAGATCATCGACCGGAACCTCTATGAGCGCACCTGCGACGTGCGCTGGTGGGCGACGGACAGCGCCATTGTCCGCGCCGCGGAAACCGCAGCCCCGGCCGATGCGGAGCATGCCAGCCGCCGGCTGGGCGTGATCCTGGACGCCTACACCGTCTATCTCGACCTCTGGATCGTCGGCCGCGACGGCCGGGTCATCGCCAGCGGCCGGCCCGACCGTTTCCGGGTCGCCGGGCTGGATGTCGGGCAGGAATCCTGGTTCCGCCGGGCGCTGGAGAGCCGTAGTGGCGACGATTACGCCGTCGCCGACATCACCGCGAGCCCTGCCCTGGGCGGCCGGCAGACGGCCACCTACGCCGCCCCCATCTTCCCCGACGGCGCCCGGGGCGGCACCGCGCAGGGCGTGCTGGGCATCCATTTCGACTGGGGCCCGCAGGCGGACACGGTCTGCCGCGGCGTCCGCCTCTCCGGGGAGGAAGCCGGCCGCACCCGCGTGCTGCTGCTGGACAACCGGCTGCGCATCATCGCCGCTTCCGACGGGAAGGGCATCCTGACGGCCGGTTTCCCGCTGGACACGGGCGGCCGTCCGCTGGGCCACTATCGCGACAAGGACGGCAACACCGTCGGCTTCGCCCTGACGCCGGGCTACGAGACCTACCGCGGGCTGGGCTGGTACGGCTGCATCGTCCAGGCCCCGCCCGGCTGATCCGCGCCGCCTGTCCCGCCCGGTTCTCCGGCGGGCGAAACCGACCCGTTACAATTTCGGTCCGCAACCACTGGCGCCACGCCGCTATAACCCGTCGGACGAGAACATCCGCGCGGCCCTGGTGCCGGGCGGTCCGAACAGGGAATGGCAGACAATGGCTTCACGATCCCCGCTGCGCGTCCGCCTCGCCGGCGCCGCCACCCTCGCCCTCCTCGCCGGGCTGACGCCCCTGTCCCTCGCCAGCACGGTGCAGGCCGCCACGGCCGTCGCCGGTCCCGGCCGCACCGACGCGGCCGCCGAGGCCGCGGCAGCGCCGGCGGCCACGGCGGACCCGCGCTATGTCTGGGACCTGACGACGCTGTTCCGCACGGACGCCGACTGGGACGCCGAGCGCAAGGCCGTGCTGGAGGAACTGCCGGCGATCGAGGCGCTGCGCGGCACGCTGGGCAAGGACGCCGCCACCCTGCGCGCGGCCCTGGACCGCATCTCGGCCCTTTCGCAGCGGTTCGAGCGGCTGGCGGTCTATGCTTCGACCCAGGCTTCCACGGACAGCCGTGACGCCCGCAACCAGGAGCGGGCGGGTCTGATCCGCCAGCTCGGCGGCCGGTTCGGCGCCGCCGTCTCCTGGCTGTCGCCGGAGGTGCAGGACATCGGCGCCGAGAAGATCGAAGCCTTCATCAAGGCCGAAAAGGGGCTGGCCCCGCACGCCTTCCGCCTGCGCGACATCCTGCGCACCAAGGAGCATACGCTGTCCAAGGAGGCGGAGGCCGCGCTGGCCGCCTTCGCCCCGGTGATGTACGCGCCCGGCACCACCTACAACCTGCTCGCCACGGTCGATATCGACTGGCCCAGCCTCACGGTCGAGGGGCAGGAGGTGAAGCTCAACCAGATCGGCTACCAGCGCCTGCGCGAGCATCCCGACCGGGCCGTGCGCAAGCAGGCGTTCGACACCTTCTGGACGAAGCTCGGCCAGTACACGAACACCTTCGGGTCCACCCTGGCGAGCCGGGTGGAGGCGGGCACGATCAACGCGCGCCTGCGCGGCTACAGGAGCGCCGTCGCCGCCTCCCTCGCCGACAACGACATCCCGGAGGAGGTCTACCGCACCCTGGTCGCCGAGGCGAACAAGGGTCTGCCGACGCTGCACCGCTACTTCAAGCTGCGGCAGCGGATGCTGGGCCTGCCGGACCTGAACTACTACGACATCTACCCCTCGGTCGTGCGGATCGACCGCAAGTACCCGATCGCCGAGGCGGGCACGCTGACTCTGGCGGCCGTGAAGCCGCTCGGTCCCGAGTACCAGGCGAAGCTGAAGGAAGCCCTGGACGGCCGCTGGATGCATGTCTACCCGGCCGAAGGCAAGCAGTCCGGCGCCTACCAGACGGGCGTCTACGGGGTGCATCCCTTCGTCTTCCTGAACCATCAGGACAATTTCGACGGGGTCAGCACCTTCGCCCATGAGTGGGGCCACGGCATGCACACCAAGCTGGCCAACGCCAGCCAGCCCTATGAGACGGCGGACTATTCCCTGTTCGTGGCGGAGATCGCCTCCATCACCAACGAGATCCTGCTGTCCGACTACATGCTGTCCCGGGCCGAGACGCCGCAGGAGCGGCTCTACTATCTGGGCTATGCGCTGGAGGGGATGCGCGGCACCTTCTTCCGCCAGACCATGTTCGCCGAGTTCGAACTGGCGACCCATGACGCGGTCGAGCGCGGCGAGGCCCTGAGCGGCCAGCGCATGACGGCGATCTACTGCGATCTGCTGAAGCGCTACCACGGCGATGCCGAGGGCGTGATGAAGATCGACCCGACCTACTGCGCGGAATGGGCCTACATCCCGCACTTCTACCGGCCCTTCTACGTCTACCAGTACGCCACCTCGATGGCGGCCGCGGCCTACTTCGCCGGGCAGGTGGAGCAGAAGGGGGAGCCGGCGCGCGACGCCTATCTCTCCGTGCTGCGGGCCGGGGGCTCCGAGTACCCTTACCAGCTCCTGAAGAAGGCCGGCCTCGACATGGCGTCGCCGACCCCCTACCAGGCGCTGATCAAGCGTATGGATACCATCATGGACGAGATGGAGAAGATCCTGGACCAGCAGGCCGCCAAGCCGGCCAGGCGCTGATCCGGGGGACCCGGGAACGGGTCCTGAAACGGGAAGGGGCGCCGGCCTGCCAGCCGGCGCCCCTTTTCCATTCGGGCGGACGCTTCGGGACGAAGCGGGCCGGGCCGGCCGTCACACCGGCCCGGTCGCCTGCTCCAGCCAGCCGCGCGTGGCGGGATCGAGCAGCGGCCCGATCTCCTGCCGGACGCGGGCATGGTAGCCGTTCAGCCAGTCCCGTTCCGCCGGCGTCAGCAGCGACGGTTCCACCAGCCGGCGGTCGATCGGCGCCAGGGTCAGGGTCTCGAAGCCCAGGACCGGCCGCTCCGCCCCCGGCACCTCCTGCGCCGTGACCAGCACCAGCGTCTCGATGCGGATGCCGAAGCTGCCGGTCCGGTAGTAGCCGGGCTCGTTGGACAGGATCATGCCCGGCAGCAGCGGCTGCGGATTGTGCATCTTGGCGATGCGCTGCGGCCCCTCATGCACCGACAGGAAGCTGCCGACGCCGTGGCCGGTGCCGTGGTCGTAGTCCAGCCCCTCCGCCCAGAGATACTGCCGGGCCAGGGCGTCGAGCTGCGAGCCCGTGGTGCCGCCGGGAAAGCGGACCGTGCTGATGGCGATGTGCCCCTTCAGCACCAGGGTGAACAGCCGCTTCATCTCCGCCGTCGGCTCGCCCACGGCGACCGTGCGGGTGATGTCGGTGGTGCCGTCCAGGTACTGGCCGCCGCTGTCCACCAGATAGAGGCTGTTGTTCTCGATCGGCCGGTTGGTCTTCCCGCTGACCCGGTAGTGGCAGAGCGCCGCGTTGGGTCCGGCGGCGGAGATCGTCTCGAAGCTCTGGTCCTGGAACAGCTCGCCCTCGCGGCGGAAGGCCAGCAGCCGCTGCGCGGCCGCGATCTCGTCCAGTCGGCCGGACGGCGCCTCCTGCTCCAGCCAGCAGAGGAAGCGGGCCATGGCGACGCCGTCGCGCACATGCGCGGCGCGGGCGCCGGCGATTTCGACGGGGTTCTTGCACGCCTTGGGCAGGATGCAGGGGTCCGCCTCCCGCTCGACGCGGCCGCCGGTGACGTGCAGCCGGTCGAAGATCCAGACGGCGCTGTTGCCCGGGTCCACGCGCACCTTGGCGCCGGCCTTGCCCAGGGTGTCCAGCTCGTCCCCCAGCTCCTCCGGCGGGCGGACGGCGACCTGGTTGCCCAGATGCTCCTCCAGCCCCGGCGCCAGCTTGCGCCGGTCCACGAACCAGTCCACCTCGCCGCTGTCGCGGGCCAGCGCGAAGGAGAGCGGCAGGGGCGTGCAGGGCACGTCGGAACCGCGGACGTTCAGCAGCCACGCGATGCTGTCGGGCTGCGTCAGCACGGCGGCGCGGGTGCCGGCGCGCTCCAGCTCGCGCGCCACCTCGGCGCGCTTGTCGGCGGCGCTCTTGCCGGCGTAGCGCTCGGGGTGCGCGGTGACCAGCCCCAGCGGGGCCGGCGGCTGGTCGTGCCAGACGGTGTCGATGGGGTTGTCGTCCACAGCGATCAGTTCGGCGCCGCAGCGGGCCAGCGCGTTGCGCATCCGCTCGACCCAGCCGACCGTGTGCAGCCACGGATCGAAGCCCAGCTTCTGTCCGGTGCGCAGGAGCCCGGCCGCCCAGTCGCCGTGGAACTCGTCGATCAGGTGGCGGTACTCATAGACGGCGTTGTCCACCTCCTGCCGGACCTGGAGCGTGTAGCGGCCGTCGATGAAGACGGCCGCCTTGTCGGCCAGCACCAGCGCCACGCCGGCGGAGCCGGTGAAGCCGGTCAGCCAGGCCAGCCGGTTGGCGCGCAGGGGCACGTACTCGCCCTGGTGTTCGTCGCCGCGGGGAATGACGAAGCCGTCCAGCCCGCGCCGGTGCAGCTCGGCCCGCAGCGCCGCCAGCCGGGCAGCGTGGTCGCCGGCCTCCGGCGCGGCGGGATGGGGGATGCTCCGGCGCAGCAGCCGGAGCTGGGTGGCCAGCTCCGCCGGCAGGTCCTCTCCCACCAGGGCCAGCCAGCGGTCGGGATGCTCCCCGTCCGGGGCGGCGTTGACCCCGGCGATCAGGTCGCGGATCTCCGCGACGCTGCGGTCGATCCCGGCGCCCTGCAACAGGCGCTCCAGTTCTGCATCGCCCCGATAGGCGGATCGGACGGCATCCAAGGCTGGTCACTCACGGTCGGAGGGGCGGCGGCGGCCCGGGTCCGGCGACCCGGCACGCGGCCAGACTACTAGACCCTAGTGCCGGCCGGTCGGCCCCGCAAGCGCCCTCACGGGCGCAGAACCAGCGTGGACCAGTCGCCGATGCGGTAGCGCCGGACCAGACGCAGCCCCTGCGCCCGGTGCGCGGCCAGCACCATGTTCTCCTGCCGGCGCAGCAGGCCCGACAGCACCACCGTGCCGCCCGGCGCCAGATGGCGGCGGAGCTGCGGCGCCATCCGCGCCAGCGGCTTCGCCAGGATGTTGGCGACGATCAGGTCGAAGGGCGCGCGGCGGCGCACCTCCGGCGTGGCGTAGCCGTTGCCGGCCCGCAGATCGACCAGATGGGCGACCCGGTTCAGCACGGCGTTCTCGGCCGCGATCTCCACCGAGAGGTCGTCGATGTCCACGCCCAGCACCGGCACCCGCCAGAGCTTGGCGATGGCGAAGCCCAGGATGCCCGAGCCGCAGCCCATGTCGAGCGCGTGGCCCAGCGGCAGGCTGCGGCTGAGATCGTCCAGCGCCTTCAGGCAGCCCTGGGTGGTGGCGTGCTCGCCCGAGCCGAAGGCCATCGCGGCCTCGATCTGGAGGCCGACGCAGCCGGCCGGCACGCCCGTCTTGTGATGGCTGCCATGGACGAAGAAGCGCCCGACCCGGATCGGCGGGAAGCTGAGATAGGTCTGCGTCACCCAGTCGATGGGCGCGATCGGCTCGATCGTCAGGGCCGGCTCCGACAGGCCCAGCGAGGCCGCCAGGATGGCCAGCTTGGTGGAGAGGCGGCTGCCGTCCGGCTCGGCGTGGGAGGTCCCCTCGATCAGCCAGTTGCCGCCCTCCTGCAACTCGAAGGTGGCGACCGCGTCCATGTGCGGTTCGACGATCTCGGCGAACAGCGGGGCCATCGCCTCCGGCACCTCGAACGCGACGCGCCACATGGGCTGCATGGACCACTCCTTCAGGGCAGGACGCGGCCGGGGAACCGCTCCCCGGGCCGGTCCGCCTCTATAGACCGCGCCCGGCGTCGGAAACAAGTCCGCGCCGGGCGAAGGGTTTCACCAATGTTACCCGGCAATGTTCACCCGGCGGCGCTCACTCGGCGGCGCGCTCCGCCGGCGCCGGCTGCGGCAGGGCCGCGGCCGCCCCCTCCTTGCGGAAGGCGATGGTGATGGTGGCGAGGTCGATGCCGAACTTGCTCATGGTCGCCCGGTTCAGCAGCACGCCGTCGGGTTGCAGGAACATCCAGTCGTCGAAATGCACCTTCATCCGGCGCTCGCCCATCTTCAGGTTGAAGTCGTAGTTCATGTTGTAGGCCTGACCGAACAGCCGCCCGGTGGCGACGCCGATGGCGTCGGCGGTGCGGCCTTCCCAGGTGTGCTCGTCCAGCTTCGTCAGCTCCCAGACGCGGCGCTCGGTCTCGCCGTCGTTCCAGACGAAATCCTCGGTCAGCGTCAGCACCTTGCCGTCCCAACGCCCCTCGATGTCCACGACGAACTGGCGGCGGACGTTGCCGAAGCGGTCCTCGACCAGACCGTAGGCGCGGGATCGGCCCTGGAAGAACTCCTCCAGGTGCAGGGCCGGTTCGGTGCCGGCGAACTGTTCAGGCTTCATGTTGCTGCATCCGGCAAGGGCCGCGACGGTGGCGGCGAGAAGGAGAAGTCGGCGGAGCATGGCTATCCGATGTCAGGAGGGTGGGGCGGGTGTGGGGCAGAGGGCTGGAGCTGGGGCTGGGAGCGGGCGCGCCGCGCCTCGATCCGCCGCCGGAGGTCGGCCTGGACCTCCGCCGTGACCGGCCAGTGCCAGAGAAGGGCGACGGCCCCCAGCTTGAAGAGGATGGGCAGCAGGCTGTAGATCGCCGTCAGCGCGAGAAGCGCCTCCGGCGGGTTGCCGGGCCGGTCGGCGAAACCGAACAGGCCGGCCGTGGTCAGCCCCAGGGCCGACAGGGCCAGCGCCAGCTTCCAGGCCAGCCCCCAGAGCGCGAAATAGAGCCCGGTCCGCGGCGTGCCGGTGCGGACCGTGTCGTGATCCACCACATCGGCCTGCATGGCGCCCGGCAGCACCAGATCGGCCCCCAGCACGGCCCCCGTCATCAGGCAGACCGCCAGGAAGCCCGCGAAATCGCCCGGCCCCAGGAAGGGCACCAGGGCGAACCAGCCGCAGGCCCAGAGCATGGCCCACGACCAGACCCGATGTTTGCCGAAGCGTCTGCTCAGGGCCAACCACAGCGGCACCGCCAGGAGACCGGGGACGAGATAGGCCAGCAGCAGGATGCCCGCCCGCTCCCCCTCTCCCAGCACATGCTCGGCATAGAAGAGGAAGAGCTGGCCGGGCAGGCCGTTCGCCAACCCGTTCAGGAAATAGGCCAGGAGCAACCGGCGGAAAGGCCCGTTGCGCACAAGAACGACCCAGCCGCGCCGCAGCCCTATGCTTGGTCGTGTCGGTGGCAGATCCGGTTCCGGCACGGCGAGGACTGCCAGCAGCACCGACGCGGGCAGGGCTGCCAGGATGAAGACTGCCAGGGCCAGCAGCGCCGCCCCCTCGCGGCCCGCTTCGCCCGCTCCGGCCGCGGTCACCAGCACGGGAGCGGCGATGGAGCCGGCGAGGAACAGCACGTCGCGCCATGCGGCGATGCGGGTGCGCTCGTCATAGTCGCCCGACAGCTCCGCCCCCCAGGCGGTGTAGGGCACGAACATCATGCTCCAGCCGAGATAGAGGGCGAAGCTCCAGCCGGTCAGGTGGGCGATGCCGGCACCGGCCGGCGGCTGGAACAGCATCCAGACCGACAGCAGCACCAGCGGCAGCCCGGCCACGAGCCACGGTCGGCGCCGGCCGAAGCGACCGCGCGTGCGGTCGCTCAGCCAGCCGACCAGGGGGTCCGTCACCACGTCCCACAGCCGCGCCAGCAGGATGGCCAGCCCGACCGCCCCCAGCGGCAGCCCCAGCCCGGCATAGTACTTGGGCACCAGCGCGAAGGCCGGAAGCGTCAGCGCCGCCAGCGGCAGGGCCGGCAGCCCGTAGGCCAGCAGCCGTCCTGCCGACAGGCGCGCGCCGCCCCCCGTGCTTCTGCCCGTGCTTCCGCCCGTCTTTGCTTCCCTCACCGCGGTCGCTCCCACTGGCGTCAGTGTCTCCGGAGGCGGACGGCCGCCGTCCGGCCCGGACAGGGGAGGGGGTCAGTCGCGGGCGAGCCCGACCTGGAGGACATCGATGGACCCGGCCTTGAAGCCCGCCTGGCAGTACCAGAGATACTGCTCCCACATGCGCTTGAAGCGGCCGTCGAAGCCCATGCCGGACAGTTCGGGCCAGGCGGTCTGGAAGCGCCGGTTCCACTCCGCCAGCGTGCGGGCGTAGTGCGGGCCGAAGCTGGCCGCCTCGCGCCAACGCAGGCCCGCCGTCTCCACCTCCCGCCGCAGGGCGGTGGGGGAGGGCAGCATGCCGCCGGGGAAGATGTAGCGCTGGATGTAGTCGCCGCCGCGGCGGTAGCGCTCGAAATGCCGGTCGGCGATGGTGATGATCTGGAGCGCCGCCCGGCCGCCCTCGGCCAGCCGCTCGCGTACCGTGCCGAAGAAGTCCGGCCAGTAGCGCTCGCCCACCGCCTCGAACATCTCGATGCTGGCGATGCGGTCGAAGCGGCCGCCGGTGTCACGGTAGTCCTGCAACCGGATCTCCACCCGGTCGCCCAGCCCGGCCCGCTGGATGCGCTCCGAGGCGAAGGCGAACTGGCGCGGGCTGATGGTGATGCCGGTGACGCGGGCCCCCACCTCGCCCGCCGCGAACTCGGCGAAGCCGCCCCAGCCGCAGCCGATCTCCAGCACATGGTGGCCGGGCTCCAGCCCCATGCGGCGGGCGATCTCGGCGTACTTGCGCCGCTGCGCCTCGGCCAGCGCGCTGCCGACGGCGCCTTCGGCGGTCCCGTCGGCATCCCCCTCGAACACGGCGGACGAATAGGTCATCGTCTCGTCCAGCCAGCGGCCGTAGAACTCGTTCCCCAGATCGTAGTGGTAGGCGATGTTGCGTCGGCTGCCCGTGCGGGTGTTCGGCCGCAGCGCGTGGACCAGGTGCGAGGCCAGCCTGTACCAGGGCCGGCCGTGCAGCGTCCGCCCCAGCATCTCTTCGTTCAGGAGCGCCATCTCGAACAGCGCCGGCACGTCCGGGCTGGACCAGTCGCCGTCCAGGTAGGATTCGCAGAAGCCCAGGCTGCCGCCGGTCAGCAGCCGCCGCGCCACGCGGTCGTCATGCACCGCCAGCACGCCCGACGGGCCGGGCTCCGTCCCCTCGAAACGGTGGGTCGTGCCATCGGGCAGGACCACCGTCAGGCTGCCGATGCGCAGCGCCCGCGCCGTCGCCAGCAGCAGGCGCATGGTCCGCGACGGCCGGTAGCCGCGGGCGAGGGTCCCCCCGCCGGTCAGGCTGCTCTCGGTCATCTCTCTCAACCTCCATGGGACTGGTTCTTTGTTTGTTTGCTTGTCTGTCTGTTCGCTGCCGGGGTCATCCGCCGGTCGGGCCGTCCGTCCTTCCGTCCGGTCCGCCGGCCCCGGCGGATCAGGCGGTGCGGACCGGCGGGTCGGGGCGCCGGTGGAAGACCGCCCCCTTGCGCCAGAGCCGCAGTGCCTCCCAGTGGATCGCCCCGATCACCTTCAGCGTCAGCAGCGGGTGGGTCAGGAACGCCGCCAGCAGCGCCCCGCGGCTCAGCGCCGCCCGCTGCCCGGTATAGGTCGCCAGCAGCAGGTCGCCGCCCGGATCGGTCTGGCGGATCAGGATGGACAGGCGCTCGTCGGGCACCCGCAGGCGGAAGCGGTATTCCCCGTCCATGCCGATGAAGGGGGAGACGTGGAACTCCTTCGCCTGGGCGTGCGTCACCGGCCCGCTCCCGTCGCCGTCGGCGGGGCAGACATAGACGTGCTGGTCGCCGAAGGTGTTCTTGACCTCGTACAGCAGGGCCGCCAGCCGGCCGTCCGCGCCGTGGCAGAAATAGATGGTCAGCGGATTGAAGGCGTAGCCCAGCACCCGCGGGAAGCAGAGCATCCGGACCGGCCCCCCGTCCAGGCGGATGCCGTGCCGGGCCAGCTCCTCCTCCACCCACGGGCGCAGGGGGGAGCCGTCGCGGCGGCCATGGTCGCGGTCGTCGATGGACAGCAGGCCGAAGCGGTTGTGCCGCAGGGGCCAGGGCAGCCGGTCCAGCCCGTCCAGGTCCAGCAGCAGCGAATAGACCCGGTAGTCGAACCTGTGCCGGAACGGCCGCAGCCGGCTGTGCATGACGCGGCCGAGATAGAGCGCATGCTCTCCCATGGGCGGTCTCATCCGGCGGTCGGGGCCAGTTCGGCCCCGCGCGGCCGGGCGTTGCGCCCGGCGGGGGAGGCGTCGGTCACGCTCCACGGACGCTTGGCGCCCAGCGCCTCGGCCACCGCGAGCCCGGCCGACAGCCCGTCCTCATGGAAGCCGTAGCCGAACCAGGCGCCGCAGAACCAGGTGCGGCGCGTGCCCTGGATGCGCCACAGCTCCTGCTGCGCGTTCACCGCGGCGGCGTCGAACATCGGGTGGTCGTAGATGAACTCCTTGATCTTCAGGGACTGCTGCGGCTCGACGATCGGGTTCAGGGTGACGAACAGCGGGCTGCGCCGGTCGATGTTCTGCAACAGGTTCATCCAGTAGGTGACGCTGACCTTGGCCTGCCGGTCGCGCGTCCCGTTCGCCAGATAGTTCCAGCTCGACCATGCCTTCGGCCGCCGCGGCATCAGCACCGGGTCGCGGTGCAGCACGGCCCGGTTCATCTGGAAGCGGAAGGCGCCCAGGATGCGGCGCTCGTCCTCGCTGGCGTCGGTCAGCATGGCCAGCGCCTGATCGGCGTGGGCGCCGATGATGACGTGGTCGTACAGCTCCGACAGGCCCTCGGCGTCCTGCACCTGCACCCCCGCCGGGGTCCGGCGCAGGGAGCTGATGGCGCGGCCCGTGTGGACCGGGCCGCGGAGCTGCGAGACCAGCCTGGCGACGTAGCTGCGGCTGCCGCCCCGCACCGTGCGCCACTGCGGCCGGCGCTTCAGGTTCAGCAGACCGTGGTTGTGGAAGAAGCGGATGAAGGAGTGCAGCGGAAAGGCCAGCATCTCCGCGATGGTGGACGACCAGATCGCCGCCCCCATGGGCAGCAGGTGGTCGTAGATGAAGCGGTGGCCGAACCGCTCATGCACCAGATACTCGCCCAGCGTCATGCCGGTGACCGCGGGGTCGTCCAGCAGCTTCGGCGCGGCCTTGTAGAAGCGCATGATGTCGCGCAGCATCAGGTGGTAGGACGGCGACAGCAGGTTTCGCTTCTGCGCGAACATGCCGGCCAGATTGCTGCCGGAATATTCCAGCCGGCCGCGGTCCAGGCTGACGGCGAAGGACATGTTCGAGCGGTCCGTCTCCACCCCCAGATGCTCGAACATCGCGGTCAGGTTGGGATAGGTGTGCTCGTTGTAGACGATGAATCCGGTGTCCACCGGCACCGTGCCGCCGTTGCGCGCGGGGGCGTCCATCGTGTTGGAGTGTCCGCCCGGATAGGCGTTCTGCTCGTAGACGGTGACGTCATGGCCGTGCCGGTCCAGCAGCCAGGCGGCACTCAACCCAGAAATGCCAGCCCCGATCACAGCGATCCGCATGATCTCCAGTTCCCTTCGTCAGTCGGTTCCAAGGCGTCGAATGGTGCGTTTTCTCAAGGGGCCGCAGCGTCGGGGTCCGCGGCATCGGGGGCCGCAGCGTCGCCCGCCTGCCTGAGCGTGGCAAAGGCGGCCAGCGCGCGGTCCCGGCCCCGCTTGTGGTCGATGCAGGGCAGGGGATAGTCCGTGCCCAGCCGGATGCCGGCGCGCCGCAGGGTCTCCGCGGTGGCGGTCCAGGGCTGGTGGATCAGCCTGTCGGGCAGGGCGGCCAGTTCCGGCACCCAGCGGCGGACATAGCGTCCGTCGGGGTCGAACTTCCCGCCCTGCAACACCGGGTTGAAGACCCGGAAATAGGGGGCGGCGTCGGCGCCGCAGCCGGCGATCCACTGCCAGCCCGCGGCATTGTTCGCCAGATCCGCGTCCACCAGCGTGTCCCAGAACCAGCGCTGCCCCTCCTGCCAGGGCAGCAGCAGGTGTTTCACCAGGAACGAGCCGACGATCATGCGGACGCGGTTGTGCATCCAGCCCGTGGTCCAGAGCTGGCGCATGCCCGCATCGACGATGGGATAGCCGGTGCGACCGCGCCGCCAGGAGTCCAGTGCTGCGCTGTCCGGCTGCCACGGGAAGTCCTCGAAACGGGGGTTCAGGGGCCGTTCCGGAAGTTTAGGGAAATGGTACAGAAGGTTGTAGCAGAATTCGCGCCAGCCCAGCTCGCGCAGGAAGGATTCCGCGTGCCGCCGGTGCTCGGGCCGGTTGCCGGACAGCATCGCGTCGCGCGTCGCCGCCCAGACCTGCCGCGGCGAGATCTCTCCGAAATGCAGGTGCGGCGACAGGCGGGAGGTGCCGTCGCTGCCGGGCCGGTCGCGTCCGTCGGCATAGTCGGCGGCGGCGCCGTCCAGGAAGGCGCGCAGCCGCGCCGTCGCCGCCGCTTCCCCCGGCTGCCACGCCTGCCGCAGCCCGCCGGCCCAGTCGGGCGTCGTCGGCAGCAGGCCCCAGGACTCCAGCGCATCCGACGCGGGCGCGGTCTCCGGCGGCATCAGCCGGTCGGGCGCGGCCAGCGGCTCCGGCCAGTCCGGGCTGGAAGAGACGGCGCGCCAGAACGGCGTGAACACCCGGTAGGGCTCGCCGGCCGCGGTCCGGACCGTCATCGGCTCGCGCAGCAGGGACCCGTTGAAGCTCCTCGCCTCCACGCCCGCGGCGCGCAGGTCGGCCTTCATCTGGCCGTCCCGCTCCATCGCCCAGGGTTCGTAGCAGCGGTTCCAGAGCACGGTGCCGGCCCCGGTCTCCCGCAGCAGCGACCCGATCACGATGTCGGCCCGGCCGCGGCGCAGCACCAGCGGCGAGCCTGCCGCCGCCAGCGACCGGCCCAGGGATGCCAGGCTGTGGTGCAGCCACCAGCGCGAGGCGCCGCCGGGCCGCCAGTCGCCGGGGGTGTCGTCGTCCAGGACGAACACCGGCACGACCGGGCGGCCGCTGCGGGCGGCGTCGCTCAGGGCGGGATTGTCGCCGAGACGGAGGTCCTGGCGGAACCAGACGAGGATGGGGGCGGCGCGCATGGAAGGGGTAGCCGAAGGAATGATCCCGTTAAGTGTGCCGTCAGGACGATCCGTCAACGCCTTGTCCGGCCCCTTCCGCTTTTCTGCACGGTCCCGGTCCGCAGAAAAGCGGGTCCTGCGGGTCGCTCCGGACCGGCTCGGGAACGCCGGCGGGGCCCCTTGTCAAGCTGTGCAGATTTCCAGCGGAACACCGCTTGCAGCGGCCCGATCCGTACCTAATTGACTACCCATGGGCGTCGCCGGTCGGGTGGCCCGGGCATTTTCCCGGGACACCCTCTCCTCCGCAGCGGTGGCGGCTCGTAAAGGCCCGGAGCGTTCCCCCGCGCTCCGGGCCAGTCCTTTTCAGGGCCGGTCTTCTCCAGGCCCCCCCAGCGGCGGCCTTCAGCGGCGGCCGGCCTGTCGGGCGGGAAGCGCCGCCGGGCCCGGCGCCTCGGGCGAGAGCCGCGCGGCCGGGAAGGCGTGGACCTTCTCCCGCCCCAGCAGCCAGACCCGGAAGTCCCGCCCCAGCAGCCCGGCCACGGCCGGGTCCAGCACGTTCAGCCCGCCGGCATAGGCCCCGAAGGCGGGCAGGATCAGCCGGCGCCCGTCGGATGCGAAGCAGCGCGCGCTGAGCCGCCGGCCGCGCACCAGCACGGCCGCCTTGGGGTGGTAGTGCCCCGACACCTCGCCCGCCACGGGTCCCGCCAGCGCCTCGTGCCGGAAGGCCAGTGGCCCCTCCACGATCTCCTCCAGCACCGTGCCGCCCCAGTCGCCGGGCGGCAGCGGGTCGTGGTTGCCGGCGATCCAGACCCAGTCCAGCGCCGCCGTCAGCCTTGCCAGCCGCCGCCCGTCCTCCGCCGGGACGCGGGCCGCGGCCGCGCGGTCGTGGAAACTGTCGCCCAGGCAGACGACCCGCGCCGGCCGCAGCCGCGCCACCGCCTCCTCCAGCCGGGAGAGGGTGGCGCCGGTGTCGTAGGGCGGCAGCAGCGTGCCGCGGGCGGCATAGCCGGAGCCCTTCTCCAGATGCAGGTCGGCCACCACCAGCCAGCCCCGTTCGGGCCAGAGGAGCGCCCCGGACAGATCGGCCAGCAGCCGGGCGCCGTTCAGCGGGATGGTACGGTCGGTCATGCCGGCAACAGAACATAGCCGGAACGGCCGGGCAAGCCCGACCGTCCGCGTGGGTCGCCGCGCCCGGAAAAATCCCCCTTGAGCCGGACCCTGGGTCATACCTTAACGAAGGTGGGGCCCGCGCGATGGCGGGCAGGGGAGGGCGGCCCGACGGGGCCGTCCGGGAGAGGCGGGATGAAAGCGGATCGGTTTCTCAGTGCGTCGGAATGCGCGCGGCGGACGGGCCTCACGGTCCGCGCCCTGCGGGTCTACGAGCGCGAGGGCCTGATCCGCCCCGCCCGGACGGCGAAGGGCTGGCGGGTCTACGGCCCGGCGGAGCTGGAGCGGCTGGGGGCGGTGGTGGCGCTGCGGGCGATGGGCTTCGGCCTGTCCCGCATCGCCGCCCTGCTGTCGGCCGGCGACCCGGCGCTGCCGCGGCTGCTGGAGATGCAGGCCGCGCTCTGGCGCGACCGGCTGGCCGCGGCCCAGCGCGGGCTGACGCTCACGCTCACGGCGCTGCGCCGCCTCGACGGGCCGGAACAGCCCTCCCTGGAAACCCTCTGCGATCTGGTGAGGACGATGACGACGCAGCAGACACCCAAGGCGCTCCAGGACGTGATGGACGAACTCTACAGTCCCGAGGAGCAGGCGGAATGGGCGGCCCGCAAGGGCGGCATCTCCGCGGAAGAGCAGCAGCAGGTCGGCGCCGCCTGGAACGGCCTGGTGGCCGAGGTGAAGGCGTTCATGGCGGCCGGCGGCGACCCGGCCTCGCCCGAGGCGCAGGCGCTCCTGGCCCGCTGGCGGGCGCTGACGGAGCGCTTCACCCAGGGCGACCCGGCGGAAGCCGCGAAGGCCGCCGCCGTCTGGAGCCGCTATCTGGAGCGCGATCCCGAGGGCAAGGATCTGGGCGAACTGGCCCTCAGCCGCGACGTCTGGACCTTCATGACCCGCGTGGCCGAGGCCGCCCGCGCCGCCGGCTGAGGTTCAGCGGAACAGGTGCGGCACGAAGCGGGCGCTGTCGCGGGTGACCAGTCCGTCATCCTCGCGGATGCCCATGCCCTTGGCGGCCCCGTCCACCAGCCAGACGCCCAGCACGGCGTGCCGGCCGGGGCCGGCCTCGGGCAGCTTCGTGAACTCCTGGTAGATCCAGCCCTCCTCGCCGTAGGGGCCGGCCATGCTGACCAGCGGTGCCCCCTCCGGCCGGCCGTCAGGTCCCAGCCGGGCGATGGAGACGTTGGCTCCCTCCCGCCCGAACAGCGGCTTCGCCACCACGGTGCTGCCGGCCGGGAAGCGGGTGCGCTCGCGGTAGGCCGGCAGCAGGTTCGGATGGCCGGGGAACAGCTCCCAGAGCAGCGGCAGCAGGCCCTTGCCGGACAGCAGCAGCTTCCAGGCCGGTTCGATCACCGTCAGCCGGCCGGCGGCCACCGCCTCGGCCAGGGCGGCGCCGAACGGCTCGCGCAGCAGCCACTCCCAGGGATAGAGCTTGAACAGGGCGTGGATCGGCTGCTCATGCTGGTCCACGAAGCCCAGCCGGTCGTTGAAGCCGATCTGGTCGATCGGCACGAACTTGGTGGGGCGGCCGGCGTCCAGCGCCACGCCCTCCAGATAGCGCACCGTGCCCTCGTCCTCCTGGTGCGGGACGATGCAGCTCAGGTGCAGGCCGCGGGCCAGCTCCGGGCGGGCGGCCAGCGCGTCGCGCAGCGCCTCGTGCAGCCCGTTGAACTGGTCGGTGCCGGGAAAGCGGTCTTCCAGCCACTGCCACTGCACGACCGACGCCTCGAACAGCGAGGTCGGGGTGTCGGCGTTGTATTCCAGCAGCTTCGGCTCGCCGCTGCCGTCCCAGGCCAGATCCAGGCGGCCGTAGAGCGCGCGGTCGGTGCCCTCCCGGCGCTCCCAGCTCGCCCGCAGCAGCGGCCCCCAGTGGGCGGGGATGCCCAGGGCGTCCCAGCGGCCGTGCGCCACCACATGCGCCGCGGCCTCCAGGCAGAGGCGGTGCAGCTCCACCGCCGCATCGTCCAGCCGGTCGATCTCCGCGGCGGTGAACTCCCAGGCGACGCTCTCGTCCCAGTAGGGCACGCCGCCACCGCTGTGGAAGTCGAAGCCCAGCGCCTCCAGCTTGGCCTGCCAGTCGGGGCGTGGCGCCAGGGTCAGACGGCGCACGGCCTCAACTCCCCGCGCTGAAGCTGCGCCCGGTGCTGCCGAAGCCGCCGCGGCTGGTGCCGCTGACGACGGACCGGGGCGCGCTGGTGCGGACCGGGCCGTTCAGGGTGGTGCGGCCGCCGGGCAGGCGGCCCAGCGTGCCGCCGGGCGCATGGGCGAATCCGCGGCGGTCGACATAGACCGGATTCGGGCCGCTGAGCATCCGGCCCAGCAGGAAGCCCGCCATCAGCGGCATGAACACGCTGCCCTGGCCGCTTTCGACGACGGTGCAGGCGCCGGGTCCCATCTCCGCCTCGCACTCCTCCTTGGAGGTGAAGCGCGGCGCGGTCGTCAGATGCTGGCGCTGGGCCTCCCCGAAGGCGGCTTCGCACTCGGCGGCCGGGCGCTCCTCGGCGCAGGCCTGCGGCCCCGGATAGATCTGCACCTCCTCCTGCGCCGGATCGCAGCCCGTCAGCCCCAGGCTGAGCAGGGCCCCGCCGGCCAGCAGCGTGGCGACGTTCTTCGACTTGCGCATTCCCTCTCTCCGAACCCCGTGCGACGGTGAATAGAAGGGAACGCCGCGGCCCCGGCGCAAGGTTCGGCCGGTCCGGACGGTTCCCGTTGCGTCCATCGGTCCTGTGTCAGTAGGTCAGGCTGGCGGCGTTGATCATGCCGGTGGTGATGGACAGGCCGGCCAGCAGGATGCCGTAGCTGGCCTTGTCGTGCTCGATGCCCTCGCGCAGGTCGCCCATCAGGCGCGAGGCGATCAGGAAGGCCAGGAGCTGGCCGACTAGGGCGATGGCGCTCCACATCAGCATGTCCAGCAGGCTGCCCGCCGAGGCGGCGACGCTGGAGACCGGAATGGCGAATCCGATCAGCACGCCGGAGAAGCTGAGCGCGGCGGCGGTGTTGCCCGCCCGGATCAGGCCGATCTCCTTGTAGGGCGTGATCCAGACATAGATCAGCACGAACACCGTCATCAGCACGGCCAGCGACCCCGCATAGGCGAGGTAGGCGGGGAAGTTGGACAGGCTGTAGCTCAGCAGCGGTTCCATGGTTCTGGCTCCCGGATGGGGCGGTTGCTCCGCCCGCGGTGGGGGCCAGACTGTCAGAACCCGAACATGTGGTCGAGCGCGAAGGCGCCCTCCCGCCCGTCGCGGATCAGCCCGTGATAGCCGAACAGTCGGCAGGTGGTGTCGCGGACCAGGACATGGGCGTCCGGGCCCGCCTCGCGCAGTTCCGCCGCGTCGAAGGTGTCGCCGACCTGGAAGCGGTAGCTGCCCGAGCAGGCGATGCGGACATGCCGCTGCGCCACCTCCGACCCGTCCCGGCGGGTCAGGATCAGGGAAGTGTCCGAACGCTGGCGCCAGGGCGTGCTGGCCGGATAGATCAGGTGGCAGAAGGTCTCCGTGGCGGCGTCCATGCCGGTGCGCAGGAACAGCCGGGTGGACAGGCCCGGCGGACGCCCGGCATAGCTCTGCGGCTCGCCGCGGTAGACAAGGCAGGTGTTGAACATGTGGGCGCCGAAGCTGGTCTCCGCCGCGTGGCCGCTCTCGCGGTCCTCGTAGCGGAACAGCGCGTGGAGCCAGCCGTCCGCCTCCTCCCCCAGGGCGAAGTCGTAGATCAGCTCCAGGTGGCCGTAGCCGGCGCGCAGCCGGTGCCCCTCCAGCAGTGTCTCCACGTCCAGCGCCGTGGCGTGGTCGCGCGGCAGCAGCCCCAGGGAACGGTGCGCCACCTCGGTCCCGTCGGCATCGTACAGGATGGCCCGCAGCGGCAGGCGCTCCTGGCTGCGCGCCATCGGCGTCGGCAGGGCGATGGAGCGGAAGCGCCCCGGCGGGAAGACGGGGGCCGGCAGGATGAAGCCCTTGCCCAGCAGCCCGCCCAGCTCCGGCAGGTGCGGGTCGGGCATCAGGTCGGTGCGCTCGACATTGGGGTGCGCGATGCGCCGGCGTGCCGGCCGGCCCGGCGCCTCGCGCACCACCTCGTAGCGCGGGCGGACGAAGTGGCGACCCGCCCGCACCTCGATCTGCCGCGGCCAGCGGAGCTCGGGCAGCAGCTCCGCCACGTCCAGGGCGTAGCTGCCGAAGGCGGGGACCTCGTGCCGCAGGGCCACCGCCTCCCCGTCGCGCCCCATCGGATTCAGCGCCACCTCCCCGGCGGGGATGGGGGCGGGGTGACTGTTCTGCACCCAGAGGATCACCCGCTCGCCCGGCTGCGGCGCCGGCAGGCCGGCATAGAAGTCCGCCGGCCAGGCGTTGGCGTCGTGGGTGCAGGAGAGGACGTGCGGATCGCTGCCGTAGGTGTCCAGCGCATACTTCACCACGTCGTGCCCGGCGGCGCCGACGACATGGACGAAAAGCTGGCCGACGAACTCCGGCAGGCCGAAGCGGCGGCGCACCTCGGCGCTGTCGATCACCACGGTGCCGCAGGCCTCGGGCAGGGTCTCCGTCCACTCCGCCAGCACCGTGCCCGTGTGGTCGAACAGGCAGAGCCACAGCCGCGGGGAGGCGGCGCCATAGGCGGACCAGTAGTTGGCCGTCACCAGCCGCGTGTGGTGGCCGCCCGAATCGCGGAAGAAGGCGAAGTTGGTGGCGAAGTTCAACGGCGCCAGATAGCGGACCGGATCGGTCAGCATCTCCGCCGGCAGCCTCAGGGCGTCCAGGCTCAGCACCTTCGTTCCCGGCGGGATCAGGTGGCGGATCTGTGCCACCAGCCGGTCGGCATCGAAGGCCACGACGAACAGGATGCGCGCCGTGCTCTCCGAAATGGCGGTCACCGGCATCGCCCGCTCGCCCAGCAGCGGCAGGCCGATGCGCTCCACGTCCTGCACATGAACGCCGGTCAGTTCCACCGTGTGCAGCGGCCACAGCTCCGCGAAGGGCTCGGCCAGCCCCAGCGGATCGAAGAGCGCGACCGGCCCTTCCTCCGCCAGCCGGCGCAGAAGCCCGTGCCCCTGGCGGGCCGCCAGCGGGTGCCCCAGCGCCTTGAAGGTGCTGCTGCCGCCGGTGACGTTGCTGAAGGTCTCGATGCGCAGGGCCATGGGCGGCTTCCGGGGAGGGGGGACGACAGGGGGATCGCGGATCAGCGGAAGGGGTTCAGCCGCTTCAGCCGGGCGGTCACGGCGTGGCGGAACTGCTCGCGCCGGACGACGCCCGCATCGGTCACCCAGTTGAGCTGGATGACCCGGCGCTGGCCGACGAAGCTGGAATGGCCGTGCCATGCCGTCGGCCCGTTGCGGAAGGCCAGCAGCGTGCCCTCCTCGGGGGGCACCTCCACTGCCGCATCGTCCAGCCGGTCGGGCGAGCGCAGCAGGCGCAGCCGCCCGTCGGGCGATTCCCAGGACGGGTTCATGTAGATCAGGACGGTGATGATCTTGCTGTCGCTGTCGGTGTGGATGCGGCCGTCCTTGGCACGGGCCTGGCCGCGCACCGTGACCATGGTCGGCTTTCCGGACAGATCCAGGGCGAACTTCTCCGCAAACGCGCGGGTCATCTCCGGCCCCTGGATCTCCGCCAGCAGCCGGGCGAAGACCACACCGAAGCGCAGTTCGGAGGCGGGGAAGCTGCCCGGCTGGGTGATCCGCGGAAAGTCGCGGTTCACCGCGTCGCGCGCCTCGGCCCGGATGAAACCCGGCACGATCAGATGGTCGTAGGGATCGGGGGAGAGGGGCGTCGCCCGGAACCGCTCCAGGTCGATCAGGCCGCCGGCCACAGCGCCGGCCGGGGGGTCTTTCAGGGTCGTCGCGGGTGCGCTCATGGCAGGCCCCGTCTTGGGTCGCGGACCGTTGGCAGGTGGGACGCGCGCGCCGGCCGGTCAAGGGTCGGCACGCGCAGGTGGTACATCCGCCGCGCCCTGTGACTCAGGCGGCGCTGCGGAGCCGCTGCCGCCACACCGCCATGCGCCGCTGCACCTCCGCCGCGACGCGCGCGGTATCGTCCAGCGGCGTATAGCTCCAGGACTCCAGCACCCCGGTGAAGGGCCGGGCGATGCCGTCGGCGTACATCATCTCGTGGAAGCGGCGGAACTTCGGCGAGCCGCCCTCCAGTTCGATGACGTAGACCGGCTTGCCGGTGCTCGCCGCCTCCGACACCATGGAGACGCTGTCGCAGGTGACGACCACCGCGTCCGCCAGCCCCAGGAAGCCGAAATAGGGGTTCTCGCCCGTGCCGTCCCAGACGGTGGCCGGCAGCCCCGCCAGCCGGGCGCGCAGGATGGCCTCGTTGTCGGCGCCCGTGCGGCGGGACGGCGTCACCATCAGCCCGACGCCCTCGCGCCGGGCCAGATCGGAGAGCTTCTCCGCCACGTCCCCCATCACCGTCGGGGTCAGGTGGTAGACACCGTTCGACCCGCCGATCAGCACCGCCACCCGCGGCCGCGGCAGGTGCGCCACGGCGGGCGCGAAGCGGCCGGCGGCCTCGGCCAGCCGCTCCGGCGTCACCCGGTGCAGGGCGCCGCGGGTGGTGATGAGCGTGGGGCCGCACTTCTCGTCATGCTTCGGCAGGATCACCGCGTCGAAGCGGGAGAAGGGTACGCCCGGATTCTGGATGTGGACGCAGAAGGTCCGGCCGCGGTTCAGGCGGCGGATCAGCAGCGCCAGTCCGACCGCCTGGCGGCCGGAGGTGATGAGAAGATCCGGCCAGGGCGGGGTCAGCGGATCGGACTCCGGCGCCAGGGCGAGCCCCAGACTGATCGGAAGATAGGGGGTGGTCTGCCGCCAAGGGGTCTTGAGTGCGATCCGTTTGATGATAGGGTGCGCGCCCACGGCCTCGGCAAGGCCGAGGCACTGGTTCTCCATGCCCGCCTTGCCGTCGGACATCACCCAGCAGACAGGTGCCGCCATCGGAGCCGCCGTCATCGGCGCGTCTCCCGATACCCCGAGCGAACAGACGGAAGAGCGAAGGGCAGCGGGCGTCTCTTGGCGCCCGTGGATGGCTCGTGTAATATCATTTCCCAAACACCAACCCCCGGAGCCTCAAGAAATCAACATGCGGCGGGTCAAACTCGACCGGATCGATCGGCGCATCCTCCGTGACCTTCAGGCGGATGGCCGTATGACGAACGTGGAACTGGCGCGTCGCGCCGGCATCTCCGCGCCCCCCTGCCTTCGGCGCGTCCGCGCCCTGGAGGAGGCTGGTTATATCCGTGGTTACCATGCGGACATCAATCCGGAGGCTCTGGGGTTCCACGTCACCGTGTTCGCCCAGGTCGGCCTCTCCTCCCAGGCGGAGCAGGACCTTAAGAGATTCGAGGACCTGGTCAACAGTTGGCCCGAGGTCCGCGAGTGCAACATGCTGGCCGGGGAGACGGACTTCCTGCTGAAGATCGTCGCCTCCGACTGGGATTCGTACCAGCGATTCCTTACCACGCGGCTCACGGCCGCACCCAACGTCAGCCATGTGAAGTCGGCTCTCGCCATCCGGCAGTCGAAATTCGCGCCCGGCGTGCCCGTGGACGTGGAGGTCGGGCCGGAGATCAAGGACGAGGACGACGAGGAGGAGTGAGCGCGGTGGCGTGAGCGCGGCCCCGGTTCCCTCCGGGCCGGCTCCCGGCCCTGTCCTCCCGTAGCCGCTCCCTCTACAGCCGCCGGATCACGGCAGCACCGTCACGGCAGCACCCCCGTCACCGCCGCCCGGGCCAGTCCGGCGGCGGCGCCCGCCAGCACCAGCCAGTGGACCTGCCAGGTCAGGCGCAGGAGCGCCAGCAGGCCCGCAGCCGCCAGCCCCAGGGCGAACAGGTCCGGCCGGCCCGGCTCCGGCAGGAAGACGTGGGTTCCCAGGAACACCGCCAGGTTCAGGATCACCCCCACGACTGCCGCCGTGACGGCCGCCAGCGCGGCCGCGGCCAGCCGGTTGCGGATCAGCGTCTCCACATAGGGGGCGCCAGCGAAGATGAACAGGAAGCAGGGCAGGAAGGTGACGTACAGCGTCAGCGCACTGCCCAGCACCCCGGCCCAGACGGGCGGCAGGCCGCCCGGCGTGCTCCAGCCGGCGAAGAAGCCGACATACTGCGTCACCAGGATCAGGGGGCCGGGCGTGCTCTCGGCCAGCGCAAGGCCGTTCAGCATGTCGTCGGGCGTCAGCCAGCCCCGGGCGACGCCGGCCTCGGCGATGTAGGGCAGCACGGCATAGGCGCCGCCGAAGGTGACGAAGGCGGCCTTGGTGAACAGGGCGGCGATGGCGGCATAGGGTTCCGTCCCGGCCAGGGCCAGCACGGCCCCCACCGGCACTGCCCACAGCAGCAGGAACAGTCCCGCCAGTTTCAGCAGCCGCAGGGGACCCGGCAGGGCCTCCGGCGGCAGCGGCCCGTCTTCCCCGGCCGCTCCGGGCAGGGCGAAGGGGCTGTGCCCCAGGGCCGCGGCACCGGCCCCGATGAAGGCGGCCGCCAGCACGATCAGCGGGAAGGGGGCTTCCAGCGCGTAGATGCCCAGGAATGCGGCGGCGGCCAGCGCGAGCGACGGCCAGCCGCGCAGGGTGCGGGCGCCGATGCGCCAGAGCGCGGCGGCGACGATCGCCACCACCACCGGCTTCACCCCGTTGAACAGCGCCTCGACCCAGGCAAGATCGCCATGCGCCGCCGCCAGCCAGGACAGGCCCAGCAGCAGCAGCGCCCCCGGCAGGATGAACAGCAGGCCCGCCGCCAGTCCGCCGGGGATGCCGTGCAGCCGCCAGCCGACATAGGTCGCAAGCTGCTGTGCCTCCGGACCGGGCAGCAGCATGCAGAAGTTCAGCCCGTGCAGGAAGCGGCGCTGGTCGATCCAGCCGCGCCTGTCCACCAGTTCCGTCTGCATCAGGGCGATCTGTCCGGCCGGGCCGCCGAAGCTGATGAAGCCCAGCTTCAGCCAGAAGCGCAGCGCCTCCGCGAAGGAGGGCCGGGGCGCCTCCGCGCCCCCCGTCTCCGTGTCCCCCGTCTCAACAGGGCGCGCCACCACGGTGGCCGTCGTCGTTCTGGCGGTCATGCGGCGGGCGCTCCCGGGGTCGCTGTCCGCCCAGAGATGGCGCCGGCCGCCATCGGCGCAAGGGTGCGCAAGGCCCACAGACGCGGACGCCCGCCAGGAGGCGGGCGTCGGAGCGGGCGGGCGGGCCGGAGCCGGCTACTTGAACTGGATTCCGGTGATCTCGTAGCTCTTCGAGCCGCCGGGCGTGGTCACCTCCACGCTGTCGCCGACCTGCTTGCCGATCAGGGCGCGGGCCAGCGGGCTGGTGATGGAGATGAAACCCGCCTTGATGTCGCTCTCATCCTGGCCGACGATCTGATAGGTCACCTCCTCGTCGGTGTCCTCATCGGCCAGGGTCACGGTGGCCCCGAACTTGATGGCGCTGCCGGACAGCTTCGTCGGGTCGATCACCTCGGCCCGGCTGATCTTGTCCTCCAGTTCCATGACGCGGCCTTCGATGAAGCTCTGGCGCTCACGGGCGGCATGGTATTCCGCGTTCTCCGACAGATCGCCGTGTTCGCGTGCTTCGGCGATCGCTTTGATCACGGCAGGCCGCTCGACGCTCTTGAGGTGCTTCAGCTCTTCCTGCAGCCGGTTGAAACCCCGGGCCGTCATCGGAACTTTTTCCATTTTGTCAGGCTACCCGTCTGGACAGTGTTCCTGCGGAACACGGTTGCTGCCGAACAATACGAACCGGCCGACGCGGGTTTCCCCGCGTCGCCGGCCCAAGCCCTCAGTATGACCCGCTCAGGTAGGACTGGAGCGGCGCCACTTCAAGACTGCCGGTCTTCAGCGCAGAGATGGCTTCGACCGCCGCCCGGGCCCCCGCCACCGTTGTGTAGTAAGGGATGTTATTGGTCAGCGCCGCGCGGCGCAAGCTGAAGCTGTCCGACAGTGCCTGCGCCCCTTCGGTGGTGTTGAAGATCAGGACCACATCCCCGTTGATCATCGCATCCACGATGTGGGGCTGGCCCTCCAGCACCTTGTTCACGGCCGCCACCTCGATGCCGTGGTCGGCCAGATATTTCGCCGTACCCCGTGTGGCGACGATCCGGAACCCCGTTTCCACCAGCCGCTTCGCCATCGGCACCATGGCCGGCTTGTCGCGCTCGCGCACCGAGATGAAGACGGTGCCGCTGCGGGGCAGGCTGACGCCGGCGCCGAGCTGGCTCTTGGCGAAGGCCAGCGCGAAGTCGCGGTCCAGGCCCATGACCTCGCCGGTCGAGCGCATCTCCGGCCCCAGCACGATGTCCACGCCGGGGAAGCGGTTGAACGGGAACACCGCTTCCTTCACGGCCGTGTGGCCGGGGAAGGCGCCCTTCAGATCGAAGGCGGAGAGCGTCTCGCCGGCCATGATGCGCGCCGCCACCTTGGCGATGGCGGTGCCGGTCGCCTTGGCGACGAAGGGCACCGTGCGGCTGGCGCGGGGATTGACCTCCAGGATGTAGACGTCGAAGCCGGTCGCGTCGCCCTCGCCGGGCGCGCTCTGCTTCACGGCGAACTGCACGTTCATCAGCCCGACGACGCCCAGTCCCTTGGCCAGCTTCACCGTCTGGGCCGCCAGCTCGTCCACCACCGGCTTCGGCAGCGTGTAGGGGGGCAGGGCGCAGGCGCTGTCGCCCGAATGGATGCCCGCCTCCTCGATATGCTCCATGATGCCGGCGACATAGACCGTCTCGCCGTCGGACACGGCGTCCACGTCCACCTCGATGGCGTCCTGGAGATAGCTGTCGATCAGCACCGGGTTCCGGCCCGACACCTTCACGGCGGTGTGGATGTAGCGGTGCAGCCCGGCCAGATCGTGGACGATCTCCATGGCCCGGCCGCCCAGCACGTAGCTGGGCCGGATCACCACCGGGAAGCCGATCTCGCGGGCGACCCGCTCCGCCTCCTCCAGGCTGCGCGCCAGACCGTTGGCCGGCTGGCGGAGCTGGAGCTGGTGCAGCAGCTTCTGGAAGCGTTCGCGGTCCTCCGCCAGGTCGATGGCGTCGGGCGTGGTGCCCAGGATGGGGATGCCGGCCTTCTCCAGCGCATCCGCCAGCTTCAGCGGGGTCTGGCCGCCGAACTGCACGATGCAGCCCAGCACCTTGCCGTTCGTCTGCTCGCGGCGGACCAGCTCGATCACGTCCTCCGCCGTCAGCGGCTCGAAATAGAGCCGGTCGGAGGTGTCGTAGTCGGTGGAGACGGTCTCCGGGTTGCAGTTCACCATGATCGTCTCGAACCCGGCGTCGCGCAGGGCGTAGACGGCATGGACACAGCAGTAGTCGAACTCGATGCCCTGGCCGATGCGGTTCGGCCCGCCGCCCAGGATGACGACCTTGGTGCGGCCGGACGGCTCGCTCTCGTCCTCCGCCGGCTGCAGCCCGTTGCCCTCGTAGGTCGAGTACATGTAGGGCGTGCCGCTGGGGAACTCGCCGGCGCAGGTGTCGATGCGCTTGAACACCGGCAGGATGCCGGCGGCGCGGCGCGCCTCGGACACCTGCTCCTCGCTCCAGCCGACCAGCTTCGCCAGCCGCGCGTCGGAGAAGCCCATGGCCTTGTAGCGGGCCAGCGCCTGCGCATCGCGCAGGCTGGCGCCCGCGGCGTCGCGGATCTCGGCCTCGGTCTTCACGATGGCCTCGATCTGGCGCAGGAACCAGGGGTCGTACTTGCACTCCTCGTAGATCTGCTCGACCGTCCAGCCGTGGCGCATGGCCTGGGCCACGATCAGCAGCCGCTCCGGCGTCGGCCGCGACAGCAGCGCGCGCATCCGCGCATGGTCCACGACGCCGGTGCCGTCGGTCAGGTCCACCTCGTCCAGCCCGGTCAGGCCCGTCTCCAGCGAGCGCAGGCCCTTCTGGAACGATTCGGCGAAGGTGCGGCCGATCGACATGGCCTCGCCCACCGACTTCATGCTGGTGGTCAGCGTGTTGTCGGCGCCGGCGAACTTCTCGAAGGCGAAGCGGGGGATCTTGGTGACGACATAGTCGATCGTCGGCTCGAAGCTGGCCGGCGTCGTCTTCGTGATGTCGTTGGTCAGTTCGTCCAGCGTGTAGCCGACGGCCAGCTTGGCGGCGATCTTGGCGATGGGGAAGCCCGTCGCCTTCGACGCCAGCGCCGAGCTGCGGCTGACGCGCGGGTTCATCTCGATCACGACCATGCGGCCGGTGTCCGGGCAGACCGCGAACTGCACGTTGGAGCCGCCGGTATCCACCCCGATCTCGCGCAGCACCGCGATCGAGGCGTTGCGCATGATCTGGTATTCCTTGTCCGTGAGCGTCAGCGCCGGGGCGACGGTCATGCTGTCGCCCGTATGCACGCCCATGGCGTCGATGTTCTCGATGGAGCAGACGATGATGCAGTTGTCGCGGCTGTCGCGGACAACCTCCATCTCGTACTCCTTCCAGCCCAGCACCGACTCCTCGATCAGCACCTCGCCGACCGGGCTGGCGCGCAGGCCGCCCTTCACGATCTCCTCGAACTCGACCCGGTTGAAGGCGATGCCGCCGCCGGTGCCGGCCAGGGTGAAGCTGGGGCGGATGATGGCGGGCAGGCCGACGAAGGCCAGCGCCTCCAGCGCCTCGTCATAGGTCTTCACGAGGCGCGAGCGCGGGCTCTCCAGCCCGATCTTGTCCATCGCCTCGCGGAACAGCAGGCGGTCCTCCGCCTTGGCGATGACGTCGGCCTTGGCGCCGATCATCTCCACGCCCAGCCGGTCCAGCGTACCGTCCTTGAAGAGGGCCAGCGCCGTGTTCAGCGCCGTCTGGCCGCCCATGGTGGGCAGCAGGGCGTCTGGCCGCTCGCGCTCCAGCACCTTGGCGACCATGGCCGGCGTGATCGGTTCGATGTAGGTGGCGTCCGCCATGCCCGGATCGGTCATGATCGTCGCCGGGTTGGAGTTGACCAGGATGACCCGGTAACCCTCCTCCCGCAGGGCCTTGCAGGCCTGCACGCCGGAATAGTCGAACTCGCACGCCTGTCCGATGACGATCGGCCCCGCGCCGATGATGCAGATGGACGTGATGTCTGTGCGCTTGGGCATGGGATCAGGCCGCGGTCATGGGGTCTTCGTGGTCGCGCAAAAGCATCCTCCGCCCCGGACCGAAGGCCAGGGCGCGGGGGATGCTTCGGCTGACCGACCTATATAGACGGCGCGTCCCCGGGTGGGAAGCGTCGAGGATGCCGCCCTGCGATGCAGTCGCCCTCCGGCCTGCTCCGGCGGGGACCCCGCTGCCGGAGCGGGGGCCGCCTCAGGGACCGCCTCAGGGGCCGACGAACCAGGGCCGCAGAGTCTCCTGCCGCGCCTCATAGACGGCGCAGCGGCCCGTGTCCTGGCGGTGGAAGAAATAGACCATGTCGGCCTGCCGCCGGCGCTTCGGGTCGATCAGGTTGATCGCCATGGCCCCGTAGGCGACGCCCAGCGGCTGCTCGCCGGGCCCGAAGGCGCGGTAGAGCATGTCCACCCGTTGCAGGAACTCACCGCGGCGGCAAGCGGTGCTCAGTTCCGCGGAGTAGGCGAGGCGGGAACGCGCCGGCCGGTCGAAGGCGTAGACGATGCGGTTCTTCGACTGCCAGGGCGGCCGCGGCTCCGCGACGGCGGGCGGGGGATCGGGATCGTAGGGCAGGGCGCGCACATCCCCGTCGTGCGTGCGCTGCATCTTCAACCGTTCCGACGCCATGGCGGGCGTCGGCGGCAGGACAACGGTCGGCAGGAGCAGGGCCGCCAGCAGCGCGGCGGCGCCCCGCACCGGAATGCCTGTCGTTCCCGCCCCTCGTCCCATCACCCGCGATCCGCAGAATATCCATGCCGGGGCGGCATGATAGCAGCCGGCCGGCCGGCCGGACAGGCGGCACTCCCGCCCGGTCAGGAGGCGGGACGGTTGATCAGGTAGCGGGCCAGGAAACGGGCGACCTGCTGGCGCGTCTGGTCCGGCAGGCCCTGGAACTGGATCTTCGCCTGGGCCTTGTCCACGCTGGCGACCACGCCGGTGCCGCGGATCGACAGGCTTTCCTTCGGGTCCGTCAGGGCCAGGGCGAAGGTCACCCGCTGGCCCTGCTTCAGCTTTCCGGGCGCGCCGGCCGTGACGCTGTCCATGCCGAGATTGGCGACGGGCAGGGGCTTCCCGTCCACGGTCAGGGCCGCCTTGTAGCTGGCGACGACCGTCTTCTCGACGACCGTGACCTTGAGGAAGTCGAAAACGCCCATTAATGCCTCGTTCACCTGACGCGGGACGTATGATCGTCCACAAACATTTTACCAGAACTTAACATGATCCATCGGTGCCCCGCAGATTCCTTCGGATAGCCGGCCGCGATCCGGCGCCGGGACGGAAGCCGCTTCCGGCTGTTTCCCCTGCCGACGGGGGAGGCCGCTGCCGGCCCCCCGGAAGACAGCGCCTGGAAGAAAGACTGCGGAGGAACAGCCATGACCACACGGTCCGAGGAGATCGAGCGGGAGATCGAGGAGACCCGCCGCGACATGAGCCGCACGGCGGCGGAGATCGAGCGGCGCCTGCAACCGGAAAGCCTGCTCGACGGGGCGGTGACCTGGGTGCGCACCAGCCGTCGCGGCCGCGCCATGACCGAGGATGTGCTGGACGTGGTCGCGCGCAACCCGCTGCCGCTCGCCCTCATCGGTGTCGGTGTGGCGTGGCTGGCCTGGGAGATGACCCGCCATCCGTCATCCGGGTCGGTGTCGCGCTATACGCCGATGCGCCGGCGCCTGGGACCGGACCCGCGGGCGGAAACACACCACAGCCATGTCGAGGATGACGGACGGTCGGCCCGGCCCGGCCGTTCGCCCGGTGCGGACGAGATCATCGGCCGGCAGCCCGGCACGCAGTCGGCCCGCGATGCTGCCGAGGCGTTCCGCGACAGCGACCGGAGCGGGGCGGACACCGGCCCTGCTGCTGCGGCGGCAACGGCCGGCGCGGCCGCTGGAGCGGGGGCGACGAGAGCCGGCAGCAGGCCGCCGATGGCCGAGGATGTCGTCGGCTACCGCGCCGGCGGCCACTCCACCGCGCAGGAGGCGACGGACCCGAAATACCGCGATCCCGGCCGCTCCTGATCCGGGGCGCGCACATGGAAACGGCGGGACCCGCGGGTCCCGCCGTCGTTCGTCGTGCCCTGCTGGTGGCCCTGCGGGCTCAGTAGCGACCTTCGATCGCGTCCACGAAGCGCTGGAACAGGTAGTGGCTGTCCTGCGGGCCGGGGCTGGCCTCGGGGTGGTACTGCACCGAGAAGACCGGCCGGCCCTTCAGCCGCAGCCCCTCGTTCGTGCCGTCGAACAGGGAGACATGGGTGACCTCCACCGTCTCCGGCAGGCTCTCCGGCACCACGACGAAGCCGTGGTTCTGGCTGGTGATCTCGACCCGGCCGGTGGCCAGATCCTTGACCGGGTGGTTCGCACCGCGGTGGCCGCGCTCCATCTTCGTGGTGCGGCCGCCCAGCGCCAGGGCCATGAGCTGGTGGCCCAGGCAGATGCCGAACATCGGCACGCCCGACTCCATGACGCCGCGGATCATCGGCACGGCATAGTCGCCGGTGGCCGCCGGGTCGCCCGGGCCGTTGGAGAGGAAGACGCCGTCCGGCCGGTGCCGCAGCACCTCCTCCGCGGTGGCGGTGGCTGGCACCACGGTGACCTTCACGCCGGCGCTGGCAAGGCAGCGCAGGATGTTGCGCTTGGCCCCGAAATCCACGGCGACGACATGGTGCTTCGGCGTCTCCAGGGTCCCGTAGCCCTGGCCCAGGGTCCAGCCCGTCTCCGTCCAGCCGTAGGTCTGGCGGCAGGACACCTCCTTCGCCAGATCCATGCCTTCCAGCCCCGGCCAGGCGCGGGCCTGCGCCAGCAGGGCGTCCAGGTCGAAGCGGCCGTCGGGCGCGTGGGCGATCACGCCCGTCGGCGCCCCGGCATCGCGGATGCGGCGGGTCAGCCGGCGCGTGTCGATGCCGGTGATGCCGACCAGGTCGAAGGTCTTCAGCCAGTCGTCCAGATGCCGGGTGGCGCGCCAGTTGGCGGGATCGGTGATGTCCGCCTTCAGCACCAGCCCGCGGGCCGCCGGGGTCACCGTCTCGATGTCCTCGGGGTTGGCGCCGACATTGCCGACATGCGGGAAGGTGAAGGTGATGATCTGGCCGGCGTAGCTGGGATCGGTCAGGATCTCCTGGTAGCCGGTCATCGAGGTGTTGAAGCAGACCTCGCCCACGCGGTGCCCGGCCGCCCCGATGCCGCGGCCCCAGAGCAGCGTCCCGTCGGCCAGGACCAGGACGCCCGTGGCGCCCTCGGGCCGGGGGGTGGCGGACGCGCGGGGGGAAGTGGCCGGGGAAGCGGCGTCGGTCATCGGTGGGGCCCTTACCTTCTGGGAAACCGGCGATCATATAGACCGGACGTCCCCGCGAGGGGGCATCCGTGCGGGCGCGTCCGTCGCATGGCGGCCATGCCGCCGGCCTGACGGGACCGCCCGTCCGGGCCGGCGGGCCATCGGAATGGCCGGCGTCCCGCTCGTTCCGTGAGATAGACAAGCGGCGCCGCCGGGTCAACCGGGGTGCCGGCGGAGCCGCCGTTCCGGACTGGCGGTTAACCGCAAGTTTGCGTAAAGTCCGGCATATTCCGGCAATGAGGTACTGAACGATGCTGCGCACGCGGCTCAACGAGGCCTTGAAGGAGGCCATGCGCGCCAAGGACCAACGCGCTGTCGCTACGGTGCGGCTGATCCTCGCGGCCCTGAAGGACCGGGACATCGCCGCCCGCGGCCGTGGCATCCCCGACGGCATCGACGAGACGGAGATCCTCTCGATGTTGCAGACGATGGTGAAGCAGCGCCGCGAATCCATCGAACTCTACGAGCAGGGCGGCCGGATCGAGCTGGCCCAGCAGGAGCGCGAGGAGATCACCGTGATCGAGCGCTTCATGCCGAAGCAGCTCGACGACGAGGAGATCCGAGCCGTCGTCGCCACCCTGGCGGAAGAGATCGGCGCCGCCGGGGTCAAGGACATGGGCCGGGTCATGGCCGAACTGCGCAGCCGCTATGCCGGCCAGATGGATTTCGCCCGCGCCAGCGGCATCGTGCGGGAAAAGCTCGCCTGCTGAGCCCCGCCGCGACCCCGGGCCGGTCGCGCTGCACCTGGGGATAAGTGTGTGACCTGGGGATAAGTGCGCCTGCCGGGCCGGGCCGCATGGCGCGGCACCCGGCCCGGGGCGTATGCTCATTCCTTGCCCGGCATGCGCGGCCGCATCCGCCCCCTGCCGTCGCCCCCCTTGCCCCTAGGCATCGTCATGGCCCTGCCGCCCAACTTCCTGGAAGAGCTGCGCGCGCGCCTGTCGCTGTCCGACGTGGTGATGAAGCGGATGCGGCTGATCCGCGCGGGCCACGAGTTCAAGGCGCCGTGCCCCTTCCACAAGGAGAAGACGCCCAGCTTCTACGTCAACGACGCGAAGGGCTTCTTCCACTGCTTCGGCTGCGGCGCGCACGGCGACGCCATCGCCTTCGTCATGCGCCACGACAACCTCTCCTTCATGGAGGCGGTGGAGCTGCTGGCGGGGGAGGCCGGCCTTACCGTGCCGAAGGCGTCGCCCGAGGCGGTGGCGCGGTTCGAGCGGCAGAAGTCGCTGTTCGATCTGGTCGAGCGCGCCACCCGCCATTTCGAGCAGCAGCTCGGCCTGCCGGCCGGGCGGCAGGCGCTGGAGTATCTGCGCGGCCGCGGCCTGGACGACGACACCATCGCCCGCTTCCGCCTGGGCTACGCCCCGCATGACGGGGCCGGGCTGCGGGCCGAGCTGGAGCAGGCCGGCTATGCCGAGGCCGACATGATCGAGGCCGGGCTGTTCAAGCGGCCGGAGCCCGGCCGCGGGGCCCGCGCCTTCTTCTGGAACCGGGTGATCTTCCCGGTCACCGACCGGCGCGGCCGGGTGGTCGCCTTCGGCGCCCGGCTGCTGTCCGGCGACGGGCCGAAATACATCAATTCCGGCGACACGCCCCTCTTCCACAAGGGGAACATCCTCTACAACCTCTCCCGCGCCCGGCAGGCCGCGGTGGAAGGACGCCCGGTCATCGTCACCGAAGGCTACATGGACGTGATCTCCTGCGTCACGGCCGGCTTCGACGGGGCGGTGGCGCCGCTGGGCACGGCCCTGACCGAGGCGCAGATCCTGGAACTGTGGAAGCTGGCGCCGGAGGGGCGGCGCACGCCCGTCCTCTGCTTCGACGGCGACAGCGCCGGCCGCCGCGCGGCGGCCCGGGCGGTGGAGCGCATCCTGCCGCTGCTGCTGCCGGACCATTCCGCCCGCGTCGCCTTCCTGCCGGAGAAGGAGGACCCCGACAGCCTGATCCGGGCCGGCGGGGCCGCCGCCTTCCAGGCGGTGCTGGACCGCGCCCGGCCGCTCGCCGACGTGCTCTGGGACCTGGAGGCGCAGGGCCGCGACCTCGCCCAGCCCGACGCGCGGGCCGGGCTGGAGGCGGCGCTGGCCGCCCGCTGTGCGGCCATCCAGGACGCGCGCGTCCGCCGCGCCTATGAACAGGACATGCGCGACCGCCTGTTCGCCGCTGCCCGCCAGGGCCGGGGCGGACGGGGGGGGCGGGCCGGGGCGGGGCGCCGCGGGATGCGGCCGCCGGTGGACGGGCTGCCGGTCAGCCCGCTCTACGACGCCCGTTTCCGCAGCGGTCTGATCCGCACCGAACCGCGCCAGATGGAGCGGCTGCTGCTGCTGCCGATCCTGCACCACCCCGCGCTGTTCGAGGAACTCGGCGAGCAACTGGCCGAGGCGGTCTTCGCCACGCCGGCGCTGGAGACCCTGCGTTGCGCGATGGTCGAGGTGATGACGGCGAATTCCGCCCTTGACGCCGCCGAATTACATAGCCACTTGTCTTCCCGCGGTTTGTCCGAGACGCTGGATGGTCTGCTGAGTGCAGACGCGCCCCGATTCGCGCACCCCGGAGCGTCGATCGATGCCGCAAGGACCGGCTGGCAAGGAGTTTGGCTGAATTCCCAGGAAGTGGCGCTCCAGGCCGAGTTGCGGGATGCCGAGCGGAGGCTGGCTGAACAGTTCAGCCAGGAGAACCTCGCGCGGGTCCAGGCACTCCGGCAGGAGGCGTTGCGGCGCCGTGGACATTCGGCCGGTTCCACCGATCTGGACGATTAGGTCATGAGGGCAAGGCGGGATCCGTCCGGCCCGGCCTTTCACGTTCGCCGAAGTGTGTTCTCCGGAACACAGTCGGTCGCCGCCGTGCAGGCAGTTTGAGCAAGTGCGGTCATCTCTGCGGCCGGGCTGTTGCCCGAGTCGCCTCGAAGCGTTTACGGGTTCAAGCGGAGTGAGTGCGGGGGCATCGACATAATGGCCACGAAAGCGACGCAAAGCGCCGAAGTGACGGATACCCGGGAGGACGAAGCCAACGGTCCTCTCATGGATAACATGGCGATCGCCGTCAAGAAGATGATCCAGCGCGGCAAGGAGCGCGGATACGTCACCTATGACGAGCTGAACGCTGCCCTGCCGCCGGACCAGTCGTCCTCCGAACAGATCGAGGACACGATGGCCCTGCTCAGCGAGATGGGCATCAATGTCGTCGAGGGCGAAGAGCCCGAGGACGGACAGGACGCCTCGGGCGACGGCGAAGGCCGCGTCTCCGGCAACCTGGACGACGACGATATCGGCCGCACCGATGACCCGGTGCGGATGTATCTGCGCGAGATGGGGTCGGTCGAGCTGCTGAGCCGCGAGGGCGAGATCGCCATCGCCAAGCGCATCGAGGCCGGCCGCGAGATGATGATCGGCGCGATCTGCGAATCGCCGCTGACCATCCGCGCGATCATCGAGTGGCATCAGTCCCTGATGGAAGGGAAGATGCTGCTGCGCGACATCATCGACCTGGACGCCACCTACGGCATCGACCCGGAGTCGGGCGAACCGACGGGCGAGGATCTCTCGGCCGTCGAGGCCGAGACCGAGGAGGAGGAGACGTCCGAGCGCCCCGAAGGGGCCGAGGGCGAGCCCGAGGGCGGCGACGAGGAGGGCAACATCTCCCTCTCGGCCATGGAGGCCGAGCTGAAGCCCAAGGTCATCGAGACCTTCGCCCGGATCGAAGAGACCTATGAGAAGCTGCACAAGGTGCAGGAGCAGCGACTCGCCGTTCTGCAACGGGGCGAGGATCTGCCCAAGGGCTCCGACAAGAAGTACGACAAGCTGAAGGCGGAGCTGACGGAACTCGTCAACTCGGTGCGCCTGAACAATGCCCGGATCGAACAGCTCGTCGAGCAGCTCTACGGCCTGAACCGCAAGCTCCTGGGCTATGAGGGCAAGCTGCTGCGTCTGGCGACCGACTGCAAGATCAAGCGCGAGGACTTCCTGCACCAGTACTATGGCAGCGAGCTGGACCCGAACTGGCTGGAGCGCTGCCGTGGCCTGAGCAAGAGCTGGGGT
This sequence comes from Rhodocista pekingensis, assembly GCF_042665545.1. NCBI lineage: Bacteria > Pseudomonadati > Pseudomonadota > Alphaproteobacteria > Rhodospirillales > Azospirillaceae > Rhodocista > Rhodocista pekingensis. The sequence continues at coordinate 347,077 of NZ_JBHTCM010000010.1, read as the reverse complement.
CGTTTCGCCGACAAGTCCTCGGTCGAGGTGGGCCGCGTGCGCGAGGCCATCGCCGAGGTGGCCGATCAGGTGCGTCTGCCCATCGGTGAGTTCCGCCGCATCGTCTCCACCGTCCAGAAGGGCGAGAAGGAGGCCAGCCGCGCCAAGAAGGAGATGGTGGAGGCGAACCTCCGCCTCGTCATCTCCATCGCCAAGAAGTACACGAACCGCGGCCTTCAGTTCCTGGATCTGATCCAGGAGGGCAACATCGGCCTGATGAAGGCGGTGGACAAGTTCGAGTACCGCCGCGGCTACAAGTTCAGCACCTATGCGACCTGGTGGATCCGGCAGGCGATCACCCGCTCGATCGCCGATCAGGCCCGCACCATCCGCATCCCCGTGCACATGATCGAGACGATCAACAAGCTGGTGCGCACCTCGCGCCAGATGCTGCACGAGATCGGACGCGAGCCGACGCCGGAGGAGCTGGCCGAGCGGCTGATGATGCCGCTGGAGAAGGTGCGCAAGGTCCTGAAGATCGCCAAGGAGCCGATCTCCCTCGAAACGCCGATCGGCGACGAGGAGGACAGCCATCTCGGCGACTTCATCGAGGACAAGAATGCCGTCCTGCCGCTGGACGCCGCCATCCAGGCGAACCTGCGCGAGACGACGACCCGCATCCTCGCCACGCTGACCCCGCGTGAGGAGCGCGTGCTGCGCATGCGCTTCGGCATCGGCATGAACACCGACCACACGCTGGAAGAGGTCGGCCAGCAGTTCAGCGTCACCCGCGAGCGTATCCGCCAGATCGAGGCGAAGGCCCTGCGCAAGCTGAAGCACCCCTCGCGCTCGCGCAAGCTGCGGAGCTTCCTGGATACGTGACCTGATACCGGAAGCCCCATCTCCGGCGACGGCAATGTCGCCGGCAGGATGGGGGGCACGGGACGGAAAGAGGGGCGGGGGACCGGCGGGTCGCCCGCCCCTTTCCCATATCGGGCCTTGCCGTATCGGGCCTGGTTGTATCGGGGACGGGGGCGGCGACAGGGGCGGTCAGGCCGGCGTGCGCTTCTTCGGGCGGGCGGGCTTCTTCGCTGCCCTGGCCCGCAGCGCCGCCGATACGGCCGGGCGGGCCCAGGCCATGAGTTCGTCGGCGTCGTCGAAGGCGGTCTCCGGCGGCGGATAGTAGGACATGGTCTGCTGCGGCCTGTCCTCGAACGGGGCAAAGGGCCGGCAGCCGGCCGCCTCGAAGGCGGGCCGGTTCTGCGCGTCGGCCTTGAGATAGAGTACGTCGTCGGCGATCAGCGCGAAGCTGGCACCGTCCAGGGACAGCGAGCAGCCGCCGAACATGGCGCGCGCCTTGACCGGTCCCAGCGGGCTCAGCAGCTCCAGCACATGGTCGAGATAGTCGCGCGACACCGGCATGCCGGGCTGCCGCTACTTCTTGCGGAAGGCGTCCAGCGCGACGACGGTCCCCGTGCGGGATTCCTCCGCCGGCGTGTCGTCATCCGCCGCCATCTCCTCCTCGGTCGTCTCGTCCTCCCCGGCCGCCCCGTCCTCGGTGCCCTGGAACTTCAGGCCGAAATTGACGGAGGGGTCGGCGAAGCCGGTGATGGCGGCGAAGGGGATGACCAGCCGCTCATGCACCCCGCCGAAGCTCAGCGTGACGCAGAAGCCCTGGGCCGTCACCTCCAGCCCGTAGAACTGGTATTGCAGGACGATCGTCATATCGCCCGGATACTGCTCCCGCAGATAGTCCGGGATCTTCACGCCGGCTCCGTCGGTGCGGAAGGTGACGTAGAAATGATGCTCCCCGGGCAGGCCGTCTTCCTGGACCTCGGTCAGGGCTTCGCGCACCACGCCGCGCAGGGCATTCTCGACCATCCGGTCGTATCGCAAGGGTTCCCGGGACATGCGGCGCGCGGACCTCGTCACCATCGCTCGTCGGCCCGCCGACGGGCGGGACCTGGAATCAGTGGGGGGCTTCTGTTGCCGGGTGCCCCCCGAACCCCGTCCTCAGCTAACTGCTAACAGCCCTTAAGGGGGCTATCAGGCAGCCATGCGAAGGGCAGGCGCCGTGTTGTCGTTGGCACCTATGAAATGGCCCGGTAACGGCGGAACCATGCCGAGCGAAAACCATGCCTTTACCACGCGTGTCGATCCTGTTTCGCCCCCATCGTCCCGGCCGGCCGCAAGGCCGCCCGGGGAGATTGGTGGAGGCGCCGGGTACCGCCCCCGGGTCCACAACGCTTATTCCGCATAGCGTTTATCGCCATAGTCGGGCGAACCCGACGACCCCAATATAGGCACTCGGCGCCGGGGACGAAAGGGCCTTGCGCATGCAGGGGCGCCGCAGGCCCGGAAGCGGGGCTGCGGCTATGCGTTGCCCTGGCGTTTCCGGGACCGTATCAAGGGGGCCTTCACCCCAGAGGTCCGACCCATGGCCGCTCCTTCCGACGCCCCGCCGCACCCCGAAACCCAGTATCTCGACCTGCTGCGGGACCTGCTGGAGCGGGGGACCCGGCGGGTGGACCGCACCGGCGTGGGCACGCTGGCCCTGTTCGGCCGGCAGATGCGTTTCGATCTGGCGCAGGGCTTTCCGCTGCTGACGACGAAGCGGATCTTCTACAAGGCGGCGATCCACGAGCTGCTCTGGTTCCTTTCCGGCGATACCCGGCTGCGGCCCCTGCTGGAGAAGGGGGTGCGGATCTGGACCGACTGGCCGCTGGCCCGCTACCGGCGCGAGACGGGCGAGTCGATCGACCAGGGGACGTTCGAGCGCCGGGTGCTGGAGGACGACGCCTTCGCCGCCCGCTGGGGCGATCTGGGTCCCGTCTACGGCAAGCAGTGGCGGGCCTGGGAGACGGCGGACGGCCGGGTGGTGGACCAGATCGCCCAGCTTGTGGACGGCATCCGCGGCAATCCCACCAGCCGCCGGCTGCTGTTCACCGGCTGGAACGTGGGCGAGCTGGAGCGCATGGCCCTGCCGCCCTGCCACATGACCTATCAGTACTTCGTGGCCGACGGGCGGCTGTCCGGCATCCTCTACCAGCGCAGCGCCGACACCCTGCTGGGCCTGCCCTGGAATCTCTGTGAGGCGGCACTGCTGATCCACATGCTGGCGCAGCAGTGCGACCTGGGGCCGGGCGAGCTGGTCTGGACGGGGGCCGACGTCCACCTCTACCTGAACCATCTCGACCAGGCGCGCCAGCAGCTCGGCCGCGAGCCGCGGCCGCTGCCGCGGCTGGTCATCCGGCGCCGGCCGGACAGCCTGTTCGACTACCGCTTCGAGGATTTCGCCATCGAGGGTTACGACCCGCACCCCCACATCCGGGCCGAGGTCGCGGTCTGACCCCGCCGCCGGCTGCGGGGGCCGTGTTCAGGCGATGGTGAAGCGGATCGTCAGCACGCCGCGCCGCCGCGGGGCCGCGGCCCCGTCCGGTGCCGGCGCCGCCGGCCGGACAGGCGGCGGGGGAGGCGGGGCCGACGCGGCAGCGGCCATGGCGGCCCGCGCCGCCGCCAGGGCAGCACCGGCCGAGGGGGCCGGCGCCACGGCCGGCGCGACGGGGGCAGCGGCGGCGCCGGGCACCTCAGGGCCGACGGCATCCGCTGCGGCACGGGGGGCTTCCCCGGCGGTCAGGTAACCGGTCAGTTGCGATCGCAGCGCGGCCCGGGCCAGTTGGATGCGTTTGCGTGCATTCGCAAGACTGATGTTGTAGGCGGCTGCAATCCTCTCATAAGGCTCGTCCTCCACCAGCCGCATCACGGCCGGGCCGCGCAGCGATTCCGGGAGATCGGCCAGGGCCCCGTGCAGCACGCGGCGCAGCTCCAGGTTCAGCAGCTCGTCCTCCGGCGACGCCGTCTCGCCCAGCTCGGCCGCGGCGTCCGTCTCGTCGCTGTCCTCGAAGGCGGGGGCGATCACCTGCTCCGTGGCGCGCCGCCGCCGATGTGCGTCCATGCAGGTGTTGTGCAGCAGCCGGGACAGCCACGCCCGTTCGTTGGCGATGCCGACCTGCGCCTGATCGAAGGCCCTGCTGGCCTTGCAGAAGACATCGGACAGCGCGTCCTCGACGTCGGCCGTGTTGCCGGCCAGCCAGCGATAGGCCAGTGCCCGCAGATATGCGCGATTATGCTGCCAGATGTTCAAAAAATGGTTCTGGCAAGGCGTAGGCTTGATTCGACTGATCTGGGGAAAAGTGACGCTTCGGTAAAGCCCTGGGCGGAGAGGCTCCTCTCTGACGGAACAGTTGCGGCCGTATTGCAGATCCAGGGTCGAAACCAGAGGCGGTCGTCCCCCGCGCGCTGCGTGATGAGTCACGAGCACCTCCCGTCAAGACAATATCATACGTAATCTCTTTTGAGGCGAACGGCAGCGAGAGCTACCTGCCATACCGAACGACGTTTTTGAACGAGAGTCGTGAAGCGTGAAGAGAGTGTGGTTTTTCACGCTCCGCCAAAGAACAAGGACGGATCTAGTGCGCTATAAGTGCATCTGTGCAGGCTTATGAGGGTTCGCGGCGTCCGGATCACTATTGCCCTGGGGGGCAGCAGGAGAAAAAAAACCTGCATGGGTAGAATCTGCGACCTTGATTTGTCGCTATCGCCGGGAATGTCGCCGGATCAGAGCGCCAAACTGTGGACATTGTATCCGCCGGCGAGCGACTGGAGTCCACAAAATATCCATACGGGTTAACGCCAAGTGGCGGGAAGACGAGAGCCATCGACAGTGTGAGTGTCAGAATGCGAGCGGGTTTGTCAAAACGCAGGTTGTGAACGCAAATAATGAGAAATCTACTCACCGATTACTTCATGTTGTTAAGACAAAAATGCCGTGCTAGCCAATATATACCCAAAATAACTCAAGGTTAGGGAACAGCCATGGACAACTCCGGCCCATTCGATACCAGCCCGATCTACATCAGCAACAGCACCTTCCCTTCGGCATCCTTCGGTATGGCCGACACCCAGGCTTATGCCCTCGGGACGCTTATGCTGACCAACAGCATGGGGCTGTCACAGGCGCTGCTGAACTCGGTGAACCAGCAGCAGCAGAGCTGGACGGCGCAGAGCGCGGTCACGGCACGCGCCATCGACCACATCATGGGTTCGCCCACGGTCGACCGGGCGGTGACCATGATCATGGATGGCAAGCCGGGACAGCAGCGGGGCGGCGGCTCCGGCCCGTCCGCCGGCGAGATGCTGAACGCCTTCCTCGCCCGCTTCTCCAGGCCGATCAACGGCAAGGTCGAGTTCGACTTCGATCTTCAGGGTTGAGGCGGCGAGGGAGGGCCGACCATGCCTGACGACATCACGACGTCAGTCGCCCAGGCGAACCTGAAGAACCTGGCCGACGTTCCAGCCTTCGCGTCCGGACTGGTCTACCAGTTCGCCGCGACCTCCTCCGGCATCGCCATGCTCAACGCCGCCTACAACAACAATCTGGCGCAGAAGGCGGCGCTGGTGACGACGGAGGCCTACAACAGCCAGATGCTGGCCAACACCAACGCGGTCACCAGCCTCACCACGGCGCTCGGCAACGGCATCAACTCCGTCGCCACCGCCAACAGCGAGGCGCTCGCCTCGGTCTCCTCGGCCGTCGGCGAGAGCGTCTCCCAGGTGACCGCGGCCCAGGGCAACGGCGCCAGTCAGGTCGCCGCGGCCCAGGGAACGGCGGCCAGCCAGGTGGCGACCGCCCAGGGCAATGCCACGAGCCAGGTCTCGACCGCGCTCGGCAACGGCAGCGCCCTGGTCGGAACGGTCGAGACGGCTTCGCTCAGCGCGTCCAACGCCGGGCAGTCGATCGAGACGATCGCCATCGCCATCGCAGCCGCGCTGAAGGCCTTTCTGGCGACCCTGGGCAAGTAGCCCGGGGGCCGCAGCGGGAGCCGGCCGGGGGTGACCCCGGCCGGAATCCCGCGGTCCGGCATCGGTCCGATCCTTTCCGGTCTCTCCTGCGACGCCCGCGGTCCGTCCGCCGGCGCCGCATCCGCACGTCCGCGTTTCACAAACCCCCTCCGCCCGCGTCTTCCCGGATGCGTAGCGACCCGATCCCGATCGGTCGCGGACACGCAAAGGGAACGGAAGAAGCATGGCGGATACGACGCTCGCCAACGGTCTGGTCACGGATGCGGTCACCCAGGCACAGGTGCAGGTCCTAGGGGCAGCACCTGCGCACGCGACGGGGGCACTCTACCAGGCGATGGCGCAGTCCCTCGCACTCTCCATGCAGAATGCTGTCGCCAATCAGCAGCACATGAATGCGATCGGCACGGCTCTCACCTCCCAATGCGTGGCCCTGATCGCCAGCATCCCGACCGCCGCGGACACCCGGGCCGTCAACGCGATGCTGGTGCAGCAGGAGCTCGTCTCGGCGATCCGCGATCTCCGCTCGATGGTCCAGTCGCTCACCCGCACCGATCAGGTTCCGGGGCGGTAAGTCGGTCGCGTTGAACCTCCAGGGAGTTGAGAATGGCAAACACCACCCTCGTGAACGGCCAGATCACCGATGCGGTGACCCAGGCCAACGTCAAGGTCCTGGGCGACGCGCCCGCCCAGGCCCTCTCCAGCGTGTACCAGGCCGCCGCCCAGTCCACCGGCCTGTCGATGCAGAACGCCACCAGCAACCAGCAGAACAAGAGCACGATCACGACCGCGGTCACGACCCAGGCCGTGAACCTGCTCTACAGCATGCCGGTGGCGGCCGGTGCCCGCGGCACGAACGCGATCTTCTCGGGCAATGCGACGGCCGAGATGCTCGCCCAGCTCAAGTCCGTGCTCCAGGCGACCAAGGTCCCGGCCCCGATCCCCGGTCGCGGTCCGTGATCCCTGAACCCGGCAGACCTCCGGTCGGCCGGTAGTGTCGGATGACGGCTCTCGAAAGGACCCTCTCGACGGAACCGTCATTCCACGCAGTCACGCGTAAGGGCTCTCTCTCCCGCTCTCAGAGAGCCTTCATCCAACCATGCACACACAGGAGCTGAACCATGGCTGATCCCACCCTCGTCAACGGCCAGATCACCGACGCCGTCACCCAGGCCAACGTGAAGGTCCTCGGCGACGCCCCGGCCCAGGCCATCGCGTCCGTCTACCAGGTCATGGCCCAGACCGTCGGTCTGTCCATGCAGAACGCGGTCGCCAATCAGCAGAACATGTCGACGATCGACACGGCCGTGACGACCCAGGGCGTGAACCTGCTCTACAGCCTGCCGGTCGCCGCCGGCGCCCGCGGCACGAACGAGATCTTCTCGGGCAACTCCCTGGCCGAGCTGATCGCGCAGCTCAAGTCCACCGTCCAGGCGTTCGGCTGATCGGTCGGCGCCCGCCGGGCGCCCGTCCCTGGGCTGATCGCGGACCGGGTCGGCATCCGCTGACCGGGTCCGGACACGAAAAGGCCGGCCGTCGGCACTTGCACTGCCGTCGGCCGGCCTGAAGCCAACCATCACACAGGGCGTGAACGATAATGGCATACCCAACCCTCGTCAACGGACAGATCACCGATGCCGTAAGCCAGGCGAACGTCACCATTCTGGCCGCCGCTCCGGCGCAGGCCATGGCGACCCTCTATCAGGTGATGGCCCAGTCCATCGGACTGTCGATGCAGAACGCCGTCGCGCGCCAGCGCTCCATGGCGATGATCGACACCGCCGTCACCACCCAGGGCACCAGCCTGCTCTACAGCACGCCGGTCGCGGCGGGTGCCCGCGGCACCACCGAAGTCTTCAGCGGTAACGGCCTGGCCGAGCTCATCGCCGCGCTGACGGCTGTCGCCGCCATGAAGAAGGGCTGACCGGCGGCGCGTTCCGCCATCCATCTGAAGGAGACTGGCGATGGCCGACACCACGGCACTGAATGGACAGATCACCGACGCGGTCGCGCAGGCCAACGTCGTCAATACCGGCATAGCGCCTGCGCACGCACTGGCGACCAACTACCTGACCCTGTCCCAGTCGCTGGGGCTGGGTATGCAGAACGCGGTCGCCTACCAGAAGAACGGTTCCACCATCGGCCTCGGCGTCACGGTGGATGCCATCGGCATGATCTTCGGCAGCGATCTTGCCGCGGGCGTAAGGGGCACCAACGAGGTCTTCTCCGGCAACCAGACGGCGGCGGCGACGGACGGCCTGCGCGCGCTGCTGCGGTCGCTGAAGCCGTGACCCCGGACGAAGGAGCCTGACCGCCATGGCAAACGGACCCTTGAACCCTCCCGGCTACGGTTACGGCTATGGTGCCGCCCCGGCTCCGCAGCCCCAGGCCCAGGCCCAGACACAGACCACGCTGGACGGCGCGCCGCTCAGCCCCCTGAACGCCATGGTGCTGGGGCCGGCGCCGGCGGAGGCGACCTCGGCCCTCTACACCGTCCTCGCCCAGGCCCTGGGCATGGCGATGCAGAACATCGTCGCGCAGCAGCAGACGATGCTGACGATCAACAACGCCATCGCCACCAAGGCGATGAACGTGCTGGCCGAGACGAATCCGGAGAAGGCGTTGCAGGCGGTGCAGCAGAACCAGGGCAACCTGGCGATGACCGCCGACCAGTTGCAGCGGATCTACAACGTGATCCTGAATCCCACCACCCCGCAGCCGACTCCGCCGCCTCCGCCACCGCCACCGCCACCGCCACCACCTCCGGCGCCGCCGCCCGCACCGCCACCGCCGCCACCTCCGGCGCCACCGCCGGCACCTCCTCCTCCGCCTCCGCCCCCACCGCCTCCGGGGGGAGGCTGATCCGGGCGCGGCAGGGAACGCCGCCATGAACGGCAGCAGAAAGAACAGGGCAGGGGGGGAACTTGGCCGGACCGCGGTCGACCGGCACCGCGGAACCCCGGCGCCGACAGGTCCGCGGCAGCGCCGCGGGAGCCGGCCGGCAGAGAGGTGTCCCGACAGCGTCCCTAACCTTGAGTGCCGGCTTCCGCTGCGGGCGACCAGCGCGCCGCGGGGCCGGCCGTTTTTTCCGGTGGGAGTCCCAGCCCGACCCCGGGCCGGGTCATGCTCGGGAGAGTCTTGATGGTGCGCAAACGGTACAGCGACGAACTGAGGCGCCAGGTGGTCAAGGCGGTCGAGCAGGGGTCGGCGGTCGCCGACGTCATCAAACGCTTCGGCATCGCTGAAGCCACCTATTACCGCTGGCGCGAGCGCTATGGCGACGCGCCGCCTGAGCGCGACCAGCGTCTGCGCGGGCTGGAGGAGGAGAACCGCCGCCTGCGTGCCCTGGTGGCGAAGCTGGTGCTGCGCGTGCAGGAGCTGGAGGAGCAGCAGGAGGTCCGGCGCTGACCGCGCCCGCGGGGTCGGATCCGCGCCGGCTTTCGAGAGTTTGCGATCGTTTTCAATTTTCGCGTTGATCCGACTGGATTCTCCCTATTGAGAGAACACTCAATACTATCAAATACTTCAAAGTTGCGTGACAGATATTTTCTGTTATCTTTTCTGGACTTGCGGCCGGTGATCCTGGGCAACGGACTGCCGGCCGGGAAGACCGGGGACGACCGTTCCGTGTGCGCCGCCCGCCCGCAGGCCGGCGCGCCCTTCCAGGTGATCCCGGTCTCCCTGCTGGTTTCGGAAGGAGAAGCAAGATGAGCGACAAGGCTTCTGTGCATGGTGTCATCCAGATCGGGACGCCCCAGGGCGCCACCCGGCCCGGGCCGTCCGGGCCGCCGGGGCCTCCCGGTCCTCCCGGTCCTCCCGGTCCTCCCGGTCCTCCGGGGCCGCCGGGCGATCCCGGTCCCTCCGGCCCGCCGGGCGGCGAGGGCCCCCAGGGACCCGGAGGGCCGCAGGGTCCCCAGGGGCCGGAAGGCCCGCAGGGTCCGCAGGGTCCGGAAGGTCCCCAGGGTCCCCAGGGCCTGCCCGGACCCCAGGGCCCGCAGGGTCTGCCCGGGCCGCCGGGGCCACAGGGGCCTGCCGGTCCGCCGGGACCGCCCGGTCCGATGCTGGTTGCCGGCGTGGGGGTGGATCCGTCGCCCATGCCGGGGGCCGGCAGGCCGATCACGGCGCCGGGCAGGGTGCCGGGCTCCGACCTCATCACGCCGCCCGCCCCGCACTCGCCGCACCACTACATCCAGGAGAGCCTCGTCGCCGGGGAGCCGGTGCCGCCGATCAGCAAGGGCTGGCTCTACCGCGGCGTGCGGACGGGCAACCAGACCCAGGGCTTCGTCGCGCGGCCGAAGGGAACCGATCCGGCGCCGGCCTATGCCCGGCTGATGCAGATCACCGGCGCTCCGGACCATACCGGGGTCTACAAGGGCATGGTGCTCTACCGCCAGGGGGGGACGATCCAGCAGGGGGAGAGCGTCTTCTTCCCCGACCGCTACGACGAGGGGCATCTGATGTGCGCGCTCCAGGCGGCCTATGGCCGCCGCCACCGCAGCCATGACGGCCAGTGGGAGGCGACGCTGGACGACGGAACCGTGGTCGAGTTCCGCAGCGGGTACGACGGTGCGCTCTGGCCCGTCCCGGTGTACGTGCCGCCTCTGTCCGGCGAAGCCTCGCCGTCCTGAGCCCCGGCCCGTGCGGGCGGGCCGCCGACCACGCCCCGGCGGCCCGCCTTACTCTTTTCCGCAAGCCGCCCCGCGCTGCCCGCGGTCCGGCATCCCGCAACCAGGCCTTGAGCCCTGACAGCCTGCGGGGCATTCTCCCCCGTCGATGATGCCGGCCCGGGGCCGGCCGGGTGGAGTGGACGGGAAGCATGTCTGGTGCCGGGGTCGAGTGCGCGTCGGGTGTCCGCAACGGGAACGCCCCGCTGGAGACGCCACGGCTGGTCCTGGTCGCCGCCGTCGCCCGCAACGGTGTGATCGGCCGCGGCAACACGCTGCCCTGGCGGCTGCCGGGCGATCTCCGCTTCTTCAAGCGCACGACGCTGGGCAAGCCCGTGGTGATGGGCCGCCGCACCTGGGAGAGCATCGGTGCGAAGCCGCTGCCCGGGCGCTGCAACATCGTGCTGACCCGCGACACCGGCTTCGCGCCGGAAGGCGCCATCGTCTGCCACGGCTTCCTGGGCGCCATCGCGGAGGCACGCAGCGTCGCCGCCCGCACCGCTGCTCCGGAGGTCTGCGTCATCGGCGGCGAGAGCCTGTTCGCGGAGGCGCTGCGCATGGCCGACCGCCTCTACCTCACCGAGGTCCTGGCCGAACCGGCGGGGGACGTGCTGTTCCCGCCCTTCGACCGCGGCGCCTGGACGGAGACGGAGCTGGAGCGGGCGGACGCCGCCGGCCCCGAGAGCCCCGCCTACCGCATCCTGCGCCTGGACCGGAAACGCTGACCCTCCCGACGACCGACCTCCCATGCAGCTCACTCCCATTCCCGACAGCGACCTGCCCCGGGCCATCGAGGCCGTGCGGGTGAACCTGACGCCCGGCACCCTGGCGCGCCGCGTGTTCGACCGCATCGCCGCCACGGCCGACCTGATCCCGCTCGGTGTCGATACGCCGGCGCACCGGGCCGCGGCGGTCGATCTCGCCCGCCGCTTCGGTATCGGCACCATCGACGAGGCGCCGCAGGCGGCCTGGAGCTACGACGGGCAGGCGATCCGCACCCGCTCCGAGGCGGCGGTGATCGTGCATGAGGTCGGGCACTGGATCGTCGCCCCGCCGGAGCGCCGCGGCGTGATCGACTTCGGCCTCGGCGCCGGCCCGGAATCGGGCCGCCGGGCGGAGGCGGACGCCGCCCTGGCCGTGGACCGCGAGAGCCAGATCGAGGAGGAGGCGCTGGCCAGCCTCATCGGCATCCTCTGGGAGGTGGAGCTGGGCCAGCCCGCCATCCTCGCCTTCCTGGAACAGAACTGGATGGAGGGGTGGCAGCGCCCCTTCTGCGCCGAGAATTTCGCCGACAATCTGGAGGCGCTGCACCGGCAGGGTTGGATCGATGCCGACGGGCGCCCCGTCCCGCCCGAAAATTTCCCCGGAGCGGCGCCCGCGGCAGCTTGATTCCGCGCTAGCCAAGGCGGTTGCCGCCCGGCCCCGGGATGCGTTTTCCTGGCGGCGACAAGGCGGAACGGGACCCGGCCACGGGACCGACGCCAGCCCCCGGGAGGAGAGACCCATGCCGGACACCCTGTCCGCCGCCCAAGCACCGGCGATCCTGTCCATGATCGGCGGGACGCCGGTCATCCGCGTCAGCACCTTCGATACCGGCCCCTGCGAGCTGTATCTGAAGCTGGAGAACCAGAATCCCGGTGGCTCGATCAAGGACCGCATCGGGCTGAAGATGATCGAGGCCGCCGAGGCCGAGGGCCGGCTGAAGCCCGGCGGCACGGTGATCGAGGCGACCGCCGGCAATACCGGCCTGGGGCTGGCGCTGGTCTGCGCCGCCAAGGGCTACCGGCTGATCCTGGTCATCCCCGATAAGATGGCGGTGGAGAAGATCAACCACCTGCGTGCCCTGGGGGCGGAGATCCACATCACCCGCTCCGACGTGGGCAAGGGCCATCCCGACTACTACCAGGACATCGCCGAGCGCCTCGCCGCCGAAATCCCCGGCAGCGTCTACATGAACCAGTTCGCCAACCCGGCGAACCCCCGCGCCCATGAGGAATGGACCGGGCCCGAGCTGCTGAGCCAGATGGACGGCGACGTGGACGCCGTGGTCGTCGGCGTCGGCTCCGGCGGCACCATGACGGGGCTCGGCGCCTTCTTCGCCAAGGCCAGCCCGAAGACGAAGATGGTGATCGCCGATCCGGCCGGCTCCATCATCGCCGATCTGGTGAACAAGGGCACGCACGAGGAGCCGGGGAGCTGGGTCATCGAGGGCGTGGGCGAGGACTTCGTGCCGCCCAACTGCGACCTGCGCTACGCCAAGGCCGCCTACTACGTCTCCGATGCCGAAAGCCTGACGGCGGCGCGCGACCTGCTGCGGCGGGAGGGCATCCTCGGCGGCTCCTCCAGCGGCACGCTGCTGGCCGGCGCCCTGAAATACTGCCGCGCCCAGACCACGCGCCAGCGCGTCGTCACCTTCGTCTGCGACACGGGCAACAAGTACCTGTCGAAGATGTTCAACGACGCCTGGATGGCCGACCAGGGCTTCCTGCCGCTGGAGAAGCACGGCGACCTGCGCGATCTGATGACCCGCCGCCACGACAAGGGGCAGGTGGTCACCGTGTCGCCCCAGGACACGCTGCTGACCGCCTACAAGCGCATGCGGATCAGCGATGTCTCCCAGCTTCCGGTGATGGAGGGGGAGCGCGTCATCGGCATCCTGGACGAATCCGACCTGCTGCTGCATGTCGAGAAGGACCCCGTCCGCTTCAAGGACAAGGTCTACACCGCCATGGTCAACCGGCTGGAGACGCTGCCCGCGACGGCGCCGATCGCCGCCCTGACCCCGCTGTTCGAGCGCAACCTGGTCGCCATCATCATGCAGGACGGCCGCTTCCTCGGCCTGCTGACGCGGATGGACCTGTTGAACCATCTGCGCCGGCAGATGGGCTGACAGCCCCGATCCGGCACGAGAGACACCCGAGTCCGAGGACCCACGCATGACCGACCGCCCGAACCGCCACGGCTTCTCCACCCGCGCGATCCATGCCGGGCAGGAGCCCGACCCCGCCACCGGCGCCATCATGGTGCCGATCTACCAGACCTCCACCTACGTCCAGGAGAGCCCGGGCGTCCACAAGGGGTTCGAGTACAGCCGCAGCCAGAACCCGACCCGCTTCGCCTATGAGCGCTGCGTCGCCGACCTGGAGAGCGGTCACCGCGGCTTCGCCTTCGCCTCCGGCCTCGCCGGCGAGGCGACGGTGCTGGAACTGCTCGACAGCGGCAGCCATGTCGTCGCCACCGACGACATCTATGGCGGCAGCTACCGGCTGTTCGAGCGGGTGCGCAAGCGCACGGCCGGGCTGTCCTTCAGCTTCGTGGACGTCGCCGATCTTGCCGCGGTGGAGGCGGCGATCCGGCCCGAGACGCGGATGATCTGGGTCGAGACGCCGACCAACCCGCTGCTGAAGCTGGCCGACCTGGAGGCGCTGGCCCAGCTCGGCCGGCGCCGCGGCATCATCACCGTCTGCGACAACACCTTCGCCAGCCCGTGGGTGCAGCGCCCGCTGGAACTGGGCTTCGACATCGTCACCCACTCGGCCACCAAGTACCTGAACGGCCATTCCGACATGGTCGGCGGTCTGGTCGTGGTGCGGGAGGCGGGCGAGCTGTCCGACCGGCTGGGCTTCCTCCAGAACGCGGTCGGCGCCATCCAGGGGCCGTTCGACAGCTTTCTTGCCCTGCGCGGGCTGAAGACGCTGGCCCTGCGCATGGAACGGCACTGCCAGAATGCCCTGGCCGTGGCGGAATGGCTGGAGCGCCACCCGGCCGTGGCACTGGTGCGCTACCCGTTCCTGCCCAGCCACCCGCAGTACGAGCTGGCGCGGCGGCAGATGGCGGCCGGCGGCGGCATGGTCACCATCCATCTGAAGGGCGGGCTGGAACCGGCCCGGCGCATGCTGGAGCGGACCGAGCTGTTCGCCCTGGCCGAGAGCCTGGGCGGGGTGGAGAGCCTGATCGAGCATCCGGCGATCATGACCCACGCCTCCATCCCCGCCGATCAGCGGGCGGCGCTGGGCATCGACGACGGCATGGTGCGCCTGTCCGTCGGCGTGGAGGAGGTGGACGACCTGCTGGCCGACCTGGAGCAGGCCCTGCGCTGAGGCGCGGTGAGCCGGAAAAGAGCGCCCGGACCCTCTGTCGGGTCCGGGCGTTGCGAGGTTGCTCTAACCAGGACAGTCGAAACTATCCGGCCCGACGCCCACCCCGCAGACGGGCGGGCGTCAGCCCCGGATCTCCCACGCGAACTCCACGTGGCAGGGGGCATTGGGCATGGCCGCGATGGGATTCATCTGCAACCATGTCCAGAATTCCTTGAAGGGCAGGGCGGGGCGCGCCTGGGCGGTGCGGCCCAGCGTGCCGGACACCCGTTCCGTCAGGGTGCGGGTGACCTGTTCGTAGGCGATCTCCGGCACCCCGTGCGCCACCGCGATCTCTCCCGTGCGGGGATCGTCGGTACGGAAGGAATGCGCCCCGTCACGGAACGCATAGGCGACGAGGATCGGGTTGCTCTGGGCCATGATCGGGAGCCTCGGGCGGATGGCGCATCTTTCGTACCAAAACGCGCCATCCGGAGAAAGGAATAATCTTAAAACCTGAACGCAGCGCAGCAATGCGCCGCACCTCTTCCGGGCGGGACGGCCCGCGCGGGGCAGAAGCCGTGCCGGCGCCGGCTACTCGATGACGATGCGCGGCGCCGCGCGGCGGCCGCCCTCGCCGGAGACCTTCTGCCAGACCGTCTCCGCGATGGCACGGTAGGCCCCGGCGTGGGCGCCGTCGGGTGCCACGGCGACGATCGGGGTGCCGCCGTCGCTGGTCTCCCGGATGGCGATGTCCAGCGGGATCTCGCCCAGGAAATCCACGCCCAGCCGCCCGGCCTCGGCGCGGGCGCCGCCATGACCGAAGATGTCGGAGCGGTGGCCGCAGTTCGGGCAGCAGAAATAGCTCATGTTCTCGACGATGCCGAGCACGGGCACGTCCACCCGGCGGAACATGTTCAGCCCCTTGCGGGCGTCCAGCAGGGCGATGTCCTGCGGGGTGGAGACGATCACCGCCCCCGCCAGCGGCACCTGCTGGGCGAGCGTGAGCTGGGCGTCGCCGGTGCCGGGCGGCATGTCCACCACCAGCACGTCCAGCTCGCCCCAGGCCACGTCGCGCAGCATCTGCTGGATGGCGCTCTGCACCATGGGACCGCGCCAGATCATCGGCGTGTCCTCGGCCACCAGGAAGCCCATGGACATGACCTTGACGCCGTGACCCGTCAGCGGTTCCAGCGTGCGGCCGTCGCGGGCGGGCGGGCGGCCCGACAGCCCCATCAGGCGGGGCAGCGACGGGCCGTAGATGTCCGCGTCCAGCAGCCCGATGCGCAGCCCGCGGGCGGCCAGCGCGAGTGCGAGATTGACGGCCGTGGTGGACTTGCCCACCCCGCCCTTGCCGGAGGCGACCGCGACGATGGCGCGCACCCCCGGCACCGCGGGCTTCGGCTGGGCGGGCTTCGGCGCGGCAGCGCGGGGAGCGGAGTTGGCGGCGGGTCCGGGGGCGGCCTGCGCCCCGCCCTGCATTTGCGGGGCGGGACGGTGCGCAGTCAGCACCGCGGTCACCGAAAGTACTCCCGCAAGCCTGTCCACGGCCTTTTCTGCGGCCTGTCTCAGCGGCTCAAGCGCCGGTCCGCGCCGCGGGTCGACCTCGATTGAGAAACCCACGTTGCCATCCTTGATGGCCAGACCCGAAATCATGCCGAGACTGACGATGTCCGTGCCCCGGTCCGGGTCTTTTACCGTGCCCAGCGCTGCCAGGACTTGTGCCTCGGTAACCTCGGCCATGGTTGAAAACTCCCACCCCTTCCCAATATTGGCAGGCACTCCCGACCGAGGGCCTTCCCTGCCGTCGCCCGTCTATATACGGTGGCCGCGGGGCGTGGGAAAGCGCCCGAGCCGGGAAAGCGATGGAACCGAAGGGTCTTCTGACATGCCCTGGAACAATCAAAGTGGTGGTGGCGGTGGTCCGTGGGGACCGCCTCCGGGAGGCGGCGGGAACAGCCCGTGGGGGCGTCCGGGCGGCGGGGGCGGTGGCTCCAATCCCCAGGGTCCCGATCTGGAGGACCTGCTGCGCAGGAGCCAGGACAGGTTCAAGCGCATGGTTCCGGGTGGTTTCGGCAGTGGCAAGGGCATCGCGCTGGCCATCTTCGTCGTCGCCCTGCTGTGGGTGGCGAGCGGCATCTACCGGGTGCAGCAGGACGAGCAGGGTGTGGTTCTCCGCTTCGGCGAGTTCGTCCGCACCGACCAGCCCGGCCTGCGTTGGCATTTCCCGGCGCCGATCGAGACGGCGCTGACGCCGAAGGTCACGCGCGTGAACCGCATCGAGATCGGCTACCGCTCCGTCGCGGACGGCCGCCGTGCCGGCGGCGACGTGGTCGATGAGAGCCTGATGCTCACCGGTGACGAGAACATCATCGACATCGATTTCACGGTGTTCTGGCTGATCAAGGACGCCGGGGCCTACCTGTTCAACATCCGCGACCCCGAGGCGACCGTGAAGAAGGCCGCCGAGAGCGCGATGCGCGAGGTGATCGGCCGCACCGACATCCAGCCGGCGCTGACCGAGGCGCGGCAGGAGATCGAGGTGTCCACCCGCGGCCTGCTCCAGGCCATGCTGGACGAGTATCAGGCCGGCATCGAGATCACGCAGGTGCAGCTCCAGAAGGTGGACCCGCCCTCGCCGGTGGTGGACGCCTTCAATGACGTGCAGCGCGCCCGGCAGGACCGAGAGCGCCTGCGCAACGAGGCGGAAGGTTACCGCAACGACATCATCCCGCGTGCCCGCGGTGAGGCGGAACGCCTGATCCAGGAGGCCTCGGCCTACCGTGAGCAGGTCGTCAATCTGGCCCAGGGTGACGCGCAGCGCTTCATCTCGGTGCTGGAGGCCTATGCCAAGGCGCCGGAGGTCACGGCCCGCCGCATGTATCTGGAGACGATGCAGGAGGTGATGTCCGGGACCAACAAGATCATCATCGACGGCAAGTCGGGGGGTCAGGGCGTGCTGCCCTATCTGCCGCTGAACGAGCTGCTGCAACGCCAGCCCGGTCAGACGCAGCCGGCCCAGCCGCGCCAGTAGGAGGACGCCCATGAGCAAGCGATTGGTGATTCTCGGCGTCCTCGTCCTCATCCTGGCCGTGGTCGGCAGCGCCTCCCTGTTCACCGTCCATCAGACGCAGCAGGCCCTGGTGCTCCAGTTCGGCGAATGGAAGCGGACGGTGCAGAAGCCGGGGCTGAACGTGAAGGTCCCGTTCGTGCAGAACGTGGTGATGATCGACCGCCGGGTGCTCGACATCGACCCGCCGGTGGAACAGGTCATCCTGGCCGACCAGAAGCGGCTGGAGGTGGACGCTTTCGCCCGCTACCGCATCGCCGACCCGCTGCGCTTCTACCAGTCGGTGGGGACGGAGGCGAACGCGGAAACCCGGCTCTCGGCGGTGGTGAACTCCGCCCTGCGCCGCGTGCTCGGCAACGTGACGCTGCTCGCCGTCCTCTCCGAGGAGCGCGCCCGCGTCATGACCGACATCCGCACCCAGGTGAACCAGGAGGCGCAGCGTTTCGGCATCGAGATCGTCGATGTCCGCATCCGCCGGGCCGACCTGCCGGAGGCCACCTCCCAGGCCGTGTTCGAGCGCATGCGCTCCGAACGCGAGCGTGAGGCCCGCGAGGCCCGCGCCCAGGGTCAGGAGCAGGCGCAGCAGATCCGCTCGCGGGCGGAACGCGAGCGCACCGTCATCCTCGCCGAGGCCCAGCGCGATGCGCAGGTCCTGCGCGGCGAGGGCGACAACCAGGCCATCCGCATCCTGGCCGACGCCGGTGCCCGGAACCCGGAGTTCTACCAGTTCTACCGCTCGCTGGAGGCCTACCGGCAGGCGCTGCGCCAGGACAACACCGCGCTGGTGCTGTCCCCCGACAACGACTTCTTCCGCTTCTTCGACAGCATGGGCGTGCTCGGCAACGGCGCGACCCAGCGGACCCGCGCCGAGCCCGCCCCGGCCGGCAAGGCGCAGGCCCAGTAAGTCACACGGCCGCAGGCGGCCCTGACCGCTTGACCGGCAAGGCCGGACCGGAGGAAACCGGTCCGGCCTTTCTTGTTCCGGCAGAGCCGCTTCCGTCGAGTCCCCGTCCTTCCGTCGAGGTTGCCCGTGACCGACCTGATGACAGCCCTGGCACTGGTGCTTGTGATCGAGGGGCTGCTCTATGCCTTGGCCCCCGACGGCATGAAGGAGATGGCCGCCATCGCCCTGGAGACGCCCGCGGGGTATCTGCGGCTGGCGGGACTGGTGGCGATGACGGTGGGCGTCGGGATCGTCTGGGTGATCCGCGGCTGATTTCTTTGCCCCGACGGTCAAGGAAAGCTTCGCCACAATTCCGTCGCAGCTTATATTTAGCGTTCGCGCTGCGGCGTCCGGCACGGCCGGGACAGCCGGATGCCGGGCGGCCGCGCCCGTTCGCGGGGACGGTGCGGCCATTTCGAGGTGCCAAGGAGACCCCCACGTGACCCTACCCGTGACCCAACCCGTTCGCTCCCGTTCCGGCCGGCCCGATGCCGCCGGCGCGGGCGTCCAGGCACGCCGCTGGATCGCCTGGCTGCTTCTGCTGCCGCTGGCGGCGGTGATGGTCGCCGCGCCGCCGGCCCTGGCCCAACGGGGGGCGCCCGAGAGCTTCGCCCCCCTGGCGGAGCGCATCCTGCCGGCCGTGGTCAACGTCTCGACGACGCAGACGGTGCAGAACCGGGGCCGCTCGCCGGTGCCGATGCCCGAGTTCCCGCCCGGCTCCCCCTTCGAGGAGTTCTTCCGGGACTTCTTCGACCGCCAGCAGCCGCAGCAGGACCCGAACACGCCGCCGCGCCGCGCCACCTCGCTCGGCTCCGGCTTCATCATCGACGCGGCCGGCTATGTCGTGACGAACAACCACGTCATCGACGGGGCCGACGAGATCCGCGTGATCCTGCACGATCAGGCGGGGACCGAGCTGAAGGCCGAGGTCGTCGGCGTGGACAAGGAGACGGACCTCGCGCTGCTGAAGGTGGATGCCGGCCGCAAGCTGCCCGCGCTGACCTGGGGCGACAGCGAGAAGATCCGTGTCGGTGACTGGGTCGTCGCCATCGGCAACCCGTTCGGCCTGGGCGGTTCCGTCACGGCGGGCATCATCTCGGCCCGGGCCCGCGACATCGGGGCCGGCCGCTATGACGACTTCCTCCAGACCGACGCCTCGATCAACCGCGGCAACTCCGGTGGTCCGCTGGTCAATCTGTCGGGCGACGTGATCGGCATCAACACCGCCATCTTCTCGCAGACCGGCGGCTCGATCGGCATCGGCTTCGCCATTCCGTCCGCCATGGCGAAGAACGTGATCGCGCAGCTCCGCGAGTCCGGCAAGGTCCGCCGCGGCTGGCTGGGCGTGCAGATCCAGAACATCTCGCCGGAAGAGGCGGAGGCCCTGCGCCTGCCGGAGGCCAAGGGTGCGCTGGTCGGCATGGTCAATCCCGGCGGCCCGGCGGAGAAGGCCGGCGTGCAGCCGGGCGACGTGATCCTCAGCTTCGACGGCCGGGAGGTGACGAACAGCCGGTCGCTGCCGCGCATGGTCGCGGACACGCCGGTCGGCAAGAAGGTCCCGGTCGAGCTGATCCGCCGTGGCAAGCGCGAGACGGTGCAGGTGATGCTGGGCGAGTTGCAGCCGCAGGACGTCCAGCTCGCCAACGTGCCCGGCCGTGACGAGGCGGCCCCGGGCAAGCCGGAGGCGATCGACGGCGTGGGTGTCTCCGTCACGACGATCTCGCCGGAGGTGCGCCGCCAGTTCGAACTGGACGAGGATGTGAAGGGCGTGGTCATCACCCAGGTGGTGCCGAACAGCCCCGCCGCGGCCCGCCAGCTCCGCGCCGGCGACGTCATCGTCGAGGTCAGCCAGGAGGAGGTCGGATCGCCCGCCGATGTCGCCGCCCGGGTCAAGAAGGCCCGCGATGCCGGCCAGAAGGCCCTGCTGCTGCTGATCGAGCGCCGCGGCGAGCTGCTGTTCCAGGCGGTTCCGCTGACGGAGGAGTGATCTCCTCCGTCCGCCCCTCGGGCCGGACATGGAAAAGGCCGCCGTCCCTGCCAGGACGGCGGCCTTCTTCTTTCCTGTCCGCCTTCCGTCCGGCCCTGCCGGAGGGGACGGCTCAGCGGCCCGCGATCTCCGTCGAGCGGTAGCCCTGGGCGAACAGCAGGGCCGTCAGGTCGCCGTGGTCCACCCGGGCCCGTGCCTGCGCCGCCACGGTGGGCTTGGCATGGAACGCGATCCCCAGACCCGAGGCCTGGAGCATCGGCAGGTCGTTCGCCCCGTCGCCTACCGTCAGCGTCGCGGACAGCGGCACCCGCCGGGCGGTGGCGACCCGGGTCAGGGCCTGGAGCTTGGCATCCTTGTCCAGGATCGGCTCGACCGGCCGGCCGGTCAGCTTGCCGTCCGCCACCTCCAGATCGTTCGCCTGGTCCTCGTCGAAGCCCAGCAGATCGCGGACATGGTCGGTGAAGACCTTGAACCCGCCCGACACCAGCGCGCAGTAGACGCCGTTCCGGTGCAGCGTCGCCACCAGCGCCGCCGCCCCGGGCATCAGGGTGATGCGGCCGATCATGTCCGCCATCACGCCGGCGGGCAGCCCCGCCAGCAGCGCCACCCGCTCGCGCAGGGCACCGCGGAAGTCGATCTCCCCGTTCATGGCGCGCTGGGTGATGGCGGCGATCCGGTCGCGGGCGCCGACCAGATCGCCCAGCTCGTCCAGCATCTCCTGCCGGATGATGGTGGACTCCATGTCCGCCACCAGCACGGCCTTGCGGCGGCCCTCCACGGGCTGCGCGATGACGTCCAGCGGCAGGCCGGACAGGGCCTGCGCCGCCGCTGCCTGCGCTTGGTCGGCGTCCAGCCCGTCGAAACCGATGTCGCAGGCCACGCCCGGCGCCAGCCAGTCCGGCGGCGAGGCTGAAGCTCCCAGGTCCTGCAACGCCGTGCGGGCGGCGCGGGCGGCGACGTCGTCCAGCGCCGGCTCGGTCGGGGAGGAGACCAGGGTCAGGACATGGGTCATGCGCGGCAACTCCGGAAGGAGGGGGCGCCGCCGTTATGCGGTCAGGGCCGCGCAAAGTCCATGGCCGAAAGTGCCGTCACGCCACCGCCGCCCGGCCGGTCATCCTCTGGCCGGCCGGCGTCGGGATCGCCGGTCCCGGGGCTGCCGTTCCCGGACCGGCCTCTGCCGCGCCTGCCTCCTGCCGCGCGTCCAGCTCCCGCATCAGGGCGACGGCGACCAGGATCGGCAGGCCCGACAGGGCGAAGACGACCTCCAGCCCCGGGGTGGTCGGCGTCGCCACCACCAGCACCGTCCAGACCGTGGACAGGACGATGCCGACGGAGAAGACGGGCAGCGAGTGCCGGCCCATCAGCAGGAACAGCGCCGCCGGACCGCGGCTCAGCCAGCGGGCCTGCGGCGGGATCGCCCAGGCGCAGAGATAGGCCAGGGCCAGGAAATGCAGCAGCCGCCCGATCTCCAGCATGGATTTGCCGTGCGGCGGCAGCAGGTCCGGATCGAACAGCACGAATCCGGGCGCGTATCCGAAACGCTGCCAGGGCGAGACCGCCAGGAAGGCATAGAGCACCACGGCTGCCGCCGCGGCGGCCAGCAGGGGATGCCGCGGCAGCGCCACGCCGCGGCGGGCGCGCTGGCCCAGCACGAATCCGAGCACGAACAGGAGCTGCCAGCAGAACGGGTTGAAGAACCACGCCTCGCCGTCGGGCCGGCCGGCCGGGGCCAGCCCGTAGCGTCCCGCCACCAGCCAGAGCAGCACGGACAGCAGCAGCGCCGCCGCCGGCTGGCGCACGATCAGCGGTCCCAGCAGCGCCAGCCCGCCGATGAAGACCACGTACATCGGCAGGATGTCGCCATAGGTCGGCAGGTAGCTCAGGGTCGCTACCCGCAGCCAGCCGTCCACCGGGTCGCGGGCCAGATGCTCCAGGGCCATCCAGTCCAGCACCGCCGCGTCGCCCGTCAGCCGCACGGTAAGCAGCGCCACCGCCAGCAGGGCCGCGACGATGCAGAGATGCGCCTTGTAGAGCACGAAGGCCCGGCGGGCCGCCTTCAGCGAGGCGGACAGCCCGTCCTTCAGGAACCCCTGCGACCAGGCCAGCGCGGCACTGAACCCCGCCAGGAAGACGAACAGGTCGGCCGCGTCCGAGAACCCGTAGGCCCGCCAGGTCAGGAGCGTCGCCGGGGTGGGCACATGGTTCAGGAAGATGGCGCACAGCGCGAGTCCGCGGAAGAAGTCGATCCTGAGATCCCGCATGCGTGCTCCGCCCCGATACCGTCGCCCGTCGGCGATCTGACCGGGTACAAACGCGGCCCGAAGCGGACCCATGCCACCACCGGGCTGTGATAAAGAGCGGCAGCTTGACGCTTCCACCGCCCCCGTACCGGACCCAGGATCGATCCCCGTGCCCGCGACCCGACCCGTCCTCCTGATCGGCGGCCCCACGGCCGGCGGCAAGTCCGCCCTGGCGGCGGACCTCGCCGGGCGGCTGTCCGGCACCGTCGTCAACGCCGACAGCATGCAGCTCTATGACGGGCTGCGGGTGCTGACGGCGCGCCCCTCCGTGGCCGAGGAGGCGCGGCTCCCGCACCGTCTCTACGGCGTCGTGCCGCCGTCGGAGCGGATGAGCGCGGCGCGCTGGCGCGACCTCGCCCTGGCGGAGATCGCCGCCGCCCACGCGGCCGGGCGGGTGCCCGTCGTGGTCGGCGGCACCGGCCTCTATCTCCGCGCGCTGACCGACGGGCTGGCGGACATTCCCCCGGTGCCGGAGGCCGTGCGGGCGGAGGCGCAGGCCCTGCACCGCGCGATCGGCACGCCGGCCCTGCATGCCCGGCTGGC
Source organism: Rhodocista pekingensis (assembly GCF_042665545.1). Lineage (NCBI taxonomy): Bacteria > Pseudomonadati > Pseudomonadota > Alphaproteobacteria > Rhodospirillales > Azospirillaceae > Rhodocista > Rhodocista pekingensis. Next base: position 323,656 of record NZ_JBHTCM010000010.1, on the reverse strand, counting down.
GGCGGAGGACCCCGACGGGGCCGCCCGCCTGAACCCGGGGGACACGACCCGCGTCCTGCGCGCCTGGGAGGTGCTGCGCGCCACCGGCCGGCCGCTGGGGTACTGGCAGACGGCCGGGCGCGCGGCCCCGCCGCCGGGCCTGCGCTTCCTGACGCTGGTCTGCGAGCCGCCGCGCGACCGTCTCTATGCGGCCTGCGATGCGCGCTTCCTGCGCATGCTGGAGGCGGGGGCGCTGGAGGAGGTGCGGCGGCTTGCCGCCCTGGGCCTCGATCCCGGCCTCCCGGCGATGAAGGCGCTGGGCGTGCCGGAGCTGCTGGCGCATCTTCGCGGCGACCTGACCCTGGCCGAGGCGACGGCGAAGGCGCAGCAGGCGACGCGGAACTACGCCAAGCGCCAGCTCACCTGGTTCCGCCACCAGATCGCCGCGGCGCGGCGGCTCGATCCCGGCGATTGCGTGGAACGCAACGCGGTCATGAAATTTTGTGTCGATAACGTAGCGGGAATCTCATAGATCATTACCAAAACGGGTTGACGCCGCGCACGCTTCGAAATAGGTTCCCCGTCCCGCCGTCGTTCGCGTGCGCAGCAGGACCCGCACAGGCTCCATCCGCCCGCGCACTGTCGGCGGCCCCTGTGCAGACACCGAAGCCTGGAAGAGACCGCCATGCCTCCCGCCCAGAAGCCCGTCACCGCCCCCACCGGCAAGCTCACCGGGGCCGAGATCGTCATCAAGGCGCTGCGGGACCAGGGCGTAGATGTCATCTTCGGCTATCCCGGCGGCGCCGTCCTTCCCATCTATGACGCGCTGTTCAAGCAGAACGAGATTCGCCACATCCTGGTCCGGCACGAGCAGGCGGCCGTCCACGCGGCGGAGGGCTATGCCCGCTCCACCGGCAAGGTGGGCGTGGTGCTGGTGACCAGCGGCCCCGGCGCCACCAATGCCGTCACCGGGCTGGTGGACGCGCTGATGGACAGCATCCCCGTCGTCTGCCTGACGGGGCAGGTGCCCACCCACCTGATCGGCAACGACGCCTTCCAGGAGTGCGACACGACCGGCATCACCCGGCCGGCGTCCAAGCACAACTACCTGGTCAAGCATGTGGACAACCTGGCCCGCACCATCCATGAGGGCTTCTACGTCGCCCGCAACGGCCGGCCGGGCCCCGTCGTCATCGACATCCCCAAGGATGTGCAGTTCGCCGAAGGCCCCTACCGCACCCCCGGCGAATGCGCGCCGAAGAGCTACCGGCCGCAGATCCGCCCGGACCTGAACCGGGTGGAGGAAGCGGTCGAGCTGATCGCCAACGCCAAGCGGCCGATCTTCTATGTCGGCGGCGGCGTCATCAATTCCGGCCCGATCGCCAGCCAGCTCCTGACCCAGCTCGTGCGCATGACGGGCTATCCCTGCACGACCACGCTGATGGGCCTGGGCGCCTTCCCGGCGTCGGACCCGCAGTTCCTGGGCATGCTGGGCATGCACGGCACCTACGAGGCGAACCTCGCCATGCACGGGTGCGATGTCATGATCAACATCGGCGCCCGCTTCGACGACCGGGTGACCGGCAAGCTGTCGGAATTCTCCCCGGGCTCGAAGAAGATCCACGTCGATATCGACCCGTCCAGCATCAACAAGAACGTCCCCGTGGACGTGGCCATCGTGGGCGACGCCGCGCATGTGCTGGAGGACATGATCCGGCTGTGGAAGGCGCGCGCGAAGCAGCCCGACCGCGAGGCGCTGAAGGAGTGGTGGAAGCAGATCGAGGTCTGGCGCGCGCGCGACTGCCTGCGCTACGAGAAGACGGACAAGGTGATCAAGCCGCAGTACGCGCTGGAGCGCCTGCGCGAGCTGACCCGCGGCCGCGACGACGTCTTCATCACGACCGAGGTCGGCCAGCATCAGATGTGGGCGGCCCAGTTCCTGCCGTTCGAGAAGCCGAACCACTGGCTCACCTCCGGCGGGCTGGGCACCATGGGCTACGGCCTGCCCGCCGCCATCGGCGTGCAGATCGCGCACCCCAAGGCGCTGGTCGTGGACGTGGCCGGCGAGGCCAGCATCCTCATGAACATCCAGGAGATGTCCACGGCCCTGCAGTACCGGCTGCCGGTCAAGGTCTTCATCCTGAACAACCAGTGGATGGGCATGGTCCGGCAGTGGCAGCAGCTCCTGCACGGCGAGCGCTATTCGGAGAGCTATTCCCAGGCACTGCCCGACTTCGTGAAGCTGGCCGAGGCGTTCGGCGCCGTCGGCCTGCGCGCCACCAAGGTGTCGGAGGTGGACGACGTCATCCGCACCATGATCGAGACGCCGAAGGCGGTGATCGTGGACATGTGCGTGGACCAGAAGGAGAACTGCTTCCCCATGATCCCCGGCGGCAAGGCCCACAACGAGATGCTGCTGGGTCCGGAGGAGAAGCTGGCCGAGGCGACCCCGGAGGAGGGGATGGTGCTGGTCTGACCGGCCCGGCCGGTACGCCCCCCGGGTCCCGCCGGACCCGGCCTCCACCGCTCCACGCGATCACCGCTCCACGCGATGGCGCCAAGCAACAACGAACATCCGGACCTTCTGGCCATGTCTCCCGTCGAACAACACATCGAACGCCACACGATCAGCGTGCTCGTGGACAACGAGCCGGGCGTGCTGGCCCGCGTCATCGGCCTCTTCTCGGGCCGCGGCTACAACATCGAGAGCCTGACCGTGGCCGAGGTGAATGCGGAGCAGCAGCTCTCGCGCATCACCATCGTCACTTCCGGCACGCCCATGATCATCGAGCAGATCAAGGCGCAGCTCGACCGGCTGGTGCCCGTCCACAGGGTCCGCGACCTGACCCTCGAAGGCCCCTTCGTGGAGCGCGAGATGGCGCTGGTGAAGGTGTCCGGCACGGGCGAGAAGCGGGTCGAGGCGCTGCGCATCGCCGACATCTTCAAGGCGCGGGTGGTGGACGCCACCATCACCAGCTTCGTCTTCGAGATCACCGGCACGGCGGACGACCTGAACCGCTTCATCGACCTGATGGGCCAGTTGGGGCTGGTGGACATCAGCCGCACCGGCGCCGTCGCCATGTCCCGCGGCACGGGCGGGCTGTGACGCGGGTCGGGGAACCGTGACGGCTCCTCCCGGCGCCGCTGCGCCGGAAGGGGCTCCGCACCGGGCCGCCCGCCGCCCGGTGCGCGCAACGCATGGGCAGGGCACGAAAAATCCTGTTGCCGCACGGCCGTGCGGCCTGTAGCAAACGACCGATTCGCGGCCTTCCGGAGAAAGAATAATGCGCGTTTACTACGATCGCGACGCCGACGTGAACCTGATCAAGGGCAAGAAGGTCGCCGTCGTCGGCTATGGCAGCCAGGGTCACGCCCATGCGCAGAACCTGCGCGACAGCGGCGTCGCCGACGTGCGCGTGGCGCTGAAGCCCGGCTCGGCCAGCAAGAAGAAGGCGGAGGCCGCCGGCCTCGCCGTCGTCACCCCGGCCGAGGCGGCCGCCTGGGCGGACGTGGTGATGATCCTCACCCCCGACGAGCACCAGGCCGAGCTGTACGCGACCGAGCTGGGCCCGAACCTGCGCGAAGGGGCGGCCATCGCCTTCGGCCACGGGCTGAACGTGCATTTCAAGCTGATCGAGCCGCGCCCGGACCTGGACGTGTTCATGGTGGCGCCGAAGGGCCCCGGCCATCTGGTGCGCAGCGAATACGTCAAGGGCGGCGGCGTGCCCTGTCTGGTGGCCGTCCACCAGAACGCCTCCGGCAATGCGCTGGAGGTGGCGCTCTCCTACGCCTCGGCCATCGGCGGCGGCCGTTCCGGCATCATCGAGACGACCTTCCGCGAGGAGTGCGAGACCGACCTGTTCGGTGAGCAGACCGTCCTCTGCGGCGGCCTCTCCGCCCTGATCCAGGCCGGCTTCGAGACGCTGGTGGAAGCGGGCTACGCGCCCGAGATGGCCTATTTCGAGTGCCTGCACGAGGTGAAGCTGATCGTCGACCTCATGTACGAGGGCGGCATCGCCAACATGCGCTACTCGATCTCCAACACCGCCGAGTACGGCGACTACGTGACCGGCCCGCGCATCATCACCGCCGAGACGAAGGCGGAGATGAAGCGGGTGCTGGACGACATCCAGTCCGGCCGCTTCACCCGCGACTGGATGCTGGAGAACAAGGCCGGGCTGCCCTTCTTCAAGGCCACCCGCCGCCGTCAGGCCGAGCATCCCATCGAGGAGGTGGGGGCGAAGCTGCGCGGCATGATGCCGTGGATCACCGCCAACAAGCTGGTCGACAAGAACCGGAACTGATCCCTCGCCACCAGGCGGCATCCGTTGACGGCCCCCGTCCCCCCGGACGGGGGCCGTCCGTGTTTCCGGGGCAAGCCTTCCGGCCGCGCGCTCTCCCTCCGCGCTGCGGTGCCCCGTGCTGCTGGTTTGTAACGGATTGGTAAATCCCGCTGGACGGAATCGTGCCGCCCCGCCCTAATCCTTCGCAACAAAAGTAACGAACGGAACAGGGCGATGCGGGCGACGATGCGGGTGGGCAGGCGCGATTTCCTGGCGATGGCGGCTGCCGGGGCGGCGGCCGGGCCGTTGCTGCTGCGCGGCGGGATGGCCGCCGCGGGGAGCGCGCTCAACAGCTTCCTGGAGGCGGCGTTCGACGCCGAGGTGGCGGCCAGCCCGGAGCGGGAGACCTCGCTGGGCTACCGCTATGACCGTGGCACCTGGGACGACGACAGTGAGGACGGCCGCCGCCGCGAGCACGAGCGCCGGCAGGCCGAGCTGGCCCGCCTGCGGGCGGAATTCGATCCCGCCCGCCTGTCGGAGCAGGACCGGCTGAGCTACCGCCTGTTCGAGTACGAGGCCGAGTCCGACGCCGAAGCCTATGGCTGGCGCCAGAACAGCTATGCGGTCAGCCACATCCGCGGGCGCCATACCGGGATTCCGGGTTTCCTCATCAACGAGCACCATATCCGGACCGAGGCGGACGCCGCCGCCTATGTGGCGCGCGTCCGCGGCGTGAAGGAGCTGCTGGCCGTCACCGCCGACACCGTCCGCCGGCAGGCCGACCGCGGCGTGCTGCCGCCCCGCTTCTCGCTGGCGAAGGCGACGGCGGATGCCCGCCGGGTGCTGTCCGGTGCGCCCTTCGCGGGCGAGGGGCAGAACCTGCTGCTGCTGGACTTCCGCGGCAAGCTGGGCGAGGCCGGGCTGCCGGAAGCGCGCAGCGCCGAGCTGGTGGCGGAGCTGACGGCGGCGCTCGCAGGGCCGTTCCGTGAGGGGTACGAGACGCTTCTCGCCACGCTCGACCCGCTGGTCGCCAAGGCGGGGGAGGACGATGGCGTCTGGCGCCTGCCGGACGGGCTCGCCTACTACGACCACCGCATCCGCCGCTTCACCACCCGCTCGGCCCCGGCGGCGGAGGTGCATGCCTTCGGCCTGGAGGAGGTCCGCCGCATCCATGGCGAGGTGGAGGGAATCCGCCGCACGGTCGGCTTCGACGGCGATCTCAAGGGCTTCCTCGCCTATCTGCGCGACGACCCCCGCTTCCGCTTCCCCGACACCGACGCGGGCCGGGCCGAGTACATCGCGCTCAGCCACGGCTACATCGAGGCCATCAAGGCCAGGCTCGACCGCATGTTCATCACCCTGCCCAAGGCGGGCATGGAAATCCGCCGGGTCGAGCCCTTCCGCGAGCGCAGTTCCGCCCGCGCCTTCTATGACGGGCCGCCGACCGATGGCTCCCGCGGGGGCATCTACTTCATCAATCTGTTCAACATGGAGGAGCACCGGCGGCACGGGGTGGAGACGCTGGCCTATCACGAGGGCATCCCCGGCCATCACATGCAGATCGCCATCGCGCAGGAACTGACGGGCCTGCCGCGCTTCCGCCGCTTCGGCGGCTATTCCGCCTATGCCGAGGGCTGGGCGCTGTACACGGAGAAGATGGTCAAGGCGTTCGGCGCCTTCACCGATCCCTACAGCGACTATGGCCGGCTGGAGGGCGAGCTGTTCCGGGCCATCCGGCTGGTCGTGGATACCGGCATCCACGCCAAGCGCTGGACCCGGCGGCAGGCCATCGACTTCATGACCGCCAACAGCGCCATCCCGGAGCCGCGCGCCGTGCGCGAGATCGAGCGCTACATCGGCAATCCGGGACAGGCGCTGGCCTACAAGATGGGCATGCGCACCATCGAGGACCTGCGCGCCCGCGCGGAGTCCGACCTGGGCGACCGCTTCGACCTGCGCCGCTTCCACGACGCGGTGCTGACCGGCGGCAGCCTGCCGCTGACCGTGCTGGAGGACAGGATCGACGGCTGGATCGCGGCCGAACGGGCCTGATCCGCGGCGGCCGTCCCCGCGGACGGACATCACCAACCACGAAACAACAGGGACCGGGGAGCTTGAGCGCAATGCTGACACGTCGTGAGATGCTGAGGACGGGCATGCTGGGCGGGGCCGCCGCGGTGGCGGTCGCGTCGCTGCCATGGGCGGGGGGCACCGCCGCGGCGGCCGAGGGAGCGGCCACAGGGGCCGCGGCCGGGCCGTCGCCGGCGCTCGACCTCTTCTTCACCGAGTTCGACAAGGCCTATGTGGAGCGCCGGCCGCAGCTCGAAACCTCGCTGGGCCTGCGCTACGACCGCGGCGACTGGGACGACATCTCCGACGAGGCGGCACAGCGCGAACAGGCGCTGGAGCAGGAGGCCGTCGCCCGCCTGGGGGCGGCGTTCGACCCCGCCACCCTGTCGGAGCAGGACCGGCTGTCGGTGGAGCTGTTCCGGTTCCGCGCGCAGCAGAACGCCGAAGCCTTCCCCTGGCGGCTGCACGCCTACACCATCAACCATCTGTACGGTGCCCATACGGGGATGCCGGCCTTCCTGATCAACCAGCACCGCGTCGTGGATGCGGCGTCGGCCGCCGCCTATGTGCAGCGGCTGAAGGGCATCCCCGCCCAGTTCGCGGTGGTGGAGCGGGAGACGCTGCGGCGGGCCGACATGGGCGTGCTGCCGCCGAAATTCTCGCTGGCGAAGGCGATCGAGGATGCCCGCTCCATCATCGCCGGCGCGCCGTTCGACGGCTCCGGCGTGGACAGCGCCCTCTGGGCCGACGCCCAGGCGAAGCTGGCGCGCGCCAAACTGCCCGAGGCGGAGCACAAGGCCCTGCTGACCGAGGCGGAGAGCGCCCTGCGTGACGGCGTGAAGCCGGCCTACGAACGGCTGCTGGCCCTGCTGGCGTCGCTGGAAGCGCGCGCCGGCACGGATGACGGCGTCTGGAAGCTGCCGCAGGGCGAGGACTACTACCGCGCCTGCGTCCGCCGCCACACCACCCTGCCGATGACCCCGGACGAGGTCCACGAGTTCGGCCTGTCGGAGGTCAAGCGCCTGCACGGGGAGCTGGACGCCATCCGCAAGGCCACCGGCTTCAGCGGCGACCTGCCGGCCTTCCTGACCTATCTGCGCAGCGATCCGCGCTTCTTCTTCCCCGACACCGACGAGGGCCGGGAGGCCTATCTGGCCGAGGCGCGCGCCGCGGTGACGGCGATGCAGGGCAAGCTGCCGCTGCTGTTCCGTACCCTGCCGCAGGCCCCGGTGGAGGTGCGGCGGGTCGAGCCGTTCCGCGAGAAATCCTCGCCGCCGGCCTTCTACAACCGCCCCTCGCGCGACGGCAGCCGGCCCGGCATCTACTTCATCAACCTCGCCACCATGCGGGAGCGGCCGCGGCACGAGATCGAGGCCATCGCCTATCACGAGGCGGTGCCGGGCCATCACATGCAGAACGCCATCCAGCAGGAGGCGGACAACCTGCCGATCTTCCGCCGCATCGGCGGCTACACCGTGTTCGGGGAGGGCTGGGGCCTCTATGCCGAGAAGCTGGGCAAGGAGGTCGGGCTCTACCAGGACCCCTATTCCGACGCCGGCCGCCTGAACAACGAGCTGTGGCGGGCCATCCGGCTGGTGGTGGACAGCGGCATCCACGCCCGGCGCTGGACCCGCGAGCAGGCCGCCGACTACATGGAGTCGAATTCCATGATCCCGCGGGAGAGCGTGGAGCGGGAGATCAACCGCTACGCCGTCAATCCGGGGCAGGCGCTGGCCTACAAGGTCGGCATGCGCGCGATCGAGGATCTGCGGGCCAAGGCGGCGGCGAAGCTCGGGCCCGCCTTCGACCTGCGCGACTTCCACGAACTGATCCTGGTCGGCGGCAGCATGCCGCTGCCGATCCTGGAACAGGTGGTGGAGCGCTGGACCGACGCCCGCAAGGCGTGACGGTTCCGCCGGCCGGGGCGCCGCCGCCCCGGCCGTGCGCCTCTGCGGGAAAGCTCCTTTCGGAAGAAAGCCGTTGCGGCTAACGGCGTTGCGTCCTAGATTGACCTTCAGCAACCCGGCATCGTCGGGACCGCGTTCCGGGCAGGCCCCGGGACAGACACGGATCTGAACAGGACTGACGGCGCCATGCAGCGTCCCGTTGGAAAAGCAACCGCCCGCACCGCCGCCGCCGATACCGGCCGCGCGCTGCTGGCGCTGCACCTGTCCGGCGCGGCCACCGCCCTGCTGCTTCTCGCCCTTCGACTTATCGGCCCCTGAGCGCCGCGGCTCCGCTTGCGGAGAGGCGTTCAGGGGGAACCCCGCGCCGCAGGTCGGCGCGTCAGCCATAGTCGAGATTTCCGGCCGCCCGCCCCACCGATGATCCGCGGGAACGGCCGCCCAGGCGAGGACCCGTAGCATGACCGTCACCACCCCCGTATCCCAGCGCCCGGCCGACCGCGTCGTCATCTTCGACACGACGCTGCGCGACGGCGAGCAGTCGCCCGGCGCCTCCATGAACCTGGAGGAGAAGCTCCGCATCGCGCTGACGCTGGAGGAGATGGGCGTCGATGTGATCGAGGCCGGCTTCCCCATCGCGTCCAACGGCGATTTCGAGTGCGTGCGGGAAATCGGCCGGGTGGTGAAGACCTCCGTCGTCGCCGGCCTGTCGCGGGCCGCGCGCATGGACATCGACCGCGCGGCGGAGGCGTTGCAGTACGCCGAGCGCAAGCGCATCCACACCTTCATCTCCACCAGCCCGCTGCACATGAAGTACAAGCTCCAGATGCAGCCGGACGCCGTGGTCCAGGCCATCGCGGACAGCGTGGGCCACGCCCGCACTCTGGTGGACGACGTGGAATGGTCGGCGGAGGACGGCTCCCGCACCGAGCCCGATTTCCTCTGCCGCTGTGTGGAGACGGCGATCAAGGCCGGCGCCACCACCATCAACATCCCCGACACGGTGGGCTATGCCGTGCCGGAGGAGTACGGCGCGCTGATCCGCATGGTGATCGAGCGGGTGCCGAACAGCGACAGGGCCGTCTTCTCCGTCCACTGCCACAACGATCTGGGCCTCGCCGTCGCCAACTCGCTGGCCGGCGTCGCCAACGGGGCGCGGCAGGTGGAATGCACGATCAACGGGCTGGGCGAGCGCGCCGGCAACGCCGCCCTGGAGGAGATCGTCATGGCGCTGCGCACGCGCCATGACGCGATGCCCTACACGACCGGCATCCGGACCGAGCACATCACCCGCGCCTCGCGGCTGGTCTCCACCATCACCGGCTTCACGGTGCAGCCGAACAAGGCGATCGTCGGCACCAACGCCTTCGCCCATGAGTCCGGCATCCACCAGGACGGCATGCTCAAGCATGCCGGCACCTACGAGATCATGACGCCCGAGAGCGTCGGCCTGAACCGCTCCACCCTGGTGATGGGCAAGCATTCCGGCCGCGCCGCCTTCCGCGCCAAGCTCAAGGAGCTGGGCTACGAGGAGATGGGCGACAACGCCGTCAATGACGCCTTCAAGCGGTTCAAGGATCTGGCCGACCGCAAGAAGGACGTGTTCGACGAGGACATCGTGGCCCTGGTGGACGACGAGGTCGGCCGCCAGAACGACCGCATCCAGTTCGTCTCGCTCCAGGTCGTCGCCGGCTCCAAGGGACCGCAGCACGCCGTGCTGGAGGTGGAGGTGGACGGCCAGGCCTGCGCGCCGGTGGTCAGCTTCGGCAACGGCCCGGTGGATGCCGTCTTCAACGCCATCAAGCAGGCCTTCCCGCACGAGGCGCGGCTCCAGCTCTACCAAGTGCAGGCGGTGACCGCCGGCACCGACGCCCAGGCGGAGGTGACGGTGCGGCTGGAGGAGAACGGCAAGACCGTGAACGGGCAGGGGGCGGATGCCGATACCCTGGTCGCCAGCGCCCGCGCCTACATCCACGCCCTGAACAAGCTGCTGGTGAAGCGGGAGAAGACGGCGCCTGCGGCGCTCAGCGCCTGACCGCTCCCGCGGGGTCCATCGCCCCGACGGCCCACCCGCCCGGCTGCCTGCCGGGCGAGTCGGGTCCGGTTCTGGACCGGAGGCGCCGTCGCTCCCGCCGCTGCCCGCCGGCTCCCCCGGCCGGGGCCGGGGCCGCTTCCGACTGGCCTCCCGACCGGCCCCCGATGCTGCGGGGGCGGTCGTCTCCTGGGCAGTTCCCTGACACCGCCACGACAAATTCCAGCCGTGGGGCTTTCACCCCTTGAGGAAGGGCGCCCTGATGGTCTATGCAAACCGGGCGGCACGGCCAGTTCCGGGGTCGTCCGCGGAGCGGCCCGCTGACACCGGACTCAGAGAAAATTTCCGTCCATGTTTCCTAACCTGCTTGGGATGTTCTCGGCCGACATGGCGATCGACCTGGGGACGGCCAACACCCTGGTCTACGTGAAGGGCCGCGGCATCGTGCTGAACGAGCCCTCGGTGGTTGCCATCGCCAATGTGCGGGGCAAGAAGCAGGTGCTCGCCGTCGGCGACGAGGCGAAGCTCATGCTCGGCCGCACGCCGGGCAACATCCAGGCCATCCGCCCCCTGCGCGACGGCGTCATCGCCGACTTCGAGGTGGCGGAGGAGATGATCAAGCACTTCATCCGCAAGGTGCACAACCGGCGCGGCTTCGCCAGCCCGCAGGTGATCATCTGCGTGCCCTCGGGCTCCACCGCCGTGGAACGCCGCGCCATCCAGGAATCCGCCGAGCATGCCGGATCGCGCCGGGTGTTCCTGATCGAGGAGCCCATGGCCGCCGCGATCGGCGCCGGGCTTCCGGTGACGGAACCGACCGGCAGCATGGTCGTGGACATCGGCGGCGGCACCACCGAGGTGGCCGTCCTGTCGCTGGGCGGCATCGTCTATTCCCGCTCGGTCCGTGTCGGCGGCGACAAGATGGACGAGGCCATCATCGCCTACATCCGCCGCCACCATAACCTGCTGGTGGGCGAGGGCTCGGCCGAGCGCATCAAGAAGGAGATCGGCTCCGCCTGTCCGCCGGAGGACGGGGAGGGCCGGGTCATGGAGATAAAGGGCCGCGACCTGATGAACGGCGTGCCGAAGGAGCTGATCATCAGCGAACGGCAGATCGCCGAAAGCCTCGCGGAACCCGTCAGCCAGATCATCGAGGCGGTGAAGGTCGCGCTGGAGCATACCGCGCCCGAGCTGGCCGCCGACATCGTGGACAAGGGCATCGTGCTGACCGGCGGCGGCGCCCTCCTGAGCAACCTGGACTTCGTGCTGCGCCATGCGACCGGCCTGCCCGTTTCTATCGCCGATGACCCGCTGTCCTGCGTGGCACTGGGGACCGGCCGGGCGCTGGAGGAGATGAAGACGCTGAAGAACGTCCTCATCACCATGTACTGACGCGGCCGGATGTTATAATATTCCCGTGATCGCTCCCCTGGCGATGCCGGGGGAGTTCAAGTTTTCGGACCCTGCGGAAGCGGCCAGTGAAGACGCGCAACGGCGGAACAGTGGTTCGGATCGCGGCCCCAGTCTGGGCTCTGCTCAACCGGTTCTACTTCCTGCTGCTCATCGTGGCCGCGGTGGCGCTGATGGTCTTCGGACGGGTCGATGCGGTTGTCGTCGATCATGCCCGGGCCCGGGTCACGGACGCCTTCGCCCCCGTCCTCGACGTGCTGTCCCGTCCGGCCGCTGCCGCGGCGGAGGTGATCGAGTCCGTCCGCCAGCTCGCCCGCATCCACGGTGAGAATCAGCGCCTGCGGGAAGAGAATGCGCGCCTGCTGCAATGGCAGCAGGCGGCCTTGCGCCTGGATGCGGAGAACCGCTCGCTGCGCTCGCTGCTGGCCTACAGGCCGGACCCGGCCGTTTCCTTCATCACCGCCCGCGTCATCGCCGATCCCGGCAGCGCCTTCCTTCACACCCTGGTCGTCACGGCCGGCCGGCGCGACGGGGTGAAGCGGGGGCAGGCTGCCATGGCAGGGCAGGGGCTGGTCGGCCGGGTGGTCCAGGTGGGGGAATGGTCGTCGCGCATCCTGCTGATGACCGACATCAACGCCCGCATTCCCGTGGTGCTGGAGACCAGCCGCCGCCGCGCCATGCTGGCCGGCGACAACACCGAGCGGCCGCGTCTGATGTACATGCAGCGGGGGGCGGAGGTGATCGAGGGGGAACGGGTCTTCACCTCCGGCCATGGCGGCCTGTTTCCGCCGGGCCTGCCCATGGGCGTGGTGACGACCGGGGGCGGTGAGCCGCGGGTCGTGCCGATGGTGGACCTCACGCGGATCGAGCATGTCCAGCTCGTCGATTTCGGTATTCCCGGCGGGCTGGCGGCCGAAGCGGTGCAGCCGGGCGCCATGCAGTGAGGGCCGCGGCCATGGCCGTGGGGATCTGGCACAGGCTCGACCAGACGGGGCGCCATCTTCTGCCCTTGGGCACGACGGTGCTTTTCATGCTGGTCGGCATGACCCCGACACAGATACCAGGGCTGGTGCAGGTGGCGCCGCCGCTGATGCTGATGGCCGTCGTCTACTGGGCGGTCCATCGGCCCGACCTGTTACGGCCGACGCTGGTGTTCCTGCTGGGCGTGCTGAACGACCTGCTGGGCGGCGCGCCCCTGGGCATGACGGCGCTGGTCTTCGTGCTGGCCTACTGGCTGCTGTTGACGCAACGCCGCTTCTTCCTGGGCAACTCGTTCCTGCTGCTCTGGATCGGCTTCACCATGGTGGCGCTGGGGGCTGCGGCGGTGCAGTGGGCGGTCTATTCCCTGATGGCGGCGGAGCTTCTCACGTTCCGGGCGGCCGGCTTCCAGGTGATGCTGGCGACCGCCGTGTTTCCGCTGGCGGCCTGGGTGCTGATGCGTCTGCACCGCGCCTTCCTGATGGAAGAGGAGGGCTGAGGCCGTGCTGTCCGCTTTCGACCGTGATGCCGAACGCCAGCGCGTCCTGACCCGCCGGACCCTGGTGCTGGGCGGCTTGCAGGCCGCGGCCGTCTCGGCGCTCGTGGCGCGGCTCTACTATCTCCAGATCGTGGAGAGCGACAAATACTCCATGCTGGCGGAGGAGAACCGCATCAGCCTGCGGCTGGTGGCGCCGCCGCGCGGCCTGATCGTGGACCGCTACGGGGTGCCGCTGGCGGTCAACGAACAGAACTTCCGTCTGCTGCTGACCAGCGAGCGGGCCGGCGACGTGGATCTGATCCTGGAGCAGGTCGCCGGCCTCGTGCCGCTGGGGGACGCGGACTACCGCCGCATCCGGCGCGATATCCAGCGTTCCCGCTCCTTCATGCCGGTCACGGTGCGGGAGAACCTGACCTGGGACCAGGTCTCCGCGGTGGAGGTCAACCTGCCGGATCTGCCCGGCATCTCCATCGACGTGGGGCAGGTGCGCAGCTATCCCTTCGGCGAGGCGACGGCCCATGTGCTGGGCTATGTCGGCGCCGTGACGGAGAAGGAGCTGGAGGGGGCCGAGGACCCGCTGCTGACGCTGCCGGGTTTCCGAACCGGCAAGAGCGGCATCGAGCGGGCGCATGACCTCGCCCTGCGCGGCACCGGCGGCACGGTTCAGCTCGAAGTGAACGCCGTCGGCCGTGTCGTGCGCGAACTGTCGCGCAATGACGGCCAGCCGGGGCGGGAGGTGGCGCTGACCATCGACGCCAAGCTCCAGCACTATGTGCAGCAGCGCCTGTCCGCCGAGCAGAGCGCCGCCGCCGTGGTCATGGACGTGCATTCCGGCGGCATCCAGGCCCTGTGCTCCAGCCCCAGCTTCGATCCCAACCAGTTCGCCATGGGGATCAGCCTGGATCTCTGGAAGCGGCTGACCGCGGACGAGACCTCGCCGCTGACCAACAAGGTGATCGCGGGCCTCTACGCCCCGGGCTCCACCTTCAAGATGATCGTCGCCCTGGCGGCGCTGGAGCACGGCATCGTCGGCCCTGACTTCCGCGTCTTCTGCCCCGGACACTACGAGCTGGGCAGCCACCGCTTCCACTGCTGGAAGAAGGGCGGTCACGGCGCGATGAGCATGCACGATGCCATCAAGCATTCCTGCGACACCTATTTCTACGAGGTGTCGCGGCGCGTCGGTGTCGACCGCATCGCCGAGATGGCCCGCCGCTTCGGCCTCGGCCAGCCGACGGAGATCGACCTGCCCGGGGAGCGCGGCGGGCTGGTGCCCGACTCGCGCTGGAAGCGCGAACGCCTCAAGGCCGGCTGGTACGAGGGTGAGACGCTGATCGTCTCCATCGGTCAGGGCTACATGCTGGCGACGCCGATCCAGCTTGCCGTGATGCAGTCACGCCTCGTCAACGGCGGTTTCGCCGTGCGGCCGCACCTGACCCGCTCGGTCGAGGGGCAGGAGCAGGAGCGGACCCAGTGGCCCTCCATCGGGGTCAGGCCGGAGAATCTGGCGGTCATCGCCCGCGCCATGGCGGCCGTGACGATGGAGCCCGGCGGCACCGCCTTCGCCCAGCGCATCACCCAGCCCGACATGGCCATGGGCGGCAAGACCGGCACCAGCCAGGTCCGCCGCATCAGCATGGCCGAGCGCGCCACCGGCGTGCGCAAGAACGAGGACCTGCCCTGGCGGGAGCGCGACCACGCGCTGTTCGTCGGTTATGCCCCGGTGCAGTCGCCGCGCTACGCCGTGGCCGTGATCGTCGAGCATGGCGGCGGCGGCGGCAAGGTGGCGGCCCCGATCGGCCGTGACATCCTGCTGGAATGCCAGATGCTGGACGCCATGCGGATCGCGCCGGCGCAGGCGGCGGCGCTGCCCGTCCGCCCCGCGCCGGCCGTGGCCGCCCAGCCCGCATCCGGGGCCGAGGAGGACGAGGAATGAGCTGGGACCTCGGCGTCGACCACAACGACATGACGATCGCGGAGAAGCTGGGCCAGGTTTCCTGGAGCCTGGTCCTGCTGATCATCGTCGTCGCCTCGATCGGTTTCGCCATGCTCTATTCCGCGGCGAACGGCAGCTTCGACCCCTGGGCCTCGCGCCAGATGGTCCGCTTTGCCGCGGGGCTGGGCATGATGATGGTGGTGGCGCTGGTCGACATCCGGATCTGGATGCGGCTCGCCTATCCGCTCTACGCCCTGTCGCTGGTGCTGCTGATCGGCGTGGAGCTGGTGGGCCAGATCGGCATGGGGGCCCAGCGCTGGATCGACCTCGGCTTCATCCAGTTGCAGCCGTCGGAGCTGATGAAGGTCTGCCTCGTGCTGGCGCTGGCCCGCTATTTCCACGGCGCCAGCCTGGAGGATACGGGCCGCATCCTGTTCCTGCTGCCGCCCCTGCTGCTGGTGCTGGCGCCGGTGGCGCTGGTGCTGATGCAGCCGAACCTGGGCACCTCCTTGATGCTCCTGATGGTGACGGGGGCGATCTTCTTCCTGGTCGGGGTGCGGCTCTGGAAGTTCGCGCTGGTCATCGGCAGCGGCCTCGCGGCCATCCCCGTCGTCTGGCAGTTCATGCACGACTACCAGAGGAACCGGGTCCGCACCTTCCTGAACCCGGAGGAGGATCCGCTCGGCACCGGTTACCACATCATGCAGTCGAAGATCGCGCTGGGGTCGGGCGGGATGTTCGGCAAGGGCTTCCT
Organism: Rhodocista pekingensis; assembly: GCF_042665545.1. Classification (NCBI taxonomy): domain Bacteria; kingdom Pseudomonadati; phylum Pseudomonadota; class Alphaproteobacteria; order Rhodospirillales; family Azospirillaceae; genus Rhodocista; species Rhodocista pekingensis. The sequence continues at coordinate 307,811 of NZ_JBHTCM010000010.1, read as the reverse complement.
GATGGGCAGCCAGAGCCACCTGAACTTCCTGCCGGAGAAGCAGACCGACTTCATCTTCACCATGCTGGGGGAGGAGTTCGGGCTGACCGGCAGCCTGGGCTTCCTGGGGCTTTACTGCCTGCTGCTGGTCTACGGGCTGGTCATCGGCCTGCGCTGCCGCCACCAGTTCGGCCGGCTGGTGGCCCTGGGGCTGACCTTCAACCTGTTCCTCTACCTCTTCATCAACTGCGCCATGAACATGGGGCTGATCCCGGTGGTCGGTATTCCGCTGCCGCTGATCTCCTATGGCGGGACCGCGACCCTGACCGTCATGATCGGGTTCGGCCTGCTCATGTCGGTGCATATCCACCGCGATGTCCGCCTGTCACGGCGGGGCCTGACGGATTTCTGACGGGATCGGTGGGAAAGGGGGCGGCGGCGCTTCCCGTCCGGTCGGGGACTTTTCCCTATCGACAAGCCCGCCGCCCTTTGCTATACCGCGCGCCTCGCAGGGAGGTTGCTTCCTCCCGCCGCGCGGCGCCTTGCGTCAGGCGGTCGAAGGTCGGGTGTATAGCTCAGTTGGTAGAGCAGCTGACTCTTAATCAGCGGGTCCAAGGTTCGAGTCCTTGTACACCCACCACCTTCCGCCCCTGTCCATTCCCGCCGTCCGGCAGCGCCGGTCCGGGTGTATAGCTCAGTTGGTAGAGCAGCTGACTCTTAATCAGCGGGTCCAAGGTTCGAGTCCTTGTACACCCACCACCGGCTTCCGTTCCCCAGGCGGAACGATCCTTTCCCAGACATCACAGTTCCGGTTCCGTAACGGTCTTTGACGCTACGGACGGCTTTCCGGCATGGCGGGCACCCTGTCCCTTGGGTCAGGCCGGGGTGCCGCTAACGGACCGGCAAGGCTTCCTGCCTAGGCTGCCCCTTCCGGACGGGGAAGGGGCTTGGCGATGGACTGGCTGAAGTTCGAGACGGACGCGGAAGCGGCGCGGGGCGACCTGACCGCCTGGGCGGGGGGCGGTCTGGTCTGGGCGGCGGTGACGCTGCTCGCCGTGGGGCAGCCCGTCGGCATGATCCTCGGGGCCACGCTCGCGGTGCTGCTGCGCCGGGTGCTGCGGTCCGTCGTCGTGTTCTGAGGCCCGATGCCGCCAGGTCCCCCGCCGCGGCCGCAGCCGCTCGATCGCCCGCACGGTAGCGGCGGCCAGGGCGCTCTTCAGCACCATGCCGGCCAGGAAGGGCAGCACGCCCGCATGCAGCGCCTTCTCCGCGCCGACGAAGCCCGACAGCCAGAGGAAGCCCGCGGCCAGGATCACGGCATGGCCTGCCAGCAGGGATGCCAGCAGGTGCGGCAGGGGGGCGGTCCAGCCGCGCCCGGCCAGCAAGCCGCAGAGTGCGGCGGCGACGGGAAAGGCGGCCAGATAGCCCCCCGTGGGACCGGCAAGCACCGCCGCGCCGGCACGGCCGCCGGCGAAGACGGGCAGGCCCAGGGCTCCTTGCAGCAGGTACAGGGCCAGGGCGGCGGCCCCCAGGCGCCAGCCGCAGAGGGTGCCGACCAGCACCACCGCCCAGGTCTGCATCGTCATCGGCACCGGGATCATCGGCACCTCGATCCAGGCCGCGGCCGCCACCGCCCAGCTCGCGGCCAGGGCGATGGCCAGCCGGCCCGCCAGCCCGGCGGGCAGAAGGCGGTCCTCGGAGCGGACGGGAAGGCCCGGGCCGGGTTTCGTCGGGGGCATGGTGTGTCCCTGCTGGCGGCGGCCCGCGGCGCGGGCGGTCGGTGCGGCGGGACGATAGGGCGCCCGCGGGGCCGGGGGCAAGCCGGGCCTGCCGGTCCGCCAGGACCGCCCTTCCGGGGTTGGTCCGCGCGGCGGTCGGTCGCTGGCGGGCTTGACCTGGGTCAAGGTTCCCCGCGGCATTTGCCCCAAATGTTAACCAACAGGCCGACACCGGAAGCGGCATCTCCCCGCTGCCGCCGGGTCCTGCTGTGAGTCTGCCATGAAGACCGAGGAAAGCCGCCTGCTCGCCGATGCCGCCACCCTGTCCCGGCCCGACCAGCCGGTACGGCATGCGGTCATCCTGGACCTGTCGGGCGTGCTCCACATCGACGAACCGGTGTTCCACCGCACCCTTGCCCGCTGGCTGACGGGGGAGGCGACGCCCGCGGCCGACGCCGCGGAGCCTGCGCCCACCGGGACCATCGACGCCTACGAGCTGGTGCGAAACCGTCTCGCCCTGGTCATCGACGATGACCGGCTGGCCGAGCGCCGCGCCGTTCTGACCCAGGTCGCGGAGCTGCTGGCCGAGCACCGGCGCGGCCTGCTGAAGGCCGCTTGGTTCGAGCTGCCGCGGGATGCGGACGGTTTCGTCCGGACCGTCCGCCTGCTGGCCGAGGAGGCGATGCCGGGTGACCGGCCGGATTCGTTGCCTGCCGACGACCGGCTCGGCCGCTTCATGGCGGTGGAGCGGTCGCTGCACGCCATGGATCTGACCGTTCTGGTGCGGCAGCAGCCCATCTACCGCTTCACCGAGCCGGAGACGCGGCAGGGTGGCGCCCCCGTGGCCGAGCCCGATCCCGTCATGCTGGAGCTGACGGTGGCGCTGCCGGAGCTGGAACGTCTGTTCGACGTACCGGTGCAGCGCGACCCCTGGCTCTACACCCGGGTGACGGAACTGCTGGACCGGCGGATGCTCTCCCACCTGCTGCACGACCGGGACAGTCACCAGCTGCCCGTGGCCGTCAAGCTGCACGCCGCTACCGTCTGCTCCCCGGAATTCTCCCGGCTGATCGCGGAGTTCCCGGCGAAACGGTACGGCCGCGTCGTGGTGGAGCTGCCCTGGCTCGAATGGGAGACGGACCGTGACCGGGTGGTGCAGGCCATCGCCGTGGCGCGCGGCAAGGCTCTGGGGGTCGCCCTGGACCATGTGCCGTTGACGGCGTTGGGAACGGGCCGGTTTCCCGAGATGGACTATTTCCGGGTGCCGTGGCTGGACGACAGCGGGCGGCCGAACCCGCTCGACGGGGCGGCGGCAATCCTGGAGACGGTCGGGGTGGACCGCTGCATCCTGGCCCGCTGCACCGAACGGCGTGCGGTGGAAGAGGGGCTGGTCGCCGGTTTCCGCCTGCTCCAGGGGGCGGCCGTGACCCGCTTCGTCACCCGGCACGAGGAGATGGAGTGGGACAGCACGCGCGACCGGGACGGCAAGGCCGAACCCGCCGGAGAGGCAACCCCGGAGGCCGTCGCGGCTCCGGCCGACAGCAGCGGCGTCAGCGGATGGCTGTCCCGCCTGCTGCGCCGTCCTTCTTCGCCGCTGCCGGCCGTGCCTGCGGATGCCGGGGACGGCAAGGCATAGGGGGCTGCCGGTTCAGTTGCCGAACAGCCAGGACGACGGGAAGTGCCAGTAGACGGTCAGGATCTCGGAGCCCGGATTGGCTTCCGTGATGCCGCCGTTGGAGATGTGGCCGTAGGCGATACCCAGGCGGCTGTCGTTCTCGAAGCGGTAGGACAGTTCGGCCTGGGAGCGGAATTCCAGCACCGAGCCGAGCTGCTTGCCGTTGCCGTCATAGTGCAGGCCAGCGCCGAAGCTGGGGGTCAGGTTCAACGGCCCGATGGGGATGTCCAGCAGCAACCCGCCGCCGCCGTAGACACCGCCATCCGACGTCACCTCCGCGCCGACCCAGGGGCGCACGGTCAGCCAGTCGCCGGCTTCCAGCAGCGCCGAGCCGAACCGGTATTCCAGGCGGAAGTCGGCGGCCTCGTTGCGCGGCTGGTTGTCGTCCACGTCGAACTTGCCGGCGCCCAGACTGAACAGGTCGGGCTGCGCGCGGTCTTCGGCCAGAGCTGTTCCGGACACGAAGGCCAGCCCGACGAGACCGAGCAGGGCTGACAAGGGACGGCGGACCAAGATTACCCCCAACGCGCAGAGCACAACGGCGGACCGGATTGATTCCGGAACGATCATCGCACCGCAAGGTCAATGCTCCCTTGAACGCGGCAGATCTGCCTTTCCCGACGGGGTGTTGCCGTCCGGTGACTCGCCCGTCCGCCCGGGGACGGGCGCGCGGTGCGGCGGACCGGGGCGGGCTACCCCGGTCACGGGCGGACAGCGCAGATGGTGCTGTCCGCATGTGCGTCCTCTTCGCGCGCTCAAGGCACTCGAAATGTCATCTGGATTCGCTATGGTCGGTGGTCATGGATGCGGCTACCCCGACCACGGCGCAGGCGGACGTGATCGCCTTTCTCGGCGATCCGGCAACCCACGGCGGCCAGCCGGTGGAGCGGATCGACACGCATGGCGCCATCGTCTTCATGGCCGGCGACCGGGCCTGGAAGCTGAAGCGCGCCGTCCGGCTGCCCTATCTCGACTTTTCCACGCTGGAGCGCCGGCGTGCCGCCTGCGCGGCGGAGCTGGCGCTGAACAGGCGCACGGCGCCGGACCTCTATCTCCGCAGCGTCCCCCTGCTGCGCAGGCCCGACGGCGGGCTGACCCTGGACCCGGCGGCGGGGCAGGGGGAGCCGGTGGACTGGGTCGTGGAGATGCGCCGCTTCCGCGACGAGGACCTGTTCGACCGCATGGCCGCGCGCCAGGCCCTGACGCCTGCGCTGATGCGGGAACTGGCCGAGACCATCGCCGGCTTCCATGAGGAGGCGGAGCCCCGCACCGACCTGGGCGGGGCGGCGACCATGGCCGATCTCGTCGCCGGCGTGCTGGCGGAACTGCGCCGCTTCCCCGATCTGTTCGCCGCCTCCCGCGTCCGCCTCCTGGACCATCTGTTCGGGCAGGAGCTGGAACGCCACGGCGCCCAGCTCGACCGCCGGCGCGACGCCGGCTATGTGCGCCACTGCCACGGCGACCTGCATCTGCGGAACATCGTTCTCTGGCAGGGTCATCCGGTGCCCTTCGACTGTCTGGAGTTCGATGAGGCCCTGGCGGTCACGGACGTTCTCTACGATCTCGCCTTCCTGCTGATGGATCTGGAGCACCGCCGGCTGCGGCCGCTGGCGAACGTGCTGTTCAACCGCTATCTGGAGCTGTCGGGCGATCTCGCCGGGCTGGCGCTGCTGCCGCTGTTCCTGGCGCTCCGGGCCGGCATCCGCGCCCATACCGGCGCCAGCGCCGCGGCGGCGCAGCGGGAGCCGGCGGAGGCCGAGGCGATGCGGGCCGACGCCGCGGCGCATCTGACCCTGGCCTTGCAGGTCCTCGCCCCCCCGGCGCCGCGGCTGGTCGCCATCGGCGGCCTCTCGGGCACCGGCAAGTCCACCCTGGCGCGCTGGCTGGCGCCGGAGATCGGGCCGGCGCCCGGCGCCGTGATCCTGCGCAGCGACGGGCTGCGCAAGCGCCTGCTGGGCGTGGACGAGCGCACCCGGCTGCCGCCGGAAAGCTACAGCGAGGCGGTGACCGGCCGCGTCTATGCCGAGATCGCCGGTCGCGCCGGGCTGGCGCTGGAAAGCCGGCACGCCGTCATCTGCGATGCCGTCTACGCCCGGGCGGAGCAGCGCGCCGCCATCGAGGCCATCGCCCGCGCCGCCGGCCAGCCCTTCGCCGGGCTCTGGCTGGTGGCGGACCAGGAGACGCAGATCGCCCGCGTGGGCGACCGATCGGGCGACGCCTCCGACGCGACCGCCGACGTGGTGCGCCGCCAGAGCGCCTACGATCTGGGGGAGATGCGCTGGGAGATCATCCCGGCCAGCGGCCCGCCGGCGGATGTCGCCGCCATCGCGCGGCGGCTAATCGTCGCCTGATACCCGCCGCGCCCCCGGCCTGTCCCGCTATTGACGCACGTCAATGAGGGGGGCGGGGGGGCATCCTACCGTCCGCTGACGGTTCCGTCCGGAACGAAGGGGTAAGGGGCCATGGCCTTCAAGAAGATCCTGTGCGTCCTGTGCGGTTGCGGCGGGGATGAGGCGGCTGTCGCCAGCGCCTTCTCCGTGGCCCGCCGGTTCGAGGCGCACGTCCAGGGGCTGTTCGTCAGCGGCGATCCCCGCGACGCGGTCCCCATGCTGGGCGAGGGCGTGTCCGGCTCGCTGGTGCAGCAGGTGATGGACATCGCCCGTAAGGAAGGGGCGGAGCACGCGACCCACGCGCGCGCCTGCTTCGAGGCCGGCCGCGTCGCGGCCGGTGCGGTGCCCGCCGCCGACGGACCCGGCCCGGGCGGCGTCACCGCCTCCTGGACCGAGCAGGTCGGCCGGCCGGAGGACACGGTGATCGCCTTCGCCCGCGTCTCCGATCTCGTGGTCTTCCCGCACATCACGACGACGGAGGAGAGCCAGGGCATCCTGATGTTCGAGGCCGCGCTGATGGCCGGCGGCAAGCCGATCCTGGTGGCGCCGCCGACGGCGCCGCACAGCATCGGCAGCCACCCGGCCGTCGCCTGGAACGGCAGCATCGAGGCGGCCCGCACCGTCGGCCTGTCGATGACCCTGCTGGCCGCGGCGGACGATGTCCACATCCTGACCGCCGGCACCGGCAAGACGGCGACGGCCCATGCCGACCGGCTGGCGGCGCTGCTGGCGTGGCACGGCATCCACAGCGCGCCCTATGCCGTCACGGTCGGGCACGAGCCGGTGGGGGCCGCGCTCCTGCGCTCCGCGGCGGAGGTCGGGTCCGACCTGCTGGTCATGGGCGGCTACGGCCATTCGCGCCTGCGCGAGATGATTCTGGGCGGCGTCACCCGGCATGTGCTGAACCAGGCGACCATTCCGGTGTTGATGGGCCACTGAGCACGGTCGGCCGAGGACGTGCCACGGCCCGGACGGAACGGTCCGGGCCGGCTTCGCAGGGCGGCCTGCCGCGCGGCGGGTCCGGGTGCGCGGCACGGCTGGCCGCGCCGGAAGCTGACCGCGCCGGAACAGGCCCAGGGTCGGAAGAAGCCCGGGCAGGAGGAACGGCGCACCGGAACGGTGCGGGAGGAGGACGCCCATGGCACTGAAGAAGATCCGGCTGGAACTGGCCCGAACCCACGAATTTCCCGAGGGTGCGGCCGACCGCGGTTACGAGTTCGTGGCCCCGCTGACGGCCGACGGGCATCTCGACAAGGACGGCTGGCATGAGGCGCGCGAGCAGTGCCTCGTCCGCCGCTTCTGGGCCGGGGACCCGGACGAGCGCGGCCGCCTCGTCCATCGCGGTTCGGCCTGGTACTTCCACTATGACGGGGTCGAGGCGGAGGACGACGAACCGATCTTCCGGTTCGACCGCCACACCTTCAACCAGGGCGACTATGTCTCCGTCACCGAGCATGACGGGGAGCAGCGGCCCTTCAAGGTGGTTTCCGTCACCGATCCGCACTGACGCTGCCGCCGGGCCGCCGCCATCCTGCCGATGCGTGGCGGCCGGGGATCACGCCAGCGCCTCTCCGGCCAGCGCGGCGCGGTGCAGCCGCGCGCTCTCCGCACCAAAGCAGCAGAAGACGACACGGTCCAGACGGCCGGCGTTCGCCGCCACGAAGCCGCGCACCGTTTCCACCGCCAGCCGGGCCGCCGGCGGCGCCGGATAGCCGTAGACCCCGGTGGAGATGGCGGGGAAGGCGATGCTGCGGAGCGTGTGCTCCACCGCCAGCTCCAGCGAGCGCCGGTAGCAGGCGGCCAGCAGGTCCGGCTCGCCCGACCCGCCGCCGCGCCAGACCGGCCCCACGGTGTGGATCACGAAGCGGGCCGGCAGGCGGAAGCCGGGGGTGATCACGGCCCCGCCCGTCGGGCAGCCGCCGAAGGGCCGCAGCGCCGCCTGCATCTCCGCCCAGCCGGCCGCCCGGTGGATGGCCCCGTCCACGCCGCCGCCGCCGGCCAGCCGGTCGTTGGCGGCGTTGACGATGGCGTCGAGGGTGAGCGTCGTGATGTCGCCCTCGACGACCTCCAGCAGTGTCGTCACCGGCTCAGCCGTCCAGGCTGCGCTCGACGATCTCGAACACGTCCCGCGACAGGCCCGGCGTCGCCTGGATGCGTTCGAGCTGGGTGCGGGCATGCGCCTGCCGCCCGGCGTCGAACTTGCGCCAGCGCGCGAAGGCCTTGACCATGCGCGAGGCGACCTGCGGGTTCAGCCCGTCCAGTTCCAGCACCCGCTCGGCCAGAAAGGCGTAGCCGGACCCGTCGGCGGCGTGGAAGCGCGCCTGGTTGGCCGTGAAGCCGCCGACCAGGGCATAGACCTTGTTCGGGTTGCGGATGGAGAAGGCGGGATGGCCCGTCAGCCGGCGCACCCGCTCCAGCGTGTCCGGCCGGCCGGACAGGGCCTGCACCGTGAACCACTTGTCCATCACCAGCGGCTCGCCCTGCCACTTGGCGGCGAAGGCCTCCAGGCACGCCTGCCGCTCCGGCAGGTCGCTGTCCGCGATCAGGGAGAGCGCGGCCAGCACGTCGGTCATGCCGGACCCGCTGCGGTACTGCTCCAGGCAGAGGGCCGCGGCCTCGGCATCGCCGGCCGCCATCAGGTAGCCCAGGCAGGCGTTCTTCAGCGCCCGCCGGCCCATCGCCTCCGGCGTGATGGCGAAGGGGCCGTCCTCCCGGCACTCCCCGTAGAGGCGCCGCAGTTCCGCCCGCAGGCTGGCGCCGACCGTCCGCCGGATCGCCTCGCGCGCCTCATGCAGCCCGTCGGGGTCCACCACCTCCATGGACTGGCCGAGATAGCCCTCGCTGGGCAGCATCAGGGCCAGGGCGGCGAAGCTGCGGTCCTCGTGCGCCCGCGCCAGCGTGGCGCCGACGGCCTGCACGAAGGCCGGCGGCACGGTCATGGCGCGGCCGGCGGCCCGCTCGGCGACCATGCCCAGGATGAGGCGGGTGGCCAGGGTCTGGCCCGCTTCCCAGCGGTTGAAGGCGTCGCCGTCCTTCGCCATCAGGAAGGTCAGCTCGGCGTCGGAGTAGGGGAAGCGCAGCCGCACCGGGGCGGAGAAGCCGCGGAACAGCGACGGCACCGGCGCCGCCGGCACGTCCACGAAGGTGAAGCTCTGGCTGGCCCCCGTCAGGTGCAGCACCCGGGTGGTGCCGCCCGCGGCGGCCTCCCCCTCCAGCCGCAGCGGCAGGTCGGCGCCGTCCGGCCCGATCAGCCCCAGCGTGACCGGGATCAGCAGGGGTGCCTTCTCCGGCTGGCCCGGCGTCGGGGCCAGCGACTGCCGCAGCGTCAGCCGGTAGGTGCGGGCCGCGGCGTCGTAGGCGCCGTCCGCCTCCACCACCGGCGTGCCGGCCTGCCGGTACCAGAGCTGGAACTGCGCCCAGTCCACGGCGGCGTCCGGGTTGGCGTCGCGCATGGCGGCCAGGAAGTCGTCGGTCGTCACCGCCTGCCCGTCATGGCGCTGGAAATAGAGGTCGATGCCCTTGCGGTAGCCCTGCGGCCCCAGCAGGGTCCGGTACATGCGCAGGACCTCGGCCCCCTTCTCGTAGACGGTGGGGGTGTAGAAGTTGTTGATCTCGATATAGCTCTCCGGCCGCACCGGATGCGCCGTGGGGCCGGCATCCTCGGCGAACTGGACCTGCCGCAGCCGCGTCACGTCCTGGATGCGCTTCACGGGGGCCGAGTTCATGTCGGCGGAGAACTGCTGGTCGCGGAAGACCGTCAGCCCTTCCTTCAGGGAAAGCTGGAACCAGTCGCGGCAGGTGACCCGGTTGCCGGTCCAGTTATGGAAGTATTCGTGCGCCACCACCGTCTCGATGCCCAGGAAGTCGGTGTCCGTCGCCGTCTCAGGGTTGGCGAGCACGTACTTGGTGTTGAAGACGTTCAGGCTCTTGTTCTCCATCGCGCCCATGTTGAAGTCGGACACGGCGACGATGTTGAAGATGTCCAGGTCGTATTCCAGGCCGTAGGCGTCCTCGTCCCACTTCATGGACTTCTTCAGGCTCTCCATGGCGTGGGCGACCTTGCCCTCATTGCCCGGCTCCACGAAGATCCGCAGCGTGACCTCGCGGCCGGAGCGGGTGACGAAGCGGTCCTCCACCTGCGCCAGCGTGCCGGCCACCATGGCGAACAGGTAGCTGGGCTTCGGCCAGGGGTCGTTCCAGCGCGCCCAGTGGCGGCCGTCCAGCCGGTCGCCCTGGTCCACCAGGTTGCCGTTGGACAGCAGCACCGGATAGCGCGCCTTCTCCGCCTCGATGGTGACGGTGTAGCGGGCCATCACGTCGGGCCGGTCCAGGAAGTAGGTGATGCGGCGGAAGCCCTCGGCCTCGCACTGGGTGCAGTAGTTGCCGGAGGACTTGTAGAGCCCCTGGAGGGCGGTGTTCTCCTGCGGCTTGATGCGGGTGACGATCTCCACCGTCGCCGCCTCGGGCAGCCGCGGCAGGGTCAGGCTCTCCGCCGTCACGGCATAGTCCGCCGGTTGCAGCAGCCGGTTGTCCACCGTGACGCTGACCAGCTCCATCGCCTCGCCGTCCAGCACCAGCGGCGCCGGCCCCTCGGCGGCGCGGGCCGGGTTCCGGCGCACGGCGAGGCGGGAGGTCACGGTCGTCACGTCCTCCCGCAGATCGACATGCAGCTCGACCGTGTCGATCAGCCACGCGGGCGGGGCGTAGTCGCTGAGATGGATGGCCTTCGGGGCGGTGGGGGTGGTGCCAACGATGTCCATGGTGCTCGGTCTTTCGTTCCGGCCTTCGGTTCCGGCCTGCGTTCCGGTGCCCGTGACGACGGGCTGTGCTCTGTCCCGAAGATAGGCCAGGGGTCGCGGCAAGTCACGGCACGCCGACGGGGAAACGGCCGGTGGAACGGTGGGGGACCGGCGCCGCGGCGGCCTCGCCCCTTTCCGGGCTCTGTCCTTTGCGCTATCCGGTTGGGCCGGAAGAACCACACGGTCGGGGAGCGGAACCCATGGCGCGCATCGTCATCGCCGGCAGCATGAACATCGACATCCTGTCCACCATGAAGCGCGCCCCGCGCGCCGGTGAGACGGTGAACGGCGACACCGTGGCCTTCATGCCCGGCGGCAAGGGCCTGAATCAGGCGGTGGCGGCGGCGCAGCTCGGCGGCGAGGTCGCCTTCGTCGGGCGGCTGGGGCGCGACGCCTTCGGCGATCAGGTGGTGGCGTTCTTCCAGGAGAAGGGCATCGACACCGGCCGCATCGTCCGCAGCGCGACGCAGCCGACGGCCAACGCCATCATCTTCGTGGACGGCACGGCGGAGAACTACATCGTCGTCATCCCCGCCGCGAACGGCGAGACCTCGCCCGAGGACGTGGCGGCGGTGGCGATCGCGCCCGGCGACGTGCTGGTCAGCCAGTTCGAGATTCCGCGCGCCACCATCGCCGCCTTCTTCCGTCGCGGCCGCGTCGCGGGCGCCCGCACGGTGCTGAACGCCGCCCCGGCCCTGGACGACGCCCCGGCCGACCTCTGGCTGGACACCGACATCCTGGTGGTGAACGAGACGGAGCTGGGCCACTTCGCCGGCACCTCGGTCGCCGCCGACGCGCCCGTGGCGCAGGTGGCGGACGCCGCCCGCCGGCTGCTCCGCCGCGATGGCCAGACCGTCGTCGCCACGCTGGGCGCCCGCGGCGCGGTGGCCGTGGCGGCGGGCGGGGAGGTGCTGGTGCCCGGCCGGCCGGTGAAGGCGGTGGACACCACCGGCGCCGGCGACTGCTTCGTCGGCGCGCTGGCCGCCCGGCTGGCGGCGGGGGACGCGCTGCCCGATGCCATGCGCTATGCCAACGTGGCGGCCAGCATCGCCGTCACCCGCGTCGGCACCGGCACCGCCATGCCGACGACGGAAGAGGTGGCGGCGGCGTTCGCCGCGGCCTGATCCCGCCGGCCTCTTCCGCCCGCCGGCTCGGCCCCGCGGGGCCTGTCGCGGGCTCCCGCGGGTAACGATGTCGCGCCGGTCCGGCAAATGGACCGGCGCGGGTCCGCCAGTCTCCGCCCATCATCCTGTGTGGAAAGGCATATCCTCCCGCGTCCGCGCGGAAGGAAAGGCCCCTCTGCCGACTGTCCCGGACCGTTCAAGCGATCTTCCGCCCTGCGCGGCGATCATGCTATAGGCGCGCCACCTTCCGGACAGGGAATGCAGGCGACAATGGCAGTGATCTCATCCGACCCCGAAACCGGGTTCTTCGGACATCCGCGGGGGCTTGCCCCGCTGTTCTTCGCCGAGATGTGGGAGCGTTTCAGCTATTACGGCATGCGTGCCCTGCTGACGCTCTATCTGGTCAAGCACTTCCTCTACAGCGACGGCACGGCAAGCCTCATCTACGCCAGCTACGCCAGCCTGAACTACGCGATGCCGGTGATCGGCGGCATGATCGCCGACCGCTATCTGGGCAACCGCAAGGCAGTGATGCTGGGGGCGATCCTGCTCGTCTGCGGCCATGTCACCATGGCGATCGAGGGCCCGGCCGCCGAGGTCGTGAACGGGGTCGTGGTCCGCGAGGCCTTCTATGACCAGGTCATGTTCCTGGCGCTGGCCTTCATCATCGTCGGTGTCGGCTTCCTGAAGTCGAACATCTCCACCATGGTCGGCAAGCTCTATGTCGACAAGGACGATCCCCGCCGCGACCCGGGCTACACGATCTTCTACATGGGCGTGAACATGGGGTCGCTCGTCTCGACCATCGCCTGCGGTTATCTGGGCGAGACGTTCGGCTGGGCCTACGGCTTCGGCCTGGCCGGCCTGGGCATGATCGCCGGCGCCATCGTCTTCGCCCGCGGCACGCCGCTCTACCGCAATGCCGAGCCGCCGATGCCCGAGGATCTGCGCCGGCCGGTCTTCGCCGGGCTCTCGAAGGAATGGCTGATCTATCTGGGCGCGCTGGTCGCCGTGGTGGTCAACTGGCAGCTCGTGCAGTTCCACGAGGCCGTGGGCCTGCTGCTGATCGCCTTCACCGCCGCGGTGGTGGTGGGCCTTGTCTGGTTCAGCCTCGCCAAATGCACGCCGACCGAGCGTGACCGCATGCTGGTCGTGCTGATCCTGACGGCCGCTTCCGTCGTGTTCTGGACCCTGTTCGAGCAGGCCGGCACCTCGCTGACCCTGTTCGCCGACCGCAACACCGACCGCGAGGTGCTGGGCTTCATCGTCCCGGCCTCGACGGTGCAGTCCTTCAACCCGCTGTTCATCGTGATGCTGGGGCCGGTCTTCTCCTGGCTCTGGGTGACGCTGGCGCGGCGCGGGCTGGAGCCGAACACCCCGGTGAAGTTCGCCCTTGCCATCATCCAGGTGGGTCTCGGCTTCGGCGCGCTGGTGCTGGGTGCCTCCCTCGCCGGTGAGGACGGGCAGACGGCGATGTTCTGGCTGGGGCTCGGCTACCTGCTGCACACGACGGGCGAGCTGTGTCTGTCGCCGGTGGGGCTGTCCATGGTCTCCCGCCTGTCCGTCGCCCGGGTCACGGCGATGATGATGGGCGTCTGGTTCCTGTCGTCCGCCATGGCGCACTATCTGGCCGGCATCGTCGCCTCGCTGATGAGCGTGCAGGAGGGCGGCGGCGTCGAGGTCGCGCCGACCGAGAGCCTCTGGATCTATGCCGGCGTGTTCCAGGACCTGTTCATCGGCGCCGGCGTGATCGGCCTTGTCCTGCTGGTCGCCTCGCCGTTCCTGAAGCGGATGATGCACACCGACGCGCCGGACATGCACACCAGCGGCAAGCCCAGGCCCGCCGCGGCGGAATAGGACGCCGCCGGGCCGGTGCCCGCGGCCGGGCCGTACCGGACGCGGGCGCAGCGTGATGCGGGATCAGGGCCGCCGGATCGTTCCGGCGGCCCTGTCCTTTTCCACCCGGTTCCGCCCGGGCCGGGTCAGCCCATGACGAAGGCGTTCAGCTTGTTGCCGTCGGGATCGCGGAAATAGGCGGCGTAGAAGCTCTCGCCGCGCAGGCCCGGGGGCCCCTCGCAGGAGCCGCCGTTCTCCAGCGCGATCCGGTAGAGCGTGTCCACCTGCTCCCGGTTCTTGGCCTCCAGCGCCACCATGACGCCGTTGCCCACCGTGGCCGGCTTGCCGTCGAAGGGCTTCATCAGCCCGACCCCGGCGCCCCCGCCGGGCACCGCCCAGGCGATGCCGCGCTCCATCTCCATCATGCGGCCCACGCCCATCGCCGCGGCGATGGCGTCGTAGAACTTCGCGCCCCGCTCCAGATCGTTGGTGCCCAGGGTGACGTAACCGATCATGCGGTCCTCCCTCGGTTTCCGCCCCGGGGATCGGGGCGGTGGCCTCCGTTCCACCCCGGACCAGGCTCGGGCTGGGGTGGTGTGCAGAACAATACATGAACATTCTTTGCCCGCCAAGCCGCTTCCCCCTGGGCTGTCGCCGGCCCGCGGCCGCTTGACACACCGGGTAGCCTTACTTACCTTTACGTAAACGTAAACCGGGCGCACCGAAGCTGTCCGGGACGCGTCGATGACCGGCAGGGAGGAGACAAGGCGTGCCGGACAGCCTGGAGACATCCCGGGCGGCGGGGCCGCGCGGTGAGCGCACCTACACGATCGGCGAGCTGGCCGAGGAATTCGGCCTGACCCTGCGCACCCTGCGCTTCTATGAGGATGAGGGGCTGCTCTCGCCCGCCCGCGAGGGGCAGAACCGCGTCTACAGCCACCGCGACCGCGCCCGGCTGATGCTGATCTGCCGCGGCAAGCGGCTCGGTTTCTCGATCGGCGAGATCAAGGATTTCATCGACCTCTACGACCAGGACGAGCGCCAGATCGAGCAGATGCGCTACGCCCGCCGGATCGGCGCCAAGCGGATCGCGCAGCTTGAGCAGCAGCTCACGGACGTGCAGCAGACCCTGCGGGAGCTGCGCGAGATCGACCGCCAGATCGTCGAACATTTCCGTCATCAAGGTGTCGCCCTGGATGAGGAATGATCGGCCACCCACATGCCAGGGAAAGCCGGGCAGAAGACCGGACACCCTCAAATACCGGACAGCCGTGACCTTCGGACTGCCGGAAACAACGTGACCCTATCCCCTCAGGACCACGAACTCATAAGGCGAGGAGCGCAGATACCATGAAGACCGTCGTGATTGCCGGATACGCCCGGTCCCCCTTCCATCTGGCCAACAAGGGTGAGCTGACCAAGGTGCGGCCCGACGATCTGGCCGCCACCGTGATCAAGGCGCTGGTGGAGCGCTCCGGCGTCCCCGCCGAGGAGATCGAGGACCTGATCCTGGGCTGCGCCTTCCCCGAGGGCGAGCAGGGCTTCAACATGGCCAAGCTGGTGGCGATGCTGGCCGGCCTGCCGCGCTCCGTCGCCGGCACCACGGTGAACCGCTTCTGCGGCTCCTCCATGCAGTCGATCCACATGGCCGCCGGCGCCATCCAGATGGGCGCGGGCGACGTCTTCATCGCCGCCGGGGTGGAGAGCATGACCCGGGTGCCCATGATGGGCTTCAACCCGATGCCGAACCCGAAGCTGGCCGAGGTCGAGCCCGGCGCCTACATGGCCATGGGCATCACCGCCGAGAATCTGGCCCGCAAGTTCCAGATCACCCGCGCCGAGCAGGAGGCCTTCGCGGTGGAGAGCCACCGCAAGGCCGCCGCCGCCCGCGAGGCCGGCCGGTTCAAGGACGAGATCGTGCCGATCCAGGCCAACGGCAAGCTGGTGGACCAGGACGGCTGCATCCGCCCCGACACCTCCGCCGAGGGTCTGGCCGGGCTGAAGCCCGCCTTCGACGCCGAGGGCTCGGTGACCGCCGGCACCTCCTCGCCGCTGACCGACGGCGCCTCGGCCACGCTGGTGTGCAGCGAGGAATATGCCCGCGCCCACGGCCTGAAGCCGCTGGCCAAGATCCGCGCCATCGCCGTCTCCGGCTGCGATCCGACGATCATGGGCTACGGGCCGGTGCCGGCCACCCGCAAGGCGCTGAAGCGCGCCGGGCTGGAGGTGAAGCACATCGACCTGTGGGAGAGCAACGAGGCGTTCGCCGTGCAGTCCATGACCGTGGCGCGCGAGCTGGGCATGGATCTCGCCCGCTGCAACCTGGACGGCGGCGCCATCGCGCTGGGCCATCCGCTGGGCGCCACCGGCGCGCGCATCACCGGCAAGGCGGCCAGCCTGCTTCAGCGGGAGGGCAAGCAGCTCGCCGTCGCCACGCAGTGCATCGGCGGCGGTCAGGGCATCGCCACCGTCCTCGAGGCGGTCTGAGACGCGACGGCCGCAGGCACCCCTGCGTCCTTCCCCCTAGGGAGGAAAGAACCATGGAAATCCGCAGCGCCGCCGTGATCGGCGCCGGCGTCATGGGCAGCGGCATCGCCGCCCACATCGCCAATGCCGGCATCCCCGTCTTCCTGCTCGACATCGTCCCGCAGGCCGTCAAGGACGGCCAGGGCAACGACCGTTCGGTCGTCGCCCGCACGGCGGTCGAGAAGATGCTGAAGACCGACCCGGCCCCCTTCATGCACCGCAAGGCCGCCGGCCTCATCACCCCCGGCAATCTTGAGGACGACCTCGACAAGCTGGCCGGGGTGGACTGGATCGTCGAGGCCATCGTCGAGAACCCGGCGATCAAGTCCGACCTCTACCGCAAGCTGGACGCCGTGCGGAAGCCCGGCTCGGTCGTCAGCTCCAACACCTCCACCATCCCGCTGCGCATCCTGCTGGACGGCCAGAGCGAGCAGTTCGCCCAGGACTTCCTGATCACCCACTTCTTCAACCCGCCGCGCTACATGCGGCTGCTGGAGATCGTGAAGGGCGAGCGCACCCGCGCCGACGCGGTGGAGGCGGTGGCCCGCTTCTGCGACGTGGCGCTGGGCAAGGGTGTGGTCACCTGCAAGGACACGCCGGGCTTCATCGCCAACCGCATCGGCACCTACTTCATGCAGGCGGCGGTGAACGAGGCGATCGACGGCGGCCTGACGGTGGAGGAGGCGGACGCCATCTCCGGTCGGCCCATGGGCCTGCCCAAGACCGGCACCTTCGGCCTGATCGACCTTGTCGGGCTGGACCTGATGCCGCTGATCGCCAAGTCGCTGCTGGCGACCCTGCCGGCGGACGACGACTACCGCCGCATCTTCCGCACCAGCCCGGTGATCGAGCGCATGATCGCCGAGGGCTATACGGGCCGGAAGGGCAAGGGCGGCTTCTACCGTCAGCAGAAGCTGCCCGGCGGCAAGCGCAGCCGCGAGGCGCTGGACCTGGGCACGGGCCAGTACCGGCCGCAGCAGCGCGCCGGGCTGGAGAGCGCCGGCGTGAAGGGCCTGCGCGCCCTGGTCGAGCATCCCGACAAGGGCGGCCGCTACGCCTGGCGGGTGCTGTCGCAGGCTCTGACCTACGCCGCCGACCTGGTGCCGCAGATCGCCGACACGGTGGTCGAGGTCGATGAGGCGATGCGCCTGGGCTACAACTGGAAGTGGGGCCCGTTCGAGATGATCGACCAGCTCGGCACGGGCTGGTTCGCGGAGAAGCTGGCGGCCGAGGGCAAGCGCGTGCCCGAGCTGCTGGCGGTCGCCGCCGGGCGTCCCTTCTACCGGGTGGAGAACGGGAAGCTCCAGTTCCTCGGCGTGGACGGCGACTACCGCGACGTGAAGCGCCCCGACGGCGTGCTGCTGCTGTCCGACGTGAAGCGGGCCTCGAAGCCCGTGGCGAAGAACGGCTCCGCCGCCCTCTGGGACATCGGCGACGGCGTGCTCTGCCTGGAGTTCACCTCCAAGATGAACGCGCTCGACCCCGACATCATGGCCATGATCCGCAAGGCCATCGAGACGATCGGCGACGGCAAGGCGGGTCCGTTCAAGGCGCTGGTCATCCACAACGAATCCGACAACTTCTCCGTCGGCGCCAATCTCGGCCTCGCCATGTTCGCCGTGAACATCGGGCTGTGGCCGCAGATCGAGGCCGGCACGGCGGAAGGGCAGGCGACCTACAAGGCGCTGAAGTACGCGCCCTTCCCGACGGTCGGTGCGCCCTCGGGCATGGCGCTGGGCGGCGGCTGCGAGATCCTGCTGCACTGCTCGGCCGTGCAGGCGCACGCCGAGAGCTACATCGGCCTCGTCGAGGTCGGCGTCGGCCTGATCCCCGGCTGGGGCGGCTGCAAGGAGCTGCTGACCCGCGCCACGGTCAACAAGAAGCGCCCCGGCGGCCCGATGCCGCCGATCGCCCAGGTGTTCGAGACCATCAGCACGGCGAAGGTGGCGAAGTCGGCCTTCGAGGCGAAGGAGCTGCTGTTCCTCCGCCCGACCGACGGCATCACCTTCAACCGCTACCGCCTGCTGGCCGACGCCAAGAAGAAGGCGCTGGAGATGGCCGCCGCCTACGAGCCGCCGCAGCCGGTGGAGATCCGCCTGCCCGGCCCGTCGGCGAAGATGGCGCTGGAGATGGCGGTGGAAGGCTTCGCCCTCCAGGGCAAGGCCACGCCGCACGACATCACCGTGTCCAAGGCGCTGGCCTTCATCCTGTCGGGCGGCAACACCGACATCACGAAGCCGGTGACGGAGGACGACCTGCTCGCCCTGGAGCGGGACGCCTTCATCGGGCTGGTGAAGACGACGCAGACGATCGACCGGATCGAGCACATGCTGGAAACCGGCAAGCCGCTGCGGAACTAGAACAACACCGGGGCCGGGGTGCTGCACCCCGACCCCGGCCCTGATCGACACCAACGGGCCTCGTCTCGCCCGCCGCCCCGAATCCGGACCGTCCAGGGGACGCCGGTGCCGGTGCGGCGGGGGAGGGGAGGCGGGATGCGAGAGAGGAAACGCCCATGCCCATCTACAAGGCCCCGCTCGAGGATATCGGCTTCGTCCTGAACGACGTGCTGGACGTCGGGCAGATCGCCAGGCTGCCCGGCTACGAGGACGCCACCCCCGACCTTGTCATGACGATCCTGGAGGAGGCGGCGAAGCTCTGCGAGAACGAGCTGCAACCGCTGAACCGCTCCGGCGACGAGGAGGGCTGCACCTACGAGAACGGCGTCGTGCGCACGCCCAAGGGCTTCAAGGAAGCCTACGACAGGTATGTCGAGGGCGGCTGGCAGGGCCTCTCGGCCGATCCCGAGTATGGCGGGCAGGGCCTGCCGCACACCGTCAGCTTCGTGATGGAAGAGCTGATGAACGCGGCGAACATGTCGTTCAGCATGTATCCCGGCCTGACCCACGGCGCCATCAACGCCATCAAGGTGCATGCCAGCGATGAGCTGAAGCGGCGCTACCTGCCGAAGATGATCGCGGGCGAGTGGTCCGGCACCATGTGCCTGACCGAGCCGCACTGCGGCACCGACCTGGGCCTGATCAAGACCAAGGCCGTGCCGGCCGACGACGGCAGCTACCGCATCACCGGCACCAAGATCTTCATCTCCGCCGGCGAGCACGACCTGACGCAGAACATCATCCATCTGGTGCTGGCGAAGCTGCCGGACGCGCCGGCGGGCACGAAGGGCATCTCCCTCTTCATCGTGCCGAAGTTCCTGCCGACGGAGGACAACCGGCCCGGCCCGCGCAACGGCGTGATGTGCGGGGCGGTCGAGCACAAGATGGGCATCAAGGCCTCGGCCACCTGCGTCATGAACTTCGACGAGGCCACCGGCTGGCTGGTGGGCGAGCCGCACAAGGGCATGCGCGCCATGTTCACCATGATGAACGCGGCGCGCCTGGGCGTGGGCATGCAGGGGCTGGGCGTCGCCACCGTCGCCTACCAGAACGCCGTCGCCTATGCCAAGGACCGGCTCCAGGGCCGCTCGCTCGGCGGCACCAAGGCACCGGAGCAGCCGGCCGACCCGATCATCGTGCATCCGGACGTGCGCAAGAACCTGATGACGGCCAAGGCCTTCATCGAGGGCGCCCGCGCGCTCGGCTACTGGGTCGGCATGATGATCGACGTCTACGAGAAGCACCCCGACCCCAAGGTCCGGCAGGAGGCCGAGGACTTCGTCGCGCTGCTGACCCCGGTGGTGAAGGCGTACTTCACCGATGCCGGGTTCGAGACGGCGGTGACCTCGCAGCAGATGTACGGCGGTCACGGCTACATCCGCGAATGGGGCATGGAGCAGTTCGTCCGCGACGCCCGCATCGCCATGATCTACGAGGGCGCGAACGGCATCCAGGCGCTCGATCTGGTCGGCCGCAAGATGCCGCAGAACATGGGCCGGCTGCTGCGCCGCTTCTTCCACCCGATGCAGGCGGAGCTTGCGGCGGCGATGGACGAGCCGGCGCTGATCGAGTTCGCCGGCCCGCTGTTCAAGGCGTTCGGCAAGCTCCAGCAGGCGACCGCCGTCGTGGCGCAGAAGGGCATGGCGAAGCCGGACGAGGCGGGGGCGGCTTCCACCGACTATCTGCGCATCTTCGGCCTCGTGGCGGTGGGCTGGATGTGGCTGAAGATGGTCAAGGTGGCGCAGCAGAAGGCCGCCAACGACGACACGGCCAACGGCGCCTTCCTGGACGGCAAGGTCAAGACCGCGCGCTTCTTCATGCAGAAGATGCTCCCGGAGGTGGACTTCCGCTTCAAGAGCCTGATGGCCGGCGGCAAGACCCTGATGGACCTGGACGCCGCCCAGTTCTGACGTCCTCCCGGCGCGACAGGACCCCGGCTCCGGCCCCTGCCCCGGCGACGTTCGCCGGGGCCGGGTGCCGCTGGAACGGCGGGCCGGTTCGCCTTAGGATGGTGGCATGAACAAGCTCCTCGACCAGGCCATCGCCGAAGTCTCCCGCCTGCCGGACGACGCGCAGGAGGCCATCGCCAGCGCGATGCTGGAGCAGGCGGCGGCCGAGCGGGCCTGGGCGGCGCGGTTCGAGGCCACCCAGGACAAGCTTGCCGCCCTGGCCGCCCGCGCACGGCAGCGGATCGCCCAAGGGGAGGTCCTCCCCTATGATCCTTCCGACGCTCCCCGGGAATGAAGTCGCAGACGACCGTCGACTTCTGGGCGTGTTACGCGGGGCTCCCGCGCGAGGTGAAGAGGACCGCGGCTCGGGCCTATCGGCTCTGGCGGGAGAATCCGCGGCATCCGGGCCTGCACTTCAAATGTGTCAACGTGGACGCGGCCGTCCATGCCGTGCGCATAGGCATCCACTGGCGGGCGCTGGGGGTCGTGGACGGCGATACGGTCACATGGTTCTGGATCGGGTCCCATGCGGACTATGACAGGCTGCTCTCCTGAGCGACCACCGGAAGCCCCGTCCGTCCCTACAGGTCCAGCGCCAGTTCGCGGCTGCGGGGGCCGCTGTGGTCGTGCCAGTGCAGGTTGCAGCGCGGCTCGTAGAGGTCGGCCTGACCCAGTTCGAGCGTGCGGTCGTTGCCATGCTTCTTGAAGCTCTTGGTCGCCTCGTGCCCGCATACGGCACAGCGGGAGCGCAGCTTGATCACCGTGTCGGCCATCCCGGCCAGGGTGGCGGTGACGGGGAAGGGATGGCCGCGCCAGTCCGTGTCCAGCCCGCTGACGCCCACGTCGATGCCCCGCTCCAGCAGCGCCCGCACCGACTGCACCAGATCGCCCTCGAAATGCGGGGCGCAGCAGAACTGAGCCTCGTCGATGAAGACGGCGCTCACGTCGTCCGGCACCTCCGGCATGCGGGTGATGGGCGTGGCGTCGAAGCCGATGCCGTCGTGGTTCACCACCCGGTCGTGGGCGTAGCGCACGTCGAAGGCGGGCTTCAGCAGCATGATCCGGGTGCCGGTCCCGTGCGTGTACCAGATGGCGCGCTTGAGGATTTCGGTCGATTTGCCCGAGAACATGGGGCCGCAGATCACCTCAAGCTTACCGTAGCGCACGCCGATCCCTCCCTGGCAGAACGGCAGCTTGGTATCAGGGCCGGGCCGTCCCTGCCAACCATCACCGTCGGCCGGCCCTGACCCTGTGCCAATCATGACCCAGCGCCGACCGAGCCCCGCGCCAACCTGACCCCGGTGCCGCCATGAACCTTCTCTTCCGCATGCTCCGGGTGGTGGTCGCCGCCCTGCTGGGCCGCCCGCTCCACCCGCTGGCGGCGTCGGTCGTCACGCTGCGGGTCTGGCCCACCGACCTGGACCCCAACCTGCACATGACCAACAGCCGCTATCTGGCGATGATGGACATCGGCCGGCTGGACCTGATCGTCCGCACCCGCATCTGGCGGGTGCTGCTGAAGCGGCGCTGGGCGCCGGTGCTGGGCAGCTCGACCATCCGCTACCGGCGCTCGCTGGCGCCGTTCCAGCGCTTCCGCGTCCGCACCCAGGTGATCTGCTGGGACGAGAAGTGGCTCTACATCGAGCATGTGTTCGAGGATCTGGCCGGGGAGGTCCACGCGGTGGCCATGACCAAGGGCCTGTTCCTGGCCGGCGGCCGCACCGTGCCCACCGCCGCCGTGCTCGACGCGCTGGGCGGCGGCCATATCGACTCGCCGCCGGTGCCGCCGGGCATTCTCGCCTGGCAACAGGCGGAACAGGAGATGTCCACCCGCGCCCACGCGACCTGACCCGGCCCCCCTCCGAGGGGCGGAACCGGAGGCGCGGTCCGCCGCCCGATCGGGCGGTCAACGGGGCAGAGGGGGCAGGCGGGAAACAAGGACGGTCTGCGGCGGGTTGCCGGGGCGGTGTCAACAACGACGAGGCCGCCCCGATGTCCACCCGTTCCGCCGTTCTGGCGCTGCTCCCCGTGCTGCTGCTCGCCTCCCCCGCCGCCGTCGCCCGCGACCGTGCGGACACGCCGACGGCGCCGGCCGGAGCGGAAGCCGGCTACGATACGGGGATGACACGGGCGATGGACGCGGCCGCGGCACAGGCATCGGCTGAGACTTCCCTGCCGCCGGAGCAGCGGGAGTGTCTGGCCAAGGCGGTCTATTTCGAGGCCCGCGGCGAGCCGGAGGAGGCGCAGGCCGCCGTGGCCGCCGTCGTCCTGAACCGGGTCGAGGACCCGCAGTTCCCTGACACGCCCTGCGATGTCGTCCGGCAGGGGGGCGAGACGCCGCCCTGCCAGTTCTCCTGGTGGTGCGACGGCCGGCCCGATGTTCCGCGCGACCGCGACTCCTGGAAGCGGGCCCTGCGCATCGCCGATCTGGTCGGGTCCGGCACCGTCGAGGATCCCACGGGGGGCGCCCTCTACTTCCACCATACCCGCGTGAGCCCGTCCTGGAGCGCTGCCTTCGAGCAGGTCGCCGAGATCGGCGGGCACGTCTATTACCGCGACGAGAACGGCTGAGGCGGGGAAGGGCCGACGCGGCGAGGCCGCGTCCGGCAGGCCGGGTCTACTCGTCCCCCTCCAGCGCCTGGGACAGTTCCTCGACCTCCTGTTCCAGGCGGGTTCCCTTGGCCTGGTCGCGGGCATGGGCGATGTAACCCCGCACTTCCGTCTCCGGCACCTCCAGGCCGCAGCGGCCGAAGCCGCCGTCCAGCACCGTGGCGGCGAAGGAGATTTCCGCCAGCAGATGGCCGGCCTGCGCCGCGTCCCGCCACAGCGATGCGGCGCGGCACGGATCGGCGGCGACCCCCTTGCCGGAGATCAGCAGCAGCCCCAGCACGAACCGGGCATGGCGGTAGCCCCCGGCCGCCGACTGCTCCAGCTTCGGCAGGGCCGCCTCCGGCTTGCCGGACAGCATCAGCGCGCGGGAGAGCTGGTAGGCCAGCCGCGGGGTTCCCGGGGCGGCGGCCAGATCGGCCGTGCAGGCGGTGATGGCGCGCGGCATGTCCATCCGCTCCTGCGGCACCCCCGGTCCCGTCCGGTCGGGATCGTCGGGGTGGGAGGCCAGCCGGTCGCAGGCCGTGACGGCCTCGCGGCCCTCGGCCGGACGGGGAAGGGCGGCCGCCAGGAGGATGGCGGCAAGAACGGACAGGACCGGGCGCATGTCGGGGGATGTTCCGGGGGACGGGTGCGGGCTTAATCTACTCCCGCTCCGGCGGCGGCGTCACGTCCGCCGGGCGCCACCGTGAAGGGAGAGAGTGAGGCATGCGCGACCCGTTCGATTTCACGGGCAGGACCGTCTTCGTCGCCGGCGGTTCCAGCGGGATCAACCTGGGCATCGCGGAAGGGTTCGCCGCGCGCGGGGCCAATGTCGGCATCCTGGCCCGCGATCCGGCGCGGATCGAGGCGGCGCTGGAGCGGCTGCGCGGCCACGGGGTGGACGCGGTCGGCGCCTCGGCCGACGTGCGCAGCTACGACCAGGTCGACTCGGCGCTGCGGCAGGCGCATGACCGCTTCGGCCCGATCGACGTGCTGGTCAGCGGGGCGGCGGGCAACTTCGTGGCGCCGGCGCTCGGCATGTCATCGAACGGCTTCAAGGCGGTGGTGGACATCGACCTGCTGGGCACCTTCAACGTCCTGCGGGCGGCGCACCCGTTCCTGCGCAGCCCCGGCGCCAGCGTCATCAGCATCTCCGCCGGCCAGTCCAGTCGGCCCTACGTCTTCCAGGCCCATGTCTGCGCCGCCAAGGCCGGCATCGACCAGCTCACCCGCGTGCTGGCGATGGAATGGGGGCCACAGGGCATCCGCGTCAACGCCGTCTCCCCCGGTCCCATCGAGGGGACGGAGGGGATGCGCCGCCTGACCCCGACGCCGGAGGCGGAGGAGCGCTCGAAGCGCGGCATCCCGCTCGGCCGCTGGGGCACGGCGCAGGAGATCGCGGACGCCTGCCTGTTCCTCTCCAGCCCGATGGCCGCCTACATCACCGGCGTCGTGCTGCCGGTGGATGGCGGCAGCAACCTGGGCGGCAGCCCCACCCTGGGCGACCCCGCCCTGGCGGAGATGTTCGGCAAGGTCTGACCTGGAGCGTCGGCCGGCCCGTCCCTGGCCGGCCGGCGCTCCCGCGGTTGCCGCCCGCGGGAGCATCCGGGGCGGCCCGTCAGCCCGGCCGCTTGCCGAACAGCACGGCGCGCTGCTCGTCCGTCATGGTCTGGCCCGGCTTCGGCTGGTGCTCCTTCAGCAGCTCCAGTCCCCGCTGCACGGCGGGGCGGGCGGCGACCGTCTCCAGCCAGCGCCGCGCGTTCGGATACTCGTCCGTGACGAGACCGTAGCGCTCATGCACCCGCAGCCAGGGGAAGGTCGCCATGTCGGCGATGCCGTAGTCGGCCCCGCCGAGATACTCGGACTCCGCCAGCCGGGTGTCCGCCACCTTCATCAGGCGCTTCGCCTCGTTGCCGTAGCGCTCGATGCCGTAGGGGACCTTCTCCGGCGCGTAGATCATGAAGTGGCCGGCCTGCCCGAACATCGGCCCGACGCCGCCCATCTGCCACATCAGCCATTGCAGGTGCGTGTACCAGACGGCCGGGTCCTGCGGCCGGAAGCGGCCGGACTTCTCCGCCAGATAGATCAGGATGGCGCCGGATTCGAACAGGCTGAGCGGCCGGCCGCCGGGGCCGTCCGGATCGACGATGGCGGGCATCCGGTTGTTCGGCGCGATCTTCAGGAACTCCGGCCGGAACTGGTCGCCCTTGCCGATGTCGATCGGGTGGACCGTGTAGGGCAGCCCCATTTCCTCCAGCGCGATGGAGACCTTGAAGCCGTTCGGGGTGGGCCAGACGTAGAGATCGATCGCCATGTCGTCCTCGATGGATGCGGAAGAGGGGCGGGACCGTGCCGGGTCGGCCGGTCGCGGTGCAGTGACGGATGCCACGGCCGCCGCCATCAGGACAACCGGCACCGGGACGATCCGTAGCGGCCGGGTCCGTACAAGCGGCCCGGATGCGGCCCGGATGCGGCCCGCTCAGCCGCCCGGCACGGCCGGCAGGGCCGTGTCCCAGGGCGGTTCCGGGCCGAAGCGGGCGGCGATGAAGTCCACGAAGGCGCGCACCTTGGGGCTCAGGTGCCGGTTGGCGGGATAGACGGCGTGCAGCGCCGAGGGCGACGTCGTCCAGTCCAGCAGGACCGTGCGCAGCCGCCCCGCCGCCAGATCGTCGCCCACGATGAAGGTCGGCAGCACGGCGATGCCGCGCCCGGCCACGGCGGCCGTGCGCAGGATGTCGCCGTTGTTGGCGCGCATGGTGATGGCGGGGCGGGCCGGGCGCAGCATCTCCGACCCCGGCGCCGCCCGGAAGCTCCAATGGTCCGCGACGGCGGCGTTGGAATAGTGCAGGCAGTCGTGCTCCGCCAGCGTGTCGGGTGTCGCCGGCTCGCCGCGGCGGTGCAGATAGGCGGGGCTGGCGACGGCGACCCGCCGGGCCGGGCAGATGCGGCGCGCGATCAGGCTGCTGTCCTTCAGCCGCCCGATGCGGACGGCCAGATCGTAGCCCTCGTCCACCAGATCCACGAAGCGGTCGGACAGGTCCACATCCACCTGCACCTCCGGAAACCGCTCCTGGAAGGCGCAGATGGCGGGCCCCAGGTGCAAGAGTCCGAAGGACATCGGCGCCGCCAGCTTCAGCACCCCGCGCGGGGCGGCATGCTGGCTGGCGACCATCCCCTCCGCCTCTTCCAGGTCGGCCAGGATCTGGCTGACCCGCTCGTGGAAGCCCTGGCCCACCTGGGTCAGGCTGATGGAGCGGGTGGTGCGGTGGAACAGCCGTGCGCCCAGCCGCGCCTCCAGCTCCGCGATGCGCCGGCTGGCCGCGGATTTCGACAGGCCCATGCGCTCGGCCGCGCGGGTGAAGCTGCGCGTCTCGGCCACGCAGCTGAACAGGCGCAGATCGTCCAGCCGGTCCATGTGCGCCCTCCGTCTGTTGCCCGGCCGGGGCCATGGCCGGTCGGCTCTTCCGCTTCTGCCGGATTGTCTTTCCTGTCGCAACAAGCCTGTGCAGGGGGCGCCGATTATCGGTCTCCCTGCAACGCCCTATCTTACCCCTGACCGAACCGCCGCCCCGGCTTGATTCTATCCGGCACGATTCCACCCGACACCAACAAGGAGACGGACGATGACCAAGGTCCTGGTGCTCTACTATTCCAGCTACGGCCATATCGAGACGATGGCGGAAGCGGTGGCCGAGGGCGCGCGCTCCGTGCCCGGCACGGAGGTCGCGGTGAAGCGCGTGCCGGAACTGGTGCCGGAAGAGGTCGCCCGCCGCTCCGGCATGAAGCTGGACCAGTCGGCCCCCGTCGCCACCGTGGCGGAACTGGCGGAGTACGACGCCATCATCGTCGGCACGCCCACGCGGTTCGGCCGCATGACCAGCCAGATGGCCAACTTCCTGGACCAGACCGGCGGGCTCTGGGCCAAGGGTGCCCTCAACGGCAAGGTCGGTGCCGCCTTCACCAGCACCGCCTCGCAGCATGGCGGGCAGGAGACGACGCTGTTCAGCATCCTCACCAACCTGCTGCACCACGGCATGGTCGTCGTCGGCCTGCCCTACGCCTATGAGGGGCTGTCCGGCGTCGAGCAGGTCAAGGGCGGCACGCCCTACGGCGCCAGCACCATCGCCGACGGCGACGGCAGCCGCAGGCCGACCGAGGTGGAACTGGGCGGCGCCCGCTACCAGGGGGCGCTGGTGGCCCGCACGGCCGCGAAGCTGCGCGGCTGAGGCTTTCCGGCCGGCATCCCGCCGGCCGGTGTCGACGCGGCCGCCTCCGGAGAGGGGCCGCGGCAAGGAGACCCGACATGATCGAGCGTCGCGCCTTCGACAGTCTGGGGTCCGCCAGCTACGGCTGGCTGGACGCCCGCTACCATTTCAGCTTCGGCCAGTACCGCGATCCCTCCCGGGTCCACTGGGGGCCGCTGCGGGTCTGGAACGACGACGCCATCGCGGCCGGCACCGGCTTCGATCCGCACCCCCACCGCGACATGGAGATCATCACCTATGTCCGGCAGGGCGCCGTCACGCACAAGGACGCCCTGGGCAACGAGGGCCGGACCGAGGCGGGCGACGTGCAGGTGATGTCCGCCGGCACCGGCATCGTGCATGCCGAGTACAACCGGGAGCCCGGTGAGACCCGGCTGTTCCAGATCTGGATCATTCCGGACCGGGCCGGCGTCGCCCCGCGCTGGGAGACCCGGCACTTCCCCAAGGCGGACCGGGCCGGGGAGCTGGTGGTGCTGGCCTCCGGCCGGGCGCAGGACGCCGGGTCCGGGGCGCTGACCATCCACCAGGACGCGGCCCTGCTGGGCGCCACCCTGGCGGCGGGCACGACCGTGACCCACCGGCTGGGCGGGCGTCTGGCCTATCTGGTCCCGGCCACGGGACGGCTCCGGGTCAACGGCGTGGAGCTGTCCGCCCGCGACGGCGCGGCCGTCCGGGACGAGCCGGAGCTGGTGATCGAGGCGCTGGAGGAGACTGAACTCCTGCTCGCCGACCTGCCGCCCACGGCCTGAGCGAGACAGGATGAAGCGGGCGGGCCTTTCCCGGGGTCCGCCCGCCGCGACCGTCTTTCCAGCCCGGCGGGAAAGACCCTAGAGTGGCGCGCCGACACCGATCCGGGACATCCGTCATGACCGACCGCGCCACCCGCCCGCTGCTCATCCTCGCCGGCCTGTTCGGGGCCGTCGCCGTGGCCTGCGGGGCCTACGCCAGCCACGGCCTGCCCGCGGTGCGGGATGCCCGCGCGGTGGAGCTGTGGCAGACCGCCAGCCAGTACCAGCTCGCCCATGCGGCGGCCCTGCTGGGGCTGGTGGCGTGGCGCCGTCACGGCGGGGCGGACCGGCTGACGGCGCTGGCCGGCGCCGCCTTCGCCCTGGGCTGCCTGCTGTTCCCCGGCGCGCTCTATCTGCTGGGCTGGTTCGGGCCCAGTGCCCTCGGCGCCGTCGCCCCGGTCGGCGGCGTCTCCTTCATCCTGGGCTGGCTGCTGCTCTCCGTCGCCGGCCTGCGCGGACTGCGGTCCTAGGGCGCACGCCCGGCAGGGTCCCGGGCGTCCTCGCATCCGCCGCTGTCGCTCTCGCCGCCGTCCCTGCGGTAGGGGCTCTCCGCGGTCAGCAGCGCCGTCTCCTCCGCCTCGGCGGCGCGCTCGCGCTCCAGGAAGTCGGCCACGGCGCGGCGGAAGCCAGGGTCCACGATGTGGTGGACGCTGTAGGTCGGGCTCGGCAGGTAGCCGCGCTGGATCTTGTGCTCGCCCTGGGCGCCGGCCTCCACCCGCTTCAGGCCGCGGGCGATGGCGAAGTCGATGGCGCGGTAGTAGCACGCCTCGAAGTGCAGGAACGGGTACTCCCCGGCGGAGCCCCAGTTGCGGCCGTAGAGCGTGTCCGTGCCGATCAGGTTCAGCGCGCCGCCGACCCAGCGGCCCCGGTCCTCCGCCAGCACCAGCAGCACCCGCTCCGGCATCGTCGTGCCCAGCCGGTGGAAGAAGTCCCGCGTCAGGTAGGTCCAGCCCCATTTGCGGTCGCTGGTCGCCATGTAGAGCCGGTGGAAGGCGTCCCAGTGCTCCGGCCGCAGGTCGTCGCCGGTCAGGCTGTGCAGGACCAGCCCGCTCTCCGCCACCTCCCGCCGTTCCCGCCGCACGGCCTTGCGCTTGCGCGCGCTCAGCGCCCCCAGGAAGTCGTCGAAGCTGCCATAGCCCCGGTTCTCCCAGTGGAACTGCCGGCCCAGCCGTTGCAGCCAGCCGGCACGGCCGGCCAGCTCGTACTCCTCCGCCGTCGGGAAGGTGACATGGACGGAGGACAGGCCGTTCGTGCGGGCGATCTGCTCCAGCCCGCGCAGCATCGCCTCCGCCGTGCCCTCGGGCGCCTGCGGGCGGACCAGCAGGCGCGGCCCCGTCACCGGGGTGAAGGGCACGGCCGACTGGAGCTTGGGATAATAGGCGCGGCCCGCCCGTTCCCAGGCGGCGGCCCAGGCATGGTCGAAGACATATTCGCCGTAGGAATGGGACTTCAGGTAGAGCGGCATCGCCCCCAGCAGCGTGCCGGCGCCATCGCGCAGGGTCAGGTGCTGCGGCGTCCAGCCGGTGCCCTTGCCGACGGACCCGCTCTCCTCCAGCAGATGCAGGAAGGCGTGGCTCACGGTGGGATTGTCGGGCCCGGCCAGGGCGTCCCACTCGGCGGCGCCCACCTCCGCGATGCGGGGGACGAGGCGCAGGGTCAGGCTGCTCGGGAGGTCGCGTCCGTCGGGCATGGGCGGGTCCGGGTTGGCGTCCACAGCATGTAGCGCCCCGCCCGGCCGGGGCAAGGGAGGCTCCGGAAGCCTCCCCGCCCGTAGCCGCTCCGGACTTCCGGCAGGGTCAGTCCGCCACTTCCAGGATCGCCTCGACCTCGACCGCCACGCCCAGGGGCAGGCTGCCGGCGCTGACGGCGGAGCGGGCATGGCGGCCGGCCTCGCCGAACACCTCCTGCATCAGCTCCGAGGCGCCATTGACGACCTTCGGCTGGTCCACGAAGTCGGGGGTGGAGTTCACGAAGCCGACCAGCTTCACCACCCGCACCACGCGGTCCAGGTCGCCACCCAGGGCGGCCTTCGCCTGGGCCAGGATGTTCAGGCCGCACAGGCGCGCCGCCTGCCGGCCGGTCTCCAGGTCGATGCCGTCGCCCAGCTTGCCCTTGTGGCGCAGCTCGCCGTTCTCCAGCGTGATCTGGCCGGAGAGGAAGAGCAGGTTGCCCGTGCGCACCGCGGGCACATAGGCGGCCACGGGGGCGGCGGCCTGCGGCAGCTCGATGCCCAGTTCCGCGAGGCGCGCGTCGATCCGTCCTGCCATGGGATGGTCTCCTTTTCTATGGCTGTTGCCGGGGTTGGTCGGGGTCCGCGGCGGCGGGCGCCAGCGTGTAGAGGCGCAGCACCACCCGCTTGCCGCGGGAATAGTTGAAGCCGGGGATCTCTTCCAGCAGGCGTGGTTCCGCACCGCCCAGCGCCTCGCGGAAGCGGCGCTCCTCCACCTCGCCGGTGACCAGCCCCAGGGCGCAGGCCGGGTTCGCCAGCAGATGCTGCGCCACCCGGTCGCCCGCGCCCAGCACGGTGCCGGTGCCGACCAGGAAGACCATGCTGGGTTCGGTATAGCCGGCCGCGGCCAGCACGCTGCCGGGGCAGGGGCGGTGCTTCTCCACCGCGGCGGCGACCTTCGGGCTCAGCCACATCGGCTCGATCCGCGGCAGCACCGCGCCGTGCGCCAGACCGTAGGTCGCGGCGGCGCCGATCAGACCGGCCGCCAGCAGCCGTTCCGCCTGCCGCCTTGCCGCGAAGACGGCGACGGCGATGCCGGTGCCCAGGATGGCGACGGCGGCGGCCACGGCCAGCGGCTCGATCCGGCCCTCCAGATCGTAGGGGAACCAGACGGCGCCCCCGGCGAAGGCGGCGGTGACCAGCAGATAGAAGCCCGCAGCCCCGCCGCGGAACCAGCGCGCCGCCTTGCCTGTGGCCGCCGCCGCGGTCCCGTCCGCTCCCGCGCGGTCCAGGAGGGAGGCGGCGGCCAGCAGGGCGATCGCCGGAAAGACGATGATGGTGTAGTGCGGCAGCTTGGTGGACACCGCCTCGAAGATGATCCAGCT
Organism: Rhodocista pekingensis; assembly: GCF_042665545.1. Classification (NCBI taxonomy): domain Bacteria; kingdom Pseudomonadati; phylum Pseudomonadota; class Alphaproteobacteria; order Rhodospirillales; family Azospirillaceae; genus Rhodocista; species Rhodocista pekingensis. The sequence goes on along the minus strand of NZ_JBHTCM010000010.1, from coordinate 276,720 downwards.
CGGCAGCACCCAGGCGAGGCAGAAGCGCACCGCCGGCTCCCGCCGCTTCGCCCAGGCCCAGGGCAGGGCCAGCACCGCCGGCAGCGACCAGGGCCAGAAGCTCAGCCAGAAGGTCGCCAGATAGTAGCCGGGCGGACCGGAATGGCTTTCCTGCACGGAATGCGCCTTGCCCAGGAACTCGTGCCCGATGGCGTAGCGGAAGAACTCCCAGTCGGTGGCGATGCCGATGGCCACCAGCCAGGGCAGCACGATGGCCAGCAGCAGCGGCACGCCCAGGGCAGGCCGCAGCGGTTTCAGCCAGCGCAGGTCGCGGTCGGCCGCGCCCATCGCCAGGAGCGTGCCGCCCGTCACCATCAGGATGATCGGCCCCTTGATCAGGATGCCGACGCCCAGCGCCGCCCAGAAGGCGAGGGCGAGGCCGGTCCCGGGCGGCATCCCCGGCCGGCCGCGCGCCAGGTAGAACTGCGCCAGCACGCCCTGCGCCGCGGCCACGGTCGCCAGCAGGGCGGCGTCCGTCTTCGCCATGCGGGCCTCGACGCCCAGCACCAGCACCGCCGCCAGGGCCAGCCCGCCGGCCAGCCCCGCCGCCGGCCCGAACAGCCGCGCCCCCGCCCAGGCGGTCAGCAGCGCCGCCGCGACGGCCCCCAGCAGGGACGGCAGGCGGTACATCCAGATGGCGCCGTGCCCGTCGTCGGACAGCAGCGCGACGGCCGCGCTCTGCATCCAGTAGATGCCCACGGGCTTCTTGTGCCGCGGCTCCTCCTGGAAGCGGATGTCCACGAAGTCGCCCGTCTCCAGCATCTGGTGGCTGGCCTGGGCATAGCGGCTCTCGTCCCGGTCGAAAGGCGGGATCGTGAAGAAGCCGGGCAGCAGCAGCACCAGCGCCACCGCCGCGACCAGCAGGTAGTGCGGCAGCCGCAGCGCCGCCGGCCCGACCGTGGCAGCCGGCGTCGGGGTCATTCGGCCACCGCCTCGCGGGCGGCCTCCGCGGCCGGCTCGACCGCCCCCTTCAGGCGCTTCTCGCGCCGGATCAGGACGATGTTGCGGCTGTAGATGACCAGCGCCGGCATCTGCCCGACGATGATGACCAGGTCCGGCCGCAGCAGGCCGTAGACCACCAGCATCATCCCGCCCAGGAGGCTGAAGTACCAGAACGCCTCCGGCACCACGCTGCGCTTCGCCCGCTCCGAGGAGATCCACTGGATCACGAAGCGCATCATGAACATGGTCTGGGCGGCCAGCCCGAAGACGACCAGCCAGCCCTTGTCGGCCACGGCCGCGTGCCACCACGATTCCAGATGGGTCCACAGCATGGGTCAGATCTCGGTCGCGGCGGTGGGCAGGGTGGTGCGGCGCATCAGCCAGACAACGCCGGCCAGATCGAACAGGCCGGCCACGGCGCGGCCCCAGTTCGTGTATTTGGAGACACCGGCCCGCCGCGCCCGGTCGTTCACCGGCACCATGGCGACGGCGTGGCCGTGCCGGCGCACCAGCGCCGGGAAGAAGCGGTGCAGGCTGTCGAAGAAGGGCAGCCCCAGGAACACGTCGCGCCGGATCGCCTTCAGCCCGCAGGCGGTGTCCGGGCAGTCGTCGCGCAGCAGGGCGCGGCGGATGCCGTTGCCGATGCGCGAGGCGACGCGCTTGCGCCAGATGTCGTCGCGCTTGCGCCGCAGGCCGGCGACCAGCGCGACGGCGGGGTCGGCCTCGGCCGCCGCCAGCAGGCGGGGCACGTCGCGCGGGTCGTTCTGCCCGTCGCCGTCCATGGTGACGATCCAGGGGGCGGTGGCGGCATTGATCCCCGTGCGCAGGGCGGCACTCTTGCCGGCGCGGCCGGCGTGACGGATCAGGCGCAGGCCGGGGAAGCGCCCCTTCGCCGCCGCCAGCCGTTCGGCCGTGGCGTCGGTGGAGCCGTCATCCACGAAGATCAGCTCGAAGCCGGGGTCCAGGACGGCGTACAGCTCCTCGACCAGGGGCAGCACGTTGTCCTGTTCGTTCAGGACAGGAATGACCAGCGAATAGCGGAGCAAGGCGACCTCGCGCGTAATCCGGCCGCGCTCTTAGCCCGGGCCGCGACGGGGCGCCAGTGAAGCTTTGGCTGGGCCGCCGCGTCAACCCCGCAGGTCTGTTCCGGCACGGATCGGCGTGGGGCGGCGGGAGGGGCCTTGCCGCAGCGCCCCACGCCTTGATGCCCCACGCCTCGATGCTCTCTGCCTCTCAGGCCATGTGCCGTTCGCCGGTGCCCTGGCGCGGCGGCGGCGGTCAGTACTGCGCCAGCCGTCCGCGCAGGGGGCTGTCCGGCGTCATCAGGGCGCGGGCCCGGTCGTAGTCGGCGCGGGCGAGGTCCGTTCGGCCCAGCCGCTCATGGGCCTTGGCCCGGTTGAAGTAGGTCAGATCCGGCATGGTCGAATTGGCGAGCGCGATGGCGCTGCCGTAGGCCTGCGCCGCCTCGTCGTAGCGGCCCAGCGCGAACAGGGCGTTGCCCAGGTTGAAGTGGGCGTCGCCATAGTCGGGCGTCAGCCGGATCGCCTCGTTCATGTCCGTCAGCGCGTCCACCGTCCGGCCGCGCTTCAGGTTCAGCACGCCGCGGTGGACGGAGGCCACGGCGCGGCTGTTGATGCTGCTCTCCGCCCGTTGCAGGGTCCGGGTGCACCAGTAGTCCGCCTCGTCGAGATTGTCCCGCAGGGTCTCCCGCACGCAGAGCTGCACATCGGTCAGACCGACGACCGTGATGGTGCCGGTCGTGCTCAGGGACCGGACCTCCGCCACCGCCGGCCCGGTGCTCATGACCAGGGCCAGCATTCCGACGGCCAGGGTTCCCAGGGAGAAGGAGAGAACAGGCGCCACCGACAGCGATGCTTTACGCATACCGACCTCCCCATATCAAGCGTTGCCCGAGTATTGGAGGCTGGCACGGAAGTGTTCGGCGGCGTGGGAAAGTAGATCGGCGGGAATGCGGGTTCGGCCGCTGCCGTCATGCGCGTCGTGCAGAGGAACAACGCCTTCGGAAGTCTTAAGCCCTGTGATAGGGGTGGCCGGCCAGGATCTGTTGGGCGCGATAGATCTGTTCGGCCAGCATGCCGCGCACCAGCATGTGCGGCCAGGTCATGGGGCCGAAGGCCAGCAGAAGGTCGGCGCGCCGCCGCACCTCCTCGGCCAGCCCGTCGGCCCCGCCGATGACGAAGGCGATGTCCGGGCTGCCCTGGTCGCGCCAGGTGCCCAGACGGCGGGCGAAGGCGTCGGAGGCGAGCATCTGGCCGCGCTCGTCCAGCGCCACCAGGATGGCGCCGGGGGGAACCGCGGCCAGAAGCAGGTCCGCCTCCAGCCGCTTCAGTTCCTCGCCCTCCACCCGCTTGCGGGCCTCGACCTCCTTCAGGGTCAGGGACCAGCTCAGGCGGCCGCGGTACTCCTCGAACAGGTCGCGCACGGGACCGGGCCTGGCCCGCCCCACGGCGGCAAGCCACAGGCGCATCTCGGCATCTCCCCGCGAGGACCGGGGCGGGCGGTCAGCCCGCCCGCAGATCCGGCTGGAACCCGGTCGGGATCAGCGATGCCGGCGGTTCCACGCCCCACATCTTCTCGATGTTGTAGAAGGCGCGGACCTCCGGCCGGAACAGGTGGACGATCACGTCGCCGGCGTCGAGCAGCACCCAGTCGTTCTGGGGCATGCCCTCGGCTTCGGCGTCGATGCCCATGGCCTTCAGCTTCTCCAGCAGGTGGTCGGCCATGGCGCCGACCTGACGGGCCGAGCGACCGGAGGTGACCACCATGTAGTCGGCCAGGCTCGTCTTGCCGATCAGGTCGATCACGACCGTATCCTCCGCCTTGTCGCCGTCGAGCGACTGGAGGACGAGATCCCGGATGCGGACGGGGATGTCGGCGGAAGCGGCGCTGGCGCCGGCGACGCCGATGCTAGGTGCGGCAGGTATGGTCTTCACCTCATGTCCCATGATGGGGGGCCCGATCTGCCTTGCCGCCGCTTGCCGCGACGCCGGCCACCGGAACCCCGGTCTTCCCGGCCCAGGCACGGGAATCGCCCCGGCGCCGGATCTCCGTTGCCGAGGCCGGATGCAGGGGGCCGTCCAGGAACACCCAGGCCGGCGGCTCCCTCAGGGGAAGCTCGCGCGACCGGCCCGCATCCACCCGGTCCCGGGCGAAGCGCCGGGCGGCCTTGCCGACCAGCGCGGGAATAGCATAGGGATGGCGCGGGAAGACTGCAACCGGGACCATCCCGAAGATTCGCGTCCAGCCCCGCCAGTGGGGGATCTGCCGCAGGTTGTCCGCCCCCATCAGCCAGACGAAGCGGGTCCGCGGGAAGCGCCGGCGCAGCTCGGCCAGCGTTTCCGCCGTGTAGCGGGTGCCGAGCTGCGTCTCCAGCGCCGTCACCACGATGCGCGGGTGCCGCGCCCGGGCCTGGGCGGTCGCCACCCGCAGCTCCAGCGCCGCCGTGTCGGCGGCGGACTTCAGCGGGTTCTGCGGGGTCACCAGCCACCAGACCTGATCCAGCCCCAGCCGCTTCAGCGCCATCAGGCTGATGTGGCGGTGCCCCTCGTGCGCCGGGTTGAACGATCCGCCCAGCAGCCCGATGCGCCGTCCGGCCCAGGCCGCCCCGCCCAGGGGCCGGGGCTGTGCCGGGGACGGGAGCAGGGAAGAGGAGGGAGTGCAGGCGGCGGGGCGGGCAGCGGGGTGGGCAGCGGCCTCCGCTCCGTCGGGGTCGGGGGCCTGCGTCACGGCCGGACCTGGCCGTCGCCGCGGACGACGTACTTGTAGCTGGTGAGCTGGGCCGCCCCGACCGGGCCGCGGGCGTGCAGCTTGCCGGTGGAGATGCCGATCTCCGCCCCGAAGCCGAACTCGCCGCCGTCGGCGAACTGGGTGGAGGCGTTCCACAGCACGATGCCGCTGTCCACGCGGGACAGGAACCGCTCGGCCGTGGCCGCGTCCTCGGTGACGATGCTGTCGGTGTGGTGGCTGCCGTGGCGCTGGATGTGCTCCACCGCCGCGTCCACCCCGTCCACCGCCTTCACCGACAGGATGGCGTCCAGGTACTCGGTGTTCCAGTCCTCCTCGCTGGCGGGCCGGACCAGCGGGTCCAGCGCCTGCACCGCCGCGTCGCCGCGGATTTCGCAGCCGGCGGCCAGCAGGTCGGCCAGGATCGGGCGCAGGTGGCTGTCCAGCACGGCGCGGTCCACCAGCAGCGTCTCCATGGCCCCGCAGATGCCGGTGCGCCGCATCTTGGAGTTCATCACCACGGCCCGCGCCTTCTCCAGATCCGCGGCGCGGTCGACATAGACATGGCAGATGCCGTCCAGGTGGTAGATCACCGGCACCCGGCTCTCTGCCGCCACGCGGGCGGTCAGCGACTTGCCGCCGCGCGGGATCACCACGTCCACCAGCCCGGTCAGGCCCAGCAGGGCGCCGACGGCGGCGCGGTCGCGGGTCGGCACCGCCTGCACGGCGTCCGGCGGCAGCCCGGCCGCGCGCAGCCCGTCGTGCAGCGCCGCCAGGATGGCGCGGGAGCTGTGGAAGCTCTCCGAACCGCCGCGCAGGATGGCGGCGTTGCCCGACTTCAGGCACAGGCCCCCGGCGTCCGCCGTCACGTTGGGGCGGCTCTCGTAAATGATGCCGATGACGCCCAGCGGCACCCGCACCCGCTGGATGCGCAGCCCGTTCGGCCGGGTCCATTCCTCCGTCACGGTCCCCACCGGGTCGGGCAGGGCGGCCACGTCCTCCAGCCCCCGGGCGATGGCCTCAACCCGGCCGCCGTCCAGCCGCAGCCGGTCCAGCATGGCCGGGGGCAGGTCCTTGGCCCGCGCCGCCTGCATGTCGGCCGCGTTGGCCTCCAGGATCTCCGCCGCGCGGGCGCGCACGGCGGCGGCGGCCGCGCGCAGGGCCGCATCCTTGGTCGCCGTCGGTACGGTGGCGAGCTGCTCCGCGGCGGCGCGGGCCCGGCGGCCCAGCGTCTCCATCAGGGGGACGACGTCCTCCATCGGCGCCTCCGCGGCGGCTTCCCGTGCATCCATGACACCCTCTCCCGGCCTGGGCCGGCGACACTATCGGAACCGCACGATGATGACCATACGCCAGCCGGACCCGCAACCAGGGGCGGCGGGCAGGGGCGACGGCAGGGGCGGCGGCAGGGCTGACGGGGCTCGCCCGGTGCCGTGGAACCGGCTATGATCGGGGGCACGCGGGGTGTCCCGCGGCGGGGGAAAGGGATCGGCATGGCGGCGATCGGCGGCATCTCCGGGGGTGGACCCCTGACCGGCTCCCTCTCCGGTCTGGCCCTTTCCGGCATCGGGGACGCCCAGGCGCGCGTCGCCCGCGCGGCAGAGGCGCTGGCCGGCGGCGGGGAGGCGGCTTCCGTGCTGCCCCAGGCGGCGGCCGATCTGGCGCTCGCCCAGGTTCAGGCCGGCGCGGCGGCGGCCGTGCTGCGCAGCGACGACCGCACCACCGGAAGGCTGCTGGACCTGCTGGCCTGACGGGTCCGCCCGGGGCGGGGTCAGAGGAACCGGATCGCCAGCAGATAGGCGACCAGCGCCACCACCGGAACCGCCATTCCCGCCACGACGGCGGTGCCCGTGGCCCGCGACGCCTCGGCCAGAGCCGCGCCGTTCTCGCGCAGCCGGTCCTCGTAGAGACGGCAGATGCGGGCCTTCACGGCGCAACGGTCGGTCAGGGTCCGCATCTCCGGCGTCCAGTCGGACGGCATGACGCCGGCCGGAACCAGCGACCGGGGCTTGCCCGCCCAGTAGGCGACGGCCGCGGCCACCTGGGCCGTCAGGCTGCCGAAGCCGGCGGCGATGCTCAGGGCGGGGGCGTGCCCGTGCAGCAGCAGGGTGGCGACGCCCAGCCCCAGGGTCAGGGCGATCATCAGGCCGGCGAAGGAATTGGCCCGCTGGTCCGCGGCCAGGGCCGCCGTGTACTGGGCCGACAGCCGCGCCTCCGCCATGCGGATCATCTCGTCCAGCACCGTCTCGTCGGCCGCCGGCCCCGTTTCCGGCAGGTCGGGGGCGGGAGCGGGCGGGGCGGCTTCCACGGCGGCCGCGTCGCGGGTCAGCAGCACCACCGACACCAGCGCCACGATGCAGATCAGCAGCGCCGCCGCCAGCCGTTGCAGCGAGTCCGCCGACGGCGGCGGGTTCACGGTGAAGTACATCATCAGCGTGCCGGCCACCGCCCCGGCCAGCAGGATCGCCAAGAAGACCAGACCTGCGCGTATCATCGCCCGACCCTGATCGATCATGGGCATTCATCATGCCCGGACCGGGGCGATCCTATAGCGCCCGCCGGGGTCGATCCAGGCAGGAGGCGGCAGGGGGGCGTCCCGTCGCAGGGACGTCAGCCGTTGCGCCCGGTCGCGGGGCCGCCGGGTCCCGGGGGCTTCGCGGCCGCGGCGTCCGCGCCCGTTGCGGCACCCTTCGCCCCGTTCTTGGGGGGCTTCGGCGGCTTCGGGGGCTGGGTCAGCAGGGCGATGCGGCTGGCGTACTTCTCGGGCTCGCCGGCCACGAGCAGGGGCGCTTCCGCCACCAGGGCGTCCAGCAGCGGCTCCAGCCACTGTTCCTCCGCCTTGGCGAAGTTGGACAGCACCCAGCCGGTCACCCGCTCCTTCGAGCCGGGGTGGCCGATGCCGATGCGGATGCGCCAGTAGTCCTTGCCGACATGGTCGTCCAGCGACCGCAGGCCGTTGTGGCCGCCATGGCCGCCGCCCCGCTTGACGCGGACGCGGCCCGGCGGCAGGTCAAGCTCGTCATGGAAGACGAGGACCTGGTCGGGCGTGATCTTGTAGAAGCGCATGGCCTCGCCGGCGGCTTGGCCGGAGAGGTTCATGAAGGTGGCGGGCTTCAGGAGAAGGACTTTCTCTCCCGCCACGCTGCCTTCGGCGGTCAGCCCCTGGAAGCGGCGCTTCCAGGGACCGAAGCCGTAGCGGCGGTGGAGCAGGTCCACCGCCATGAAGCCGACATTGTGCCGCTGGCGCTCGTACTCCGGGCCGGGATTGCCCAGACCGACGACGAGGCGCATCGGACCTTACGCGCCCGCCGAGGCCGCATCCTCCGCCTCGGCAGCCTCGGACTTGAGGCCCGACGGGGCGGCGATGGTGGCGATGGTGAAATCGCGGTCGGCAATGGTCGGACGCACGCCTTCCGGCAGCGCCACCGCGCTGATGTGGATGGAGCTGTTCAGGTCCGCATCGGCCAGATCGACGGTGATGTGCTCCGGGATGTTGTCGGCCCGGCAGAACACCTCGATCTCGTGGCGCACGATGTTCAGCACGCCGCCCCGCTTGATGCCCGGGGAGGTCTCGCCGTTGGCGAACTCCACCGGAATCTTCACCACGATCTCGGTCGCGGCGGAGACGCGCAGGAAGTCCACATGCAGCGGCCGGTCGCTGACCGGGTCGAACTGCACGTCACGCGGCAGCACGCGGTGCGTGGTGCCGTCGACGGCGATGGCGAACAGGTGCGTGAAGAAGCCCGGGCGGTGCAGCTCGCGGAAGAACTGGTTGAACTCCAGCGAGATCATCACCGGCTTTTCCTTGTTGCCGTAGATCACGGCCGGAATGCGGCCCTCGCGGCGCGTCTGACGGGCGGTCCCCTTTCCGGCCCGGTCGCGCAGCTCGGCGCTCAGCGCGATGGTCTGGGTCATATGTCATCTCCTCAAAGCAAACGGACCCGGTCGGGCGGGATCGCCCCGGGTCCGCGAGCCGGACGCCAGCCTCCAGGGGTGCTGTACGCCCGGATCAAGTTGCGCGGGTCTAATGCCCGCCCCGTTTCCTGTCAAGCGCAGACCCGGAAAAGGACCGGCGCCGACGGTGGTCAGTCGAAGATCAGTCGAACAGGCTCGACACCGAGCGCTCGTGGCTGATGCGCTCCACCGCTTCGGCCATCAGGGGCGCGATGGTGAGCTGGCGGATGTTGCGGGAGACGCGCACGGCCTCCGTCGCCTGGATGCTGTCCGTCGTCACCAGTTCGTCCAGCGGCGAGTCGGCAACGCGGGCGACGGCACCGCCCGACAGCACGCCATGGGTGACATAGGCGCGGACCGAGCGGGCGCCGCGCTCACGCAGGGCCACGCCCGCGTTGCACAGGGTGCCGGCGGAATCCACGATGTCGTCGATCAGGATGCAGTCGCGGCCGTCCACGTCGCCGATGACGTTCATCACCTCCGACACGCCGGCGCGCTCGCGCCGCTTGTCGATGATGGCGAGATCGGCGTCCAGCCGCTTGGCGATGGCGCGGGCCCGCACCACGCCGCCCACGTCGGGCGACACGATGGTCAGGTTGCCCTTGTCCGGCATCTTCGCCTGGATGTCCTGGGTGAACACCGGGGCGGCGATCAGGTTGTCCGTCGGGATGTCGAAGAAGCCCTGGATCTGGCCGGCGTGCAGGTCCAGCGTCAGCACGCGGTGGGCGCCGGCCATGGTGACCAGATTGGCGACCAGCTTGGCCGAGATCGGCGTGCGCGGGCCGGTCTTGCGGTCCTGCCGGGCATAGCCGTAGTAGGGGATCACCGCCGTGATGCGGCGCGCGGAGCCGCGGCGCAGCGCATCGATGGTGACCAGCAGTTCCATCAGGTTGTCGTTCGCCGGATAGCTGGTCGACTGGATGACGAAGGTGTCCTCGCCCCGGACGTTCTCCAGGATCTCGACGAAGACCTCCATGTCCGAAAAGCGCCGGATGCTGGCCTTGGTCAGGGGCACCTTGAGGCAAACGGAAATGGCCTCGGCCAACGGCCGATTGCTGTTGCCGGCGATGAGCTTCATGGGAGCGCCGCCCGTCTCGCGATGTCGTGGTGGAAGTGCCACGCCCGCCCGGCGGCCGTAGCGAAACCTTCATGAGGCGCGCGGACCATATCAAGGCATGTCCTTGAAGTAAACGCCGCTCCTCCCCCGGCGGCGCGGCCGGGGCATCTCCTCAGGGTATGGCTGCCTCCCCCGCGCGGACAGTCATTCTGTGCCAGCCGCTGTCGGCGGATGCTGGTTCCGGGCCCGTCAGACTTCGGTCCGAGGACCCGGCCGGTCACTCCGCCAGGGCGATGGCGGACAGGCCGCGGCCGTAGTCAGGCTCGCCCTGCAAGGTGGCGCGGCGGTAGCTGAAGAAGCGGTCGGCCTCGCTCAGCGTGTCGTGCGGCGTACGCTGCACGCCCGCCACCCCGGCCGCGATCAGCCGCCCCTCGACATGGCCGCCCAGGTCGAACAGCCAGTGCCCCTCCCGGCGGGCGGGGACGAACAGGGCCGCGTGCGCCGGGTCCTGCTCCAGGAAGCGCTCGCGGAAGTCCGCCCCCACCTCGTAGGAGCGGTGGGCGATGTGCGGGCCGACGGCCGCCAGCGTGCGCTCCGGCCGGGCGCCCAGCGCGGCCATGGCGGCCAGCGTCGCCTCTAGCACGCCGCCGAACGCCCCCTTCCAGCCGGCATGGGCGGCACCGATCACCGCCGCCTCGGGATCGCAGAACAGCACCGGCGCGCAGTCGGCCGTCAGGATGCCGAGCGCGATCCCCGGCACCTGCGTCACCATCGCGTCGGCCTTCGGGGCGGTGCTGTGGTGCCAGGGGGCGGTCACCGTCACGACGGTGGGGCTGTGGATCTGGTAGACGGTGACCAGGCTTTCCGCCGGCAGGTCCAGCCGGCGCATGCAGCGGGCCCGGTTCTCCGCCACGGCGGCCGGCGCATCGCCCGACCCGAAGCCGCAGTTCAGGCTGTCGAACAGCCCGCGGGAGACGCCGCCCGCGCGGGTGAAGAAACCGTGCCGGATGGCGGGGATCGCGTTCAGCGTGCTGAGGGTGATCACGGTCGTCCTGCGGGCTTCGCGGCGGGAACGGGATGGCCGGGGTCAGACGGCGAAGCCGGCCGGTGTCGGCAGGCCGGGGCTCGTCGCCGCGACCGCCTTGAACAGCCGGCCCATGCCGGCCTCTCCCAGCAGGCGGTCGAGGGCGCTGTCAATATCCGCGGCCTGCGCCGGGGTCGCAAGCCCCTTCAGGGTGGCGGCGCGGGTCCCGATGCCCAGGGCGGAGAGCAGCGCGCCCTGCGTCACCGGCCCCCAGGCGGTGGCCCCGGCCGCCCGCAGCTCCGCCGCCAGCGCCGCGACGTCCACATGCGCCGTCAGGTCCGCCTCGCCCGGCGCCTCCAGCGGGTCGGCGAAGCGGTGCCGCCGCACGGCCTGGAGCGTGTCGCCCACGGCCGGCCCGGCATGGCCGTAATCCACGATCAGGGCGGCGCCGGGCGCCCGCGCCAGCCGGCCGCCGATCTCCCGCGCCACGGCCAGGGAGGCCGGCGACAGCTCGACGACGCTGCCGGGCGGGGCGTCGCGCAGGGCGGGCGGCACCAGCGCGTCGCCGGCGGCCGGGTCCAGCACCCAGGCCAGCCCGCCGTCCGCGTCCAGCCCCACCTTGCGCTCGGCCCAGAGCAGCCGGCCGCGGTGCTCCTGGCGCACGAACTGACGAATCGGCAGGGCATCGAAGAACTCGTTCGCCAGCAGCAGCAGCGGCCCCTCCGGCACCGTCTCCAGCCGGTCGTGCCAGACCGGCGCCAGGGGGGCGGGCAGGGCGGCCAGCGTCGCCGCCTGCCGCTGCCGCAGGGCCGGGCTCGTCTCCACCAGATGCAGGCGCAGGGCGGCGTGGAAGCCGGGCACCCGGGCGGTGGCGCGCAGCGCGTCGGCCATCAGGGTGCCGCGGCCCGGTCCCAGCTCGACCAGGGCGACGCCGGCCGGGCTGCCCATCGTCAGCCAGCAGTGCGCCGCCCAGAGGCCCAGCATCTCCCCGAACATCTGGCTGATCTCGGGGGCGGTGGTGAAGTCGCCGCCGGCCCCCAGCGGGTCGCGGGTGATATAGTAGCCGTGCCGCGGATGGCCCAGGCAGAGCGCCATGTAGGCGCTGACCGGCAGCGGCCCCGTCAGCCGGATCTGCTGTGCGATCACCGCCGCGAGCGGCGTGTCCGCCGGCGGCGGCGGGCTCATCGTCCGGTCGCGGCGGCCGCGGGCGTGCGGGCCGGTCCGAACGGCGCCCGCGTCAGGATCCAGAGGCCGATCAGCACCATCGGCACGGACAGGATCTGGCCCATGGTGACGCCGAAGGCCAGATAGCCGATCTGCACGTCGGGTTCGCGGAAGACCTCGCCCAGGATGCGGGCGATGCCGTAGCCGACCAGGAAGGTGCCCGACAGCGTGCCCGTGCGTTCCCGCACGCCCGGCTTCGACGCCAGCCAGGCCAGCACGGCGAACAGTACCAGCCCTTCCAGCGCCGCCTCGTAGAGCTGGCTCGGGTGGCGCGGCACGCCGCCCGCCCGCGGGTCGGGGAAGATCACGCCCCAGGGCAGGTCCGGCGCCGGCCGGCCCCACAGCTCACCGTTCACGAAGTTGGCGATGCGGCCCAGGAAAAGACCCACCGGCCCGGCCACCGCCACCAGGTCGCCCAGCGCGAAGGGGCTGAAACCGTGCCGCCAGCCATACAGCAGGATGGCCAGCACGATGCCCGCCAGCCCGCCGTGGAAGGACATGCCGCCCGACCAGATCGCCAGGACCTGCACCGGGTGCTGCATATAATAGTCGAGATTGTAGAACAGCACGAAGCCGAGCCGGCCGCCCAGCAGCACGCCGACGATGGCCCAGGTCAGGAACTCCGACAGGTCATCCGGGGTGGGGCGGCCCGGGATCGCCCGGGACAGCCGGGTGCAGTACCACCAGCCGAACAGGAACCCGGCCAGATAGGCCAGGGCGTACCAGCGGATGACGATGGGGCCCAGCTCGACCGCGACGGGGTCGAGGGCGGGGAAGGGGATGCCGGACATCGGACAGGGACTCTAGCGATACGGGTCGGGAGTGGCGAGGTAGTCGCGCACGTAGCGGGCGACGCCCGCCTCCAGGGACGTGAACGGTGCCGTGTAGCCCGCGGCCCGTAGCCGGTCCATGCGCGCCTGCGTGAAATATTGATAACGGCCGCGCAGGATGTCGGGCATCGGCACATATTCGATGGCGGGAGGGCGGCCGGCGGCGATGGACAGGGCAGTGGCCAGATCGTTCCAGGTGCGGGCGTGGCCCGTGCCCAGGTTGAACAGGCCGCTGACCTGCGGGTGCTCGTAGAGCCAGAGCATCACGTCCACGCAGTCGCCGACCCAGACGAAGTCGCGCATCTGTCCGCCGTCGGGATAGTCCGGCAGGTCCGAGGCGAACAGCCGGGCCGGCTCGCCCGCGGCGATGGCGGGCCACATCTTGCAGGCCAGCGAGCGCATCTCGCCCTTGTGGTACTCGTTCGGGCCGTAGACGTTGAAGAATTTCAGCCCGGCCCACTGCCGCGGGCGCCGGCTGCCGGTCAAGCCGCCTTGCAGGATCCGGCGGTCGAACAGGTGCTTGGACCAGCCGTAGGGGTTCAGCGGCCTGAGCGCCGCCAGTGCTCCCGGCGACGGATCATCGTCGAAGCCGGCCGAGCCGTCGCCGTAGGTCGCGGCGGAGGAAGCGTAGATCAGCCGGGTCGCGGTGCGGGTACACCATTCCCAGAGATCCAGGGTCAGACGGAAATTGTTGGTCACGATCAGGTCGGCGTCCGTCTCCGTCGTCTCGGAGACCGCGCCCATGTGGAACACACAGTCGATCTCGCCGGCATGGCGGTCCAGGTAGCGGAACAGCTCCTCCGGCGGGATCAGGTCCCAGAGCGCGCGCTTGCCCAGGTTGCGCCATTTCTCGCCGCGGCCCAGCCGGTCGCAGACGACGACGGGGCCCAGGCCCGCCTCTTCCAGGCCGGCGACCAGGTTCGATCCGATGAAGCCGGCACCGCCGGTGACCACGAGCATGGGCGGCCCCTCCCTGCCGATTCAACGGGCGGACGGCACGTCCGCCGGTCTTGGGTGTTATCGGAGAAGTGTTACAAGGGCGGGGTAGGGTTGTCCACAAGGCGGAGCCCCCGGTCTCCCGGGGTTTTCCCGGCCCGGGCCGGCGGGATGCTTTCCGGGGTTGCGCCGTCCGCGGCGGCACCGCATCTTGCGCCCCCGTCCGGCGGGCCCGGCGGAACCTGCATTGGACAGGCCGGAACCCGCCCGCCATACTGGCGCGCTTCCATCAAGGGGTGATGACCGATGCAGGTCGACAATAAGCTGCTGGATGATCTGGCCCGAGTCGCGAGCAGCGCGGTGGGAGCCCTGACCGGCATCCGCTCGGAGGTCGAGTCCCAGTTCCGCCAGCAGTTCGAGCGTATCCTTTCGCAGATGGACGTGGTGCCGCGCGACGATTTCGAGATGGTGCGGGAGATGGCCACCCGCGCCCGCGCGGCCCAGGAGGAGCTGGAGGACAAGGTCCGCCAGCAGGAGGGGCTGGCCGACCGGGTGACCCGGCTGGAAGCCCTGGTCGCCACGTTGACGGCCCAGCTCGAACTGCTCAGCCCGGACACGCCGCCGAAGCGGCCGCACCGCACGGCCGGCAAGGACGCCGGCCCGGACGCGCAGGCCTGATCCGGACGGCGCCGCACGGGCGGCGCCTGTCCGAACCGTCGCTGAAAGAACGGCCGAAACAGTTCCGCTCGCCGGAACGGCGTCGGGGAAAGTTCATGCACCGGAATACCCGGCCGGCCGGGAATCCGGTTGCGCGCACGGGGGCGCATCTGGCACCGTAAGCCTAGTAGCCCCACGGTCTGGAACCACAACATATCGGCGCTGTCATACATGCTGGGTCGGGCCGGGAGCACGACGCAGCGTGACGGAGCCGGGGCAGCCGGGTTTCCAGACCGGGAACGGGGGGCGGGTTCATCCTTCCCACCGCGCGCGAGAGGAGGGCGCATCATGACGGCCGTATCCGTCGATACCCAGGGCAACACCCACAATCCGCTCGACATCATCGAGGAGATCGTCGTCGCCAACGAATGGCCGTTCGATCGCGCCAGCGAGGAGGAGATGGTTGTCGAGATCGGTGGGCGCTGGTGCGACTACCGGCTCTTCTTCGTCTGGCAGACGGAGGTGAGCGCCATGCAGTTCTCCTGTCAGTTCGACATGAAGGTGCCCGCGCCGCGGCGGCCGTCCATCCACGAGCTGCTGGCCGAGGTGAACTCGAAGATGTGGCTCGGCCATTTCGACGTCTGCCCCGAGGAGCAGACCCCGATGTTCCGCCAGACCCTGCTGCTGCGCGGTGCCCGCGCCGCCAGCGTGGAACAGCTTGAGGATCTGGTGGACATCGCCCTGTCCGAGTGCGAGCGTTACTACCCCGCCTTCCAGTTCGTCATCTGGGGCGGCAAGTCGGCCCAGGAAGCGGTCACGGCCGCCATCCTGGATACGGTCGGGGAAGCCTGATCCCCGCACGGCGGCCGCCCTGGCGCGGCCGCGGCGGACATCGGGACCCGGCCGCAGCAGAACGGCCCGGGAAGACCGGGCCCCGGGAACAGGAGGCGGTTCGGGCATCGGCATGGGTGTTTCGCTGCTGCTGGTGGGATGCGGCAAGATGGGTGGGGCCCTGCTCTCCGGCTGGAGGGCGGCCTCGGTCGCGTCCCGCATCGTCGTGGTGGAGCCGTCTGGCCCCGCCGCGGCTTTTCCGTCCGGGGTGCCGGACGGTGTCGAGGTGGTGACCGGGGCGGAGGCGCTGCCCCCCGGCTTCGTGCCCGACGCGGTGGTCCTGGCGGTCAAGCCGCAGATGATGGACGCCGCGGCGCCCCCCTACGCCCGCTTCGCCGGGACGGCCGTCTACCTCTCCATAGCCGCCGGCCGGACGGTCGGCTCCTTCGAGCGGATGTTCGGCGCCGGGGCCGCCATCGTGCGGGCCATGCCCAACACGCCGGCCGCCATCGGCCGCGGCATCACGGCGGCCGTCGCCAACGCCGCCGTCACGCCGGCGCAGCGCGACCTCTGCACCCGCCTGCTGGCCGCGGCGGGGGAGGTGGCGTGGCTCTCCGACGAGGGCCAGATCGACGCCGTGACCGCCGTGTCCGGCAGCGGCCCGGCCTATGTCTTCCTGCTGGTGGAGGCGCTGGCGAAGGCGGGGGAGGCGGCGGGCCTGCCGCCCGACCTCGCCATGACGCTGGCCCGCGCCACCGTCTCCGGCTCGGGGGAGCTGCTGCACCGGGCCTGCGAACCGGCGGACCAGCTCCGCCGCAACGTCACCAGCCCCGGCGGCACCACCCAGGCCGCGCTGGACGTGCTGATGGCGCCGGACGGGTTGGGGCCGCTGCTCGACCGGGCGGTCGCCGCCGGTGCGCGCCGCTCGCGCGAGCTGGCGGGTTGAGCGGGGCCCGGCCGTGCCGCTTCCCCTCAGCCCCAGCGCCCAGCGCTTCCAGAACCTGATCAACGACCTGGGCCACCCGGTCCATGTCGTGGAGTTCTCCGCCTCCACCCGCACCGCAGCCGAGGCCGCCGCCGTCGTGGGCTGCGAGGTGGCGCAGATCGCCAAGTCGATCATGTTCCGCACCCGTGACAGCGGCCGGCCCGTGCTGGTCGTGGCCAGCGGCAGCAACCGCGTGAACGAGACGGCGGTGGCCCGCCGGCTCGGCCCGCTGATCGGCGGCGAGAAGCTGGCGAAGGCGGATGCGGAATTCGTCCGCGCCAATGCCGGCTATGCCATCGGCGGGGTGCCGCCGCTCGGCCATACGGTGCCGCCGGTGGTGCTGGTGGACCGCGACCTGCTGGCGTTCGACACGGTATGGGCCGCCGCCGGCACACCCTGCGCCGTCTTCCCCGTCGCCCCCGCCACGCTGGTCGCGCTGACCGGCGGGCAGGTGGACGAGGTGACCTGACCGTCGGGCGCGCGCCGGACTTTCCCGCGCGATCCCGCCCGTTCCGGCTGGCCGGACGGGGAGTCCGTCCCCACTTCTAGCCTGTGGCCCCGGGGTTCCGCTTCCGCTGGCGCGGCAGGGACGCAGGGAGCGAAGACGGCAAGGGCCGAAGACAGCAGGAACGGAGACGGCATGAGCAGGAAGTCGGACCCGGACAGGAAGGCCGAGGCGGAGCGGCGCCTGATCGCCGCGGCCATGACCCTGGCGGCGGAGAAGGGCTGGCGCGACCTCACGCTTGCGGAGATCGCAGGGGCGGCGGAGACGTCGCTGGCCGACCTCTACCGTCATTTCCCCGGCAAGCTGGCCCTCCTGCGGGGGATCGCGCGGCAGGCCGACGCGGCCGTGCTGGCCGGTCCTGCGCCCGACATGGGGGAACGGCCGCACGACCGGGTGTTCGACGTGCTGATGCGGCGCTTCGATGCCCTGGAGCCCTACCGGGCCGGGCTGCGCGTCGTCTGGCGGGAACTGCGCGGTGACCCGTCGGCGGCGCTCTGCGTGGCGCCGCAGCTTCCCCGTTCCATGGCCTGGATGCTGGAGGCCGCCGGGCTGCCCGGCGGTGGGCTGGCCGGCATGCTGAAGGCGCGCGGGCTCGCCGCCGTCTGGCTGGCGACCCTGCGCGTCTGGTTCGAGGATGACAGCCCCGACCTTGCCCGCACCATGGCGGCGCTCGACGCCAATCTGCGCCGGGCGGAGGAGGTCTGGAACAGCGTCTCCCGGCCGCGTCGGCGGGCTACCGCGACCGAGGCGCCAGCCCCCTGAAGTGCATGCGATTTTGTGCAGTGCAACAAAAAGATTGACTAAGAAAGCGGCAGCAGGCAGTCTTCGACGCGACTTTGTTGCAGTGCGGCGCAACCCGGACGTGGGGGAACGAATCCATGGCGGCTTCCAAGAATCCCTTCTTCGACTTCGACATGTCCAAGTTCATGGACCCGGCGAAGTTCATGGACGTGACGAAGATGATGGGCGACTTCAAGGTCCCCGGCGTCGATCTCGACCAGATGATGCAGGCCCAGCGCAAGAACATCGAGGCGCTGACCGCCGCCAACCAGCTCGCCTTCGAGGGGTTGCAGGCGGTGATGCGCCGGCAGGTGGAGATCCTGCGCCAGTCGATGGAGGAGGCGTCCTCCAGCGTCTCCGACATGATGGCCGCCGGCACGCCGGAGGAGAAGGTCGCCAAGCAGACCGAGCTGGTGAAGGCCGCCTTCGAGAAGGCGCTCACCAACATGAAGGAAATGGCCGAGATGGTCGCCAAGTCGAACACCGAGGCGGCCGAGGTCCTCTCCAACCGGGTCAAGGAAAGCCTGGAGGAGCTGAAGGTCGCCGTCAGCAAGACGCAGCCGAAGAAGTAGGCCGGCCCGCGGGTGCCGGCGCGGGGCCGACCGGCTCCGCCCGGCCCCTCCCGGCCTTCCTCCCGGACCGGCAGCCGGGTCAGACCGGCAGCCGGACGATGGCGCGCAGGCCCCCGTGCGGGCTGTCGCCCAGCACCACGTCGCCGCCGTGCCGGCGGGCCACGTCGCGGGCGATGGTCATGCCCAGCCCCACGCCCCCGGTTTCGACATTGCGCGACGGTTCCAGCCGGGTGAAGGGGCGGAACACCTCCTCGCGGCGGTCCGGCGGGATGCCGGGGCCGTCATCGTCGATGACGATCTCCACCGCCGTGGCGTCGCGGCGCAGCCCGATCCAGACGTGGCTGCCGTAGCGGCGCGCATTCCCCACCAGATTGGCAAGGCAGCGCTTGAAGGCGTTCGGGCGGATCGGAAGGATGATGCCGCCGGCCTCCCCGTCCTCGCCTCCATCCTTACCCTCGTCCTCGCCGGCCGCCTCCGCCGGCAGCTCCAGGGTGACGGTGGCGCCCTCGCGCCGGGCGTTCGCCGCCACCGCCTCCAGCAGCCGGGCGATATCCACCGGCTGCGGCGCTTCCGCCCCTTCGCCACGGGCGAAGGCCAGATAGCCCTCGATCATCGTCTCCATGTCGGCCACGTCCTGGCGCAGCTCCGCGACCTCCGGCAGGTCGGGCAGCATGGCCAGTTCCAGCTTCATCCGGGTCAGCGGCGTGCGCAGGTCGTGGCTGACCCCGGCCAGCATCTCCGTGCGCTGGCTGATCATGCGCTGGATGCGCTCGCGCATCAGCAGGAAGGCCGCCGCTGCCTGCCGCACCTCCAGCGCGCCCTCCGGCTTGAAGCCGGGCGCGTCGCGGCCCTTGCCGAAGGCGTCAGCCACCACGGCCAGCCGCCGGATCGGACGGATCTGGTTGCGCATGAAGACGATGGCGATGGCGAACAGCACCACCGAGCTGCCGATCATCCACATGATGAAGAGATAGCTGGTGAAGCTGAACAGGCGGCGCTCCGGGCTCATCACCGAGAGCACGCCCTCGTCCATCTGGATGCGGATCTCGATCCACTCGTGCGCCACGGTGGAATCGATCCGCCAGGGCCGCCGGACCCGCTCGTCCAGGGCGCGGCCCAGGGTCTTCTTCAGGATGCCGCGCACCTTCTGCCGGTCGGGGGGCAGGGTCTCCCCCGGCAGCCAGCTCACGAACAGGTCCACGGCGCCCGCGGCCCGCGCCATGGTGCTGGCGCGTTCCTCCTCGCTGCGGTCCTCGTGCAGTTCCTCCACGATCATGGCGATCTCGCCGGCGACGGCGAAGGCCAGACGGTTGGTCATGGTCTCCCAGTGCCGGTCGTAGAAGACGAAGGTGGCGATGACCTGCGCCAGCACCACCGGCGTGGTGATGATCAGCAGCGACCGGCCGAACAGGGTCCGCGGCAGGAACCGCTTCACCCAGGCGAAGGGCCGGGGCCGCCGGCGCCAGACGGCCAAGGGGCGGGACAGCAGTCCGGGGGCGGTCATCTCCGGCTCCGCTCAGTCGGGCCGCAGGACATAGCCCTCGCCGCGCACCGTCTGAAGATAGCGGGGCAGGCGGGGGTCGTCCTCCAGCTTGCGGCGCAGGCGCGTGACCTGCACGTCGATGGTGCGGGCGTTGCACTCCATGCCCACGCGGTCCACCAGTTCCTCCCGGCTGAACACCTCGCCCGGTGCCGTCGCCAGGGTCTTCAGCAGGCCCGCCTCGGCGGGGGTCAGGCGCACGGTCTCCTCGCCGGCGCGCAGTTCCTCCCGCTGCGGGTCGAACGCCCAGCGGCCCAGGCGGATCTCCGCCGGGGCGGCGGCCGGTTTCGCCAGCCGGCGCAGGATCGACTGGATGCGCAGCAGCAGCTCGCGCGGTTCGAACGGCTTGGGCAGGTAGTCGTCGGCCCCGGCCTCCAGCCCGGCGATGCGGTCGTCGGGCTGGCCGCGGGCCGTCAGCAGCAGGATCGGCACGCCGCCCGTGCGGCGCAGGCTGCGGGTCAGGTCCAGCCCGTTCTCGCCGGGCATCATCACGTCCAGCACGATCAGGTCGAAGCACAGCCCCTCCAGCCGCGCCCGTGCCTCGGCCGCGTCCGCCGCCGTGGTCACCAGGAAGCCATGCTGCGACAGGTAGCGCTTCAGCGCCTCACGCAGGCGGGTGTCGTCGTCCACCACCAGGATGTGCGGGGTTTCCTCGGTCATGGCGGGATCATACCGCGCTCCCGGCCCCGCGGCATCCCCCGCCGACCGGACTGGATCTGCGGGGAGGGAAGGGGGCCGGCGTCGGGGGTCAGCGTTTCGGGGCAGGGCCGCGGGCGGGGAACTTGGCGCGGTCGTCCTCGTCCATGATGCCCAGCATGACGGTGCGGAAACCCTCCACCGCCTCGGCCCCGGCGGCGCGGTAGGCGCGGGCGATGCGGGCGCGCTGGGCGTCGGACAGTTCGCGCTCCAACGCCTCGCCCTTGGCGGTCAGGGTCAGCAGGCGCTGGCGGCGGTCGCGGGTGCCGGTGCGCTGCTCGATGTACTCCTGCCCGATCAGGTCGTTCAGCACCCGGCTGAGGCTCTGCTTGGTGATGCGCAAAATCGATAGCAGCTCTGTGATCGTGATCTGGGGATAGCGTCCCACGAAATAGACGACCCTGTGGTGCGCCCGTCCCAGACCGATTTTCTCAAGCATCGCGTCGGGTTCGGCGGTAAAGTCGCGATAGGCGTAGAACAGCAGCTCGATCCCCTGCCGCAGTTCCTCCTCGCGGAGGAAGAGGGGGTTGGCGCCGGTTTTTATGTCAGCCATGTTGACTTTTTTCTGAAAGATCGTAACGTCCGAGCTGTCCACCCGGACACATTCTGACCCGGGCGTAAGCCATGAGGAACCGACCTGCGATGTCCATCATCCCCTTCCACGACCGCGACGGCGTTATCTGGTTCGACGGCGAGATGGTGCCGTGGCGCGATGCCAAGATCCACGTCCTGACGCACGGCCTGCATTATGCAAGTTGTGTATTCGAAGGGGAGCGGGTTTACAACGGCAAGGTCTTCAAGCTGGCCGAGCATTCGGAGCGGCTGGTCAGGTCGGCGGAAATCCTCGGTTTCCGCATTCCCTTCAGCGCGGCGGAGATCGAGAAGGCGACGAACGACGTCGTCAAGGCCGCGGGCATGGTCAACGGTTATGTCCGGCCGGTCGCCTGGCGCGGCAGCGAGATGATGGGCGTCTCCGCCCAGGCGAACAAGATCCACCTCGCCATCGCCGCGTGGGAATGGCCCAGCTATTTCTCGCCCGAATTGCGGATGAAGGGCATCTCGCTCCAGATCTCCAAGTGGCGGCGGCCGGCGCCCGACACCGCGCCCACGGCCAGCAAGGCGGCCGGCCTCTACATGATCTGCACCATGTCCAAGCATGCGGCCGAGAATGACGGCTTCCAGGACGCGCTGATGCTGGACTACCGCGGCCTCGTCGCGGAGGCGACGGGCGCCAACATCTTCCTGGTCAAGGATGGCGCGATCCATACCCCGACGCCGGACTGCTTCCTCGACGGCATCACCCGCCGCACCGTCATCGGCCTCGCCCGCCGGCGCGGCTACACGGTGGTGGAGCGGGCGATCGGCGCCGACGAGTTGAAGGACTTCACCGAGGTCTTCCTCACCGGCACCGCCGCCGAGGTCACCGCCGTCGGCCGCATCGGGGACATCACCTACACCCCGGGCGAGGTCACGAAGGCCCTGATGCTGGACTACGACGCGCTGGTGAACGGCCGCCTCGCGGACGCCGCCGCGGCCGAGTAACGCCGCCCGACCCGGTCCCGCCCGTCTCCCGCCGCCCACGGCGGGGGAGGGGCGGCGATCCGCGTCCTCCGGCCGCGCCATCCGTGTCCGTCGGCGCCTGCCGCGGGCTTGTCGCGCCGGAAACACGGATGAACACGGATTGTCCGGATGAACACGGATGAAGGGTCCGGGCGCCGCAGGCGCCGGTGACCGTCCGCCTGCCCGGCTCGCCGGGGGGCTCCGGAAAGTACCGACGGGTGCCGTTCCGATCCGTGTCATCCGTGGTGATCCGCGCCATCCGTGTCCGTCGACATCAGCCGCGGGCCGGTCGCGCCGGAAACACGGATAACGGCTGCGGGCTCCGGGGCGTCAGCCTGCGGCCAGATGTTCGGCGGGGGCCTCGGTCAGGGCGGGCAGGCGCACGGTGACGACGGTGCCGTGGCCGGGGCGGCTGTCGATCGCCATCGAACCGCCCAGCATCTCCACGAAGCGCCGGGTCAGCGGCAGCCCCAGCCCGGTGCCCTTGGGATGCGGGCGGTCGGGGCTGCGCACCTGGCCGAACGGGCGCAGGGCGGTGGCGAGGTCCTGCGGCGCGATGCCGATGCCGGTGTCGCGGATCACCAGGATGCAGGCCCCGCCGTCGCGGTCGGCGCTGACATCCACGGTCACGCTGCCGCCCTTGGGCGTGAACTTGATGGCGTTGGAGGCGAGGTTCAGGACGATCTGCCTGATCTTCTCCGGGTCGCTGCGCAGCCGCAGCGGCGCTTCCGGCACGCTCACGCAGAGGGAGACGCCGCCGATCTCGGCAAGCTGGCGCAGCAGGCGGATGCTGTCCTGCACCGTGCGGCCGATGTCGATGTCCCGCAGCTCGATCTCGTCCTGGCCGGATTCCGCCTTGGCCAGATCCATGGTGCCTTCCACCAGCGCCAGCAGGTGCTCGGCCGCGGTGTGGATGTCGTGGGCATACTCGGCATAGTGCGGGTCGCCCAGCGGGCCGTAGGCCTCCGCCACCAGCAGGTCGGAGAAGCCCAGAATGGCGTTCAGGGGCGTGCGCAGCTCATGCGTCGCGTTCGCCAGGAACTCGCTCTTGCGCCGGCTCTCCTCGCGCGAATGTTCAAGCTGTTCGGCCAGTTGCCGCTCGGCATGGCGCAGCACCTCCATCACCTCCGACAGGCGCTGGGTGCTCTCCTTGACCATGCTCTCCAGGATCACGTTCTGGTGCCGGAGCTGGCGTTGCAGGAACTGCGCCTGGGCCACGTTGGCGAGGCGGGCCAGCAGCTCGTGCGGGTCGAAGGGGCGGCCGATGAAGTCGCGGGCGCCGCGGCGCAGGGCTTCCAGCCGCAGATTCCGGTCGGAATGGCCGGTGACCAGGATGACCGCGGGCTCCACCTCCAGCCGGGCGGCCTGGAGCGCGTCCATCACCTGCAACCCGTCCAGGTGCGGCATCACATAGTCGAGCAGGATGACATCCGGCTTGTGCTCGCGGCATTCCGCAACAGCCGTGCGCGGGTCGCGGACCGCGTGGACGGCGGTATAGCCGTCCTGGCGCAGCATGTCGGAAAGCTGGGCGAGATGGGTCCGGCTGTCATCGACGACCAGGATGGTACAGGTCCGCTGTCCCTGGGTCATACTTTCTTGATCGCTCTCACAAACCGGCGGCGATCCTATCGCTATCTAAGGGTCCCTGTCTCCGGATACTTTCGCACGGCTGTGCCGCTGCCGGATGGACTACCACCTTCGGGCCGCGGCCTCATCCTCGACCCGGGCCTCCACCCAGTGGTCACCCCCCGCCGTCTCCTCCCGCTTCCAGAAGGGGGCGCGGGTCTTCAGCCAGTCCATCAGGAACTGGCAGGCGGTGAAGGCGGCATCGCGGTGGGCGCTGGCACAGGCCACCAGCACGATGCGGTCGCCCGGCTCCAGCCGGCCGTGGCGGTGGATCACCAGCACCGACTCCAGCGGCCAGCGCGCCCGTGCCTCGGCCGCGATGGCGGCGATCTGGCGCTCCGTCATGCCGGGATAGTGTTCCAGGGTCAGGGCCCGGACGGCGGCGGCGTCCGCATCATCGTCCGCGGCGCCGGGATGCAGGTCGCGCACCAGCCCGACGAAGCAGGCCAGCCCGCCGATCCGCGGATTGCCGCGGGTCAGGGCCGCCAGCTCGGCGCCGACGTCGAAATCCTCCGCCTGCACGCGCACCGTCACGGGGGGCCTCAGCCGCCGGTGACCGGCGGGAACAGCGCCACCTCGTCCCCCGGCCGGACCGGATGCTCGAAGGGGACGTATTCCTGGTTCACGGCCACCTTCACGACGGCCAGATTGGCCAGCGCATCGGCATAGCCAGGACCGCGCCCCTTCAGCCAGTCGATCAGGCCGGCCACGTCCGTCACCCCGGGCGGTGGCTCCACCGTCTCTTCGGACAGGCCGACCTTGGTGCGCAGCCAGGCGAAATAGAGCAGCTTCACAGTAATCCTCCCCGCGGTCTCGCCCCCATACATAGCGCACCCGTCCGACGACGGAAGCCCGGAAGCGGCGGCGGACCGGCGGGGAGGGCGTCAGCCCCGGCCGTCACTCGTACTCGGCCCAGGTGCTGCCGTCATTGCGGTTGTAGCGGATGCGGATCACCGAGGTCCGGCACAGGTCGAAGCCGTTCCAGACGGCCTCCTCGCCATCGTCATAGACGACTTTGAGGTCCCACTTGCACGACTTCTCCTTGTAGGGAAAGGAGATCTGGACGCGGTCGCCGTCCTCCAGGACGTCGCGGCCCATTACGTCCTCCTCCCAGTCGTCCGTCTTGGCCGAGGAGACATAGACTTCGGAGATCGTGTAGCCGGTCTTGTTGACCAGGGTGAAATCCTGCCGGCCGTCGGCCAGGGCGGCCCCGGCAAGAAGGACGGGGACCAGGACACTTGCAGCAAGCGCGCGACGGATCATGGAATCCTCATCGTCAGGCCGCCGACCGTCCGGCGGCACGACAAAAGAATTACCCATTATTGATGTCAATGTCGAGATGCAGTCCAGGCGGCGTCACCGCATACAAGAAACGCCCCTGAAATCTTCTCTTCCGATGTTCTGATGCCCCGGTGTCCTGGTTTGCTCTGGTTTTATCTTGTATGGGGGGTGCGCTTGTCGGGATCTGTGCCGCGCCGGCCCCGACGTCGGCCCGGCCTCAGGTCCGCGCCTCGGTCGCCCGCGGCGGCTTTTCCGGCAAGGGCGCCAGCATGTGGCGCAGGCCGGCGCGCAGATAGTCCCAGCCGGTGACCAGGGTCAGCAGGGCGGCGACCCACAGACCGGCCTCGCCGATCAGGGTGGTGGGCAGCCAGCCGGGACCGTCGTCGCCGACGATCAGCACGCCGATGGCCCCCATCTGGATGCCGGTCTTCCACTTCGCCAGCCGGCTGACCGGCACGCCCACCTGCAACCCGGCCAGGAATTCGCGCAGGCCCGACACCATGACCTCGCGCAGCAGGATGACGACGGCGGCGATCACGGCCCAGCCGGCCACCTTGTCCACCGCCACCAGCATCATCAGCACGGCGGCGACCAGCAGCTTGTCGGCGATCGGGTCCAGGAACTTGCCGATGACGCTCTCCTCCCGCCAGGCGCGGGCCAGGTAACCGTCGAACCAGTCGGTGATGCCGGCCGCCGCGAACAGGGCGCAGGCGGTGTAGGCGGCCGACGGCCCCGGCACGAAGAACAGCGCCACGATCACCGGAATGACGACGATCCGGGACAGGGTCAGGATGTTGGGCAGGCTGGTCAGCATCGGCGTCCAAACACTTCGCGGTCCATGGCAGACCGGGTCGCCCCGGCTGCTGGCGGAACCGGGCGCAGCCGCGTCCGGTTCCCTGGCCCGGTTCCGGGCCGGGCCCATCCTAGCCGTCCGGATGGAAGTGGTCATAGATGATTCTGGCCACCGCCTCGCTGATCCCCTCGACGCTGGCGAGGTCCTGCAATCCGGCGCGGGAGACGGCGCGGGCGGAGCCGAAATGGTGCAGCAGCGCCTTCTTGCGCCGCGGCCCGATGCCGGCGATCTCGTCCAGCGGGCTGGCGCCCAGCGCCTTCTCCCGCCGCGCCCGGTGGGTGCCGATGGCGAAGCGGTGCGCCTCGTCGCGCAGACGCTGGAGGTAGTAGAGGACGGGGCTCTTCGGATCGAGTCCGAAGGGCGGACGGCCGGGCAGGAAGAAGCGCTCGCGGCCGGCGTCGCGGTCCGGTCCCTTGGCGATGCCGGCCAGCGGCACGTCGTCGATGCCCAGCTCGGCCAGCACCTCCAGCGCCACGGCAAGCTGGCCCTCGCCGCCGTCGATCAGCAGCAGGTCGGGCCAGGTGCCGCCCGTGCGCTCCGGGTCCTCCTTCAGGGCCCGCTCGAAGCGCCGGGTCAGCACCTCCCGCATCATGGCGTAGTCGTCGCCGGCGGCGGTCGGGTCCTTGATGTTGAACTTGCGGTAGGCGGACTTCAGGAAGCCCTCGGGGCCGGCCACGATCATGCCGCCCACGGCGTTGGTGCCCTGGATATGGGAGTTGTCGTAGACCTCGATCCGCTGCGGCGGTTCCGCCAGACCGAAGACCTCGGCCACCCCGGCCAGCAGCTTCGCCTGACTGCCGCTCTCGGCCAGCCGGCGGCCGTGCGCCTCCCGCGCGTTGGTCAGGGCATGGTCCACCACGCGGCGCTTGTCGCCGCGCTTCGGGGCCACCAGCGCCACCCTGTGCCCGGCGCGCACCGACAGCGCCTCCTGCAACAGCGCGTGCTCGGGCAGGTCCTCGCTGACCAGCACCAGCTCCGGGGCGGCCTTGTTCTCATAGAACTGGGCGACGAAGGCGGAGAGCACCTCGGGCGTGTCCTGGGCCTTGTCGTGGCTGGGGAAATAGGCGCGGTTGCCGTAGTTGCGGCCGCCGCGGAAGAAGAAGACCTGGATGCAGGTGACGCCGCCGTCCTGGTGCGCGGCGATCACGTCGGCATCCTCCACGCCTTCGACATTGATGTCCTGGTGCGCCTGGATCGCGGTCAGGGCGCGGATGCGGTCGCGCAGCTTGGCCGCCGTCTCGAACTCCAGGGACTCGGCCGCGTCCTGCATGGCCTGGGCCAGCCGGGCCTGCACCTCGGAGCTGCGGCCCGACAGGAAGGATTTCGCCTCGGCCACCTGGGCGGCGTAGCCGGCCTCGCCGACGCGGCCGACGCAGGGTGCGGTGCAGCGCTTGATCTGGAACTGGAGGCAGGGCCGTGTCCGGCTGGCGAACACCGTGTCGGCGCAGGTGCGGATCTGGAAGGCGCGTTGCAGCGCCGTCATCACCCGGTTCACCGCCCCGGCGCTGGCGAAGGGCCCGTAATAGCTGCCGGCGCGGTCGCGGGCGCCGCGGTGCTTGGTGAGCTGGGGGAAGGGGTGATCGCCCGTGATCAGGATGTGCGGGAAGCTCTTGTCGTCCCGCAGCAGCACGTTGTAGCGCGGCATCAGCCGCTTGATCAGGTTCGACTCCAGCAGCAGCGCCTCCACCTCGGTGTGGGTGGTGACGAACTCCATGGTGACCGTCTCGGCCACCATCCGTTGCAGGCGCACGGGCAGCTTGGCGACCTGGGTGTAGTTGGTGACGCGCCGCTTCAGGTTCCGCGCCTTGCCGACATAGAGCACGTCACCCTCGGCGCTCAGCATGCGGTAGACGCCGGGCCGGTCGGGCAGGGTGCGCAGATAGCCCTTGATCGTCTCCACCCCCCGGGCCAGGTCCGCCACGCTGCCGCGCCGCCGCCGTCCCGGGCGCGCCTCGGCGGGGGCGGTTCCCCCGGCGCCCTCTCCTCCGCTCTCCGCGGGGCTCCCGGTTTCCGTCGGCCCTTCCTCCGGCCCGCCCTCCGGCCCACCAGGGGCGGGGCGGACAGGACTGTCCACCGCCGGGGCATTCACAGGCGGCAGGGTTTCCGCGTCCTGCGGGGGAGGCGTCTCGTCGGGGTGCATGCCGCTCATGTGGCCGATCCCGCCGCGGCGGTCAACGCGGGTGACGGGCAACCCCGGCATGCCGCCCCCGGAGTACCCACGGGGCGGCTCCCGGAACGCTTCCCGGAGCGCATCTGGGGGGCACGGGGATGCCGCCGATCCGCAGCCCGCCCGCCACGGCCGGGGCGGACGGTCGAATCGTCCGGCCCCACCCTTCGGAGAGGGGTAGTCGGGAAGTCATCCACGATTCCTGTGGATAACTCTGCGGATAAGCCCTGGTCTGTGCTGTGGGACCCTAAGCGCCCCGCGGCTTTCACGTCCCTGCCCAATTCTTGGGCAGGAAATATGACAGCCTTGATTTCATTGACAATTTTTCAAGTCAAGGGGTCACTGTCCC
The DNA here is from genome assembly GCF_042665545.1 of Rhodocista pekingensis. Taxonomy (NCBI): domain Bacteria; kingdom Pseudomonadati; phylum Pseudomonadota; class Alphaproteobacteria; order Rhodospirillales; family Azospirillaceae; genus Rhodocista; species Rhodocista pekingensis. Next base: position 248,568 of record NZ_JBHTCM010000010.1, on the reverse strand, counting down.
GTCACATGGCGGATTTTTCGGCTTGACAGGCAGGGGGGTACGGCCCAGGCGGGGGGTGTGCAAAACTTCGGCTTCCTTTATTTCAGGGACCGAACCATCCTTGGGTCAGGACCACCGCCGCCCCCCACCTCAAGAGCGGCGCCAAGGGCTTGGCCCCGCCCTTTCACGCGGATATGCAGGTTCTCCCCGCCGGGTGCCGGGACGGCACCGCAGACCGGAGTCCTCGGGCGGATGCCCGTTTCCTGCCTCCGTCGCTGCCTCCGTCCCTGCGCCCGTCCGCGACCCTGTGTCCGCTTCCCCGGACCGGGCTCACGACCCGCCCGGCAGGACCGAGGTCGGCAGCGCCCAGCCCATGTGCTCGCCGGAATCCAGCGCCAGCATCTGGCCGGTCAGGGACGGTGTCTCCAGGATGAAATGGATGGCGCGGCAGACCTCCTCCACGCCCACGCGCCGGCGCAGCGGCAGGCTGCGGGCATGTTCGTCGGGGTCCAGCGGCGGCGTTGCCGCGGCCGGGGTGGCGCCCTTGGCGTCGGCTTCCCGCGCCGGGCGGAACTCCTGCCCCGGGCCGATGCCGTTGACCCGGATGCGCGGGGCCAGCGCCAGCGCCAGCGTGCGGGTCAGGGTCCACAGCCCGGCCTTCGACACGGTGTAGCTCAGATAGTGCGGCGTCAGGTTCAGCACGCGCTGGTCCAGCACGTTGATGACACAGCCGCTCTCGCTCTCGGGAAGCTGCCGGGCGAAGTGCTGGATCAGCACGAACGGCGCCCGCAGGTTCGTCTCCATGTGCCGGTCCCAGCAGCGCCGGGTGGCGGTCATGGCCGTATCGTCCTCGAAGACGGAGGCGGCGTTGACCAGCAGGGTCAGCGCTCCCAGCGTCTGGCAGGCCTGCGGGATCAGCTCCGCCGTGTCGGCCTCGCTCGCCAGATTGGCCTGGAGCGCGTGGGCCGTGCCGCCGTTGCGGCGGATGTTGGCGACCACCTGGTCGGCCAGATCCTTCTGGGTGAAGTAGTGGACGCCCACGGTCCAGCCGTGGGTCCCCAGATCCTCTGCGATGGCGGCTCCCACGCCCTTCGCCGCCCCCGTCACCAGCACCGCCTTCTTCGCCATCACCGGCATCGTCGCTCCCCCACCTGCGATCCGTACCCCTGTCGCCCGGCAGCGTAACGCCACGGCCGGGCGCGTGGCAGCGGCGATATGGCATGCGCGGCGGAGGGGACCCCGCAAAGGTGACAGGGGACGGCAAAAGGGCTAAGCAAGCCCCATGCTCTCCGCGCTTCCGCAACAGACGGGCCTGACGCCCGGCGAACTGGTCGCAGCCGGCGCCCTGGCGCTGGTGCTGGCCGTGCTCGTCCTGGTGCTGCTGCTGGCGCTGGTCTCGCGGCGGCGCCGGATGCCGTCGGCGCGGCAGTACGACGCCGACCTCTACAAGCGCCGCATCGTGCTGGACGAGCTGCCCTTCGAGGCGATCCACGATGTCCGCATCCATGACGGGCATGGCAAGGTGCTGAAGGTGGACCATGTGCTGCGGCTGCCGGCTTCGGTGCTGCTGGTCCATTCCGGCCCGCACGACGTGGTCGGGCCGGTGAAGGCCAATGCCGGGTCCGGCCTCTGGCGCTATGTCGCGCCGGGGGGCAAGGTCGGCAGCTTCCCCAATCCGGTGGTCAGGCTGCATCCCCTGATCCAGGCGATCCGTGGCCGCTTCCCGCTGGTCCGCATCCGGGTGCTGACGGTGTTCCCGCGCAGCGCCGACCTCGGCCCCCGGCCGCCCAAGGGGACCTGCGTCATGGACGATTTCGCCAAGGCGATCCGCGACATGGCGGCGGAGGACGGGGGCGCCTCGCCGGCCCTGGACGCGGCCTGGGACACCCTGTCCAAGGCGTTCTCCCAGGCCAGCGGCCGCACCGGCGGGCGTGCCGGGGCGAACAGAACGGGATCGGGCACTGGAACGACGGGCCGCCGCGTCCTATCCTAGGGGCATGCCCCAGGACCGCCCCGACACCGCCCCCACCGCCGGCTCTGCCGCCGCCGGCTCCGATCCCGCCGGTTCCGCCGTGATGCCCTGGCGCACGCGGGTCGAGAGCCCGCCGCAGCGCGCGCCCCTGACGGTGGTCAGCGAGTTCGCCCCGGCGGGCGACCAGCCCCGCGCCATCGCCGAGCTGACGGACGGGCTGCGCCGGGGCGAGCGCGACCAGGTGCTGCTGGGCGTCACCGGCTCGGGCAAGACCTTCACCATGGCGCACGTCATCCAGGCGGTGCAGCGCCCGACCCTGATCCTGGCGCCGAACAAGACGCTGGCCGCGCAGCTCTACGGGGAGATGAAGAGCTTCTTCCCCGACAACGCGGTCGAATACTTCGTCAGCTACTACGACTATTACCAGCCGGAGGCCTACGTCCCGCGCACGGACACCTATATCGAGAAGGAATCCACGATCAACGAGCAGATCGACCGGATGCGCCATGCCGCCACCCGCGCCCTGCTGGAGCGGCGCGATGCGGTGATCGTGGCCTCGGTCTCCTGCATCTACGGCATCGGCTCGGTGGAGACCTATCAGGCGATGACGGTGGACGTCGTCGTCGGGCAGACGCTGCACCGGCAGAAGTTCCTCCAGCAGCTCGTGGAGTTGCAGTACCGCCGCAACGATGCCGGCTTCTCCCGCGGCACCTTCCGGGTGCGCGGCGACACGGTGGAGCTGTTCCCCGCGCACATGGAGGACCGGGCCTGGCGCTTCTCCCTGTTCGGGGACGAGGTGGAGGCGATCCACGAGTTCGACCCCCTGACCGGTGAGAAGCAGGGGGCGCTGAAGGAGGTGCGGATCTACGCCAACAGCCACTACGTCACGCCCAAGCCCACGCTCCAGCAGGCGGTGGAGCAGATCAAGCGCGACCTGAAGCTGCGGCTGGAGGAGTTCTACGCCGAGGGCAAGCTGCTGGAGGCGCAGCGGCTGGAGCAGCGCACCACCTTCGACATCGAGATGATGGCCGCCACCGGCTCCTGCGCCGGCATCGAGAACTATTCCCGCTATCTCTCCGGCCGCAATCCCGGCGAGCCGCCGCCGACCCTGTTCGAGTATCTGCCGGAGGACGCGCTGCTGATCGTGGACGAGAGCCACGTCATGGTGCCCCAGATCGGCGGCATGTTCCGCGGCGACTTCATGCGCAAGTCCACGCTCGCGGATTTCGGCTTCCGGCTGCCCTCCTGCAAGGACAACCGGCCGCTGAAGTTCGAGGAGTGGGACACCATGCGCCCGCCCACGGTCTTCGTCTCCGCCACCCCCGGACCCTGGGAGCTGGAGCGCACCGGCGGCGTCTTCGTCGAGCAGGTGGTGCGCCCTACCGGCCTCGTCGACCCGGAGGTGATCGTCCGCCCGACGGAGACTCAGGTGGACGACGTGATGGCCGAGGTGCGCGAGGTGGTGGCCAAGGGCCTGCGCGTGCTGGTCACCACCCTGACCAAGAAGATGGCCGAGGCGCTGACCGAATACATGATGGAGGCGGGCATCAAGGTCCGCTACATCCACTCCGACGTGGAGACGCTGGAGCGCATCGAGATCATCCGCGATCTCCGACTCGGCGTGTTCGACGTGCTGATCGGCATCAACCTGCTGCGTGAGGGGCTGGACATCCCCGAATGCGGCCTCGTCGCCATCCTGGACGCGGACAAGGAGGGCTATCTGCGCTCCCGCACCTCGCTGATCCAGACCATCGGCCGCGCCGCGCGCAACCTGGAAGGCCGCGCCATCCTCTATGCCGACAAGGAAACGGCCAGCATGAAGGCGGCGCTGGAGGAGACGGCGCGCCGCCGCGCCCGCCAGCTCGCCTACAATGCCGAGCACGGCATCACGCCGGAGAGCGTGCGCAAGAACATCGCCGACGTGCTGGGCAGCGTCTACGAACGCGGCGACCGCGTGGAGGTGGACACGGGGGCGGCCGGCAACCTCCTGGCCGGCAAGGACATCAAGGCCGTCATCGCGGACCTGGAGAAGAAGATGCGCACGGCCGCGGCGGACCTGGAGTTCGAGACGGCGGCGAAGATCCGCGACGAGATCCGCCGCCTGGAGGCCATCGACCTCGGCCTCGCCGCCCCCGGCATCCCCGGCAGCACCGCCCTGCGCGCCAGCGCCCGGGGCGACCACGCCCGGGGTGACCACGCCGCCGCGACGGGCCGCGGCCGCGGCGACGCGAAGTCCGCCAAGGGGGCTCCCGCCAAGGGGGCTCCCAAGCCCGCGCCCAAGGGTGCCCACGCCACCGACGACGGCGGCCTGGACGTCGGCGGCGTCCAGTTCGGCGGCACCCGGACCCGGAAGCGGCGATAGGCGCCCCGCCGGACCTTCTCACCGGGCCGCCCCGGTAGGAAGGCGCGAGCGTAGCGAGGGCCGACACCCCCAGGCGTAGGGCAGGGAACGCGGATGGCCACGGATGCCGGCTGCGCCGGCGCACGGATGGCACGGATAGGAACAGACATCATCCGTGTTCATCCGTGTCCTGAATGACCGCCCGCCAAGCGCCTGCCGCCGCCCCTGTGCGATTCCGCGTGACCCCGGCAGGCAGTGCCCTTCCTGCGCCCCTTCTGCGCCCTCCGTGCCCCTCCCGTGTCCTCCGTGCCTCCATGGTGCCCCGCCCCCCGCCTCCCACCGCCCGCCGCCGCATCGCACCCCTGCCGCGGCTGGCCCTTGCCCCTCCGGAGCCTGGGGCGTACCGTCGCGGCCCGTCCGCCCGGACCGATCCACCGACCACCGCCCCGGGGCCAGCCATGCCGTTCCTCGCCAGCCGTCTTTCCCGCATCAAGCCGTCGGCCACCATCGCCGTCACCTCCAAGGCCCGCGCGCTGAAGGCCGCGGGGCGCGACGTCATCGGGCTGGGGGCGGGGGAGCCGGACTTCGACACGCCGGACAGCATCAAGGACGCCGCCATCGAGGCGATCCGCCGCGGCTTCACCAAGTACACCGACGTGGACGGCACGCCCGAGCTGAAGAAGGCCGTGGCCGCCAAGTTCCGCCGCGACAACGGGCTGGAATACGACCCGGCGACGCAGATCACCGTCGGCACCGGCGGCAAGCAGGTGCTCTTCAACGCCCTGCTGGCGACGCTCGATCCGGGCGACGAGGTGATCGTGCCGGCGCCCTACTGGGTCAGCTATCCGGACATGGTGCTGCTGGCCGAGGGCACGCCGGTGCCCGTCGCCTGCCCGGCGGAGGCCGGCTTCAAACTGACGCCCGCGGCGCTGGAGGCGGCCATCACGCCGCGCACCAAGTGGCTGATCCTGAACTCGCCCTCCAACCCCACCGGCGCCGCCTATACGGCCGCCGAGCTGGCGGCCCTGGGGGAGGTGCTGCTGCGCCATCCCCAGGTCTGGGTGATGAGCGACGACATGTACGAGCACCTAGTCTATGACGGCTTCCGCTTCGCCACCATCGCCCAGGTGGTGCCCGGTCTTCTGGGCCGCACGCTCACGGTCAACGGCGTCTCCAAGGCGTACAGCATGACCGGCTGGCGCATCGGCTTTGCCGGCGGGCCGAAGGAGCTGATCAAGGCGATGGGCGTGATCCAGAGCCAGTCCACCTCCAACCCCACCTCCATCTCCCAGGCGGCGGCGACCGAGGCGCTGAACGGCCCGCAGGACTACATTCCCCGCCAGGCCGAGGTGTTCGCCCGCCGCCGCGACCTCGTGGTCAGCATGCTGAACCAGGCGAAGGGCCTGTCCTGCCCGAATCCGGAGGGGGCGTTCTACGTCTATCCCTCCTGCGCCGCCACGCTGGGGCTCTCCACCCCCGGCGGCCGGGTGATCGGCAGCGACGAGGATTTCGCCACCGAGCTGCTGGAGGCGGAGGGCGTGGCCGTCGTGCATGGCGCGGCCTTCGGCCTGTCGCCGCACTTCCGTATCAGCTACGCCACGTCGGAGACAGTGCTGGAAGAGGCCTGCCGCCGCATCCAGCGCTTCTGCGCCTCGCTGCGCTGACGCCCCGGCAGGGGCGGCGATCAGGGACCGGAAAAACGGGCGGCGGCGCAGGCGGGCCGCCGCCCTTGAGTGCCGCCGCGGGAAATGCCGCGGCGGTGGCGGAAGCTCGACCGGAGCCGATGGGGGACCGGGCCCGGCCACGGGCCGGACCCCGTCTCACGCGGCCCGGATCGCGGGGGCGGGCTTACGCAAGTCCGGGGCCAACCGCGTAATATTCTGATAATTCAGTGTTTTCCGTCGGCGCGCCGGAACGGGTTGTCAGCCAGTCCTGACAACCGGCGGGGCCGGGGCCTTCTCCCTGCGGGGCAGCGCACCTCTCCCTCCGAGGGGCCGTGCGGCCGCGCGCAGGTCCGGGAGATCGCGGCGGGGCCGGATCAGGCCGCCTCGCCCAGGGGCATGGCCTCGGCCTGGGACGGGCGCGGGGCCGGCTTCGGGTCCGTCCGGTCGGCGCTCTGCGCCTCGGCGGGCGAAAAGGCGGCGGCCAGGGCCAGGGCACAACCCAGGGCGGCAAAATTCAGGCATCCACGGCGGGCCGTCATGGCTTCCTCCCGGACGGGCCGCGTAAGTGCGGCCCTTGCCCCATTTTTAGGAAGTGCGGACAGCCCCCGCCAGCGTATCCTTGACGCAGGTCATGGTTGGCCGCGGGGTGTGCCACCACGGTAACAGGGTGGCCCGGCTGGCTGTCCGCCTGCCGCGTCCGGGCCGCCGGCTCCATGTCCGACAGAAAAGCCCGCCGGCGAAGACCGGCACCGACCGAGGAAGCACCCATGGGATTCAAGACCGTCCTCGTCCACATCGGCCCCGATCCTGACAGCCGTCGGCGGGTGGAGATCGCGGCCGAGTTCGCGGCCCGCCAGCAGGCGCGGCTGCGCGGCCTGTTCATCTGCCTGCCCATGCAGCTTCCCGGCCTGCCCTATGGCGTCTCCATGCGCGATGCCGTGCTGCGGGCGGAGGAGGTGTCGGCCGAGGCGCGGGAGCATTTCGAGGCGGTCTGCGGTCGCAACGGGCTGCGCCACGAATTCCTGATGGAGTTGGGCGACGCCGCCGAGCACCTCGCCCTGCATGGCCGCTACGCGGACGCGATCATCATCAGCCAGGACGCGCCGCGCAGCGCCTTCAACGATTTCCATGCCGACCTGACGGAGTTCCTGCCCTTCGCCGCCAGCGCGCCGGTGATCGTGCTGCCCCAGGGCCGCGACAGCGTGATCGACCCCACCCGCATCCTGATCGCCTGGAAGTCGTCGCGGGAGGCGGCGTCGGCGGTGCGCGACGCGTTGCCGCTGCTGAAGGAAGCCGAGGGCGTCACCGTCGTCTGTGCCCAGCCGCACGGTGCCAAGGACCTGCCCGGCGCCGGCCTGTCGCAGTTCCTGGCCGAGCACGGCGTCCAGGTGGAACTGCGCACCATCGGCGCCGACGACCACGATGTCGGCGACACCATCCTGGAGGAGGCGCGGATCGCCGGGGCCGGGCTGATCGTGATGGGCGTCTACGGCCACAGCCGGCTGCGCACCCGCATCCTCGGCGGCGTCAGCAAGTACGTCCTGCAGCACACCAAGGTGCCGCTGCTGGTCACGCACTGATCACCGCCTCTCCGTCCGGCCGGGCGGGAGGACGCCGCCTCCCGCCTGTTCGTCCCTGTCCGTCGCTGACGCCGCTCACGGTCCGGTGCCCGCCGTCCGGGGCGGCAGGAGGCGACGCGGACGAACACGGGAGCGCGGACCGGGACCCGGGGAACAGGCGCTGCGGGGAACAGGCGATGAAGCTCTATGTCAACGGCACCTCGCCCTATGCGCGCAAGGTGCTGGTGGTGGTCCGGGAGAAGGGGCTGGAGAACGCGGTGGAGACCGTGCTCTGCGATCCCTGGTCGGACCCGGCGGCCCTGCTGGCCGTCAATCCCCTGTCCAAGGTGCCCGCCCTCGACCTGGGGGACGGGACGACGCTGGTGGACAGCGATCTGATCGCGGAATGGCTGGACGCCTCCGGCCCGGCGCCGCGGCTGCTGGCCCCGATCGGGCCGGCGCGCTGGCGGGCGCTGCGGCTGGCGGCGCTGGCCCGCGGCGTCACCGACGCGGCCTTCGCGGCCGTGCTGGAGGGGCGGCGGCCGGCGGCGGAACGCTCCGCCGCCTGGGTGTCGCGCCAGACGGCGGCGCTGCGCCGCGCCGTGCCGATGCTGGAGAAGACCCGCTTCCCCGACGGCGAGCCCGAGGACCCGGGGCGCTTCGACCTGGGCGACATCGGCCTGGCCGTGGCGCTTGCCTATCTGGATTTCCGCCACGCCGCGCTGGGCTGGCGCAACCTCGCACCGCGGCTGGCGGACTGGTACGACGACGCCGGCCGAAGGCCGTCGATGCAGGCGACGGCCTTCGGCTGAACGGGCAGGCTGTAACCGTTGCCGGTCAGGCCGGGACGGCTATTCCAGCAGGGAACGCAGCATCCAGGCGGTCTTCTCGTGGATCTGGAGACGCTGGGTCAGCAGGTCGGCGGTCGACTCGTCGCCACCCTTCTCGGCGGCCGGGAAGACGCGCCGCGCGGTGCGGGCCACGGCCTCATGCCCGGCGACGAGCTGGCGCACCATCTCCATCGCCTCCGGCACGCCCGTCTCCTCCGTCACCGAGGTCAGGGCGGCGTACCGGGTGCTGCTGGCCGGGGCCGGGAAGCCCAGGGAGCGGATGCGCTCGGCGATGTCGTCCAGCGCGTTCCACAGCTCCGTGTACTGGGTCATGAACATGGTGTGCAGCGTGTTGAACATCGGACCCGTGACGTTCCAGTGGAAGCCATGGGTCTTCAGGTAGAGCGAGAAGGTGTCCGCCAGCAGGGCGGACAGCCCGTCCGCGATCTCCTTGCGGTCCGCTTCCGGAATGCCGATGTCGATGGTCATTGCCTTGGACATAATTGCTTCTCCTCGATGCTGTGAGCCGTAACCGGCCATCCGCTGGCGATTCTAGCGGGGCAGGGGCATCCCCTCAAGCCCAGTTTAGAATTCTTCCAAGTTTACCGGCTATGCGTCGCACACAAAGGATAAGCCCCTCAGGGCCCTTGAAGAAGCACTACCTATGGCAGGGGTATCGCCGCCTTCCTTTCGCGGCTCCGGCGGGCTCCTCACAACGGAACGGGCGGGCCGTGGGGGCCCGCCCGTCTTCAGGCCGGTCTCTGCCGGGACGGCGGCTCAGCCGATGCTGGCGCGCAGCATCCAGGCCGCCTTCTCGTGATAGGCCATGCGCTGGTTCATCAGGTCCTCGGTGACCGTGTCGCCGGCTTCCTGGGCGATGTCCACCACCTCGCGGCAGGCACGGGTGACGGTCTCGTTGTCGCGCACGAGCTGGCTCAGCATCTCCTGCGGCGCAGGCACGCCGTGCTCGTCCTCGATCTCGCTCAGCTTCAGGAACTGGCTCAGGCTGCCCGGCGCGAAATGGCCCAGGGCCCTGATGCGCTCGGCCAACTCGTCCACCGCCTCGGTCAGATCCTCGTACTGTTCCTGGAACATCTCGTGCAGGGAATGGAACTGCCGGCCGGTGACGTTCCAGTGGAAGCCGTGCGTCTTGCCCAGCAGCGTGTAGGTATCGGCCAGGACCCGCGCCAGCCCCTGCGCCAGATCCTGCCGGGCGTCCTCGGGCAGCCCGGTCTGCACGGGCAGCGCCTCGTGCGACGGGGGCGTGCGCTGGGTGTCGGTCAGTTGCTGGTCCATCGTTGCTCTCCGCGTTCAGGGGACGTGTCCCTGAAACAGCGCAAGCGGCTCCTGGTCACGGCACGGGGCTCACTTCGCCGGAGGCATGGGCAGCAGATCCGCGGGAAACGGTCAGGTCCGCGGCGTCCTGCCGCGGCTACCGCCCGGCCCCTTCGGCCGCCAGCCAGCCGCGGGTCAGCGCCTCGTTGCGGCGGACATCGGCGGGGAAGTCCATCTCGCCCCACTCCAGCCCCTCGATGCCCACGGTGCCGACCACCGGGGGCGCATCCTCCGGCGTCGCCCGGGCGATCCGGTCGATCACCGAGAGATACCAGAGCTTCAGCCCCTCCGGCGCGCGCAGGGCGCGCTCCACCTCCGTCCGGAAGCGGTGGCCGCCCTCGCGCGTGAACTTCAGGAAGCCGATCGACTCGCCGTTGACGATCTCCGCCGGCAGGGTCTTGCCGATGGCCAGCAGCCGCCCGTCCGGGGCCGTCCGCACCTTCATGTCGTCGGCGTCGTAGCCGTCCTTGCGGTCGATCGTGACCGTGATGGGCGCGTCCCCCTCCGCCAGCAGCCGCGCCGCGGCGGCGGTCGGGAACAGGGTGTCGCCGTTCAGGATCAGGAAGCCGTCCTCCATCTCCCCGCGCGCGGCCCAGCAGCTCCCCAGATTGTCTGCCAGGGCGTAGAAGGGGTTGTGCAGGGTCCGCACCCGGATGCCGGACAGGGGCATGGCCGCGATGGCCTGGTCCACCATGTCGGCGCCGAAGCCGGTGACGACGACGGCCTCGTCGACGCCGGCCTGCGCCAGATGGCGCAACTGCCATTCCAGCAGGGTGCGGCCGGACAGCGCGATCAGGCATTTCGGCCGGTCCGCGGTCAGCGGCATCAGCCGCTTGCCCTGCCCGGCGCTCAGGATGATGGCTTTCAAGAACGGCTCCCGACACTGGCCCCGCGGGCGCCGGACGGGACCGGCAGGCCGGAGGGCGTACCCACTCCAGGGAAACTGGCGATGCTCTTACTGCGGCAAGCCGGCGGCGGCTGCAAGACGCTTGCGCACGCCGCAGCAGGATGGGGACCGGCCGGGGGCGGGACAAGAGGGGCCGGGAAGCATAGGGGACGTCAGGGCAGAGGACGTCAGGGCAGGGGGCGTCAGGAAGGGCGTGCCCCGGAACGGACGGACCCCGGGGATGGCCCGGGGTCCGCTCCGCCCTGCTGCGGGATCAGCCGGCGGTTACTGGGCCGCGATGGCGGCGGCGCGGCTTTCGATCACGCGGTCGGCCAGCTTGCCGTTCAGCTCGGCCAGATGCGCCAGCTCGGCCGTGTAGGTGCCCAGCCCCTGGCTCAGGGACCGCAGCTCCACGATCAGGTCGGCCATGTCGGCCTGCGGGATATGGGCCTTGGTCTCGTCCCAGCCGGGCCAGCCCGGCTTGGCGTCGAAGCCCAGGATCTGGCCGCGGCGCTGGCTGACCATGCGCTGCACCTTGGGCGTGAACTCCGACGGCACCGACAGGGTGACCAGCAGGATCGGTTCCAGCAGCACCGGCTCGCACTTCGGCAGGGCCTCCTGCATGGCCATGCGGCCGGCGGTCTTGAAGGCCTGCTCGCTGCTGTCCACGGCATGGTACTGGCCGTTGGTCAGGGTCATGGCCACGTCCACGACGGGGAAGCCCAGCGGGCCCAGGGCCAGCGCCTCCTTCGCCCCCTCCTCCACGGCGGGGATGTAGGTGCGCGGGATGACGCCGCCGACGATCCTGTCCTCGAAGCGGAAGCCCTCGCCGCGGGCCAGCGGCCGCACCTCCACATGCACGTCGGCGAACTGGCCGTGGCCGCCGGTCTGGCGCTTGAAGCGGGCGTGCTGCTCGGTCGATTTCCGGATCGTCTCGCGGTACGGCACCGCCGGCGGGTGGGAGCGGACGGCCACGTTGTAGCGGCCGCGCAGCCGGTCGATGGCGATGGCCAGATGCACCGCCCCCTGGCCGGACAGGATCAGCTCGCCGGTGTCGCCGCCGTGCTGGAAGCACAGGCTCCCGTCCTCGTCGATCAGCTTCTGGATGGCGGCGGTCAGCTTCACTTCGTCGGTCTTCTGCTCGGCCGCGATGGCGACGGCATGGACCGGCACCGGCGGTTCCGGCCAGAAGGGGGCGCGCACGGCCGGCCCGGTGTCGGACAGCACGTCGCCGCTGCGCGCATGCTCCAGCTTGCCGATGGCGACCACCTCGCCCTGGGCGGCGGGGCCGCGCTTGGTGGCGGTCTGGCCGACGAAGTCGAACAGGCCGCTGGCCTTGTCACCGGACAGCACGGCGCCTTCGCCGACCGTGCCGCGCCAGACGCGGGCGACGGACAGCTTGCCGGCATGGCTGGCGTGGAAGGTCTTGAACACCTGCACGACCGTCTGGCCCTCGGGGATGCCCAGGCGGGCCGCGGTCTGCGTGCCGTCCGGCGTCTCGTGGCGCAGCGCCTTCAGCAGCCGGCGGACGCCGTGGTCGCGGTCGGCGCAGCCCAGGAAGACGGGCACGATCAGGTCGCGCGCCAGATCCTGCGAGAGCTGCCGGTAGACCTCGCCGCGCTCGGGCGCCATGTCCTCCAGGAGCTGCTCCATCAGGGTGTCGTCGAAGTCGGCCAGCGACTCCAGCATGGTCTGCCGGGCGTCCTGCTCGCGCTCGCGCACGGTGTCGGGCAGCGGCACCAGGTCCGACGCCTGGCCCGGGCGCCAGCGGTAGGCGCGCTCGCTGACCAGATCGACGTAGCCGGTGACCTCCTGCCCGTCGCGGATGGGGACCTGCCGCAGCACCAGCGGCCGCTGCGAGGCGCCTTGCAGCGCCTGCATCAGGTCGCGCACGCGCAGATCCGCCCCGGCAAGCTGGTCCATCTTGTTGATGAAGACCATGTGCGGGATGGCAAGATCGTCCAGGAACTTGAACAGCGGCGCCAGCGCTGCCGCCTTGTCCGGGTCGGGCTCGCAGACGACGACCGCCACGTCGGCCACGCACAGCGCCCGCTGCGCCTCGGCCGCCAGCTCGATCGAGCCGGGGCAGTCCAGGAAGTGCCAGCGCTCGCCCAGGAACTCGGCGGAGGCCAGATTCATGTCGATGGTCATGTGCCGCGCGCGGGCCTCGGGCGAGGCGTCGCCCAGGCTGCTGCCCTCGGTCGTGCTGCCCTTGCGCGCGACGGCGCCGGTGGCCGCGAGAATGCTCTCCAGCAGCGTGGTCTTGCCGCTGAGATAGGGTCCGACCAGGGCCGCGACGCGCGGCCCTGACCTCATGCCGTCATTCATGCCACACCTCCGTGTACGATCACGCCCCGGTGCGGCTCTCGCGGTCTACAGGCGGGCTTGCGCGCCGCCCGCCGACCCGACAGTCGGCCTGGTGCGCTTGTTCCTCCTGGATCAATCGAACACCCGTTGCGACGATGGTGTCGAGGGGGAAAGTGCGCGCACGTCCGCGCCAGGCTGTCGCCCTTCCGGGCCGCCGCGGCGGGTCCGGAAACGGGGGGCGGCGCGGGGCCGGAGCGCGCCCGCCGCCGTTGTCGGGGCAGGGGACGCGGCAGGACGGAAAGGGGAAGGCGGGTGCTGTTCGCGGTCGTGATGGTGCTCCTGTCGCTGCCGCTGGCCTTCATCGTCGGGCTGGCGTCGCAGAAGGGCTCGATCTGCGCCGTGGCGGCGGTGCAGGAGCTGCTGGACCATCGCCGGCCGCGGCAGGGCGTGGCGATCCTCGCCTGCTCCGCCTGGGTTCTGGCGGTGACGGTGCCGCTGGCCTGGCTGCTGCCGCGCTCCACCCTGGCGGTCAGCCTGCCGGTGGACCTGCCGCTGCGGGCGGGGGCCTTCGCCTTCGGGATGGGGGCGGCGGTCAACCGCGGCTGCGCCTTCAGCACCGTCACCCGGCTCGGGGGCGGCGACCTCTCCTATCTCGCGGCGGCGGCGGGGCTGGCCGGCGGGCTCGGGCTGCTGGCCCTCTGGCGCGGGCTGGCGCGGGAGGTCCCGGCGCCGGAACGGATCAGCGTCCTGGCCGAGCCGCAACCCTGGTCGCTGCTGCTGGTGGCGGCCCTGCTGGCGGCCGGGGCGGCGCTGCTGGTGCGGCTGGTCCGCGGCCGGGCCTGGCGCAACGCCTGGAGCCGGGCGCGCTGGAATCCCTTCGCGGCGACGGCGGTGATCGGCGTCGCCGGCGGCACGCTCTACGCCCTGCACGGTCCCTGGATGTACACCTCCCTGATTCCCCGCGCCCTGGGCCAGCCGGTGTCGCCGGACGGCATTCCCGCCTGGGAGGTGGCGTTGCTGACGGCGGCCGTGCTCGCCGGGGCGACGGTGTCGGTGCGCGCCTCCGGCCGGTTCCGCCTGCACTTCGATCCCGGCCGGGCGGCGGCGTGCTTCGCCGGCGGCCTCCTGATGGGCGGCGGGGCGGGGCTCAGCTACGGCGGCAACGACGTGCTGGTGCTGCATGCCCTGCCGTCGCTGGCGCTGCACGCGCTGCCCGCCTGGCTGGCCGTCGCCGCGGGGGCGGCCACCGTGCTGCTGTCCCGCCGCCGGCTGGCGGCCCGCACCGCCCGGTGGCGGGAGCGGCAGGAGCGCCAGTCGCCGCCAGTGCGCGAGGGGGCTTGCGCGGCGCCGGAACGCCCCGTCCAATAGCGGTCCCGCAGCGCCGCATCCCCGGACCCCGCCATGCCTGCCTTCGATCCCCAGCTCCTGGCCGTCTACACCCTTGCCGCCGTGGCCCTCTCCCTCACGCCGGGGCCGGACATGCTGCTCTGCTTCGCCAGCGGCCTGGGCGGCGGGCCGCGGGCCGGGCTGGCGGCATCGGCCGGCGTCGGCACGGCGCTGCTGCTGCACACGGTGGCGATGACCCTGGGCTTCGCCGGGCTGGTCGCGGCGTCCCCCGTGGCGCTGGACCTGCTGCGCTGGGCCGGGGCGGCGTATCTGCTGTGGGCGGCCTGGAACGCCTTCCGCGCCGGCCCGGCGGGTCTGGGCACGGTGGCGCCGACGGCGCAGCGCGCCGCCCTGCTGGCGGTCTACCGGCGTGGCCTGCTGACCTGCCTGCTGAATCCGAAGCTGCTGCTGTTCATGCTGGCCTTCCTGCCGCAGTTCGTGCGGCCGGAGGCCGGCAGCATGGCGGTTCAGTTCCTGGTGCTCAGCCTGATCCTGTTTGTGCCGGGCTTCCTGGTGAACGCGGCCGTCGGCGTCTCCGCCGGGGGGCTGGGTCGCTGGCTGCTGCGCCGGCCGCTCTGGGCGCGGGTGCAGAACTGGCTGGTGGGGACGATCTTCGTCGCGCTCGCGCTCCGGCTGGTGGCGGCCCCGCGCGGCTGACATCCGGGACCGGTCGGCGGCGCTGGTCCGACGGGGTGCCCCCAAGCGGACCGGGACAGCGGGGGCCGGGATGCCCTATAAGGGGGCCGGTCACGATGGTCGGTGGAGACCCGCGGATGGATGTCGAACGGCTTCTCGGCATGTTTCTGGACAACAGCCTGCGCGGCAGGTCGGCAGGGGGGATCGCCCGCCGGGCGGCCTTCTCGCGGGAGGGGCTGACGCTCATCGCCGGGATCGGCTTCGCCGCCTACGAGCATTTCCGCGCCCGCCAGCAGAGCCCGGCGGACGGGCCTCTCCAGCCGCCCCCGCCGCCGGGCGGACAGGCCGTGCCGCCGCCGTTCCCCGGGGCCGTGCCCGGGCCTGCGACCGCGCCCGGCGCGGCGCCCGTCCTGCCGCCGCCCCAGTCAACGCTCCAGCCACCGCCCCTGCCGGCGGGGACGCTGGCCCCGCCGGCGCCGGTGCCGGACGCCGATCTGCTGATCTACGCCGCCGTGCAGGCGGCCAAGGCCGACGGCGTGCTGGACGAGGAGGAGAAGCGCGACATCCTCGACGCGCTGGAGGAGGAGGGGGCGGAGATGGACGTGCTCGCCCGCTTCAACGAGCTGCTGGCCGGCCCCTGCGACATGGACGGGCTGGTCGCGCGGGTGACGGACCCCGCCACCGCGGCCGAGGTCTGGGCCGCGTCCCGCCTCGCCATCGAGCCGGACACGCGGGTCGAGCAGGACTATCTGGCCGAACTGGCCCGCCGCCTCGGCCTCGACGCGGCCGCCGTGGCCGAGATCGAGGCCCGCCTCGCCGAAGCCGGGGCCGGCAGCGACGACTGACGGAACCCGCCGGCCCCCCAGACCGGGGGCGGGGCAGGGCTAGCAGACAAGAACAGCGTACAAGCGCAGAAGACAAGGGCAGGGAACAAGGGGAGAGCGGACCATGCCACAGTGGTTCTTCCATACGTCGCGGGAACAGGTCGGCCCGTTGCAGGGCGAGGCCGCCCTGGACTTCGCCCGGCGCAACCCGGATGCCTTCTGCTGGCGTCAGGGGATGCCGGAATGGCTGCCGGTGAAGGCGGTCGCGGAACTGTCGGCCGATGCCAGCCCCTGGGCCGGCGGCGCCATGCCGCCGCCGCCGTCGGCCGGCATCCGCGGTGGCCGCGCCGACGAGATCGACTTCCGCATCTACGGCGAGGAGATGCAGTTCGTGGAGGTCGAACTCGACCCCGGCGAGAGCGCCGTGGCCGAGGCCGGGGCCATGGTCTACAAGGACTCCCGGGTGGAGATGACCACCATCTTCGGCGACGGCTCCGGGCCGGAGGGCGGCACCTTCCTGGACAAGCTGATCGGTGCTGGCAAGCGCGTCATCACCGGGGAGAGCCTGTTCACCACCGTCTTCACCCACCAGGGGACCGGCAAGGGCAAGGTCGCCTTCGGCGCGCCCTATCCCGGCACCATCCTGGCGCTGAAGCTGTCCGATGTCGGCGGCCGGCTGATCTGCCAGAAGGACAGCTTCCTGGCCGCGGCCAAGGGCGTCTCCATCGGCATCCATTTCCAGCGCCGCATCCTCACCGGCCTGTTCGGCGGGGAGGGCTTCATCATGCAGAACCTGGCCGGCGACGGCTGGGTCTTCGTGCATGTCGGCGGTACGGTGGTGGAGCGCCAGCTCGCGGCCGGAGAGGAGCTGCACGTCGATACCGGCTGCCTCGCGGCGATGACGCCGGAGGTGGATTTCGACCTTGTCCAGGTCGGCGGCATCAAGTCGATGGTGTTCGGCGGGGAGGGGGTGTTCTTCGCCTCCCTGCGCGGCCCCGGACGGGTCTGGATCCAGAGCCTGCCCTTCTCGCGCCTTGCCGGGCGGATGCTGGCTGCTGCCACGCCCCTGGGCAAGAAGGGGGAGGGCAGTGCGCTCGGCCCCCTGGGCGACATCGTGATGGGCAACCGCTGACGGCCGGGGGCAGCGGCAGGACGGTGGGCGTGAGGGTGGCGGCGGCTTCCGGGCCGCTGCCGCCTCAGCCGGCCAGCGCGCGCAGGGCGCTGCCGTCCCAGACGAAGTAGCGCGGCGTGCCGTCCGAATCGGCGACGAACAGCCGGCTGTCCATGGTGTAGCCGGCGCCCGCCGTGGTCGTCGGTCCCCAGACGACCCGCCCGTCCAGCGCGTCGATGAAGGCCCACTGCTGGCAGCCCGTGCCGCAGCCCCAGCGGGCCACGGCCAGATGCCCGGCGAAGGTCGCGCCCCGGGCGGCGCCCTGGCGCAGGGCGGTGGCGTAGTCGTGCGCCCGCGGATGGCTGTCCAGATCCGGCACCACGGCCTCCGGCGCCACGATCCGGTAGGGCGGGAACTGGGCGAAGGCGGGGGTGCCCAGCACCGCCCGGCGCTCCGCCTGCTCGTTCACGCCATAGCCGCCGTGCGGCACTGGGCGGTCGGGCGCACAGGCTGCCAGCACCGCCAGGGCGGCGATGGCGGCGGCGATCAGGGCGGGGGCGAGGTACAGGCGCACACCGGGGGCGGTGCCGGCGGAAAGGGACGGCGAGGCTGTCTCGATGGACATGATCGGCTGTGGGGATCGGCTGTTATTCCGGATACTTGTAACAGAGGGTTGTTAAAGCATCCTGAGAAAGCACTAAACCCACGCCGTGCCCAAGTGAAGGCAAAACTGCGACATGATGGCATTTCCGCGGGGGGTGTCTCCGCAGGTCCGGGTCGTCAGAACGGCATGACGACGCCCAGCATGACCCGGTCCACCACGTCGCCGGTGTCCAGCTCGATCCGGCTGCGCAGGCGGTAGCGGGCCGCCTCCGGCGTCAGGTCCAGGGACAGGGCGTCGCCCTCGAAGGCCCAGCCCATCCCCATCCGCATGCTGCCGACCTCGGCCAGGCCATGTCCGGAGAAGGGATCGTCCACCGGGGCGGTGCGCGGCCGGTCGGGCGCGCGGCCCGGACGCAGGGCCGGCTCGGCCAGCGCCGGCACGGCCGCAGGCGGCAGAACCAGCAGGCGCGACCGGGAGACGGCCGGCATCTCCGCGATCCGGCCGGCGACCACAGCCGGTATCCCTGTGGCCGGTATCCCTGTGGCCGGCATTTCCGCTGCGGCTGCCCGGCCGCCGTCGGCTGCGGCCGGCACGGCCCAGGGCACGAGGATCATTGCCAGCGTGGCCACCCGGCCTGCCACCGCCTTCCCCTTCCGGAGTTCCCGCAGTCCGGTCCACATCCCGCCCCCCGCCTTTCCCGGCCCTTGGGATGCCGTCCGTCCCCCTCCCCAGGGGGTGCTGCGGCGACGGGGCCGCGGCTGATGACCGGCATCCGCGGGATGACGACAGCCGGCGGTGGCGTTTGTTCCCGGGACGGTGTCGCGCTGCCGTCCGCGCGGTCACCTGTCCCTTCGCTCCGGCCGGCCCCATTGCCCGGCGGCGGCGGTGGGGCTACAACGCGGGGCGTCGTTCGACCTTCTGGAGGATCTGGCCAATGGCCGACAAGGTGCGCATCGAAACCGACAGCTTCGGTCCCGTCGAGGTGCCCGCCGACAGGTACTGGGGAGCCCAGACCCAGCGGTCTCTACAGAACTTCAAGATCGGCGGCGAGCGCATGCCGGCGCCTCTGGTGCGCGCGCTCGGCATCGTCAAGAAGGCCGCGGCCCAGACCAACATGACCCTGGGCGCGCTGGATGCGAAGATCGGCGCCGCCATCGTGGACGCGGCCGAGGAGGTGATCGACGGCACGCTGATCGACCACTTCCCCCTGGTCGTCTGGCAGACCGGCTCCGGCACCCAGACGAACATGAACGCCAACGAGGTCATCTCGAACCGCGCCATCGAGCTGCTGGGCGGGGAGATGGGCAGCAAGAAGCCGGTCCATCCGAACGACCACGTCAACATGGGCCAGTCCTCCAACGACACCTTCCCGACGGCCATGCATGTCGCCGCCGCCGAGCAGGTGCATCACGAGCTGATCCCGGCACTGGAGCAGCTCCACGCCGCGCTGGACGCCAAGGCCCGCGAGTTCGCCGACATCGTCAAGATCGGCCGCACCCATCTCCAGGACGCGACGCCGCTGACCCTGGGGCAGGAGTTCGGCGGCTACGCCCAGCAGATCGCCTACGGCATCAAGCGGGCGAAGTCCTGCCTGCCGGCGCTGTTGCGCCTCGCCCAGGGCGGCACGGCCGTCGGCACCGGGCTGAACGCCAGGAAGGGCTTCGACGCGGCCTTCGCGGCGGAGGTGGAGAAGATCACCGGCCTGCCCTTCGTCACGGCCCCGAACAAGTTCGAGGCGCTGGCCGCCCATGACTCGGTGGTCGAGGCGTCGGGCGTGATGAACACGCTGGCCTGCTCGCTGATGAAGATCGCCAACGACATCCGCCTGCTGGGCTCCGGCCCGCGCTGCGGCATCGGCGAGATCAGCCTGCCGGAGAACGAGCCCGGCAGCTCCATCATGCCCGGCAAGGTGAACCCGACCCAGAGCGAGGCCATGACCATGGTCTGCGCCCAGGTCATGGGCAACCACGTCACCATCAGCCAGGCCGGCGCCACTGGCCATTTCGAGCTGAACGTCTTCAAGCCGGTGATGATCTACAACCTGTTGCAGTCGATCCGGCTGATCGCCGACGCCTGCCGCAGCTTCACCGAGAACTGCGTCGTCGGCATCGAGGCGAACCGCGAGCGCATCGACAAGCTGATGCATGAGAGCCTGATGCTGGTCACGGCGCTGAACCCGCACATCGGCTACGACAATGCGGCGAAGATCGCCAAGAAGGCGCACAAGGAAGGCACCACGCTGATGCGGGCCGGCATCGAGCTGGGACTGCTGACTGAAGAACAGTTCCGCCAGTGGGTGCGGCCGGAGGACATGGTCGGGCCGCGCTGATGCGGCCCACCTGTCCCAAGCGGGGCGGCGGGCCACCCCACGCCGCCCCGGGCTGTGCCTTCGACGGACAGAAGGGAGGGCCCCGGCGCATGCGTTGTCCCGACTGCGAGCGGCTTCCCCCCGTCGAGTATCCCGAGAACCGGGTTCTCCTGGGGTTCGCAACCGGCTTCACCCGCACCAAGGTGGCCCGGCTGGCGCGCGAGCACGCGCTGGCGCTGGAGCCGCTGGAGGACGGGGACTGCCTGGGCTTCACCGCCAGCGCCGACCAGCTCGAACGCTTCTGTGCCGCGCTCGACCCGCTGCTCTCGCGGGAGGAGCAGATGCACACCCGTGCCCTGCTGCTGCCGGCCGACGTTGCCCCGCGCGTGGGCGACTGGCTGCACACGGTCACCCTGCGCCATCTGGTGGCCCGGGTGCGCGGGCGCTGGCTGGTGGATCTGGTGGAGCACGACCGGCTGTTCGCCATGCTCCAGCCCATCATCGGGCGCGACGGCGCGCTCTACGGCCATGAGAGCCTGCTGCGCGGGCGGGAGGCCGACGGCAGCCTGATCGGCGCCGGTTCCCTGTTCGACACGGCGAAGGACGCGGACCTCCTCTTCAACCTCGACCTCGTGGCCCGCCGCGTCGGGTTGCAGGCGGCGGGCCGGGTCCGGCCGCCGGGGGGCAAGGTCTTCATCAACTTCAACCCCTCGGCCATCTACGACCCGACCTACTGCCTGCGCACCACGGTCCGCTTCATCGAGGAGATCGGCCTCGATCCGGGCGATGTCGTCTTCGAGGTGATCGAGAGCGCCGAGGTGAAGGACCTCGACCACCTGCGCAACATCCTGGCCTTCTACCGCAAGGCCGGGTTCCGCATCGCGCTGGACGATGTCGGCGCCGGCTTCGCCGGGCTCAGCCTGATGCAGGAGCTGCGTCCCGATGTCGTGAAGATCGACATGGGGCTGATCCGCGGCGTCCATGCCGACCGCTACCGGCAGAGCATCGTCGGTCACCTGATCCCCATGATCCGCGACACGGGCGCCCTCTCGGTGGCGGAGGGGATCGAGGAGGCGGCCGACCGCGACTGGCTGCTGGACCGCGGCATCGACCTGATGCAGGGCTATCTGCTGGGCCGCCCCTTCGACCCGGTGCAGGGGGCCACGGCGTAGCGCCGCTGCCACGGTTCCGGCTGCGGGCAAGGGAGGCGGGCCGGCGGCGCTGGACAGGGCCGCCGCGAAGCTGCTACCCGGCAGGCCTGCGCGCGCTCCGGAGGGACGCGCCCGAAATCCCCGGCACCGAAGACACCGACCGATGCGTAGAACCTCCATGGCGGCCGCGGTCGCCCTGCTGCCGTCCCTGTCCGCGGTCGTCACCGCCCTGCACGCCCACCCCGCCGCTGCGGCGCCGGTGGAGGAGATCGTCATCACCGCCCGCCAGCGGGAGGAGAACCCGCAGCGCGTGCCGGTCTCCGTCACGGTGCTGGACGCGACGCTGATCGAGCGGGCGCGGGTGGACAGCATCGCCGGCATCGCGGTGCGCGCGCCCGGCCTCGTCGTCAGCGACCCCTTCGGCCGCTTCAACCCGGCCCCGGCGATCCGCGGCCTGACCCAGCCCGGCACGGGGGAGGAACCGTCGGTCGGTTTCTTCCTGGACGGCGTCTATGTCTCCGGCCGCAGCTCCATCAACCTGTTCCTCAACGACCTGGAACGGGTGGAGGTGCTGAAGGGGCCGCAGAACGCCCTGTTCGGCCGCAACACCTTCGGCGGCGCCGTCAATCTGGTGACGCGCAAGCCGGGCGACGCGCTGGAGGGCTTCGCGGAGGCGGGCTTCGGCTCCAAGCAGCAGCGGCAGGCCGCGGCAGCCGTCGGCGGCCCGCTGATCCCCGGCAAGCTGGCGGCGCGGGCCACCGTGTCCCTGCGCGACTACGGCGGCTTCTACGACAATGCGCTGGCCGGCGGGCCGGAGATCGGCTCGGAGAAGAGCGTGGCCGGGGCCCTGACCCTGCGCGCCACGCCGACGGAGCGGCTGGAGGCGCTGCTGCGCGTCTCCTACGCCGAGGACGACGACGGCCAGCCCAAGGGATACTACCTCGCCACCAACTGCGAGCCGCGCGCCGCCACCGGCGTGTTCAGCCAGTACTGCGGCGCCATCCCGGAGAGCAGCGGCCCCTTCGCCGCCAATCCCGAGCATTTCGGCTTCCGGCGCGATGCGTGGCGCACGGCGCTGACGGTGGACTACGCGCTGGACGCGGCGACGCTGACCGCCATCACCGCCTTCAACGCCGAAACCAACGAGTTCAACCGCGACAACGACTATTCGGCCACCCTCGTCTCCGCCGCCGGCCAGCTCACCGACCGCTGGGACGCGGGCCAGGAACTGCGGCTCGTCTCCGCCGACCGCGGGCAGGCGCTGACCTGGATCGTCGGTGCCAGCGTCTACCATTTCGACAACGAGACGGAGCGGCGGAACATCGAATACGCGCTGGGCCAGACCGTCAGCCCGCGGCTGCCGCGCACGAACGAGGAGACGGACAGCACCGCCCTCTACGGTTCGCTCGGCTGGCGCCTGCTGGACGGGCTGACCGCCACCGCCGATCTGCGCTGGCAGCGCGACGAGAAGGAGTTCCAGACCACCAGCCGCGACGCCGCCGGCAACCCCATCGCGCTGTCCGACCGCTGGACCATGTGGACGCCGCGTTTCGCGCTCTCCTGGCAGGCGACGGACGCGGCCATGCTCTATGCCAGCGTCGCCAAGGGGGCGAAGAGCGGCGGCTTCAACACCATGGCCAACCTGTTCGACACGGAGCGCAGCTTCGGCCCGGAGACGAACTGGACCTACGAGGTGGGGGCCAAGACGGCGTGGTTCGACGGGCTGCTGACCGCCAACGCGGCGCTGTTCTGGATCGACTGGCGCGACCAGCAGGTGGTCGCGGCCAGCGCCGCCGGCCGGTCCAACAACTTCTACACCAACAACGCCGCCCGCAGCCGCAGCCGCGGGCTGGAGCTGGAACTGGCGGCGACGCCCGCGGCGGGGCTGGACCTCAGCCTCGCCTACACGCTGGTGGACGCCGAGTTCCGCGACTACCAGGACCCCGACTACCGCGACATCCCGGCCTTCGGGCCGACGGGCGACATCTCCGGCAACGCCCTGCCGCGGCAGAGCCGGCACCAGGTCGCGGCCACCGCGCAGTATGACGGCGACCTGCCCTGGGCCGGGGATCTCGGCTGGTTCACGGGCGGCGAATGGCTCTGGCAGTCGCGCCAGTACACGGAGAATTCCAACCTCTCCTGGGTGCCGGCGGCCGGCCGGGTGGACGTCTGGACGGGTCTGGAGAGCGGGCCCTGGCGCCTGACCCTGCGGGTGGAGAACCTGTTCGACGACCGCACCCCGCCGGTGGCCGTGCGCTTCTCCGACCCGGCCCGCGGCTCCGCCCGCGCCTGGCTGGTGACGCCGGGCGACGGCCGGATCTGGAGCCTGACCGGGCGGGTGACGTTCTGAGCGGCCGGGGCTGATCCGGCAGGGAAGGGCGGCGGACCATGATCAAGAAGCGATCCGTCCTCGTGGCGGGCCACCCGACCAGCGTGACGCTGGAGGAACCGTTCTGGGAGGTGCTGAAGGAGCTGGCGGCGGCGCGCGGCGTCCCCGTCGGCACCCTGATCGAGGAGGTGGATGCCGCCCGCACGGGCAATCTCTCCAGCGCCCTGCGGGTCTATGTGCTGGAGTCCGTCCGCCGCGACCGGGCCTGACCGGCCGCGGGCGAAGAAAAGGGGGCGGCATCGCTGCCGCCCCCGAGTTGAGGAGCGATCCGGGGTCTCTCGGCCGGGCGTCAGTTGCCGCCCGGGTTGAAGCGCCAGATGGCGACGTTGCCGGCGTTCTCCAGCCCGGCATAGACGAAGCGCCGGCCGCCGAACACGGCCGAGGCGATGCCCTCCGGGTTGGCGGCCAGGCCGACCGTGCCGGTCACCGTCGTCAGGTCGCGCGGCAACAGGGCGATGGTCTCCACCCGCGGGCGCGCCGGGTCGGACAGGTTGACCAGCGCGATGCTGGCACCCCGCTCCAGCCCGACGGCGGCATAGGTGGCGCCGTTCTGCTCGAACACGGTCAGCACCTCCGGTTCGCTGCCGCCCCGGCGGGAGCGGTCATCGTTGTAGTAGCGCGGTGCCTGCGACAGCGACCCGTAGATGCCGGGGTTGGCCTCCATCGCCGCGTTGCCGGTGCTGAACAGGAGCTGGTCGAACTGGCTGCCGGTGTCGCCGACGAGCTGCCCCGTCTCCGCGTTGAAGATGGAGACGGAGCGGCCGCCGCGGAAACGCTGGCTGCTGCTCACACCCGGCTGGCTGGTATCGCCCTCGTCGGCGGTGACAAAGTAGCGAACGCCGTTCAGCGTGAAGCCGGCGACGCCGTCCGGCTCGCGCAGCGCCCCCGTCAGGGTCTGGGTAAAGCTGATCTGCGGCGGGTTGCTGGAGCTGTTGGTCAGATCGACCCCGGTCCGTGTCACCGCACCGAGGTTGAAGTAACGCGGCGCCGTGCCGCCGGTCAGGTCCAGGGCCATCACACCGTTGTTCTCCTGCAAGGAGACGTAGGCGTAGCGGCTGTCGCTGCTGAAGCCGACATATTCGGGCTGTAGCCCGTCGGGGTCGTGCGTCACGGGACCGACGCGCACGGGGTCGTCATTGTCGGTGAAACGCTGCTGCGTGCCCGCCGGGTTCGCGTAGAAGGTCCCGGTCTGGTCGGTCAGCGCGATCTGCCGTGCCACGGCCCTGCCGCTGGCAGCGTTCGCCAGATCGATCACGGTGATCGAGCCCGGGGCGTTCAGCGCCTCCGCCTCGTTGGCGACCACGGCCCAGCGGCCGTCGGGGGAGATGCCGGTGCCGTCCGGCCCGACGCCCGCGGTCACGCGCTGGATGACGCGGCCCGTGGCCTTGTCGCGGATCTCCACAAGGCCGCTCCTGGTGATGTCGGTGTGCTGCACCGCCACCAGATAGTAGCCGGCCGTCGGATGCACGGTCACCGTCGTCAGGTCGCCCGCCGCGGCGGCGCCGACCTCGCGGGCGATGTCGGCCCGCACCGTGTCGCGCCGCATCAGGATGGGCAGGCCGGCGATGTCGCCGCTGCCGATGCTGAACACGTCCACCGTGCCGGCGCCGTCGGTCGAGAGCACGCCCCAGCCGCCGTTCGCCGTGGTGACGGAGACGATCTCGGCGTTGTTGGCGCCGAAGCCCGTGTAGTAGGTGCCGTAGTAGGGGGCGCTGGTGCTGTTGGAGACGAAGTGGCGCGTCTCCGACCGGGTGCCGGCGATGCCGGCCATGTTGGTCAGGCGCACGCCCACGGACGAGGTGCCGTTGCTGCCGGTGTTCCCGGAGAAGTCGTTGTTGCGCAGGGTGTAGCCGGTGACGTTGTCCCCCAGCACGGCGGCGAACCCGTCCCGGTTCGTCGTCCCCGCGGGGGCCGTGATGCGCAGGCCGGCGACGGTGTTGCCGTTGGCCAGCGTCACCACGTTGCCGCTGGCGGCCGTCAGGCTGGGCCGTTCGCCAGCGGCGATCAGGGTGGTGCCGCCCGCGCTCAGCGCCTCGCCCTGGCCGATGAGCTGCTGGCCGTTCTTCAGCGCCACGTTACCGGTGTAGGAGCCGCTGCGGACATAGATGAGGTCGTTCGCCTGCGCCGCGGCGGCGGCGGCGGCGATGCTGCCGAACGGGCTTTCCACGGTGCCGGTGCCCGCGGCGCCCTGGCTCACGAACACCAGCCGGGTGCCCCCGCTGCCGCCGAAGGTGCCGCTCGTCAGGTTGTACTGCTCCTCGGCGACGAAACGGTCATCGGAGCGGCCGGGGCCGGCCGTGCGCACGCCGGACTCGCGCAGCACCGGCCAGTCCAGGCGGGACGCGGTGCCTTCGCGCCGGGTCGGCTCGCTGAACAGGCCCAGCCGCATGCGGAAGGTGGCGAACGCCTGGGTGTCGTCCTGGTCGTCGTCCCGCACCTCGATGCCGAAGCTGAAGCGGCCGTCCTGCGACCACGCTTCCAGGCGGCCCTTGACGCCGTCCACCGTGGGCGCCTCGTCGTCGGTGTAGCGGTAGCCGCCGGCGAAGGCACGCACGTCGTAGCCCTCGATGGCGCCCAGGCGGTAACCGACCTCGGCATCGAAGCCCTTCAGCGTCACTTCGCGCGGCTGGAAGATGCTGCGGACGATGTGGTTGCCCGACAGGCGCGGCGCCCCGGCGACGGTCGCGCCGACCTGCTCCTCGTCGTCCAGCGGCGCGTAATAGTTCGCGCGCAGGTCCAGGTCGGCGGTCATCAGGTCCAGACTGACGGTGGCTTGGCTGAAGTCGCTCTCCAGGTCGGTGCGGACCCGGTCGTAGTAGACGGCGCCGCCCAGCACCACCGCGCCCAGGCGGAAGCGATGGCCGATGCCGATGTTGGCGACGCGGCGGTCGGCATCGTCGATGCTGCCGCGCAGGTCAAGGAAGGTGCGGGCCGCGTCGCTGTCGGCCAGGGGGATCGCCACCGCGATCGAACCCTCGGCGCCGTCGGTGCCCGGGCGCAGCACGAAGTCCATCAGTGCCGGGTCGGCAGCGGCGCTCCCCGCGCCGAGCGCCGTCACCAGCGCCAGAGCCGACGTCAGAGTCCTGAAACCGTTCATCGTTTCCCCCCTCAGGAAAGAGGCGGGACCCTAGCAGCGCTCCATGAAAGTCTTATGACGTGCGAAAAAGTCTTATGACGGACGGGACGTCCCGTGACGTCCGGGGCGCTCCTCTCGGTCCGGCGGCAGCGCCGCGGCGTCCCCGCGTCAGATGCCCCGGGCCTGACGGACGCTCAGCGCTTGAAGAAGGCTTCGGCGGCGGCGGTCACGGCCTGTTTCGCCTGGATCGTCGCGCGGGCGCGGGCGATCTCGGCCTCCAGGCCGGCGATGTACTCCTCCAGGTCGCCGACCGACAGGGTGGAGAGATCCTTCGGCTTGGCCGGCCGGTTGCGCGGCTCGAAATCCTCCGGTTCCATGGCGTCATCCTCTGCTCAAGGCGGTTCCGATCTGTATAGTCTGTCCCCGCCCCGGGTCCGGGGCAACAGCGGGCGCGATCCGGTCAGGGTCGCTCAGTCGGTTCTCAGGAGGATGGTGATGGCGGTGCCCGAGCGGATGCGCGCGGTGGAGATCGGCGGGGCCGGTGGCCCGGAGGTGCTGCGCCCGGTGGAGCGGCCGGTGCCGCGGCCCGGCCCGGGCGAGCTGCTGATCCGCGTCGCCGCCGCCGGCGTCAACCGTCCGGACGTGCTCCAGCGCCTGGGCCTCTATCCGCCGCCGCCGGGGGCGAGCGACCTGCCGGGGCTGGAGGTGGCCGGCACCGTCGCGGCCATCGGCGAGGGCGTGTCGGGCTGGCGCGAGGGCGATGCGCTCTGCGCGCTGGTCGCCGGCGGCGGTTATGCCGCCTACTGCGTCGCCCCGGCGCCGCAGTGCCTGCCGATCCCCCGCGGTCTGTCGGCGGTGGAGGCGGCGGGCGTGCCGGAGACCTTCTTCACCGTCTGGAGCAACGTGTTCGAGCGCGGCGCCCTGAAGCCGACCGAATCGCTGCTGGTCCATGGCGGCACCAGCGGCATCGGCACCACCGCCATCCAGCTCGCCAAGGCGTTCGGCGCCCGTGTCTTCGCCACCGCCGGCAGCCCGGCCAAGGCCCGCGCCTGCGAGGAGCTGGGGGCCGACCGCGGCATCGACTACAAGGCCGAAGACTTCGTGGCCGTGGTCAAGGAGCTGACCGGCGGCACCGGCGTGGACGTGGTGCTGGACATGGTGGGCGGCGACTATCTTGCCCGCAACGTGGACTGCCTCGCCCCCGACGGGCGGCACGTCTCCATCGCCTTCCAGCGCGGGCCGAAGGGGACGCTGAACCTGATGTGGGTGATGCAGAAGCGGCTGGTGCTCACCGGCTCCACCCTGCGGCCGCGGCCGGTGGCGGAGAAGGGGCGCATCGCGGCGACGCTGCACGAGAAGGTCTGGCCGCTGCTGGAGGAGGGGCTGGTACGGCCACGCATCTACCGCACCTTCCCGCTGGAGGACGCCGCCGCCGCCCATGCCCTGATCGAATCCGGCGAGCATGTCGGCAAGATCATCCTCACCGTTGCCGGGTGAAGCCGGCTGTCCGCCACGCGCGCTCCTTGCGAAAAGGCGTGACCTCTCCCGGCACCTGCCTGTATAGCAGAAGCATACGTGACATTTCCGTCCGGGGCTGCGCGGGGCCAGTGACCCGCGCCACGGGCGGGCTTTGCGTTCGAGGAGGAAACATGGCTCTGCCCCTGATGCCGAAGGCGACCGCGGTCTGGCTGGTCGAGAACACCGGCCTGACCTTCGATCAGATCGCCGAGTTCTGCGGCATGCACGAGCTGGAGGTCCAGGCCATCGCCGACGACGAGGTGGCGGTGGGCATGGTCGGGCGCGACCCCGTCGCGGGCGGCGAGCTGACCTGGGACGAGATCCGCCGGGTGGAGAAGGACCCCAACGCCAAGCTCCAGATGCGGCATCAGGACCTGCCGCAGCCGGTCGCCCGCGCCAAGGGGCCGCGCTACACCCCGGTGACCAAGCGCGGCGACAAGCCCGACGCCATCGCCTGGCTGCTGAAGACCTATCCGCAGCTCACCGACGCGCAGCTCTGCAAGCTGATCGGCACGACGAAGCCGACCATCGCCTCGGTGCGCGACAAGACCCACTGGAACTCCCAGAACATCAAGCCGCGCAACCCCGTCCTGCTGGGCCTGTGCAGCCAGCGGGAGATGGAGGCGGCGCTGGAGAAGGCCCGCAAGGGCCGCCCCGCCGACGAGGAGGAGGAGACGGAGACCGTCTCCGGGCTGGTCGAGGGCGGTGCAGGTGCCGGGGACACGGCGGAGTACGACGCCGACTGACGGCAGCCGGGCGGGCGCTTTCAGCCTCTCACGGTCACGGAACGGACGGCGCGTCCCCGGGTGGGGGCGCGCCGTCTGCGTTTCCAGCTCCTGTCGTCCGGCTCCCCCGGTCAGGCCGGGGCGATCCGGGCGATCTCGTCCTTGATGCGCAGTTTCTCCCGCTTCAGGCGGGTGACGATGGCGGGGTCGGGCAGCGGCCGCTGCGTCTCGTGGCGCAGCAGGGTCTCCAGGGTCCGGTGCTTCACCTTCAGGGACTCGACACGCTCCACCATCGACATCTCGTTCCCTCCTGCCGGGTCGCGGACGCGGGTTGCGGGCGGGAAGCTGGTGCTGGACGCTGGCGCGGCGGAACGCTACATCACGTCCATGTCCGGAACTCCTCGCCTCATCGTCGGCATCAGCGGCGCCTCGGGTGTCATCTACGGCATCCGCCTGCTGGAAATCCTACGTCCCTTGCCGATCGAAACCCACCTCGTAATGAGCAGGTCGGCGGAGGTGACCCTTGCGTATGAAACAGACCTGAAGGCGGCCGACGTGCGGGCGCTGGCGGACGTGGCGCATTCCCCCCAGGATATCGGGGCCGCCATCTCCAGCGGCAGCTTCCGCACGCTCGGCATGGTCGTCGCCCCGTGCTCGATGCGCAGCCTGAGCGAGATCGCCACCGGCGTGACCAGCACGCTGCTGACCCGCGCGGCCGATGTCGTGCTGAAGGAGCGCCGGCGGCTGGTGCTGATGGTGCGGGAGACGCCGCTGCATCTGGGCCATCTGCGCTCCATGGTGGCGGTGACGGAGATGGGCGCCATCGTCTATCCGCCGGTGCCGGCGCTCTATGCGCTGCCCCGCTCCGTGGACGAGATGGTGGACCACACGGTCGGCCGTGTGCTCGACCTGTTCGACATCGAGACGGACCGGGTGCGGCGCTGGCGCGACCCGTCGGCGCCGGTTCCATCCGCCGCCCCGGACGGCGACTGATCCCGGACGGGAACCGACGGTCCGGAAACGCCCGCGCAGGAATTGCCTGCCCCCGGATTGCCAGAGTGTGGTCGTTTCGGGGCACCCGGAACCACCGATGCGCTCTTGACGTTTGTTGTTGCAGCCGCTGCGGCGGCCCCCTGCAACAGCGAACGGACATGGACATGACCGCCAACCCCATCCTGCGCCGCTTCCTCGCCGTGGCCCTGCTGGCGTCGCCGCTGGCCCTGGCCGCCTGCGACAACGAAGGACCCGCCGAGCGGGCCGGCGCCCAGATCGACGAGACGGCCGAGGAGACCGGGGAGGCCCTGGAGGAGGCCGGCGACGGCCTGGAGCGGAACGCCGAAAAGGCCGGCGACCGGATCGAGGACCGCACCGACCGGAACTGACCGGCGCCGGCCGACGTCCCGGTCCGCCGGGCCCGACATGCGAACTGACATGCGAAAGGGCGGGTCCTTGCGGGCCCGCCCTCATCGCGTCCTCGAAGGGGAAGGGAAGCCGGGGCGGTGCCCCGGCTCCGGCCGTCACCAGACGCGGCAGGCCTTCTCGCCGCGGACCATCGGGTCCGTGGGCTTGCAGTTGAAGGCCTTGGCGAAGTCTTCCATGTTGGAGACGGTGCCGTTGACGCGGTATTCCGGCAGCGAGTGCGGGTCGGTCTTGGCCTGAAGCACCCGCGCCTCCGGCCGCGCCGTGGCGCACCAGACATGCGCCCAGCCGTAGAAGAAGCGCTGCTCGGCGGTCAGGCCGCCGACCTTCTCGGCCAGACCCTTCTCGCCCAGCCGCTTGCGCAGCCCGGCCAGGGCCAGACGCAGGCCGCCGTTGTCGGCGGTGTTCTCGCCCAGGGTCAGCTCGCCGTTCTGCTTCACCTCGCCTTCGGCGACGTAGGAGCCGTACTGGTCCACCAGGCACTGGGCGCGCTGGGTGAAGCGCTTGGCGTCGTCCTCGGTCCACCAGTTCGACAGGTTGCCCTTGGCGTCGAACTTGCGGCCCTGGTCGTCGAAGCCGTGCGTGATCTCATGCCCGATCACGGCACCGATGGCGCCGTAGTTGTAGGCGTCGTCGGCTTCGAAGTCGAAGAAGGGCGGGCGCAGGATGCCGGCCGGGAAGTTGATGTCATTGAACGCCGGCGAATAGTAGGCGTTCACGGTCGGCGGAGTCATGAACCACTCGCCGCGGTCCACGGGCTTGCCGATCTTGTCCAGGTCGCGCTTCGTCTCGAAGGCGTTGGCGCGGGCGGCGTTGCCCAGCGCGTCGTCCGGCTTCACCTCAAGCAGCGAGTAGTCGAGCCACTGGTCGGGATAGCCGATCTTGTTCTGCACCGAGGCCAGCTTCTCGCGCGCCTTGGTCTGGGTCTCCGGGCTCATCCATTCCAGCGTGCCCATCTTCTCGTGGAAGGCGGACTGGATGTCCTCGACCATGGCCAGCATGCGCTTCTTGTGCTCGGGGCCGAACACCTTCTCGACATAGTGCTGGCCGAGATCCTCGCCCAGCGCGTTGTCGGTCGCCGCGACGCAGCGCTTCCAGCGCGGGCGGATCTGCTTCGCCCCCGACAACGCCTTGCCGTAGAAGTTGAAGTTCTCCTGCACGAAGGCGTCGGGCAGCATCGGCGCCGCACCGCGCAGGGCGTGCCAGGACAGGTAGGTCTTCAGGTCGTCCAGCGAGGTCGCCTTGACCACCTCCTCCAGCTTCTGGAAGAAGGCCGGGTTGGCGACGTTCAGGTCCTTCTGCGGCGGCACGCCCAGGGCCGAGGTGTAGGCGGCCCAGTCGATGCTGGGGGCCAGCGCCGTGAAGTCCGCGAAGGTCTTCATGTTGTAGCGGTTCTCGGGCTGCCGGCGCATCACCCGGGTCATCGAGCCGTCGGCCAGCGCCGTCTCGATCTTCATCACCGCGGCGGCCTTCTTCGCGGCCTCCTCGGGCTTGCTGCCGGCCAGCTCGAACATCTTCTGCACATGCGCCACATAGGCGTCGCGCAGCTTCGTCGAGCGCTCGTCGTCCTTCAGGTAGAAGTCGCGGTCCGGCAGGCCCAGGCCGCCCTGATCCACCACGGCGATGGCCATGGTGGCGTCCTTGAAGTCCTGCTGCTGGCCGAAGCGGAACAGGCCGCCGATGCCCTGGCGGTGCAGATCCGCCATCAGCGGCGCGATCGCCTTCTTGTCCTTCAGCCCCTGGATGCTGGACAGCACGGGCGCCAGCGGCGTCAGGCCCTTGGCCTCGATGCCCTGCTCGTCCATGCAGGCCTTGTAGTAGTCGCCGATCTTCTGCGTGTCCGGCGTCGGGGTCTTCACCGCCGCTTCCAGGATCTCATGCAGGATCGCCTGGTTGTCCTCGGCCAGCAGGTTAAAGCTGCCCCAGCGGGACTGGTCGTCCGGGATCGGGTGCGCCTTGATCCAGGGCCCGCAGGCATGCAGGAAGAAGTTCTGGCAGGGGCTGACGGCCGGGTCCAGCACCGGCAGGCCGGGGGCCGGGGGCTGCGCCTTCGGCACGGCCTGGGACTGCGCGACCTGCGTCGGCCCGGCGGCCACGGCGGCACCGGAGACGGTCAGCGCGAGGGCGAACGCCCCGATCATGCCGCCGAGGGCGGCGCCCGTCAGGGACGTGGTGGACAGCGCGCGGCGGGACGGCGCGCCCTTGCTGGAATTCCTGCTCATCGAGGCCCCATGCGTTCTTCGTGGTTTCCCCGTGAGGGGGGGCACCGCGGCGGCGCTCCCCCTCACGGGGAAGGGACGCTACCACGGAGGATGCCGGAGTCCTGAGCAGCGGTGTGTAACGCCCGTGTAACGGCGGCAAGGGTGTCGGGCGGGACCAGCAACGACAGGTTGGCCGCCAGGGCCGCTGCGGGATCGCCGCCCGGCCGGCGCGTCTCCGGCAGGCCGTCCAGCACCTGCTGCTGCAACCGTTCGGCCTCCAGCTCCGCCGCCTTGATCCGTTCCCGCAGGGCGCCGGCGCCGGCCGGGAGCGGCGGCTCCGGGGCCTTCAGGGTGCGCCGGACCGCGCGCAACGGCCGCACCACCCCCTCCCGCCAGGGCGCCACCGCCGCCTCTGCCGCGGCAAGGTCGCCGGGCGTGAGCGTGTGGCCATGCACCAGGGCCAGCCAGGCGGCCCAGAGCAGCAGGTTCACGTCCGCCCCGTGCCCGTCCTGGAGCGCGAGGCAGAGGGGCGCCACGTCCGGCCGGGCATAGACCGCCAGGGAGAAGCGCCAGAGGTCGGGGGAGGGGGCGTCGGGAACCGTCAAGGGAGGGGCTGGCCGGCCGGTCAGCCGTCCACGTCGCCGATGTAGATGCCCAGGCCGCGTGCCGTCTGCACCAGGGTGCTGGCGGTATCGACGCTGGCATAGGCGGCGATCGCCTCCTCGATCGGCACGTCGATCACCTGCCGGTTCGACCAGGCCAGCAGGCGGTCGGACTTGCCCTCCGCGATCAGGTCCACGGCGCGCACCCCGAAGGCGGAGGCCAGCAGCCGGTCGCGGTAGGAGGGCGGGCAGCCGCGCTGGACATGGCCCAGCACGGTGACGCGCGTCTCCGCCCCCGTCGCCTCGGAGATCAGGTGGCCGATGTAGTTGCCGATGCCGCCGTAGCGCTTCTGGCCATCGGCGAACTCCTTCCGCGCGGCGGCGCCCTCGGCCGTCTTCACGGCTTCGGAGACGACGACCAGGGCGAAGTTGCGGCCGTTGCGCTGCACCTGCCGGATCTTCGCCGCCACGCCCTCGATGGACCAGGAAAGCTCGGGCAGCAGGATCACGTCGGCGCCGCCGGCGATGCCCGCGGTCAGGGCGATGTGGCCGGCGTCGCGGCCCATCACCTCCAGCACCATGACGCGGTCGTGGCTGGCCGCGGTGGGCTGGAGCCGGTCCAGCGCCTCCGTCGCCACGGCGACGGCCGTGTCGAAGCCGACGGACGTCTCCGTGATGCCCAGGTCGTTGTCGATGGTCTTGGGCACGCCGATCAGCTTGATCCCACCGATGGCGGCCAGCTTGCGCAGGATCGCCATGCTGCCGTCGCCGCCGATGCCGATCAGCGTGTCCACGCCCAGCTCGCGCAGGCCGCCGATGATCTCCTGGCTGCGGTCGCGGGTGCTGCCGTCGGCCATGGGATAGGCGAAGGGATCGCCCTTGTTGGTGGTGCCCAGCACCGTGCCGCCCTGCCGCATCATGGTGCCGTCCACCATGTTGAGGTCCAGGTTCAGGTAGCGCACGGGCCGCGACAGCAGGCCCTGGGTGCCGTCCTCGATGCCGACGACCTGCCAGCCGTAATGCGTGGTGGCCCGATGGACCACGGCCCGGATGACCGCGTTCAGGCCGGCGCAGTCGCCGCCGCTGGTGAGGATGCCGATGCGTTTGGTGGGCGTCATGGCGGGTTCCATGCTCGGGACGGGAAGGGGACCGGCACCCGGACGGGCTCGCGCCGGACGCGGCCAGTGTTACCAGATCGCCCCGGCGCTGCAACCGCCCTGCCGGCGGGCGCCCGTCCACCGGGCCGGAATGCGCTGTCCGGACCGCGCCGGTCGGGCGCAAATTCCACAGGCCACCTGCCGGGGGATTTGTGATAAGGAACCCGCTCGATGCAGTGGCGGCGCGTGGCATGAACGAACAACAGGCGATGAAGGAAAAGCTGGCGGCGCTCCGGGTCGAACACCGCGACCTGGACGATGTCATCGTGCGGCTTTCCGAGCAGACCCCGATCGACCAGTTGCAGCTCCAGCGGCTGAAGAAGCGCAAGCTGCTGCTGAAGGACATGATCGCCCGCATCGAAAGCGAGCTGCTGCCCGACATCATCGCCTGAGCGAAGGCCACGCGCTGCGCTGCACAACCACGCTTGCGCGGGCGGCCTCCGCTCCTATAATCCGCCGCTTTCCCGCCTGCGACAGGCCAGGAGCGCCACCCGTGACCCCGCCCGAAACCCGCGCCGCCGACCCGCTGGTCGGCATCATCATGGGGAGCCAGTCCGACTGGGCGACCATGCGCCACGCCGCCCAGGTCCTGGAGGAGCTGGGCGTGCCGTTCGAGGCGCGCATCGTCTCCGCCCACCGGACGCCGCAGCGCCTCTACGACTATGCGCACACGGCCAAGGGCCGCGGGCTCAAGGTCATCGTCGCCGGCGCCGGCGGGGCCGCACACCTGCCCGGCATGACGGCCAGCATGACGACGCTGCCGGTGTTCGGCGTGCCGGTCGAAAGCCACGCGCTGCGCGGGCTGGACAGCCTCTATTCCATCGTGCAGATGCCCGGTGGCGTGCCGGTCGGCACGCTGGCCATCGGCAAGGCCGGGGCGATCAACGCGGCGCTGCTGGCCGCCGCGGTGCTGGCGCTCTCCGACCCGCGGCTGGATGCCGCGCTGGTGGACTGGCGGACCCGGCAGACCGAGCGGGTGGCCGAGGTCCCCGTCGACGAACCGCAGGGCTGACGTCATGCGGACGATCGCGCCGGGCGCCACCCTCGGCATGCTGGGCGGCGGCCAGCTCGGCCGCATGACGGCGCTGGCGGCGGCCCGGCTGGGCTACCGCACCCATGTCTTCACGCATGAGGCGGAGGGGCCCTGCGCCCAGGTCGCGGCCGAGGCCACCATCGTCACCGACTACACCGACCGCGACGCCCTGACCCGCTTCGCCGCCGCCGTCGATGTCGTGACGCTGGAGTGGGAGAACATCCCGACGGAGGCCGTGTCCTTCCTGGCCGAGCGGGTGCCCGTGCATCCCGGCGCCGGCGTGCTGGCGGTGGCGCAGGACCGGCTGCGGGAGAAGGGCTTCGCCAACGCCCTGGGCATCGGCACGGCGCCCTTCCGCGCCGTGCGCGACGCTGCCGGGCTGGCCGAGGCCGTGGCCGCGCTGGGCACCCCGTCGGTGCTGAAGTCCACCCGCATGGGCTATGACGGCAAGGGGCAGGTCCGGCTCGCACCCGGCACCGATCTGGCCGCGGCCTGGGCGGAGATGGGCGCGCCCGAGGGCATCCTGGAAGGCTGGGTGGACTTCGCGCTGGAGGTTTCCGTCATCGTCGCCCGCCGCGAGGACGGGGTGATGGCGGCCTGGCCGGCGGTGGAGAACCGCCACCGCGCCGGCATCCTGGACGAGACGCTGGCCCCGGCCGACATCGCGCCCCCCATTGCGGCGGAGGCCGACCGCATCGCCCGCGCGCTGGCCGAGGCGCTGGGCGTCGTCGGGCTGCTGGCGGTGGAGATGTTCGTCACCCGCGACGGCCGCGTGCTGGTCAACGAGATCGCCCCGCGGCCGCACAATTCCGGCCACTGGACCATGGATTTCGCGGAGACCTGCCAGTTCGAGCAGCTCGTCCGCGCGGTCTGCGGCCTGCCGCTGGGGCCGACCGGCGTGCGTGCCCCGGCCCGGATGAAGAACCTGATCGGGGACGAGGTGGCGCAGTGGCCCGCGCTGCTGGCCGAACCGGGGGCCAAGCTGCACCTCTACGGCAAGGCGCAGGCCCGGCCGGGGCGCAAGATGGGGCATGTCAACCGCCCGCGCTGACGGGTCCTTCGCGCTGACAGACCCTCCGCGCTGACGGACCCTCCGCGCTGAGGGCGGGCCGACCCTCTGTCCCGGTCACTCGTCCCGGTCCAGCCGGTGCTGTTCCAGGTCGGTGGCGTCCTTGGACTGCTGCATCGCGTGGTGATGCCGCTCGGCCTTGGTCCGGCCGTGTTTCGCCCGGTTGGCGGCAGCCTCCTTCTCGCGTTCGGCGCGGCTGCGCTGCTTGCGGTAGCGGTTGAGGTTGACGACCTCCCCCATGGGACCCTCCCTGCCCGTGTCGCATCCGTGCCGTCAGGCACTCTGCCGTCCGGTACCTTGCCGTCCGGAGCCTTGCCGCGACTGAACGCCCGGCGCTTCCGGAACGCTCCGTCGCCCTTGCGTGCGCCCGGTGGACGCCACATTTGCGCCCTAGAACGCGATCCCCAGTTTACCCTCCGACGCCCGGCCCGGAAAGGGCGAGGGCATCACTCTTCCGACGGGACGACGCCTCGTGAGAAAGCCCCTGACCGCTGCCGCCGGACTGGTCCTGGTCCTGGCGACGGTGCTGCTGGCCCCGGCTCTGGTGGACTGGAACCGCTTCCGGCCCGAGCTGGCCGGGCTGCTGGCCACCACCACGGGGCGCGACGTCACCATCGCCGGCGATCTGGACCTGACGCTGCTGCCCTCCCCGACGCTGCTGGCCGGTGACGTTTCGCTGTCGGAGCCGGGGGCGGAGCCCGGCCGCCCGCCCCTGGCCAGGGTCGGGACGGTGGAAGTGAAGGTGCGGCTGCTGCCGCTCCTGGGGGGGCGGGTGCAGATCGAGAAGCTGGCGCTGGTCGATCCGCGCATGCGGATCGAGTTCCGCCCCGACGGCGGCCGCATCGGTCCGATCGACCTGTCCGCCCTGGGCGGGACGGTGCAGCTCGACCGCATGACGATCCATCGCGGCACCCTGACCCTGGAAGCCGCGGACGGCCGCCGGCTGGATCTGGTCTCCATCCGCGGCTCGGTGGATGCCGGCGGGCCGCAGGGGCCCTTCAACGTGGCCGGCAGCTTCAGCCTCGACGGGGTGCCGCTGACCCTGGACGTCACCACCGGCCGCATCGCCCCCGGCGCCACCGTGCCGGTGCGGGCCACGCTGGGCGTGCCCGACGGCAAGGGACAGGTCCGTTTCGCCGGCGTCGTGCCGGACGGCGACCCGGCCCGGTTGCAGGGAGACCTGCGCGCGGAGGGGGAGCGGCTGGCATCGCTCCTCCGCGCCGCAGCGGCCGGGCTGGGATGGCGCCTGCCCGAGAGGCTGCCGGCCGCGGCCGACCAGCCTTTCAACGCCGCGGCGTCCCTGACGGTCGCAGGCGGGCGCTACACCCTGAAGGGGATCGACCTGCGGATGGGGGAGACGCGCGGCACCGCCACCCTGGTCCTGCCCGCCGTCGCCACCGCGGACGATCCGGCGCGGCTGTCCCTGGCCCTCTCGCCCCTGGCTCTGGACGACTGGCTGCCCGGTGCCCCCGCGGATGCTGCCGATGCCGGTGCGGTGACTCCCCTGCCGCTGCCGGCGGTGCTGGCGCTGGATCTCGCGGCGGACCACATCGTCTGGGAACGCGCCCTGCTGCGCGACGCCCGCCTGCGCGGCCGGCTGGAGGACGGGGGCCTGGTTCTGGAGGCAGCCGGAATCGTGCTGCCGGGAGACACCGTGCTGACGGCCTCGGGCCGCCTGTCCGCCGCCGACGGTTCTCCCCGGGCGGACACTGCCGTGACGCTGGAGACGGCGGACCTGCGCACCACCCTGGCCTGGATGGGGCTGGACACGGCGGACATCCCGGCCGAGCGGCTGCGGACGGCGGCGCTCACCGGCCGGCTGGCCGGCACGCCCGCGGCCTTCCGCCTGACCGATCTGTCCGGCAGCCTCGACACCACCGCCCTGACCGGGGCCGTGTCGTGGACCGCCGGGGACCGGCCCGCCCTGGGCCTGAACCTCATGGCCGACCGGCTGGACCTGGACGCCTACCGCCCCGCCGGGGACGGGAAGGTCGATCCGCGCGCCTGGGCCGACCGGCTGGAGGCGCTGGACCTCGATCTCGACGCCCGCCTCGGGCACCTGACGGCGGGCGGGGTCCCGGTCGAGGGGCTGGTCCTCTCCGCCACCGTCCGGGACGGCGCCCTGACCCTGCGCGACCTGTCGGCGGAGTCCGCGGCCGGCGTCGCCGGCCGTATCGCCGGCCGCGTGGGCGAGCCGCTGCTGGGCGGCCTCACCGACCTGACCGTCAGCGCCCGGACCGGAACGCTGGCACCGCTGTTCCGGGTGCTGGCTTTGCCGCCGCCGGTGGCGCCGGACCGGCTCGGTCCGGTCACGCTGGAGGCCCGGCTGGCCGGCGATGCCGCCCGCATGGCGCTGGAGGCGGAGGCCGGGCTGTTGGGCGGGACGGTCCAGGCCGCCGGCACCCTGGCGGGGACCGACGGGACCCCGGCGCTCGATCTCAGGCTGCGGACGACCCTGCCGGATGCGGTGCGGGCCGGCCGGCTCTGGTGGCCGGAGTGGCGGCCTGCCGCCGCGCCGGGAGGGATAGAGATCTTCGCCGCCCTCACGGGCACCTGGCCGGAGCTGACCGTCGATGCCATCCAGGGGACGCTGGGCCCGACGGCCGTGACCGGCCGGGTGGCGCTGGACCGCTCCGGCGATCTGCCGCGGGTGCGGGCATCCCTGGTGACGGGACCGCTCGACCTCGACCGTCTCGCCCCCGCCCTGGCGGCGGCCGGCGGGTCACCCTGGGATCTGTCCTGGACCCGGAACCTGGACGGCGAGGCGGAGATCGAGGCGCAGAGCCTGACCCTCGCCGGGGCCACCGTCGAGGGGGCATCTCTCCGCGTCGCCGCCGGCGACGGGGAGCTGGAGCTGGAGCGGCTGCGGGCAACCTGGCGCGGCGGGCGTCTGGAGACCGCTCTCCGGCTTGTCCAGGAGCCGCCGGAGGGGGAGGGGCCGCCGCCCCCGCTGGAGGGGGACCTGCGGCTGGAACTGGCGGGGGCGGCCCTGCCCGATCGGCCGCCCGGCCGGGACCGCGGGCTGGCCCTGTCCGGCGGCCGTCTGGACCTCAGCGTCAAGGGCCGGGGCGCCGGCCCGGACGCCGCCGGTGTGCTGCGCAGCCTGACCGGGCAGGGGCAGGTGGCCGTCACCGACACGGTTCTGAGCGGTCTCGACCTCGACCGCGCCGCCGCGGCGCTTGACGGGTCCCCCGATGCCCGGGACGCCGGGCGGCGGCTGGCCGCGGCGGTCGCTGCCGGTCGCACGCCGCTCACCCGCCTGTCCGGCGATCTGGCGTTCGCCGCCGGGACGCCGGGCAGCAGCGGGCTGCTGGCCGTGGGGCCGGCCGGGTCCCTCACGGTGGACGGGGTGCTGGACCCGCTGACCGATACCGTGCGGCTGTCGGCGGTGGTGCGGCCGGCCCGGCCGGACGGGGCGCCGCCCTTCACGCTGGACCTCGCCGGCCCGCTCGCCGGTCCGGAACGGACGCTGGCGGCGGACGCGCTGCTGGCCTGGGTGGCGGCCCGCCCTGCCGCCCGCCCTGCCGCCGCCCCGCCGGGGGGCGGCCCGCCGGAGGGCCGGGGGACGGCCCCGGACGATGCCATCCTCGACCGGCTTAAGCAGTAGGTAACCGGCACCGGTCCATTGTCCCTGGCGCGTCGCCGCAGGTCGGCGGTGGAACGGCCGGCCCGTCTCCGCTATTCCTTCCGGGAAGACACGATCAGGGGAGGAGACGGTCATGCTGAAGGGCAAGGCGGCCATCGTCACGGGATCGACCAGCGGGATCGGGCTGGGGATCGCCCGCTCGCTCGCGCGGGCCGGGGCGGACATCGTACTGAACGGCTTCGGCGAGGCGGCCGCGATCGAGGAGTTGCGCCGCGGCATCGAGACGGACTTCGGCGTCGGCGTCATTCACCACGGCGCCGACATGGCGAAGCCGGCGGAGATCGAGGCGCTGGTCGCCGCCTGTGCCGAGCGGTTCGGCGGCGTGGACGTGCTGGTCAACAATGCCGGCATCCAGCACACGGCCGCGGTGGACCAGTTCCCGGTGGACCGCTGGGACGCCGTCATCGCCATCAACCTGTCCTCCGCCTTCCATGGCATCCGGCTGGCGCTGCCGCACATGAAGGCGCGCGGCTGGGGCCGCATCGTCAACATCGCCAGCGCCCACGGGCTGGTCGCCTCCGTCAACAAGTCGGCCTATGTCGCGGCCAAGCACGGCATCGTCGGGCTGACCAAGGTGGTGGCGCTGGAGACGGCGGGCAGCGGCATCACCTGCAACGCGATCTGCCCCGGCTGGGTGCTGACCCCGCTGGTGCAGAAGCAGATCGATGCGCTGGCCGAGCGGGAGGGCATCCCGGCCCAGGAAGCGGAGGTGCGGCTGCTCTCGGAGAAGCAGCCCTCCAAGGCGTTCACCACCCCGGAACAGCTCGGCGAGCTGGCCGTCTTCCTCTGCGGCCCGGCCGCCGCCAACCTGACCGGCGCCTCGCTGCCGGTGGATGGCGGCTGGACGGCCCAGTAGCGGCCCGCCCGGCGCGCCCCGGACCAGTCCCCTGACATGAGGCCCCCTGACATGAGGCCCCCTGACATGAGGCAACGGACACTGTGAAGGACGGCATGGTCGAGGGTGCGGCGGCACCGGAACGGTCCGGGGACCAGGATACCGCGGCGGGGACCCGCACGGTGAACCTCGCCCTCCAGGGCGGCGGCGCCCATGGCGCCTTCACCTGGGGCGTGCTCGACCGGCTGCTGGAGGACGGGCGGCTCGTCTTCGAGGGCATCAGCGGCACCAGCGCCGGCGCCATGAACGGCGCCATGCTGGCCTACGGGCTGCTGACCGGCGGCCGGGAAGAGGCGCGCGGCCAGCTCTACCGGCTCTGGCGGCGGCTGGCCAAGGCCAACGCCGTCGGCCCCTGGAACCCGTCCTGGATGTCGCGCTTCACCGGCGACCCGCACCTGGAGGCCCACCCGGTCTATGCCGGCTTCGACCTGCTGGTCCGGATGATGAGCCCCTACCAGTTCAACCCGCTGGGCCTGAACCCGATGCGGGAGATCCTGCGCGGGCTGATCGACTTCGACGTCCTGCGCGAGGCGGCGGACGTGCGCCTCTATGTCGGCGCCACCAACGTGCGGGAGAGCAAGCTCAAGGTCTTCAAGGGCCGGGAGCTGTCGGCCGACTGCCTGGTCGCCTCGGCCTGCCTGCCCTTCCTGTTCCAGGCCGTGGAGATCGACGGGGAGCATTACTGGGACGGCGGCTACATGGGCAACCCGACCATCTATCCCCTGATCCACGAGTGCGCCGCCCGCGACGTCCTGATCGTGCAGGTGACGCCGATCGCCCGCCCGGCGGTGCCGACGACGCCGACGGCGATCATCGACCGGATGAACGAGATCGGCTTCAACGGCACCTTCCTGCGTGAGCTGCGCTCGCTGGAGCTGGTCAACCGGCTGCTCGCCGCCGGGCGGCTGACGGAGGAGGAGGCGGGCATGC
This sequence comes from Rhodocista pekingensis, assembly GCF_042665545.1. Classification (NCBI taxonomy): domain Bacteria; kingdom Pseudomonadati; phylum Pseudomonadota; class Alphaproteobacteria; order Rhodospirillales; family Azospirillaceae; genus Rhodocista; species Rhodocista pekingensis. The sequence continues at coordinate 207,015 of NZ_JBHTCM010000010.1, read as the reverse complement.
GCGCCCTGTTCCTGCACCGGATCGAGGCGGAGGCGGCGATGGCGGTGCTGGGGGTGTCCAGCAAGCTGAACGCCGACTGGGGTTTCCTCACGGAGCTGCGCGATCTCGGCCGCGCCGCCGCCTCGCGCTGGCTGGAGGAGCGGTTCGCCAGCGTCGGCCGGGCCAGCAGCTTCGAGGTCGAGCGCTTCTTCGCCTGATCCCGTCCGCGACGGGCGATCAGGCAGCCGGAACGACCGGCAGCACCTTGGTGATCGACAGCACCAGGCTGTCGTTCTGCGCCTCCATCGATTTGGAGCTGGCGCGGGGCAGGGGGATCTTCAGGCGGCGGCAGTAGAGGATCAGCATGGCGGCGATCTCCGTCTCCGCCATCTCTATCTCCCGGAAGTTGCTGGCCCCGACCGCCTGGACGGAGATCCCCAGCGCCAGGGGCGCCTGATTGCGGAGGATGATCGGCCCGAGCACGCCGGGCGGCTGCTTCTGGGGGAACGACTCACGGTACAGTTTCACGGCCTCGCGGACAGCCTCCGGCGAGAAGATGATACGGCGGTTCTCGACGATCATGTCATGGGCATATGCTACGGAAATTACCGGCATATGGCGCCGGGGGCCCACTTCTAAACCGCGGTGCATCGCCGCGGGAAGCAAAATGCTTCAACAGCCAGCGCTGATATGACCTATGTCATGGCGTCGCGGGCGCCGGACCGGAAGGGTCGCGGGCGTCCGGGGTCGCCCGGTCAGGTGCGGGGCTTTGCCTTTTCCCCATTGTCATGGCGGAGTTGACACGCCCTAATTGCGCTTGGCGACAAGCGAGAGCCAACACGCTGCGCGTGCGGAATCTGCGCGTGGCGGAGAAATTCTGAGGAGGCATCAATGCCGGCCCGCTATGAGGAGCTTCACCAACGCTCGCTGGCCGATCCTGCTGGCTTCTGGGGAGAAGCCGCCAAGGACATCGACTGGATCAGGCCGTGGGACGTCGTGCTGGACGACAGCCGCGCCCCGCTCTACCGCTGGTTCGCCGGCGGCGAGTTGAACACCTGCTGGAACGCCATCGACCGCCATGTCGAGGGCGGCCGTGCCGACCAGCCGGCGATCATCTATGACAGCCCCGTCACCGGCACGAAGCGCATTCTGACCTACCGCGAGTTCCGCGACCAGGTGGCGCTGTTCGGCGGTGCGCTGCGCGACCGCGGTGTGGTGAAGGGCGACCGCGTCCTGATCTACATGCCGATGGTGCCGGAGGCGCTGGTCGCCATGCTGGCCTGCGCCCGGCTGGGCGCGGTCCATTCCGTCGTCTTCGGCGGCTTCGCTCCGCACGAGCTGGCGACCCGGATCAACGACGCCCAGCCCAAGGTGATCGTCTCCGCCTCCTGCGGCATCGAGCCGGGCCGGGTGGTGAAGTACAAGCCGATGCTCGACGGCGCCATCGAGCAGGCGACCCACAAGCCCGAGTCCTGCATCATCCTGCAACGTCCGCAGGAGCAGGCGGCCCTGATCGACGGCCGCGACCACGACTGGGAGGCCGCCGTCGCCGCGACGACCCCGGCCGACTGCGTGCCGGTCGCCGCCACCGACCCGCTCTACATCCTCTACACCTCGGGCACGACGGGCCAGCCCAAGGGCGTCGTGCGCGACAATGGCGGCCACGCCGTCGCGCTGAAATGGACCATGGAGCACTTCTACGGCGTGAAGCCGGGCGAGGTGTTCTGGGCCGCCTCGGACGTGGGCTGGGTGGTCGGCCACAGCTACATCGTCTACGCGCCGCTGCTGCACGGCTGCACCACGGTGATCTACGAGGGCAAGCCGGTCGGCACGCCCGACGCCGGCGCCTTCTGGCGCATGATCAGCGAGTACCGCATCCAGACGCTGTTCACGGCGCCCACCGCGTTCCGCGCCATCAAGCGCGACGACCCGAACGCGCTCTTGCTGAAGAACTACGACGTCTCCTGCCTGCGCGCCCTGTTCCTGGCGGGCGAGCGCAGCGACCCCGACACGCTGCACTGGGCCGAGGACCATCTGAAGGTCCCCGTGATCGACCACTGGTGGCAGACGGAGACGGGCTGGCCCATCGCCGGCAACCCGCTGGGCCTGGGCCTGTTCCCGGTCAAGTACGGCAGCACCTGCAAGCCGCTGCCGGGCTGGGACGTCCGCATCCTGGGCGCGGACGGCCACGAGGTGAAGCGCGGCGACATCGGCGCCATCGTCTGCAAGCTGCCGCTGCCGCCGGGCACGCTGGCCACCCTCTGGAACGCCGAGGACCGCTTCCGCAAGAGCTACCTGTCGGAGTTCTCCGGCTACTACCAGACGGCGGACGCCGGCTTCGTCGATGTGGACGGCTACGTCTACGTGATGGCCCGCACCGACGACATCATCAACGTGGCGGGCCACCGGCTCTCCACCGGCGGCATGGAAGAGGTGCTGGCCGGCCATCCCGACGTGGCGGAATGCGCCGTGATCGGCGTGGCGGACCAGTTGAAGGGCCAGGTGCCGCTGGGCTTCGTCGTGCTGAAGGCCGGTGTCACCCGCCCGACGGAGGTGATCGTGCGCGAGATCGTTGCCAAGGTGCGCGACGAGATCGGCCCGGTCGCCAGCTTCAAGCAGGCCATCGTCGTGGACCGTCTGCCGAAGACCCGCTCGGGCAAGATCCTGCGCGGGACCATGCAGAAGATCGCCGATGCCGAGCCCTGGAAGATGCCGGCCACGATCGACGACCCGATGATCCTGGAGGAGATCGGGGACGCCCTGCGGACCATCGGCTACGCCGTGGACAAGCCCGCGGACTGACCCGGCGGGCCACTCCGCCGAACGATCCGTCAAGGCCCGGGCCGCTCGCATCGGCCCGGGCCTCTTTTTCGTGCGTGTCCCCCGGGCCTCCGGGGCTGTTGTCCCCGCATGGCAACGGCGATGGGGGGCGGCATGACCGAATTCGGTGCGGAGATCGAGCAGCATATCGGGCCGCTGCGCCGCTATGCCCGGGCTCTCCTGCGTGACCGGACGGATGCCGACGATCTCGTCCAGGACGCGCTGACGCGCGCCCTGTCCCGGTCCGACAGGTTCCAGCCGGGCACCAATCTGCGCGCCTGGCTCTTCACCATCCTGCACAACCTCCATGCCAACCATGTCCGGCGCAAGGTGACGGCCCCCGCCGTCACCCCCGTCGGCGACGCGGCCCTGCACGTCGCCACCCCCGCCGGCCAGGACGACCACATGGAACTGCGCGACATGGCCCGCGGGCTGGCCCTGCTGCCGCCGGAGCAGCGGCAGGTGCTGCTGCTGGTGGCCCTGGAGGGGCTGCGGTACGAGGAGGTGGCGACGGTGCTGGGCATCCCCGTCGGCACCGTCATGTCCCGCCTGTCGCGGGCGCGGGAGGCGCTGCGCCAGCATCTGGCCCGCGAGGCCCCGAGGCTGCGGAGGGTGAAATGATCGGGCGGCCGCCGCCGGTGGCGGAGGAGGAACTGCACGAACTGGTGGACGGTGCCCTGCCGCCGGCCCGCCGGGCCGTCGTGCTGGCCTACCTTGCCGCCAATCCGGCGGCGGCAGCCCGGGTCGCCGCATGGCAGGCACAGAACGAGGGCCTGCGGGCGCTGTTCGGCGCGGGGGAAGGGGCGGGACCCGTCCCCCGGGCGGCGTTCGAGGCCTGGCGGCGCGAGACGGCAGGTCTGGCGCGGCAGGTGCGCCCGCCGTCGCCGTTCCGCCGCGGGGGGCGGGTCGTCCTGGCCGGTGCGCTCTGTGCTGCGGCCCTGCTGGCCGTGGCGGTTCTGCCGGGCTGGCGCGCCGGGCCGGGCGGGGCGGATTTCTACGGGTTCTCCCGGTCTGCCCTGGAGGCGCACGCCCGGACGGTCGCCGATGCCGGCGGGGCGATCCCGGCGGCGACGGGGGTGCTGGCGGGGGTGCGGCCCCCCGATCTGTCGCCGCTCGGCTGGCGGCTGGACCGCCGGCGCCCGGTGCCGCTCGGCGACCGGGCCGGGTTGCAGTTCGTGTACCGGGAGGCGGGTGGCGCCCGGCATGTCAGCCTGATCGTCGGGCCACCTGCGGAGGCCGCGGAGGGAACCTTCAGCTACATGCGTCAGGGCAGCCGGACGCTCTTCACCTGGCTGGACGGGGAACTCGGCTATGCGCTGGTCGGCGATCTGGGCCGGGGCGAACTGCTGCGCCTTGCCGATGCGGTGCATGCCGGGCTCAGCCCCGACGGGGCACATCCGCGGCGTGCACTGGCGCCGCCGCGGGCCGCGTCGTTGCACCCGGCGGTCCATCGACCGGGGATGTGAGGACACAACAATGCGGAATTATGACGATATGGCTAACAAGGCTGCTTGTTCGGCTTGACGACTCTGTCAGGCCCTGCATACCGTTACCGCATTGTTCGAGTGCGAGTTGAACGGGCGGGGCAACAAAAAGGGGACCGCGGAAAAGCGGCCCCACGCCGTGCAAGGCCCGCGACGGTCGGCATGGTCTCCAGGACCCTGCGGCGGTCCGGTGTCTTGACAGGCGGTTCGGGAAACGGGGACGGCGTCATGCCGTCCCCGTTCGCGTTCCGGCCCGTTGCCGAAAGCCCCCGGTTCGGGGGCGCCTGGAGAGAAGGGGCGCGGGCGTCAGGCCGCGCGGGCCTCCAGAGTCGCCGGGCTGCTGGCGGTGGCGATGCGGATGGTGCGGGGCTTCATGGCCTCGGGCACCTCGCGGACCAGCTCCACGCTCAGCAGGCCATGCTCCAGGGTCGCGTCGGAGACGCGGATATGGTCGGCAAGCTGGAAGCGGCGCTCGAAGGCCCGGCCGGCGATGCCGCGGTAGAGATAGTTCCCCGCCTCGCCTTCCTTGTTGGCCTTGCCCTGGATGACCAGCAGGTTCGGATGCGCCGTGATCTCCAGATCCTCGGGGCGGAAGCCCGCGACGGCCATGGTGATCCGGTAATGGTCGTCGTCCAGCTTCTCGATGTTGTAGGGCGGGTAGCCGGTGCCGGCCTCGTCGGTGTTCAGGGCCGACTCCATGAGACGGGTCAGGCGGTCGAAGCCGACGGTGGAACGGAACAGCGGCGACAGGTCGTAGCTACGCATGGATATCCTCCTTCGTGAGCGATACCCCGATGGAAGGTCCCCGCCTGCGGGCGATCCCCCTGGGGTGCGTCGATGACAGTCTGTACCGGCATTTCTGCCTGTACTTTCAGGTGTCTGTCGGGGACCCCGGGCGGGCATCCGCCGACGCTCTTCGAGATGGGAAGGCGCTCCAGCGGCGTCAAGAGGGGGCAGGAGGCGGCCTCCGGGTGTGGCTCCGGCGCCTTCCGGTTGCTCCTGTCGCATGTATCACCACCACGCCCGTTCCGGAACGGTTGCATGTTTCGGCGTTTAAACTCTAGAGTTTCCGGAGGCCGGGGCTGTCCCGGTGAAAGGACCGAGTGTGGGTGGCCCGACCGCGTTCTTCAACCGCACCTACGACGAGACGATGGCTCTGCTCCTGGAGGCGCGGAACTACGTCGCGCATCATGAGGCGGCGGACCAGGCGAAGCTGCCGCCCCACCTCCGGCTTCAGGCCAGCTATGAGGCGATGCGCGTCACCACCCGGCTGACCCAGGTGATGGCGTGGCTGCTGGCGCAGAAGGCCGTGCATGCGGGGGAGATGACGCAGGAACAGGCGGCGTCCGACGAATACGCCCTGTCCGGCGGCCATATCTGTTCCGAACCGTCCGGTCCGGAAAGCGAACTGCTGCCCGGCGGCCTGCGCTCGCTGCTGGACCGCAGCCACGGGCTCTACGTCCGGGTGGCCCGCCTGGACGAGATGGTCCGGCGCAACGTCGCCTGACGGGTGCCCTTGTCACTGACGCGGGGCACCCTTTGCCGGCGCACCGTTCCGGCGCCCGGACATGACCACCACGGATACGGCGTCACAGATTCCGGCAACACGAAAAGGGCGCCCGCGGCAAGCCGCGGCGCCCTTCCGGTGCAAAGCGGACTCCGGTCCGGCCTTACTTCAGGCCGAAGTTGGAGAAGCGCTTGTTGAACTTGGCGATCTGGCCGCCGGTGTCGACCAGCTTCTGCACGCCCGTCCACGCCGGGTGGGACTTCGGGTCGATGTCCAGGCGCATGGTGTCGCCGGGCTTGCCCCAGGTGGTACGGGTCTTGAACGAGCTGCCGTCGGTCATGACGACGGTGATCTCGTGATATTCCGGGTGAATCTCAGGCTTCATGATCGGCGGTCCCCAAAACGAAGCGCCGTATATAGCCAAAGCCTCATGCCGGTGCAACCGTCCGGATGATGATGATTGCAGGCTCCGGTGTTGCTCTTGTCCCCTCATCCCGTTAGCAAGGGGGCGCCGGCAGGTCCGGCATGCACAGCGAAGCCTCTGGAGCCGCCCCTTGGTCTTCCGCGAACCGAGCTACGCCGAAGCCGGCCGGTCTCCGGCCGACGACCAGAAGACCGCCACCGCCCGGCGCCGCGACCTCAAACCGCTCCGGCGCCTGCTGCCCTTCCTGACGCCGTACCGGGGCGCCATCGCGCTGGCCTGCCTGTCGCTGCTGGTCGCCGCCGGCACCGTGCTGGGGCTGGGCAAGGGGCTCCAGTATCTGGTGGACCAGGGCATCGCCCAGGCCGACGGGGCGGTGCTGGACCAGGCGCTGCTGGTTCTGCTCTCGGTGATCGTGCTGCTGGGCGCCTCCACCTTCGGGCGCTTCTACCTTGTCTCCTTCGTCGGCGAACGGGTGGTGGCCGACCTGCGCAAGACGGTGTTCGACCATATCGTCAGCCTGTCCCCCGCCTTCTTCGAGGTGACGCGGACCAGCGAGGTGCAGTCGCGCCTGACGACGGACACGACGCTGCTCCAGGTCGTCGTCGGCTCCACCATCTCCATCGCCCTGCGCAACTCCCTGCTGCTGGTGGGCGGCATCGTGCTGCTGGTGGTGACCAGCCCGAAGCTGGCGGGCATGGTGCTGCTGGTGGTGCCGGCGGTGGTGCTGCCCATCGTCGTCTTCGGGCGCCGGGTGCGGGCCCTGTCGCGGGCCAGCCAGGACCGCGTGGCCGACGTGGCGCAGGCGGTGGACGAGGCATTGGGCGGCATCCGCACGGTGCAGGCGTTCTGCCGCGAGACGCTGGAGCGGCAGCGCTTCTCCTCCCGGGTGGAGGACGCGGTGAGCGTCGCCATGGACCGGGTGCGGGCGCGGGCATGGCTGACCATGCTGGTGATCGTGCTGGTGTTCGGTGCCATCGGCACGGTGCTCTGGATCGGCGGGCATGCCGTCATCAGCGGCGAGATCAGCGCCGGCGAGCTGTCGGCCTTCATCTTCTATGCGGTGGTCGTGGCCGGCGCCGTCGGCGCCCTGTCGGAGGTGATGGGCGACCTCGCCCGCGCCGCCGGGGCCACGGAACGCCTGTTCGACCTGCTGGCGACGGAGCCGGAGATCCGGGCCCCGGCCGATCCGAAGCCGCTGCCCCGGCCGGCGGAAGGGGCGGTCCGCTTCGACAACGTCGTCTTCCACTATCCCTCCCGGCCCAGGGACGCCGCGCTGAACGGGCTGGAGCTTGAGGTCAGGCCGGGCGAGACGGTGGCCCTGGTCGGCCCCAGCGGGGCCGGCAAGAGCACCGTGTTCCAGCTTCTGCTGCGCTTCTACGACCCGCGGTCGGGCCGTATCCTGCTGGACGGGGTGGACATCCGCGAGGCCGATCCCGCCGAGGTGCGTGCGCGCATCGGCATCGTGCCACAGGACCCGGTGATCTTCTCCACCAACGCGATGGAGAACATCCGCTACGGCCGCCCCGAGGCGAGCGACGCGGAGGTACGGGAGGCCGCCCGCGCGGCGCACGCGCTGGACTTCCTGGAGGCGCTGCCGCAGGGCTTCGACACCTTCCTGGGGGAGAAGGGGGTGCGGCTCTCCGGCGGCCAGCGCCAGCGGGTGGCCATCGCCCGCGCGCTGCTGCGCAACCCGCCGCTGCTGCTGCTGGACGAGGCGACCTCGGCACTGGATGCGGAGAGCGAACGCGCCGTGCAGGAGGCGCTGGAGGACCTGATGAAGGACCGCACCACGCTCATCATCGCGCACCGCCTCGCCACCGTGCTGAACGCCGACCGCATCGTCGTGCTGGATGCCGGCCGCGTCGTCGCCAGCGGCACCCATGCCGAACTGCTGCGCCAGGAGGGGCTCTATGCCCGCCTCGCCGCCTTGCAGTTCGACCAGCGGACGGCCGGCGCCGCCGTCGTCTGACGCCCCGTCCGTGGCTCGGCGCTGCGGGAGTTTCCCGGTTCTCCGGGGGGGCGCCACCTGTCCGTCCGGTCAGAATGCCGGAACGGGCAATAAAGACTAAATTGTAGACATCGGCGCTCCCAATCGAGGTGACTGATGTCGAAGCTCTCCCTGGGCATGCGGATCATGGTGTCCGTTCTGGCCGTCTTCGTGACCGGCCTGGGCGCCCTGGTTCTCTACGCGAACTATGCTCAGATGGGCGAGGCACGCTCCCTCGCCCTGGGGCTTCTCCGGCAGCAGGCCGCCGCGGAAGCCCGCATCGTCCACGATACGGTGGGCCGCGCCGTCACCGCCGTACAGGGTATCGGGCGCAGCGTCACCGCCCTGGTCCAGGCCGACCGCGCCGAGCGCGACGATCTGGGGGAGATGGCGCGGTCAGCCCTCGGCCTCAGCGACCAGTTCTTCGGAGTCACCATCGCCTTCGATCCGGGCTTCCCGGAAGGCAACGACTCGCGCTTCGTCGGGCATCCCCTGAGCGATGCTCAGGGCCGCTTCGTCCCCTACTTCTACCGCACCCCGGGGGGCGTCGGCATGGAGATGCTGGACATGTCGAAGCCGGAGGACACCGACGGCTGGTATCAGCGGCCGATGCGGGAGAAGCGGATCGTCCTGACCTCTCCCTACACCTATCCGGTCGAAGGTCGGGACGTGCTGATGGTCACGGCGTCCACCCCGATCTTCGACAAGGGCGGCGTGCCGCGCGGCATCGCCACCGTGGACGTGGCCCTGGCCACCGTGAACGAGACGCTGGCCCGGGTCCGCCCCTTCGGTGTGGGCCATGCGGTCCTGCTCAGCGATGACGGCAAGTGGGTCGCCCATCCCGATGCCGCCAAGGTCGGCAAGGACAGCGCCGATGCGGCGATCCGTGAGGCGCGGGCCGGACTGGCCGCGGCCGAGGTATCGTCGGCCCGCTTCACCGACTCCGCCAACGGCGAGGGCATGGTCGCCGTGATGGTGCCGGTCCGCTTCGACGGGGTGGATGCCACCTGGGCCTTCGGACTGATCGTGCCGGAGCGGGCCCTGCTGGCCGATGCCCTTACCACCCGCAACGGAATGCTGCTCGTCGGCGCCCTGACGCTGCTGCTCGGCGTGCTGGTGCTGTTCCTCGTCGCCCGCTCGATCAGCCGGCCCATCGTGGGCATGACCGCGACCATGCAGCGGCTGGCGGCGGGCGACCTGTCGGTCGAGATCCCGGCAATGGACCGGGGCGACGAGATCGGCCGCATGGCGGCCGCGGTCCTGACCTTCCGCAAGGAGGCCCAGGCCAAGCGTGCGCTGGAAGCCGAACAGGCCCGGCAGGCCAAGGAGTCCGAGCAGGAGCGGCTGCGGGCCCGCCGCGCCATCGCCCAGGAGTTCGACCGCGAGGTCGGCCGCTCCATCGATGGCGTCGGCCAGACCGCCGAGGCCATGGCCGGTGCCGTGGACGACATGGCGGAGGCGGCCCAGTCGAACGCCGTCACCAGTCAGGCGCTCGCCGAATCGGCCGAAGACGTCAGCGGCAACGTGCAGACCGTCGCAGCGGCGGTGGAGGAACTGGCGGCCAGCATCCGCGAGATCAGCGGTCAGGCGCAGAACTCCAACCGGGTCGCCGACGATGCGGCCAGCCGGGCCAGCACCACCGTCTCCCAGGTCTCCCTGCTGGTCGATGCGGCGCAGAAGATCGGCGACGTCGTCACCCTGATCTCCGAGATCGCCAGCCAGACGAACCTGCTGGCGCTGAACGCGACGATCGAGGCGGCGCGGGCCGGGGAGGCCGGCAAGGGCTTCGCCGTCGTGGCGAGCGAGGTGAAGAGCCTCGCCAACCAGACCGCGAAGGCGACGGAGGAGATTTCCCAGCAGGTCCAGGCGATCCAGTCCTCGACCGGTTCCGCGGCCAGCGAGATCAACGAGATCGCCCAGGTGATCCAGACCGTCAGCCAGATCAGCGCTTCCATCGCCGCGGCGGTGGAGGAGCAGAATGCGGCGACGACGGAGATCAGCCGCGCCGTGGCCGCCGCGGCCGGCGGCACCGGGCAGTTGAAGACCAGCGTCCGCAGCGTCGCCGATCTGGCGCACAGCAGCGGGGAATCGGCCGGCGCCCTGCAACAGCGCATCGCCGCGCTGGAACAGGAACTGGCCACCATGCGCAACCAGGTCCGCCGCTTCGTCGAGAACCTGAACGCGGCGTAGGCAACCGCGAAAGGCGGAAGGAACGGACCGGGGGCCGCACCCGACGCGGGTCCCCCGGTCCTGGGAGGGAAGGACGGTTGTCTCTGGAGCCCCGCCGCCCGCCGGTTACCCGGGCGGCGGGGGAACTTCAGAACGGGCCGGGACGGCAGACAGCGAAGCGTCCCGGCCCCGTGGAGTCGGAGCCCCTTCCCGCCGGGCGCGGAAGGGGATAGCCTTCTGCTGCGGCGCACAATCCGGTGCGGCGCATCAGGCCGCCGCCATCCTCCTGCGCCCGAGCCCCCGCATGACCCTCGAATCCTCCCTCGCCCTGGCGCTTGCCCTGGCCATCTTCGCCGCCACGCCGGGTCCCGGCATCCTGGCCGTCATGTCCTGCGCCATCGCCCGGGGTTTCCGCGCCGGGCTCGCGCTCGGGGCCGGGCTGGTGCTGGGCGATCTCGTCTACATGACGCTGGCGGTGCAGGGGATGGCGCTGCTGGCCCAGGCCATGGGCGAGCTGTTCCTGGCCGTGAAGCTGGCCGGGGCCGCCTACATCCTCTGGCTGGGCATCAAGGCATGGCGGGCCGAGCCGGTGCTGCCGTCCGCCGCCGGGCCGGAGACGGGCAGGGGCCTCGCCCGCACCTTCCTGGCGGGCCTCGCCGTCACGCTGGGCAACCCCAAGGCCATCATCTTCTACATGGGCTTCCTGCCCAGCTTCATCGACGTGACCCGGATCGGGCCGGCGGACATGGCGGTCCTGGCCGGGTTGGTCACGGTCGTCGTCGGCGGGGTGGTGGTCGTCTACGCCCGGACGGCGGCGCAGGCGCGGGGGCTGCTGACCAGCCCGCGCCGGGTGCGCTGGATGAACCGCACGGCCGGCACCGCGATGATCGGCACCGGCCTCGCGCTCGCCCTGCGCCGCTGAACGGCGCGGACCGGGGAGCCGCAACGGGGCGAGTCAGTAACGGGGCGCGTCAGTGCGCCCCGCCCTCCAGATAGGCCGCCCGCACCTCCGGATTGGCCAGCAGTTCCGGGCCGGGGCCCTGCATCACCACCAGCCCCTGTTGCAGCACATAGGCCCGGTGGGCCAGCTTCAGGGCGTGGTAGGCGTTCTGCTCGACCAGCAGGATGGTCATGCCGCGGCTGCGGTTCAGCTCGGCGATGACGTCGAAGATGCGCCGGATGATCAGCGGCGCCAGCCCCAGCGAGGGCTCGTCCAGCAGCAGCAGGCGCGGCCGGCTCATCAGCGCGCGCGAGATGGCGAGCATCTGCTGCTCACCGCCCGACAGCGTGCCGGCGCGCTGCTCGCTGCGCTGCTTCAGGATGGGGAACAGGCCGTAGCAGTAGTCCAGGTCCGCCTCGAAATGGGCCGGGTCCGCCAGGGTGGCGCCGAGCTGGAGATTCTCGAACACCGTCATGCGCGGGAAGATGCGCCGGCCCTCCGGCACCTGGGCGATGCCCAGCCGCGCCGTCTCGTGCGGGGGCAGGCTGACGATGTCCCGCCCCTCGAAGACGATGCTGCCCGCCGCGGGCTTCGGATTGCCGCAGATGGTCATCAGCAGCGTGGACTTGCCGGCGCCGTTGGCGCCGATCAGGGTGACGATCTCACCCTGGTTCACCGTCACGTCCACGCCGCGCAGGGCCTCGATGGGGCCGTAGTTGGTGCGCACGCCCGTCAGGCTGAGCATGGTCATAGCCGCCCCTCCGCCTCAAGGTCCTGCGCCACCTCGGGCGGGATCTCCTCTTCCTCCGGTTCGCCCAGATAGGCCTTGATGACCCGGTCGTCGCTGCGGATCTCCTCGGGCGTGCCCTCGGCGATCTTCTTGCCGTGATCGACCACATGGATGCGGTCGGAGATGCGCATCACCAGACTCATGTCGTGCTCGATCAGCAGGATGCCGGTGCCGAACTCGCCCCGGATGGTCAGCAGCAGGTCGCCCAGCGCCGCGGTCTCCCTGGGATTCAGGCCGGCGGCCGGCTCGTCCAGGCAGAGCAGCAGCGGGTCCGTGCTCATGGCGCGGGCGATCTCCACCCGCCGCTGGACGCCGTAGGACAGGTTTCCCGCCTCCTCGTCGGCGACGGACAGCAGGTCCAGCCGATCCAGCCAGACCCGCGCCCGCTCCACGGCCGCGGCCTCGGCCCGGCGCCAGACCGGCAGGTTCAGCAGGCCGGCGACGCCGTAGCCCGACTGCCGCATCAGGCCCGTGTGCTGCGCCACCAGCAGGTTCTCCAGCACCGACATGCGGGGGAACAGGCGGATGTTCTGGAAGGTGCGGACCACCCCCATGCGCGCCACGGCATAGCCGGGCAGGGCCTGCAACTCCACCGCGCCGCGCTTCGGATGGCGCAGCAGCAGCCGTCCGGCGGAGGGCCGGTAGAAGCCGGTCAGGCAGTTGAAGACGGTGGTCTTGCCGGCACCGTTGGGGCCGATCACGGCGGTGATGTCGGACCCGCGTGCCGTCAGGTTCAGGTTGTCCACCGCGACCAGACCGCCGAAGCGCATGGTCAGGCCGGTGACCTCCAGCAGCGGAGGCGTCGTCGTGGGGGCGGCCATCACAGGCTCTCCGTCGCGGCGGGCGGGGGGCTGCGGCGGTCGGACAGGCGCAGGGTCGGGTCGCGGCCCGACAGCAGCCCGCCCGGACGCCAGACCATGATCAGGATCATGGCCGCCCCGAACAGCAGCATGCGGTAGTCCGCGAACTCGCGGGCGAATTCCGGCAGCAGCACGATGAACAGCGCCGCGATGACGACGCCGACCTGGCTGCCCATGCCGCCCAGCACGACGATGGCCAGGATGATGGCGCTCTCGATGAAGGTGAAGCTCTCCGGGCTGACAAAGCCCTGCCGGGCGGAGAAGAAGCAGCCCGCCAGCCCGCCCAGCATCGCCCCCGTGGCATAGGCCGACACCTTCGCGGCGGTGGGGTTGATGCCCAGGCTGCGGCAGGCGATCTCGTCCTCGCGCAGGGCCTCCCAGGCGCGGCCGATGGGCAGCCGGCGCAGCCGCCAGACGGCCCAGGATGCCGCCAGCACCAGCACCAGGATGATGAAGTAGAGGAACATCATCCGGTGCTCGCTGGAGAACGCGATGCCGGTCAGCTCATGGAAGCTGACCTGCCCCTCCGGCGGGCGGCGCTCGAAGGAGATGCCGAACAGCGACGGCCGCGGAATGCCGGGAACGCCGTTCGGGCCGCCGGTCAGGCTCTGCCAGTTCAGGATGACGATGCGGGTGATCTCGCCGAAGCCCAGCGTCACGATCGCCAGATAGTCGCCGCGCAGCCGCAGGATCGGCAGCGACAGCAGCACCGCGAACAGCGCCGCGACCAGCCCGGAGAGCGGCAGGCTGAGCCAGAAGCCCAGCCCGGCAAACTTCGCCAGCAGGGCGAAGGTGTAGGCGCCGATGGCGTAGAAGGCGACGAAGCCCAAATCCAGCAGGCCCGCCAGCCCCACCGTCACGTTCAGCCCCATGCCCAGCAGCACGTAGATCAGGGCCGTGGTGCCCAGGTCCAGGATGTAGCGGTCGCTGAAGGGCAGGAACGGCATCACCACGGCGAAGCCGATGCCGGCGAGCACGAGGCCGCGGCCGATCCGCCGCGCCGTGTCGCCCGTCGGCAGCACGCTGCGCGCCGAGGAAGCGGCCTTGGCGCGGCCGGCCAGGGCGTCGCGCAGATAGCCCGCCAGCAGCCGGCCGGCGAAGACCGCCGCCACGGCGTAGCCGACCCAGGGCCAGCGGGTGGCGACGGACAGGCCCTGGTCGGTGTTGACCGTGGTCAGGCCGATGAAGGGGATCGCCAGCAGCAGCGCCACGCCGGCGGCGAGGCCGGCATCCTTGAGGCGGGCGGCGAGGGTCGGTGCAGGCTGCATCGGCTCACACCTTCTCGATATCGGGGCGGCCGAGCAGGCCCGTCGGCCGCAGCACCAGCACCAGGATCAGGATGGAGAACGCAGCCACGTCCTTGTAGGCACCGGAGACATAGCCGGTGAAGAACGCCTCGATCAGCCCGATCAGCAGGCCGCCCAGCATGGCGCCCGGCAGCGAGCCGATGCCGCCCAGCACGGCCGCGGTGAAGGCCTTCAGCCCGGCCAGGAAGCCGATGTAGAAGTCCACGACACCATAGTACATGGTCACCAGCACGCCCGCGACGGCAGCCAGCGAGGCGCCCATCACGAAGGTCAGGCTGATGGTGCGGTCCACGTTGATGCCCAGCAGCGCCGCCATGGTCCGGTCCTGCTCACAGGCCCGCTGCGCCCGGCCCAGCGGCGTGCGCGCGATCAGCAGGGTGAAGGACGCCATCAGCGCCACGGTCAGCACGATGATGAAGGCCTGGATGTAGGTGACGCCCAGCGTGAAGGTCTCCCCCTGCCAGAGGGTGACGCCGCCCGACAGCACCGGCTGCAACGGCTTCGGCCGTGCGCCCTGGGTCAGCATCACGTAGTTCTGGAGGAAGATCGACATGCCGATGGCGCTGATCAGCGGCGCCAGCCGGCCCGACCCGCGCAGGGGGCGGTAGGCGACACGCTCCACCGTCCAGCCATAGGCGGCGGTGAACAGGATCGAGGCCGCCAGCACGACGATCAGACCCAGCGCCACCGACTGCACGCCCGCCGCCGACAGCAGTGTGAAGCCCGTCACCGCGACGAAGGCCCCCAGCATGTAGATTTCGCCGTGGGCGAAATTGATCATGCGGATGATGCCGTAGACCATCGTGTAGCCGATGGCGATCAGACCGTAGATCGCCCCCAGCGTTAACCCATTGATCAGGTGCTGGAGGAATGTCCCCAGCCCCAGCGCTGCACCGTCCATGAAGTCCCCATGCCCTGAAGCCCGTGATCCGGGCTTTCTGATTGGGCGCGAACCCTATCCGACGGATCGCCCCCGTTCAAGCCGCAGACCGGCCGAAGTGCCCGGCCGGCATCGCTTTTCCCGCGTTCCGCGGTTGTGCAGGACGGGGCTGCGCGGCCCGGCGTTGCCTGTCCCGCAGCTTGCTGGTAGGTTCCGCGCCGCTTCAAGTCCACGTGAAAGACAGTGCCATGAAGGTCAACGCGAACACCATGCGGAAGGGCCACATCCTGGAGGATGGCGGCAAGCTCTACGTCATTACGGCGGCCAACATCGTACAGCCCGGAAAGGGCGGCGCCTTCATCCAGCTTGAAATGAAGGACGTGCGGACCGGCACCAAGACGTCGATGCGCTTCCGCACGCAGGAGACGGTGGAGCGCGCCCGCCTGGACGAGCACGAGATGTCCTTCCTGTTCGCCGAGGGCGACCAGTACACCTTCATGGACAAGGAGACGTTCGAGCAGGTCACCATCCCCGGTGACGTGATCGGCGATGGCAAGGTCTTTCTCCAGGACGGCATGGAAGTCGTCGTCCAGTCCTTCGAGGGCGCGCCGCTCTCGGTCGAGCTGCCGCAGACCGTCACCCTGCGCATCGTCGAGGCCGACCCGGTCGTGAAGGGCCAGACGGCCTCCTCCTCCTACAAGCCGGCGGTGCTGGAGAACGGCGTCCGCGTGCTGGTGCCGCCGCATGTCGATGCCGGCACCCGCATCGTGGTCAATGTCGAGGACGGCACCTATCTGGAGCGCGCGAAGGACTGATCCGGCTGCGCGCCTCCCGCGGCGCCCGGCGGCGCCGTCCGCGGCGCGCGACGCCCCGGTCCCGACTGTTCCCGACGGGCGCCCTCGCACGCGAGAGGGTGCCCGTCCGCATTTTGAGGAGTTGCCCATGGCCGCCCGTTCGGCCGTCATCAATGTCATGGCCCGCGCCGCCGAGAAGGCCGGCCGCGCCCTGCTGCGCGACTTCGGCGAGGTCGAGCAGCTCCAGGTCAGCCGCAAGGGCCCGGCGGACTTCGTCTCCGCCGCCGACCGCAAGGCCGAGCGCATGGTCCGCGACGAGCTGGCCCGCGCCCGCCCCGATTTCGGCTTCCTGATGGAGGAGTCCGGCACGGTCGAGGGCCGCGACAAGAGCAGCCGCTGGATCATCGACCCGCTGGACGGCACCACGAACTTCCTGCACGGCCTGCCGCACTGGGCCATCTCCATCGCGCTGGAGCGCGAGGGCGAGATCGTCGCCGGCGTCGTCTACGAGCCGACGCACGACGAGATGTTCTGGGCGGAGAAGGGGCAGGGCGCCTTCCTGAACCATCAGCGCCTGCGCGTCTCGGCCCGGCGCAACCTGCCCGACGCGCTGGTCGCCACCGGCATCCCGTTCAAGGGGCACGGCGACTTCCAGGGCTTCATGGCCCAGCTCGCCGCCGTGATGCCCGAGGTGTCGGGCATCCGCCGCCTGGGCTCGGCGGCGCTCGACCTTGCCTACACGGCGGCGGGCCGCTTCGACGCCTACTGGGAGACGGACCTCAACCCCTGGGACGTGGCGGCCGGCGTGCTGCTGGTGTCCGAGGCGGGCGGCTTCGTCACCGAGATCGGCGGCGGCCGCAATCCGGCCGCGGGGCAGAGCGTGCTGGCGGCGAACCCGCACCTGCACCTGCCGCTCGGCACGCTGCTGCGCAATGCCATGAAGCCGAAGGCCAAGCCGGCCGCAGCACCGACGGCCGCAGCA
Source organism: Rhodocista pekingensis (assembly GCF_042665545.1). Classification (NCBI taxonomy): domain Bacteria; kingdom Pseudomonadati; phylum Pseudomonadota; class Alphaproteobacteria; order Rhodospirillales; family Azospirillaceae; genus Rhodocista; species Rhodocista pekingensis. The sequence goes on along the minus strand of NZ_JBHTCM010000010.1, from coordinate 190,092 downwards.
CCGACGGCCGCGGGCGGCAGCGCCGGCTGACGCCGGCCCCGGTCCGCCGCCCGGGCGGCGGACCTGCGGGGGGCCGGACCGTCCCGCTGGACAGTTCCGGCCGGACCAACCCGGGCAGACCAGGGCACCGGACCATGGTGCAGCCACATTTCCGGGCTCCGATGCACAGCGTGCAGCAGAACCGTTCCCCCTTCCGTGCCCCGGTGCGCCGTGGCCTCCTCTGTGCCGCCGGCCTCGCCGCGCTGCTCGCCCTGAGCCCGGCGCGGGCGCAGACCGGCGACGCGGCCGCAACGGCTCCGGCCGCCACGGGTCCCGCTGCCCCGGCCGCCACGGGTCCCGCTGCCCCGGCCGCCGCGGTGCGGGTGCCCGGCCGCAAGCCGCCCGTGCCGCCGCCGCCCGCGGTGGAGACCCCGGCCACGCCCGCGGCGCCGAAGCCCGGCCAGCGGACCGGCCTGATCAAGGCGCCGCCGGCCTATCTGCCGGAAGTCACCCCGATTCCCCCCGCGACGGACCCGGAAGGCGTGCCGCCCGCACCGCGGACGGACCTGCCGCCGCCGCCGGAGACCCGCGTCGCCCCCGGCCCCGTGCCGGTGGAGGTGGCCGGCCGTGCCGCCGTGGCGATCGACTTCGCCCCCGGTTCCGACGGACTCGGCGCCGCGGCCGATACGGTGCTCCAGGGCGTGGCCCGGCGGCTGGCCGAAGCACCGGGCGACCGGCTGGAGCTGCGCGCGCATGCGGCCCTGGGGGCCGACGGGGAGACGGGGGCGCGCCGGCTGGCGCTGGCCCGCGCGCTCGCCGTGCGGGCGCGGCTGATGGCGCTGGGCGTGCCGAAGCAGCGGATGCTGGTCTTCGCCCTCGGCACCGACGGCGCCGAAGGGGGAGCCGACCGGGTTGAGCTTTCCTTCCGGCGCTGAGCGATCCACAGTGCCGCCATCCACAGTGTCACCGTCCGCAGGGACGGGCCGGCCCGGCAGAGGTCGGTGACGGCCGGCAGAAGCGAGGCCGGCAGAAGCGAGGCCGGCACAGGAGAAGCCGTCAGGAGACGGAGAAGACCGGCACAGGCCGGCACAGCAGGGGAGCCAGGACCATGCCCATGTCTCGCCCGCAGCGGTTCCTCGGCCGGATGGCCGGGTTCCTTCTCGCCGTGGCCGCGGTCGCGGCGGCGCTCTTTCCGGCGATTACGCGCGCCTTCCTGGCCAATCCGGCCCTCAACGGGCTGATCCTGGTCGTCCTGCTGCTGGGCATCGCCTTCATCTTCCGGCAGGTGCTGATGCTGCGGCCGGAAGCGGCTTGGCTGGACGCCTTCCGCGCCGGGGAGGTGCCGCCGGCCGCCCCGCGCCTGCTGGCCCCCATGGCCCGGATGCTGGGCGAGCGGCAGGGGCGGCTCAGCCTCTCGGCGGTCGCCACCCGCTCGCTGCTGGACGGCGTCGGCGCCCGGCTGGACGAAAGCCGCGAGACCAGCCGCTACCTCATCGGCCTGCTGATCTTCCTGGGCCTGCTGGGCACCTTCTGGGGCCTGTTGCAGACGGTCGGCGCCATCGGCGGTGTCATCGGCAGCCTGCGGATCGACGCGGCGGCCGATGCCGGCAGCGTCTTCGGGGATCTGCAACAAGGGCTCCAGGCGCCGCTCGCCGGCATGGGCACGGCCTTCAGCTCCTCGCTGTTCGGCCTTGCCGGCTCGCTGGTGCTGGGCTTCCTCGAACTCCAGGCGGGACAGGCGCAGAACCGCTTCTACGCCGAGCTTGAGGACTGGCTGGCCGGGGCCACCCGGCTGTCCGGCGGGATCGTCGGGGACGGCGGGGAGGGCGGTTCCGTCCCGGCCTATGTCCAGGCGCTGCTGGAGACGACGGCGGAGAGCATCGAGCGGTTGCAGTACGCCATGGCCTCGGCGGAGGAGGGGCGGCGGACGCAGAACGTCCACCTGACCCAGCTCACGGAGAAGATCACCGCGCTGGCCGACCAGATGCGGTCGGAGCAGCAGCTCATGGCCCGGCTGGCGGAAAGCCAGATGGAGCTGCGCCCGGTGCTGGCGCAACTGGCGGCGACGCTGGCCGGCGGCGTCAACATGGGCATCGACGACGCGACCCGCACCCACATCCGGAACCTGGAATTGTATACCGCGCGGCTGCTGGAGGACAGCTCCAGCGGTCGGGCCGAGGCGGTGGCCGAGCTGCGCAACGAGATCCGCATCCTGGCGCGCACCGTCGCCGCGCTGGGCGACGGCGGGGAGCGCTGAGCCATGCCCGGCACCGGCGGCCGGCGCGGCGGGCGGGGGGCGACGGTGGACATCTGGCCCGGCTGGGTGGATGCGCTGTCCTCCCTGCTGATGGTGATCGTCTTCCTGCTGCTGGTCTTCGTGCTGGCGCAGGTCTACCTGTCCAGCGCCTTGCAGGGCCGCGACCGGCAGCTTGCGGAGGTCAACCGCCGCATCGCCGAACTGGCGGACATGCTGGCGCTGGAGCGCGAGACGTCGGGCGCCCTGCGCGCCGACGTGGCGCAACTGACCGACCGGTTGCGCAGCACCCTGGCCCGCGGGGAGCAGCTCCAGGCGGACATCGCCGCCCTGGCCGGGGAGCGCGATGCCCTGGCCGCGCGCGAGGCCGAGCTGACGGGCCGTGTGGAGTCCGAGCGGGCGCTGGGCGGCGAGGCGCGCGCCCAGGTGGAGCTGCTGAACCAGCAGGTCGCCGCCCTGCGTGAGCAGCTCGCCCGGGTGGCGGCGGCGCTGGAGGTGTCGGAGGGGAAGGGGCGGGAGCAGGAGGCGCAGATCGCCGATCTGGGCAACCGCCTGAACGTCGCCCTGGCCGACAAGGTGACGGAGCTTGCCCGCTACCGTTCGGAGTTCTTCGGCCGCCTGCGCGAGGTTCTGGGCGAGCGCGACGACGTGCGCGTCGTGGGCGACCGCTTCGTCTTCCAGTCGGAGGTGCTGTTCGGCAGCGGCAGCGTCGAGCTGGGCGAGGCCGGCAAGGACCGGCTGGCGCGGCTGGCGGAGACGCTGAAGGAGATCGCGGCCCGGGTGCCGCCGGAGGTGGACTGGGTGCTGCGCGTGGACGGGCACACCGACAGCGTGCCGATCCGCTCCGCCCGCTTCCCCAGCAACTGGGAGCTTTCGACGGCGCGCGCCACGGCGGTGGTGAAGTTCCTGATCGATCAGGGCATCCCGGCCGGGCGGCTGGCCGCGGCCGGCTTCGGCCAGTACCAGCCGCTCGACTCCGGCAGCTCGGCCGAAGCCCTGGCCCGCAACCGCCGCATCGAGATCAAGCTGGACGCGCGCTAGCGCCGTCCCGCTGTTCATGCCCGGCCGTTCAGGCCCAGGCGCCCACCAGTTCGACCTCCTCGCCGCCCAGGCCGCGCTTGAAGGCGGTCACGCCCGGCGCCTGATCCGGCAGGATGCCGCCCAGGTCGAAGCGCAGGCGCCCCTGCGCCTTCAGCTCCTGCACCGCGCGCCAGAGCAGCAGGTTGTTGGCGTTGCGGCGGCGCCCCTCCGGGCCGTTCCAGCCGACCTGGTAGGTGGCGGCCCGGCCATGGCCGAAGACCAGGATGCCGGTCACGGGCGCCCCGTCCAGCAGGGCGCGCAGGATCAGCACGTCGCCGTCCTTGTGCATGCCCGTGCGCATCCGGGTCAGCAGCGGGGCCGAGGCGCCGCGGTAGCCCTTGGCCGCCTTGTCGCGGGCATATTCCTCCAGGAGCCAGGGCAGCAGGGCGCCCGTGCGGTCCACTTCCACCGTCAGGCCGGAGCGTTCGGCCTTGTTCAGGGCGTTGCGCCAGGGCTGCGCCATGCGCCGGCGCAGCGTGGCCTCGTCCTGCGTCAGATCCAGCCAGAGGGTGCGGTAGCCGGGGCCGTCCATCCGGCGGAACCCGGCCCAGCGCAGGATGGCGGCATTCTCCTCCGTCGCGGGGAGTTCGGGCACGATGGCGGTCCAGCGCGTCGGGCCGGAGGGATAGGCCTCGCGCAGCAGCTTCAGCACCTGCGCCACGACGGCCGGCTTCGCCGCCTCCGGCCGGATCAGGGGCCCGCGGTGGACGCGCACGACGCGCACCAGCCCCATCATCCGCTTCTCCATCACGACGACCAGCCCGACCGGCCGGTCGGCCAGCTCGATCAGGCCCAGGCGGGGCTTCCACTTCTCCACCGTCGCCATGGCCTGGGCATAGCCGAAGCACTGGGTCAGGGTGCTGCACGGCACCTCCGCCAGGGCGCTGTACCATTCACTGATGCGGCCGACGTCCCACAGGATGCGGAGCGTCGGAAGCGTGTCTGACCCCACGGTGTGCGCCCATTCCCCTCGGCAAGCGAAGTCCAGTATGGTGCGCGCAGTCTCCCGCCGCCAGCCCCTGCGCCATGACGTCCCTGCCGCCGCTTCCGCCCTCCGTGCTGCCGTCCTCCCTGCCCTGGTGGCATCCCGACGCCTTCGCCCGCCGCAGCGCCGCGCTCGCGGCGCGGGGCCGCATCACGCGGGCCGTGCGCGCCTGGTTCGAGGCGGAGGACTTCGCCGAGGTGGAGACGCCGGCGCTCCAGGTTTCGCCGGGGCTGGAGGTGCATCTCCAGGCCTTCTCGACGGAACTCCGGGGCCCGCACCCCGATGACCGCCGGGTGCTGCATCTGCACACCTCCCCCGAATTCGCCATGAAGAAGCTGCTGGCGGCGGGGCTGCCGCGGCTGTTCCAGCTCGCCCATGTCTTCCGCAACGGGGAGCGGTCGGCGACCCACCACCCCGAATTCAGCATGCTGGAATGGTATCGCGCCGGGGCGGGCTACACCGACCTGATGCGCGACTGCGAGGCGCTGGTGCGGGCCGCCTGCCGCGCCGCGGGGACGGACCTCCTGCGCCGGGGGGAGGCGACGTGCGACCCCTTCGGAGCGTGGGAGGTGCTGACCGTTGCCGACGCCTTCCGGCGCTATGCCGACGTGGACCTGCTGGCGACCGCCCCCGACCCGCTGCGGCCCGATCCCGCGCTGCTGGCGGCGGAGGCGGCGCGCATCGGCATCCGCACCGCGCCGGGCGACACCTGGGAGGACCTGTTCTTCCGCATCAGCCTGGAGCGGATCGAGCCCCGTCTCGGCTACGGCCGGCCGACCTTCCTGGCCGACTATCCGGTGTCCATGGCGGCGCTGGCGCGGGCCAAGCCGGGCGACCCACGGGTGGCGGAGCGGTTCGAGCTGTATGCCTGCGGCGTCGAGCTGGCGAACGCCTTCGGGGAGCTGACCGATCCCGCCGTGCAGCGCGCCCGGTTCGAGGCGGACATGGCGGAGAAGCAGCGCCTGTACGGCGAACGCTATCCCCTGGACGAGGAGTTCCTCGACGCCCTGGCCCTGATGCCGGAGAGCGCGGGTATCGCGCTGGGCTTCGACCGGCTGGTGATGCTCGCCACCGGGGCGGCGCGGATCGAGGACGTGCTCTGGGCGCCGGTGGCGGCGCCCGCCGTCAGCCCGGCGTCACGCGGCGTCAGCCCCGCATCACGCGGTTGAAGTCGGCCACCGCGGCGGCGGGACCGGCGGGGTGGTTCCAGACACCGCCGCAGACGGCCAGGAAGTCGGCCCCGGCCTGGACCAGCAGGGGGGCGGTCTCCACCGTGATGCCGCCGATGGCGACGCACGGCACCTCCATCATCTCCTGCCACCAGGTCAGGATTTCCGGATCGGCCGTGGTCTTCGGCACCTTGGTTCCGGTCGGGAAGAAGGCGCCGAAGGCGACATAGTCCGCCCCTTCCTCGCCGGCCACCATGGCCAGGTGGCGGCTGTCATGGCAGGTCACGCCGACGATGGCATCGGCCCCGACCAGCCGCCGCGCCTCGCGGTAGGGCATGTCCTCCTGCCCGACATGCACCCCGTCGCAGCCCGAGCGCGCGGCCAGATCCGGCCGGTCGTTCAGGATGAAGGCCACGTCGCGGGCCTGCACCAGCGGCCGCAGCACGTCCACCGCCCGCAGGATCGCCTCGTCGGGTGCATCCTTGAGACGGAGCTGCACGCAGGCGACATCGCCGGCATCCAGGGCCGCGGCCAGCGTCGGGGCGAAGTCCTGCGGGTCGAACGCGGGCGGGGTGATCAGGTACAGGCGGCAGTCGGTCATGGCAGTCCGGAAAGGGCGGCGGGCCGCCGGAAAGGAAGCGGCCCCGGGGGCAGATGCCCGCCGGGGCCGACGATAGCGCCGAACGGGCGGTCCCGGAAGACCGCCCCGGGCAGGGGACTTATTCCTTGCCCTGGTAGATGCGGACCAGCCTGTCCAGCAGGGCCAGGGCCTCTTCACGCGGGCGCTGGAAGGCGTTGCGGCCGATGATGGAGCCGTTGCCGCCGCCGTCGCGGATGGCACGGGCATCCTCGAAGATCGCGTCCTCGCCCTTGTGCGCGCCGCCGGAGAAGACGACGATGCGGCGGCCGTTGAAGGACGCCTGCATGATGTGCTTCACGCGCTCGGTCAGGGTGTCGCGCGGAACCTTCGTCTGCTCGTAGATCCTGCGCGCCTCTTCCTGCTCCAGGTCGGCGGTCGGCAGCTTGACCTTGATGATGTGGGCGCCCAGCAGGGCGGCCATGTGGGCGGCGTAGGCGTCGATGTCCAGCGCCAGCTCGCCCTTCTTGGTGATCTCGCCGCCGCGCGGGTAGGACCAGATCACGGTCGCCAGACCCTTGGACTTCGCCTCGCGCGACAGCTCGCGGATTTCCTCGAACTGCCCGAACATGGCGTCGGAGCCGGGATAGATGGTGAAGCCGATGGCCGAGCAGCCCAGGCGCAGGGCGTCGTCGATGCTGGCGGTCACCGCCTGGTCCGCACCCTCCTTCAGCCGGGACAGGCTGTTGGAGCTGTTCATCTTCAGGATCAGCGGGATGGAGCCGGCGAAGGTGCCGGCCCCGGCCTCCAGCGGGCCGAGCGGCGCGGCATAGGCCGACAGGCCGGCGTCGATGGCGAGCTGGAAATGGTAGTGCGGATCGTAGGCCGGCGGGTTGACGCCGAAGCTGCGCGCGGGGCCGTGCTCGAAGCCCTGATCGACCGGCAGGATCACCAGCTTGCCGCTGCCGCCCAGCCGCCCCTCCATCAGGATGCGGGCCAGATTGGCCTTGGTGCCGGGATTGTCGCTCTCGTACCAGGAGAGGATTTCCTTGACGCGCCGGGTCAGCTTCATGACGGTTTTCCTGCCTAGTTGCCGGGGATGTGCGGGGTCCGGCCCTCTCGGGCATTACCGGCGGCTAGATAGCCCACGCCCCTGCGCATTGCAACGCAACCATCCGCCTTACCGCCCGGCGGTTCCGGGGGGGCTGGTTCCCGGGGGTGTGGGCTCGGCGAAGGCGGCCAGGAGCGCGCGCAGCGCGGCCCGCGGCCGGGACTCCCGCCAGGGTTCGACGGTGTCCGTGGCCGGCGGGTGCAGGCGGGCGCCATGCTGCGCCGCGATGTCGGCCAGCTTCGCCGCCACCTCCGGCGGTCCGGCGAAGGACAGCTCGGTGCAGCCGGCGCGCAGGGCCGCCAGCACATGGCCGGGGTCGTCGGCGCAGTCCAGCACCGCCGTGACCTCCGTCCCGGGAAACTCGTCCCGCAGCAGCGCCGTGAGCGCCGCCCACCAGCCGCCGCCGAGATAGCCCGCGGCCCCGGCGGGGGAGACCAGCACGACCGCGCGCCCGCAGTCCCGGGCCACGCCCAGGACCAGCCGTGCGTCCTCGATGCCGCGGATGCGCACCGGGCGGGTCATCCGTGCCGTCCTCCCGTCGTTCCTGGACCCCCGTCCGCCTACCACCCTGGGCCGTGGCGCCGCAACCGCAGATCGGGCCGGGGGCGGGGCGCGACGGATGGACCCGTCGCCGCGGCCCGGATCGGTCCTTTCACGCTACCCCGGAAGTGGCACTATCGGAACGGACCAGTCCACACGAACGGGGAGCAAGAATGAGAAGAACCTGTCTGGCCCTGGCGGCGGCCGCGCTGCTGGCCGTTCCGGCGGCGGCGGCGGAGCGCGCGCCGCTGACGGCGGAGGCGATGTGGCAGCTCAAGCGCATCGGCACACCCGCGCTTTCGCCCGACGGCCGGTCCGCGGTCGTTCCGGTCACCGCCTACGACACCGCGACGGACGGGCGCGACGTCGATCTCTGGCTGGTTCCCACGGCGGGCGGGGAAGCCCGGCAATTGACCAGCGACCCGGCGGCCGAGAGCGAGCCGCAGTGGAGCCCTGACGGACGCTGGATCGCCTTCGTCGCCAGGCGCGACGGCGACAAGGCGGCGCAGCTTTACGTGCTGCCCGTCGCCGGCGGCGAGGCGCGGCGGGTGACGGAGGTGCCCACCGGGGTGCGGCTGCCGCGCTGGCTGCCGGACAGCCGGCGCATCGCCTTCCTGACCCGGGTCTGGACGGATCTCGACGACTGGCAGCAACAGGGCAAGCGCCTCGCCGAGCGCGACTCTTCGAAGATGAGCGCCAAGGTCTGGGACAGGCCGCCGCTCATGTTCTGGGACCACTGGCTGGACGACCGGGAGGCGCACGTCTACATCGCCGCGCTCGATGGCGGCGCGCCGGTGGCGGTGACGCGGCCGACCGGCAAGGCCGTGGCCTTCCGCGACCCCGGACCCGTGCCCTACGACATCTCCCCCGACGGGACGGAAATCGCCTTCGCCGTGGACGTGGACCCGACCGGCACGCGGCCGAACGTGGACCTCTTCGTCGCCGGCATCGACGGCAGCGCCCCGCGCAACCTGACGGCCGACAACCGCGACGGCTCCGACGGCTCGCCGCTCTATTCGCCGGACGGGCGCTGGCTCGCCTTCCAGCAGCAGCGCGTCTACGGCTTCTACGGCGCCAATGCGAAGCTGATGCTGTACGACCGCCGTGCCGGGAAGACCCGCGGCCTGACGGAGAACTGGGACCGGTCGGCCTCCGGGATCGTCTGGGCGCCGGATTCCAAGGCGCTCTACGGCGCCATCGACGATGCCGCCACCCGGCGCATCTACCGCTTCATGGCGGACGGCGGGGCGCCGCAGCCGGTCACCGGCGGCAGCGATTTCGCCGAACTGGGGATGGCCGGCAAGCCGGCGGTCCTGGTGGCGCTGCGGCAGTCCTTCAGCGAACCGCCGACGCTGGTCCGGGTCGATCCCCGCAGCGGGGACGCGACCACGCTCACCGGCTTCAACGACGACCTGCTGGGCCGCACGGCGATGGGTACGGTGGAGAGCGTGAGCTACAAGGGGGCCGGCGGCGACGACATCCAGATGTGGGTGATCAAGCCGCCCGGCTTCGACCCGACGAAGACCTATCCCGTCTTCCTGCTGCTGCACGGCGGCCCGCACAACGCGGTCACCGACACCTGGCAGTGGCGCTGGAACGCGCAGGTCTTCGCCGGCTGGGGCTATGTCGTGGCCTGGCACAATTTCCACGGCTCCAGCGGCTTCGGCGAGGCCTTCACCGACAGCATCAATCCCGACCGCATCGACAAGCCCTACCAGGACACGATCAAGGCCGCGGACTGGCTGGCGGCGCAGCCCTGGGCGGACCGCACGCGCATGGTGGCCGGCGGCGGCAGCTACGGCGGGTTCCTCGCCACCGTGCTGCTGGGGCGCGAGCACCCGTTCAAGGCGCTGATCGCGCACGCCGCGGTCTACAACAGCTACACGCAGGAGGGCGGGGACGGCGGCGGCTCGCTGGACCGCTTCGGCGAGCACTGGGACGATCCGGCGGAGTTCCAGCGCTATTCGCCGCACATGGCGGCGGGGAACTTCAGGACCCCGACGCTGGTGATCCACGGCCAGCTCGACTACCGGGTGCCGGTGAACCAGGGCATCGAGCTGTTCCACACCTTGCAGCGGCGTGGCGTACCGTCCCGCTTCATCTACTACCCGAACGAGAACCACTGGGTCCTGAAGCCCCAGAACTCGGTCTTCTGGTATCAGCAGGTGCAGGACTGGGTAAGGAACTACGCGCCGCCGGCCGGCGGGTCCGCCGGACCCGGCACGCAGCCGGCGCGGTGACGGCCAGCCGGGACACGGTCAACAGGCGAAGGCCGGCGGCAGGACCGCCGGCCGGACCGGCCGCGGCCGCCCCGGCGAGCAGTCCCGGACTTACTTTCCCTTGGCCGGGGCCACGTTGGGCAGGTCCTCGGACAGGATGCTCATGTTGAAATTGTAGGAGACGTCGCCCTCGTCCTCGTCGCGGTAGAGGGTGCCGATGAACTCCTCGCCCAGCATCACCTCCACCGGCTGGCCCTTCTTGGCCGGGGCCATCACGGTCAGCCGGTCGTTGCCGAAGGTCTTGCGCAGATAGGCCTGGAGGCGGGCGATCTCGTTCGGGGTCATGCGTTCTGTCCTGATGCTGCCGTGTCCGGAAAACGGAAGGGCGCCGCACGGCGACGGCGCCCTTCTCCAGGTTCGGTGACCGCGTGGGGATCAGCCGGCCTTGGCCATGGCCACGGCGGTGTCGCTCATGCGGTTGGAGAAGCCCCACTCGTTGTCGTACCAGGTCATGATGCGCACGAAGGTGCCTTCAATGACCTTGGTCTCGTTCAGCGCAAAGATGGAGCTGTGCGGGTCGTGATTGAAGTCCGTGGACACCAGATCCTCGGTATAGCAGCCCAGGATGCCCTTCAGCGGGCCCTTGGCGGCGTCCTGGATCAGGGAGGCGATCTCCTCCTTGGAGGTCGCGCGCTTCGCCACGAACTTGAAGTCCACGACCGAGACGTTCGGAGTCGGCACGCGGATGGCGGTGCCGTCCAGCTTGCCCTTCAGCTCCGGCAGCACCTTGCCCACCGCCTTGGCGGCGCCGGTCGAGGTCGGGATGATGTTCAGCGCGGCGGCGCGGGCGCGATGCAGGTCCTTGTGCATCGTGTCCACGGTCCGCTGGTCGCCGGTGTAGCTGTGGATCGTGGTCATGAAGCCATGGTCGATGCCGATGGCGTTGTTCAGCACATAGGCGACCGGGGCGAGGCAGTTCGTCGTGCAGCTCGCGTTGGAGACGATCCTGTGCTCGGCCGTGAGCTTCTGGTGGTTCACGCCGTAGACGACGGTGATGTCCTCATCCGTCGCCGGGGCGGAGATCAGCACCTTCTTCGCGCCGGCGGCCAGATGCTTGGCGGCATCGTCGCGCTTGGTGAAGATGCCGGAGCACTCCATCGCCACCTCGACGCCCAGGTCGCCCCAGGGGAGCTGGGCCGGGTCGCGCTGCTGGAAGCAGGGGATGGCGTGGCCGTTGACGACCAGCTTCTGGCCCTCGGCGTCCACCTCGACGGTGCCGGGGAAGCGGCCATGCACGCTGTCGTACTTCAGCAGGTGGGCATTGGTCTTCACGTCGGCGAGGTCGTTGATGGCGACGACCTCCACGTCGGTGCGGCCGCTCTCGTAGATGGCCCGCAGAACCAGACGGCCGATGCGGCCGAACCCGTTGATCGCAACCTTGACTGCCATAGCCTTCCTCCGAGTTTGCATGGCGGCCGCCCCCCGGCGGCCTTTTTTGAGACGGTCCGGGGGCAGTCCAGCGTCCCCCGGCGCGATACGCAAGTATGCCCCCGGCGTGGTCGGCCATGCGTCTGGCGCACGGCCGGCAGCGGCCCGGGGACCTGCCCGCGGAACCCTAGAGCCGTGCCCGGGCCGCGGCCGCGACCCCCTCCGGCGTGATCCCGAAATGACGGTACAGCTCCTGGTAGGGGCCGGACTCGCCGAATCCGGGCATGCCCACGAAGGCCCCCGGGGTGCCGTCCGCGGCCCCCGTCCAGCGGTCCCAGCCGAAGCGTACCATGGCCTCCACGGCCACGCGCACGCCGCTGCCCAGCACGCCGGCGCGGTAGTCCGCCGGCTGTTCCTCGAACAGTTCCCAGCTCGGCATGGATACGACGGCCGTGCCGATGCCGTCCGCCTCCAGCAGGTCGCGCGCCGCCACGGCGATGGCGACCTCCGACCCCGTGGCCAGCAGCGTCACCTGCCGCTCGCCCGTCGCCTCGCGCAGCACATAGGCGCCGCGGGCGGAGAGGTTCTCCGACTGGTGGACGGTGCGCAGGGTGGGCAGATTCTGGCGGGTGAGCGCCAGCACCGACGGGCGCGCCTTCTGGTGCAGCGCGATCTGCCAGACCTCCGCCGTCTCCACCGCATCCGCCGGGCGGAAGACCAGCAGGTTGGGGATGCAGCGCAGCGCCGCCATGTGCTCCACCGGCTGGTGGGTGGGGCCGTCCTCGCCCAGGCCGATGCTGTCATGGGTCATGACATAGACGACCCGCTGCTTCATCAGCGCCGACAGGCGGATGGAGGGGCGGCAGTAGTCGCTGAAGGTGAGGAAGGTGCCGCCGAAGGGGATCACGCCGCCATGCAGCGCCAGCCCGTTCATGGCGGCGGCCATGCCGTGCTCGCGCACGCCGTAATGCAGGTAGCGGCCGCCGTAGCTGCCCTTGCGGACGATCGGGACGTTCTTCGCCTTGGTGTTGTTCGAGCCGGTCAGGTCGGCGGACCCGCCCAGCAGCTCCGGCACCGCCGGAACCAGCGCGTCCAGCACGGTGCCGGAGGCCTGACGGGTGGCGACAGAGGGCTGCGTCTCCGATGCTTCCCGCTTGATCCGGTCGATGATGGCGTCGGCCTCGGCCGGCAGGCTGCCGTCCATGGCCTGGCGGAACGCCTCGCGCAGCTCGTGCCCGGTCATGGCCAGCCGCTCCTCCCAGGCGTCGGCGGCATCGGCCCAGCGCCGGCCGGCGGTGCGCCAGGCGCGGCGGACCGGCTCGGGCACCTCGAACGGGGCGTGCGGCCAGTTCAGCGCCTTGCGCACGCCCTCCACCTCTGCCGCCCCCAGGGGCGAGCCGTGGCTGGCCGAGGTGCCGGCCTTGGTCGGGGCGCCGTAGCCGATCACGGTGCGGCAGGCGATCAGCGACGGCGCGTCCGTGGTGCGGGCATACTCGATGGCCGTGGCGATCTGGTGCGCGTCGTGCCCGTCGATCGTCTGCACGTCCCAGCCATAGGCGCGGAACCGGGCCAGCGTGTCGTCCGTGAAGGACATCTCCGTCGGCCCGTCGATGCAGATCCTGTTGTCGTCCCAGAGGACGATCAGGCGCGACAGGTCCAGATGACCGGCCAGCGATCCGGCCTCGTGCGACACCCCCTCCATCAGATCGCCGTCGGAGGCGATGACATAGGTGTAGTGGTCCACCAGATCGTCGCCGAAGCGGGCGTTCAGCATCCGCTCCGCCAGCGCCATGCCGACGGCCGTGGCGATGCCCTGGCCCAGGGGCCCGGTGGTCATCTCGATCCCGGCGGCCAGCCCGAATTCGGGATGGCCGGCCGTGCGGCTGCCGAGCTGGCGGAAGCGCTTCAGCTCCTCCAGCGGCATGTCCTCGTGGCCGGTCAGATGCAGCAGCGAATAGAGCAGCATCGAGCCGTGCCCGGCGGACAGCACGAAGCGGTCGCGGTCGGGCCAGCGCGGCCGGGCCGCGTCGAACTTCAGGAAACGGGTGAACAGCACCGTCGCCACGTCCGCCATGCCAAGCGGCAGTCCCGGGTGGCCCGACTTCGCGGCCTCGACCGCGTCCATGGACAGGGCACGCACGGCATTCGCCAGATCGGCATGGGGAATGCCGTCGAAGAAGACGCCGTTGGCGGACCCGTTGGAAGCGGACTGGTGCATGAAGGGCCTTTCGGGACGCGGGCTTCAGGGCCGCAGGCTTCAGGGACGCGGGAGCGCACCCGGCCATGGCCGGGCCTGGAACACCAACAGATGCGCGGCGGGTCCGGCACCCGGGCACTGCCGCGCCTGCAAGACCCGCGACGGGCGACCATGCCCAAGCGCTGCCGGGCGCGTCAAGGGCAAGCCGGTTTCCCCTTGCTGCGGTGCGATGGCCGCGCGCGCCACGGTTGACAGCCGGGATCGCGTCGGATAGCGAAACGTGTGGACAATTTCGGGGGCGGCATGATCGAGGTCCAGGATCTCCGGAAGAGCTACGGCAAGACCCAGGCCGTGGCGGGGCTGAGCTTCCGGGTCGAACCGGGGGAGGTCGTCGGCCTCCTGGGTCCGAACGGTGCCGGCAAGACCACCACCATGGAGATCCTGGAGGGGTTGCGGCGCCCGGACGGTGGCCGCGCCCTGGTGCTCGGCCGCGACGTCTCCAAGGGTCTGCAACCGGTCCGCACCCGCATCGGGATCGTCCTGCAATCGAGTGCGCTGCTGGAGCGCGCCACAGTGGGCGAACTGATGCGGCTCTACCGTCTGATGTATCCCGAGCCGCAGGACGGCACCGCGCTGCTCCAGCGCGTCGGGCTGGCGGAGAAGACGGACGCCCAGGTCGGCAGCCTGTCCGGCGGGCAGAAGCAGCGCCTCGCCATGGCGCTGGCCATCGCCGGCAACCCGGACCTGCTGTTCCTGGACGAGCCGACCGCCAACCTGGACCCGCAGGGCCGTGCCCTGCTCTGGGACATGGTGCGGGAGCGGGTGGCCGGGACCGGCCGCGCCGCCCTGCTGACCACCCACAGCATGGAGGAGGCGCAGGCGCTCTGCTCCCGCGTCGCCATCGTGGACCACGGGCGGCTGCTGGCCGTGGGAACCCCCGCGGCCCTGGTGAACGAACACTGCCCCGGCGCCCATGTCAGCTTCGAGACGGAGGCGCAGGCGCCGGTGGAGACCTTCGCCGGGGTGGAGGGCTTCCAGAGCCTGGAGCCGCAGCCCGGCCGTAGCCGTGTCCACTTCGCGGCTCCCCGGCTGGAACCGCTGCTGGCGTCGCTGATGGCGGCGCAGGTGGCGCACGGCTTCGCCATCGAGAACCTGTCCGTCGAGCGCAGCACGCTGGGCGACGTCTTCCTGAAGCTGACCGGCCGGGAGCTGCGCGACGCATGATCCGCAGCCTGCTGCTCTTCCTCAGTTTCGCCCGGGTCGGCCTGTTCGACTGGTTCGGTTCGCCCTGGCGGTCGGTGGCGCAGGTTCTCCTGCCGGTGCTCTACGTGCTGGCGCTGCTGCCCTTCACGCTCGATGCCGTGCTGGAACAGCCGGCCGCGCGGGTGGTGGTGGCGGATGTCGGCCCGGCCGCGAAGGACCTGCGGCCGGTGCTGCGCGGCATGGACTACATCGTGGCCGGACGTCTCCCCGCCGGGGAGGCACAGCGACGCTTCGAGCAGAGCCAGTTCGACGCCGTGCTGACGCCTGTCGTCCCGCCGACGGACGGGAAGGCCCCCGCGGACGCCTCCGCCCCCGCCCCCGCCCCCGACGGGCCGACGGTGCTGGAGCTTCAGGTCCGTGACGGCGCCTATTTCCTCTGGCCCTTCCTGGCGCGGGTGATCGAATCCCCGCCGTCCGCGGCCCGCATCCTGCTGGACCCGCTGCCGGCGCCGGAGAAGGACGGCACGCCGGTGCAGCCGGTCGCCGCCTTCTTCACCCTTCTGCTGGCGCTGACCCTGAGCGTGGCCGTGCAGCAGATCCACCATGACCGGCTGGGCGGCTGGACCGGCTTCCTGCGCATCACGCCGGTGACGCCCGGCTTCGCCATGACCGGGCTGGCCTTCGGGCGGATCCTGGTCACCCTGGGCGGAACGGCCTACACGGCACTGCTGCTGGACCTCATCATCGGTCTGCCGACCGGCGCCAGCGTTCCGGCCCTGGCCGCGGTCGTGCTGCTGGGGACCGTGGTCTTCGGCGCGGTCGGGTCCTTCCTGGGCCTGCTGCTGCCGGCCTACCGCGGCAGTGCCGAGACCTTCGGCGCCGCGATCTGGCCGCTGGTGCTGCTCAGCCCCGTGTTCTGGAACGTGCTGTCCATCCCGGCCATCGCGCCGGTCGCCTGGGTGAACCCGGTGACCCCCGCCTATGACCTGTTCCGGCTGGCCCTGGGCGGGGAGACGGTGGCCATGGGTGCCGGGACGGCGCTGCTGCTGCTGACCGGCTGGACGGTGGCGGCCGCGGTCGGGATCACCCTGCTGGGTCGGCGCGCCAAGCTGGCGGAGGCCAGGGCATGATGCACACGCTGCGTCTCTTTCCCCGCTTCGTGCTGACCTTCCTGCGCTCGCTGCTGCGCGACCGCAAGGTGCGCAACGGGCTGATCAGCACGCCGCTGGTCGCGCTGGCCTTCATCGTCTTCTACAAGGCGACCGTGTTCCGCGACATCAGCTTCGCGCAGAAGCTGGTCGGGACCAGCTACACCGTGCTGGTGGCGGACACGGGCGCGGCCTTGCCCGGCCTGGGGCTGACCGCGGCCGAGGCGGCGGCGCGCATCGGGCGCTTCGGCGGCATGACGGTGCGGACCGCCCCCCTGGCGGAGGCGGAGGCCGCGCTGGCGGCGGAGGATGCGGACCTGCTGGTGCTGCCGGCTCCCGACGGGCAGGCGGTGCTGGTGCGCTCGCCCCTGCGCCTGATCGACCAGGCGGATCTGGTGCGCGACCTGCTGCTCCATGGCGATGTCCTCGGCTGCGATGCCCTCGGTGGCGATACCCTGGGCACTTCGGCCGCGGCGGGACCGCCGCCGGGCGCGCGCTACGATGTCCGGGTGGTGGAGGTGCCGCAGGGCACCAAGAGCGGCATCCTGCGCTTCGCCGCCTTCTATCTCGCCATCGGCATCGCGGCCTTCTGTTTCACCACCGGCGCCGTCGCCTTCGTGGTGGAGACACGCAAGGGCCAGCTCCGCTTCTTCACCGTCAGCCCGGTTTCCCGCGGGCTGGTCATGGTCAGCCATGCCACCGCGGTCGGGATTCTGGCCGTGGCGCAGTCCATGCTGCTGCTCATCGCCCTGGTCCTGACGGGGGAGGGGGCGAACATCGACCCGCTGCTGGCCCTGGCCGCCGCCATCGGTGCCGCGGCGATGCTGACGGCGATCGGCTATGCCGCCCTGTCCTTCAAGCCGGTGGATGACGAGAAGGGGGCGGCACCGCTGCTGATCGTCCTCATCATGATGGCCTCGGTCCATTTCGGCTATGCCGCGGGCAAGAGCGCCGATCCGACGGACGGGCCGGACCTGTTCACCCTGCTGAATCCGCTCGGCCCGCTGACCGAGCTGTTCGACGTGGCGCTCAGCGGCCGCGTCGGTGTGCAGCCGCTGGAGTGGAGCCTCGCCGCCATCGCCGTCTGGACGCTGGCCGGGTTCGCCCTGGCCTGGTTCCGGCTGCGCTTCGTGCTGGAGCCGGACTGGTCGCGGCGCTGACGTCGGGGCGCCCGTTGACGGCGGGGGCCGGCCCCCCCTACTGTGCTGCTACGCACACACCGCCTTTCCGTGCGCCGGGGCCGGCCGGCGCACCTGCCACAGCCGAGCATGGACCGCCTGAAGACCGCCCTCGACCGTCTGGACCGCGCCATCGGGCGTCTGGATCAGGCCATCGCCTTCCGGTTGGAGCGGGCGGCCCTCGTCGGTGACGGCGACGGTCGTGCCCTCAGCGAGGAGGAGGTGGCGGAGATCAACCGCGCCCTCGCCGCCGCGCTGGAGGGGGAGCGCCGGGCGAACGAGACGGTCGAGGCCGTGGCCGGGCGGCTGGACGGCGCCATAGACCGGTTGCGCATCGTGCTGGAGGAGTGACCGATGGCCCGCGTGGAGATCACGCTGAACGGACGCGGCTATGCGCTGGCCTGCGAGGACGGGCAGGAACAGCGGCTGCGCGAACTGGGCGCCTATGTCGATGCCCGCCTGAAGGAGATCGCCTCCGATTCCGTCGGCAGCAGCGAGGCGCAGCTCCTGATGCTGGCCAGCCTGATGCTGGCGGACGAGATCTTCGACCTGCGGGCCGAAACCCAGGCGCTGCGCACCGGCCGGCCCGTGCCGGTGTCCACGCCCGCGCCCGCGCCCCGCGCGGTCGAGGAGGATGAAACCGTCATCGCGGCGGTGGACAGCCTGGCAAAGCGCATCGAAGACATTGCCGCCCGCCTCGAACGTGCCTAGATTACCCCCCGGAAGGCGGCTGCGCGGTGCGTCAGGTCGCATAATCCCCGGGGCCGATACCCATCCTCTAGGGAGCTGTCCCTGCCGACACCCTGGTGTCGGACACACGGCGCCCACCTGCTGATGCAGGCCGCGGAGGATACGCACATACCAACGGCCGTCGCGGCTGTCCTTCCAACCCGGATTCCGACGCCGCCCCCCGTGGCCGGGAGGCGGCGTTTTTCTTGGTGCCCGACAGCCGGTTCCCGCTCCCATGGCCGCAGCCCCCATGGACCCCGCTTCCCGGTGTTCTGCCCGATGACCGATGCCGCCGTCCCCGCTCCGCCGGAGGATCTGCGCCGGGCCAAGGCCGCGGCACGGACGGCGGCGCGGCGCCTGCGCGCCGGGCTGGACCCGGCCGGCGCGGGCGAGCGGCTGGCGGCCTGCTTCGCCGCCGCCTTCCCGGCGCTGCCGGCGGGAGCCGTCGTCGCCGGCTACTGGCCGCTGAGGGACGAGATCGACGTGCGGCCGCTGCTGCACCATGTCACGCGGACCGGCGGCCGGCCGGCTCTGCCGGTGATGCAGGGACCGGGGCTGCCCCTGCGCTTCCGCGCCTGGGCGCCGGGTCAGGCGCTGCGGCCGGGCCCCTTCGGGGTGCAGGAGCCGGGGCCGGAGGCGCCGGAACTGGTGCCGTCCCTGGTGCTGGTGCCGCTGCTGGCCTTCGACCGGACGGGGATGCGGCTGGGCTACGGCGCCGGTTTCTACGACCGCACGCTCGCCCTGCTGCGGGCCGGGGGGCCGGTGACGGCGGTCGGCATCGGCCATGCGGCGCAGGAGGTTCCCGCCGTGCCCCATGACGGGCTGGACCAGCCGCTCGACTGGGTGGTGACGGACCGGGACGCGATCAGGATCGGAAAGGACTAGTTCATGCGGATTCTCTTCCTTGGCGACATCGTGGGGCGCAGCGGGCGCGAGGGGGTGCTGCGGCACCTGCCGGCGCTGCTCAAGGACCTCGCCCTCGACTTCGTGATCGCCAACGGGGAGAACGCGGCCGGCGGCTTCGGCATCACCGAGAAGATCGCGGCGGAGTTCTTCGCCGCCGGCGTGGACTGCATCACCACCGGCAACCATGTCTGGGACCAGCGCGAGCTGGTCAGCCAGATCGACCGGATGCCGAACCTGCTGCGCCCGATCAACTATCCCGAAGGCACGCCCGGCCGCGGCTTCGCCGTGCTGCCCAGCAAGGACCGCCGGCGCAAGGTGCTGGTGATGAATGCCATGGCCCGGGTCTTCATGGACCCGCTGGACGATCCCTTCGCCGCGGTGGAGCGGGTGCTGCGCGTCCACCGCATGGGGCCGGGCGGGGTGGATGCCGCCGTCCTGGACTTCCACGGCGAGGCGACGTCGGAGAAGATGATCATGGGCCATGTGCTGGACGGCCGCGTCAGCCTCGTCGTCGGCACGCACAGCCATGTCCCCACGGCGGACCTCCAGATCCTGAACGGCGGCACCGCCTACCAGACCGATGCCGGCATGTGCGGCGACTATGACAGCGTCATCGGCATGAAGAAGGATGCGGCCATCCACAAGCTGGTGCGCCGGCTGCCGGGGGAGCGCTTCACCCCGGCGGAGAACGATGCCACCGTGACCGTCTGCGGCCTGTTCGTGGAGACGGACGACCGCACCGGGCTGGCCGCCCGGGTGGAGCCGTTGCGCCTGGGCGGCCGGCTGAAGCCGGCGATGCCGTCCGCGGCGGCCTGAAACCGCCCGAATCCGGGTCCTGCCCCCCGGAAGTGACCCGAGACAAGCGGCGGGAGGCGTGCTATGCGCCACCAGATATGGTACAAGCACGCCTTGCCGATCCATATATCAGTTCGATAACTCCATTAGGGATGCCACGGGGCCATGGCAGGTCATAGCCAGTTCAAGAACATCATGCACCGCAAGGGCGCGCAGGACGCCAAGCGGGCCAAGAAGTTCAACAAGCTCGCCCGCGAAATCACCGTTTCGGCCAAGGCCGGCCTGCCGGACCCGGCATCGAACCCGCGCCTGCGCGCCGCGATCCAGGCGGCGCGGGCCGAGAACATGCCGAAGGACCGGATCGAGCGGGCGATCAAGCAGGGCACGCCCGGCGCCGACGGTGCCAACTACGAGGAGGTGCGCTACGAGGGCTACGGCCCCGGCGGCGTCGCCCTGATCGTGGAGGCGCTGACCGACAACCGCAACCGCACCGCCAGCGAGGTGCGGACCGCCTTCACCAAGTTCGGCGGCACCCTGGGCGAGACGAACTCCGTCAGCTTCATGTTCAACCGCATCGGGCAGGTGGTCTATCCGGCCTCCGTGGCTGATGCCGACACGGTGCTGGAGGCCGCCATCGAGGCGGGCGCCGACGATGTGCAGTCCGACGAGGGCGGGCACTACATCAGCACCGCCGTGGACAGCCTGGGTGAGGTGCGCGACGCCCTGGAAACCCGCTTCGGCCCGCCGGAGAGCGCCAAGCTGACCTGGCAGCCGCAGAACACCGTGCCGGTCGCCGCCGAGGACGCCGCCCAGAGCCTGATGAAGCTCCTGGACATGCTGGACGACAATGACGACGTCCAGACGGTGCTGGGGAACTTCGACATCCCCCAGGACCTGCTCGACAAGCTGAACGGCTGACGGCCGGGTGGGGCGCCGATGTCCGCCACGCCCAGCGCCACCGCCCCGATCCGGGTCCTGGGGCTCGACCCCGGGCTCCGGCACACGGGCTGGGGCGTCATCGACGTGGCCGGCAGCCGCCTGACCCATGTCGCGGACGGCACCATCAACACCGACGAGAAGCAGGACCTGCCGCGGCGGCTGGAGCGGCTGCACGACGGTCTTGTCGAGGTGATCGGCGTCTGGCACCCGGACGAGGTGGCGGTCGAGGAGACCCTCGCCAACAAGAATCCGCATTCGACGCTGAAGCTCGGCATGGCGCGCGGCGTGGCCCTGCTGGTCGGCGCCCGCGCCGGTCTGGTGGTGGAGCAGTACCTGCCCATGATCGTGAAGAAGTCCGTCGTCGGCACCGGCCACGCCGACAAGGAGCAGGTGCAGCACATGGTCCGGATGCTGCTGCCGGGCTTCCAGCGCTCCTCCGCCGATGCGGCGGACGCGCTCGCCGTCGCCATCTGCCACGCCCACACGGCCGGCACCAAGCGGCGTGTCATGGAAGGGATGCTGGGGGTCCGGCGATGATCCCGCCGGCAGGTCACCGACGTGGCCGGCAGCCGCGCCCGCCGGCAAATCTGTTGCTGTTCTGTTCCTGCCGGCCCATCTTCGCCCTGCCATGGAAGGGAGGGGCGGCATGATCGCCAAGCTGACGGGGCTGCTGGATTCCACGGGGCTCGACTGGGCCATCGTGGATGTGGGCGGGGTGGGCTATCTCGTCTCCGCCTCGGCCCGGACCCTGCGCCGTCTGGCCGCCCCGGGGGAAGCCGTGTCGCTGCTGACCGAGATGTGGGTGTCGGAGGACAACATCCAGCTCTTCGGCTTCGCCGATGCGGAGGAGCGGGACTGGTTCCGCCTGCTGACGACGGTGCAGGGGGTGGGCGCCCGGGTGGCGTTGAACCTGCTGTCGGCGCTGTCCCCGGCCGAGCTGACCAACAGCATCGCCGCGCAGGACCGGACCTCCCTCTGCCAGGCCGACGGGGTCGGGCCGAAGCTGGCCGCCCGCATCCTGAACGAACTGAAGGAGAAGGTCGCCAGCTTCGGCGCCCCGGCTCCTTCCGCTGCCACCGCCGGCAAAGGGACGGCAGCGCCCGCCGGCCCGGCGGGGGCCGTGGCGGATGCCGTGTCCGCCCTGGTCAATCTGGGCTACAAGCGGGTGGAAGCCTTCACCGCCGTCAATGCCGTGGCCCAGCGGCTGGGGCCGGAGGCCGGGGTGTCGGACCTGATCCGCGCCGGACTGAAGGAGCTTAGCCCGTGAGCCCGCCGGACAGACCGCAGCGGCTGGTGGAGCAGGACCGCATCGGCGGCGACGCCGCGGAGGCGTCGATCCGCCCGCTCAGCCTTGCGGAGTTCATCGGCCAGCGGCAGGTGCGCGAGAACCTGTCGGTCTTCATCCAGGCGGCCCGCGGCCGCAAGGAGGCGCTGGACCATGTGCTCCTGTTCGGGCCGCCGGGCCTGGGCAAGACCACCCTGGCCCAGATCGTCGCCAAGGAGCTGAATGTCGGCTTCCGCGCCACCAGCGGCCCGGTGATCGCCAAGGCCGGCGACCTCGCGGCCCTGCTGACGAACCTCCAGCCGCACGACGTGCTGTTCATCGACGAGATCCACCGCCTCTCCCCGGCGGTGGAGGAGATCCTCTATCCGGCGATGGAGGACTTCCAGCTCGATCTCATCATCGGCGAGGGGCCGGCCGCGCGCAGCGTGCGCATCGACCTGCCGCCCTTCACCCTGGTGGGCGCCACCACGCGCTCCGGCCTGATCACCCGCCCCTTGCGGGAGCGGTTCGGCATCCCCCTCCGGATGCAGTTCTATGAGCCGGAGGAGTTGCAGCTCATCGTCGCCCGCGGCGCCCGCATCCTGGGCCTGGAGCTGACGGCCGACGGTGCCCTGGAGATCGCCCGCCGCTCCCGCGGGACGCCGCGCGTGGCCGGGCGGCTGCTGCGCCGGGTGCGGGACATCTGCGGCGTCGCCGGGCTGGCGGTGGTGGACGCCGCCGCCGCGGACGGGGCGCTGACCCGTCTGGAGGTGGACCGGCTGGGCTTCGACGCCATGGACCGGCGCTATCTGCGCTGCATCGCGGACAATTACGGCGGCGGCCCGGTCGGGGTGGAGACGCTGGGGGCTGCCCTGGGGGAGCAGCGCGACGTGCTGGAGGAGACGATCGAGCCCTATCTGATCCAGCAGGGCCTGTTGCAGCGCACCCCGCGCGGCCGGCTCCTGACCGACAGCGGCTACCGCTATCTGGGCCTGCCGCCGCCGGCCACGCCGGCCCGCCAGCTCGACCTGCTGGGCGGGGCGGGCCCCGTCGGCGGGAACCCGGAGGGGGAGGGTGAGGATGTCTGACGGTCCGGGAACCCCCCGTGGCCCGGCGACGGGCCATCTGGTGGGGATGCGCCACGTCTATCCCTGCCGTGTCTACTACGAGGACACGGACGCCGGCGGCATCGTCTACCATGCAACCTATCTTCGCTACTGCGAAAGAGCCCGTACCGAGATGATGCGCCTGCTGGGCGTGCCGCATGCGGCCATGGTCGCGGAGTCCGGTGTTGCGTTCGCGGTACGGCGCTGCGAAATCGACTATCTGCGCCCGGCGCGGCTGGACGATGCGCTTGAAGTGCATACGGAGATTTCCGATATCGGCGGCGCGACACTGGACGCGGTGCAGATCATCCGCCGCACTTTCGCCACCGGCGCGGATTACGCGGACGGCAGTGCGGGACCCGCGGCGGACGGTGACGTGCTTGTCCATGTGCGCCTGCGGCTGGCCTGCATTAACCAGAATGGAAGGCCCGCCCGGTTACCCAATGCCGTGCGGACGGCACTGAAGACCCTGTTCGCGAGGCCCGCCCCTTGAGGCAAAGTCAGGACTGATCCCCCATGCCGCCCATCGAGTTGCAAGCCGCCGCCATGGCCGGCGCCGTGGCCCCTGCCCATGAGCTGTCGATCCTCGGCCTGTTCCTGGCCGCCGACTGGATCGTGAAGATCGTGATGCTGGCGCTGGTCGGCGCCTCCGTCTGGTGCTGGGCCATCATCTTCGACAAGGCCGTGAAGCTGCGCCGCATGAAGGCCGCGGCGACCGAGTTCGAGGAGCAGTTCTGGTCCGGCGGCTCGCTCGACCAGCTCTACGACGAGGTCGGGGCCAACCCCGGCGACCCGCTGTCGGCGACCTTCGCCGCCGGCATGCGGGAATGGCGCCATGCCTCCGAGCGCGGGCTGCTGGCGACCGGCGCCATGCGCGCCAACCTCGCCCAGCGCATCGAGCGGGTCATGTCCGTGACCATCGGGCGCGAGATGGCGGGGGCAGAGCGCTACATGACGGTGCTGGCCTCGGTCGGCTCGACCGCGCCCTTCATCGGCCTGTTCGGCACGGTCTGGGGCATCATGAACGCCTTCACCTCGATCGCGGCGCAGCAGAACACCTCGCTCGCCGTGGTCGCCCCCGGCATCGCCGAGGCGCTGTTCGCCACGGCGCTGGGCCTTGTCGCGGCCATCCCCGCCGTCATCGCCTACAACAAGTTCTCGACGGATATCGGCCGCTTCGGCGACCGTCTCGACTCATTTACGACAGAATTTTCCGCGATCCTGCAACGCCATCTGGAAGAGCGGGGTTGACGAAATGGGGGCGTCCCTTTCCGGCAAGCAGCCCGGACGCGGCGGCAGGCGCCGTACCTACCGTCCCTTGGCAGAGATCAACGTGACGCCCTTCGTGGACGTCATGCTGGTTCTTCTGATCGTCTTCATGGTCGCCGCCCCGCTGCTGACCGCGGGCATTCCCGTGAACCTGCCGAAGGGCGCCGCGCAGGCGCTGGAGACGCAGGAGGACCCGCTCTGGCTGACGGTCACGTCGGACGGCCGCATCTCGCTCAAGGACAAGGCGGTGTTCGACAATGACGACTACACGCTGGAGGAGCTTCAGCCCCGCCTGATCGCGGTCGCGGAAAAGACCCCGGACCGCAAGGTCCTGGTCCGCGGCGACCGCAAGGCGCAGTACGCCCTCATCATCGACGTGCTGAGCGAGGCCCGGCGCGCCGGGCTGACCGAGGCGAAGCTTGTCATCGAGTCGGATGGGCGTAGCCGCTGATCCGCGCCTGCACGGTCATTCCGGGGTGAAACCGACACCATCATGCGTAGGGCCCTTGTCCTCTCGGGTGTGCTGCACGTCGCGCTCTTCCTGATCGCGCTGTTCGGCCTGCCCGCCCTGAAGAGCCAGGACGTCCTGATGCTTCAGGAGATTCCGGTGGACGTGGTCGAGGTCGGGCCCATGACCATCGCCCGCCTGCAACAGGACGCGCCCAAGCCGCGCGCCCAGCCGAAACCGCAACCGCCCAAGCCCGAACCGCCGAAGCCCGAGCCTCCGAAGCAGGAGCCGCCGCCGCCCCCCAAGGCCCAGGCGCTGCCGCCGCCGCCCGTGCCGGAGCCGACGCCGAAGCCCGAACCGCCCAAGCCCCCGGCCAAGCCCGAGCCCGCGCCGCCGAAACCCGAGCCCGAGCCCGAGCCCGAGCCGAAACCGGAACCGAAACCGGAGCCGAAGAAAGAGGAACCGAAGAAGCCGGAGCCTCCCAAGCCGGAACCGAAGAAGGAACAGCCGAAGCCGGAGCCCAAGAAGGAAGAGCCCAAGCCGAAGCCGGAACCCAAGAAGGAAGAGCCGAAGCCCAAGCCTGAGCCGAAGAAGGAAGAACCGAAGCCCAGGCCGGAGCGGACCATGTCCGATCTGCTGAACAGCCTGGAGAAGGAGAAGCCCGCCCCTCCGGCCAAGGAGAAGCCGCAGGAGCGCCCCGTGGAGTCCGGCAGCCCGCCTGCCGCCGCCGGGGAGCGCCTGAGCATCAGCGAGGAGGACGCCCTGCGCCGGCAGATCGGCCAGTGCTGGAACGTCCCCGCCGGTGCGCGCGGGGTGGAGAGCATGCAGGCCGAGATCCGGGTGCTGTTCGATCCGAACATGCGCGTCACCGGCGTGCAGTTCATCCGCGGCAACGGCAGCCTGAGCGATCCGCACTTCCGTGCGTTCGTGGAAAGCGCCCTGCGCGCGCCGCAGCTTCCGGCCTGCGCTACTCTGAACCTTCCGCGGGACAAGTACGGTAACCGCGGCAGCATCGTGATGAATTTCAGCCCGAGGGACATGTTCTGATGATCCGCACCTTCCTCACGATCGGTCGCCGTCTCGCGGCGGCCCTGCTGGTCGCGTTAGCCGCTGCCCTGCCGGCCGGCGCCGCGTCGGCGCAGGAACTCCGGCTCGACATCACCAAGGGCGTCAGCGAGCCGATGCCGATCGCGATCACGACGTTCCTCGGGGGCACCCCGCAGGAGCAGACGGTCGCGCGCCAGATCAGCTCGGTGATCACGGCCAATCTGGAGCGGTCGGGCCTGTTCCAGCCGCTCGACCCGGCCCGATTCATCCAGACGCCGGAGCAGCTCGCCTCCGCGCCGCCGCGGTTTGCCGACTGGCGTCTCATCGGGGCCCAGGCGCTGGTCGCCGGCGGCGTGCAGGCCCAGCCGGACGGTCGGCTGCGAGTGCAGTTCCGTCTGTTCGACGTGGTCTACGGCAAGCAGCTCACCGGGCTGGCCTACTTCACCCAGGCGGAAGGGTGGCGCCGAGTCGCGCACATCATCTCCGATGCCATCTACAAGCGGCTGACGGGCGAGGAGGGCTACTTCGATACCCGCGTCGTCTACATCGCCGAGTCCGGCCCTGCGAACCAGCGCGTGAAGCGGCTCGCCATCATGGATCAGGACGGGGAGAACAACCGCTTCCTGACCGACGGCCGCGTCCTGGTGCTGACGCCGCGCTTCTCCCCGACCGCCCAGGAAATCACATACCTGAGTTACTTCAACAACAAGCCTCGGGTGTACCTGTTCAACATCGACACCGGCCGGCAGGAGCTGCTGGGTGATTTTCCGGGCATGACCTTCGCCCCCCGGTTCTCGCCCGACGGCAACCAGGTCATCATGAGTCTCGCGCAGTCCGGGAACACGGACATCTATACGCTCGACCTCCGGACGCGGCGCCAGACCCGGCTGACCGACCATCCCGGCATCGACACGGCTCCGTCCTACTCACCGGACGGCAAGCAGATCGTGTTCGAGTCCGACCGTGGTGGTACGCAGCAGCTGTATACGATGAATGCCGACGGTTCGAACGTGAAGCGGATTACTTTCGGCCAGGGCCGATATGCTACGCCGGTCTGGTCGCCCCGCGGCGACCTGATCGCCTTCACGCGGCTCAACGGAGGTCGCTTCTATATCGGCGTAATCCGTCCGGACGGAACCGGCGAGCGCCTCCTGACCGAAGCGTTCCATGTCGAGGGGCCGACCTGGGCCCCGAACGGCCGCGTCCTCATGTACTTCAAGGAGAAGCCGGTGGGGGCGGGCGCCCGGCAGCGCCAGAGCCGTCTGTTCACGATCGATCTGACGGGCGTGAACGAACGGCAGATGGTGACTGCCACCGATGCGTCGGACCCGGCTTGGTCGCCCTTGATTCCCTGAGGTGGTCACATTATTTTCGCATCGCAAGAACGGCGCTAAGACTTAACAGTCTAAAGATCGGAAGACATCGGCGACTGGATGTTAGTTAGCGTCGCTCGTGGGGCAACATCCGATCATAAAGCAACAGTGTCGAAGTTAGGGGGTCTCTCAAATGCGCTTCAAGTTCCTGAGCCTGTTCGCAGCGCTCATGCTGGTTTCCGCCTGCCAGTCCGCGCCGGAAACCACCGCCACCACCACGACGGGCGGCACCACGACTGCGGCTCCGGCTACGCCGACCGGCCCGGTCCCGGGTTCTGCTGAGGATTTCGCCAACGTCGGTGACCGCGTCTTCTTCGGCTTCGATCGCTTCGATCTGACGCCGGAGGCGACCGCCACCCTCGACCGTCAGGCCGCTTGGCTGAAGCAGTACCCGAACGTCACCGTGACCGTCGAAGGTCACGCCGACGAGCGCGGTACCCGCGAGTACAACCTGGCCCTCGGCGAGCGCCGCGCCACCGCGGTGAAGAACTACCTGACCGCGCTGGGCGTCGACACCGCTCGCGTCCAGACGATCAGCTACGGCAAGGAGCGCCCGGCCGTTCTCGGTTCCGACGAGTCCGCCTGGGCCCAGAACCGTCGTGGCGTGACGGTGATCAACTGATCTCGGTCGGTTGATCCCGCGGACCGCCAAGGTCCAAGCCTACGGAGCGCCGCCCGGGAAACCGGGCGGCGTTTCTGCGTTCGGGCGGGCCCGTGCCGTCCGCTCTTCCTGCCCGGCGCCGGAGACGCTACCTTGCCGGTCGCGTTCCAGTCCGGACCCGTCCACCGCCAGCCCTGCGCGAGACCATGATCCGTTCCGAGCCATCCCTGCGTCGTCGCCCGCTTCTGCCGACCGTCCTGCTGCTGACGGCGTCGCTGCTGGGAACGGCCGCCCCGGCCGCCGCCCAGAGCGGTGACCTGCGGGAGCTGATCAACCGGGTCAACCGGCTGGAGACGGAGCTTCAGACGCTGTCCCGCGATGTCTACCGTGGCGGCGGGCGCCCGTCGGCACCGGCGTCCGGCGGGATGGAGACGGCCCCGCCCAGCGTCGCCGCCAGCCTGGAGGCGCGGCTGACGCGGATGGAGAACGACATGCTGACCCTGAACGGCCGCTATGAGGAGGCGGCGTTCCAGATCGGCCAGCTCCGCGACCAGCTCTCCAAGCTTTCGGCCGACATCGATTTCCGCCTGTCGCGGCTGGAGCAGGGGGCCGGCGGCGGCCTGCCGCCCGCGGGTCCGGCGCCGCTGGCGGGTCCCGCCGCCGAGCCCTCGCCGGCCCCGTCCTCCCCGGCATCATCTTCTCCGGTCCGCTCCGAAGCCCCGTCGGCGTCCGAGCCGGCGACGGGCAACCTGCCTACGGGCAGCGCGCAGGAGCAGTACGACTACGCCTTCAACCTGACCCGTCAGGGCGACTATGCCGGCGCCGAGCGGGCCTTCACCCAGTTCCTCGCGCAGCACCCGACGCACCAGCTCGCGCCGAATGCGCAGTACTGGCTGGGTGAGACGCTCTATGTCCGCAACAAGTACAAGGAATCGGCCCGCGCCTTCGCCGAGGGCTACAAGAAGTACCCGAAGAGCAACAAGGCCCCCGACAGCCTGCTGAAGCTGGCCATGGCGCTCGGCAACCTGAACCAGCGCGAGGATGCCTGCATCGCCCTCGACCAGCTCCGCACCGACTTCAAGGACGCGCCGGGTACCATCCAGCGCCGGGCCGAGCAGGAACGAAACCGCCTGCGGTGCGGCTGACGGAGCCACAGCAGGGCGCGCCGGTCGCCGCCGACGAGTTCGCCGCCCGCATGGCGGCCCTGGGGCCGTTCGAGGCCCGGCCGGCCCTGGCCGTCGCCGTCTCCGGCGGTCGTGACAGTCTGGCGCTCGTGCTGCTGGCCGACGCCTGGGCGCGGGCGCGGGGCGGCCGCGTTCTTGCCCTCACCGTGGACCATGCCCTGCGGCCGGAATCGGCCGCCGAGGCCGCGCAGGTCGGCGCCTGGATGGCGGCCCGCGGCATCCGCCACGCCGTCCTGCGCTGGGAGGGGCAGAAGCCGTCCGGCGGGGTGCAGCAGGCGGCGCGGTCGGCGCGCTACGCCCTGCTGGAGGCGCGCTGCCGGGCGGAGGGGGTGCTGCACCTGCTGCTGGGCCACCAGCGCGAGGATCAGGCGGAGACGGTGCTGCTGCGGGCCGGACGGTCCAGCGGCCCCGACGGGCTGGCCGGCATGGCCGCCGTGCGCGAGCTGCCCGGGCTGCGGCTGCTGCGGCCCCTGCTGGACCTGCCGCGGGCGCGGCTGGCGGCCACCTGTGCCGCTTACGGCCAGCCCTGGCTGGACGATCCCTCCAACCTGTCCGACCGCTTCGCCCGCGGCCGGCTGCGCCAGGCCGGTGCCGGCGGGACGGAGGAGCCCTGGCAGCGGGCGCTGGCGGCGGGACAGATCCGCGCAGCGCTCGACGATGCCGCCGCCGCGGTGCTGGCCGGGCAGGCCGTGCTCTATCCTGAAGGATGGGGTGAGGTTGCCGCGGCGGCCCTCCGTGACCCGCCGGAGGCGGTCGCCCGGCGGGTTCTGCTGCGCCTCTTGCAGGCCGTGGGCGGGGCCGCCCTGCCGCCCCGCGGCGAGCGGCTGGACCGGCTGCTGGCCGTGCTCCGCCGGGGCGACCCGGCGGGTTCCGGGATCGGCGGTGACAAAGATGGGGCCGGGCGGTTCCGGGGCGCCACGCTGCACGGCTGTCTCGTGGTTCCGACCCGCGCCGGCTGGCGCATCCTGCGCGAGCCGCGGGCCGTGGCCGGACCAATGGAGGTGCCGCCTGGCGGGAGTGTCCTCTGGGACGGGCGCTTCCGGATCGCCTGGAACGGCGCAGAATCCGTGACCGTCGCGGCGCTTGGCGGGGAGACGGCGGCGTTGCCCCGCGGCGAAGCCCCCGGAGTGCCTGCCCCCGGACTGCCCGGCCTTGTCCGCCGGACCCTGCCGGCGCTGCGGCGGGACGGGCGGGTGCTCTGCGTACCCCATCTGTGGGGTATCGGTCCGGACGCCGATTCCGTACCCTGTCGGGTGCGTTTCCTGCCCCCCGAAGCAGCGTCGGGACCACGCTTCTCTGTTGTCTGGGCGGACACGAGGATTATCTAATGGGAAGCTCCCCCTGCATCGCAGGGTCTGTCGCGCACCGGTGCCCAGCTCACCCGGTTCAGCGGTGCGTCGGCCCGCGGGGCGGTCTTTGAAAGGTTACGACGTGAACAACTTCGGCAAGAACCTGGCGCTCTGGATCATCATCGGCCTCCTGCTGGTGGCCCTGTTCAACCTGTTCCAGACGTCGTCCACCCGCATGGCGCCGAACAGCATCGCCTTCAGCCAGCTTCTGGATGAGGTGGAGCGCGGCTCCGTTTCGGACGTCACCATCAAGGGCAACCAGGTGACGGGCCATCTCAGCAACGGCCAGCCGTTCTCGACCTACGTGCCGCCCGATGCCAATCTGGTCCAGCGTCTGGCCGACCGCGACGTCCGCATCACCGCCGTGCCGGACGACAGCAACGTCCCCAGCCTGTTCAGCATCCTGCTGAGCTGGTTCCCGATGCTCCTGCTGATCGGCGTCTGGATCTTCTTCATGCGCCAGATGCAGGGCGGCGGCGGCAAGGCCATGGGCTTCGGCAAGTCCCGCGCCCGCCTGCTGACGGAGAAGGTCGGCCGCGTCACCTTCGATGACGTTGCCGGCATCGACGAGGCCAAGCAGGAGCTGGAGGAGGTCGTCGAGTTCCTGAAGGACCCGCAGAAGTTCCAGCGTCTGGGCGGCAAGATCCCGAAGGGTGTGCTGCTGGTCGGTCCGCCGGGCACCGGCAAGACCCTGACCGCGCGCGCCGTGGCGGGTGAGGCCAACGTGCCCTTCTTCACCATCTCCGGGTCCGACTTCGTGGAGATGTTCGTCGGCGTCGGCGCCTCCCGCGTCCGCGACATGTTCGAGCAGGGCAAGAAGAACGCCCCCTGCATCATCTTCATCGACGAGATCGACGCCGTCGGCCGCCACCGTGGCGCCGGCCTGGGCGGCGGCAACGACGAGCGCGAGCAGACCCTCAACCAGCTCCTGGTGGAGATGGACGGCTTCGAGGCCAATGAGGGCGTGATCCTGATCGCCGCCACCAACCGGCCGGACGTGCTGGACCCGGCGCTCCTGCGTCCGGGCCGCTTCGACCGTCAGGTCGTCGTGCCGAACCCCGACGTGCTGGGCCGCGAGAAGATCCTGAAGGTCCACATGCGCAAGGTGCCGCTGTCGCCGGACGTGGACGCCCGGATCATCGCCCGCGGCACCCCGGGCTTCTCCGGTGCGGACCTTGCCAATCTGGTGAACGAGGCGGCCCTGCTGGCGGCCCGCGCGGGCAAGCGCGTGGTCGGCATGGCCGAGTTCGAGGCCGCCAAGGACAAGGTCATGATGGGGGCGGAGCGCCGCTCCATGGTCATGACCGAGCGGGAGAAGAAGCTTACCGCCTACCATGAGGCGGGCCACGCCCTGGTCGGCCTCTACATGCCGGAGAGCGACCCCCTGCACAAGGTGACCATCATCCCCCGCGGTCGCGCCCTGGGCGTGACCATGAACCTGCCGGAACGGGACAAGTACACCTACTCCAAGATCGAGCTGGAGAGCCGTCTCGCCATGATGTTCGGCGGGCGCGTGGCGGAAGAGCTGATCTTCGGGCCGGAATACGTGACCACGGGTGCCGGCAACGACATCCAGCAGGCCACCAACATGGCCCGCCGCATGGTCACCGAGTTCGGCATGTCCGACAGGCTGGGGCGCGTGCGCTACAGCGCCAATGAGCAGGAGGTGTTCCTGGGCCACAGCGTGACCCAGCAGCAGAACATGTCCGAGGCGACGGCCCAGCTCATCGACGAGGAGGTCCGGCGCATCATCGAGACGGCGGAGGGCCATGCCCGCCGCATCCTGACCGAGCGCCATGACGAGCTGGAGCGGGTCACCCAGGCGCTGCTGGAGTACGAGACCCTGTCCGGCGACGAGGTGCGCGCCCTGATCCGCGGCGAGAACATCGTGCGGCCGGAGCCGCCGGTGACCCCGCCGCAGGCCAAGCCCGAGCCGCCCAAGGGCGGTGGGCGCCGCGCCTCCGTCCCGACCACCGGCAAGGATACCGGGGGTCTGGAGCCGGAGCCGCAGCCCGGCGTCTGAGCCGGACCGGAGCACAGGTGAGTGACTGAAGGGCTCCCGGAGCGATCCGGGGGCCCTTCTTCTTTGTGCGGTTTCTTCGGGCGCGGTGGGGCATCGGCCGGCGATGATGCTTCCGGTGAACCGTTGTCCCGCGCTACCTTGCCCGACCGTTCCGCAGCCGCGAGCCGCCATGACCTCCGCCGTGCCGATCACCGTCCCGGGTGCCGTGCCGACCCTTGCCCTGCTTCCTCCGCCGGCCCGTCCGGCCGACCTCTATCTCCGCCCCACGGCCTTCCTCTCCGGGGCGGAGGCGGACCGCGCCGTCGCGGCGGGGCAGGCGCTGCGGCTGGCCGGCAGCGGCTTCGCCTTCGCCCTGCTGGAGGTGGCGGTGCGGACCCCGGCCGGCAGTGTCCGCGCCATCGCCCCGGCCGATGCCGTGCGCGGCTGGATGGCGGGGCTGGAACAGCCGGCGGCGCGGCGT
This sequence comes from Rhodocista pekingensis, assembly GCF_042665545.1. NCBI lineage: Bacteria > Pseudomonadati > Pseudomonadota > Alphaproteobacteria > Rhodospirillales > Azospirillaceae > Rhodocista > Rhodocista pekingensis. The sequence continues at coordinate 157,531 of NZ_JBHTCM010000010.1, read as the reverse complement.
GCCGCCGTGCTGCTGGCGGCGCTCACCACGCCGCCCCTGACCGTGGGCGAGCCGGCCTGGGCCGGACTGGGGCTGGGCCGGCCGCTGATCCAGGGCATCGTCAACGTCACCCCGGACAGCTTCTCCGACGGGGGCGATCATGCCGATCCCGCCGCCGCGGTCGCGCACGGCCGGGCGCTGCTGGAGGCGGGGGCGGACATCCTGGACGTGGGCGGCGAGTCGACCCGGCCGGGGGCGCAGCCGGTGGAACCGGCCGAGGAGGCGGCCCGCGTCGTCCCCGTGATCCGGGCGCTGGCGGAGGCCGGGGCCGTCGTCTCCGTGGACACCCGCCGGGCGTCGGTGATGCGGGCGGCGCTGGAGGCGGGGGCGCGGATCGTCAACGATGTCACGGCCCTGGCCGGCGATCCGGACAGCCTGTCCGTCGCCGCGGCCGCGGGCTGCCCTGTCGTGCTGATGCACATGCAGGGCGAGCCGGGCACCATGCAGCAGGACCCGCAGTACCGCGACGTGGTGCTGGACGTCTTCGACGGGCTGGAGGAGCGGCTGCTGGCGGCGGAGGCGGCGGGCATCCCCCGCCACCGTGTCGCCGTGGACCCCGGCATCGGCTTCGGCAAGACGGTGGAGCACAATCTCGCCCTGCTGCGGCAGGTGGGGATCTTCCACGCGCTGGGCTGCCCGGTGCTGGTCGGGCTCAGCCGCAAGCGCTTCATCGCCAGCCTGTCGCGTGGGGAGGCGCCGAAGCAGCGCCTCCCCGGGTCCTTGGCCGCCGGTCTGGCTACCCTCTCTCAGGGGGTGCAGATCCTGCGCGTCCATGACGTGGCGGAAACCTGGCAGGCCCGGGCGGTCTGGGGGAGCATCGGGCTGTAACCCGGTGCCGGGCATGGCCGGGCCGGCCCGATCTGCTATAAGGCGGGCCGGTTCCTGACAGGCAGGGGGGAGACGGGGGAATGACGCGCAGGCTGTTCGGCACGGACGGAATCCGCGGCACGGCCAACACGGACCCGATGACGGCGGAGATGGCGCTGAAGGTCGCCATGGCCACGGCGGCGCAGTTCCGCCGCGGCAGCCACCGCCATGTCGTGGTGATCGCCAAGGATACGCGGCTGTCGGGCTACATGCTGGAACCGGCGCTGACGGCGGGTTTCGTCTCCATGGGCATGGACGTGGTGCTGGTCGGGCCGCTGCCGACCCCGGCGGTGGCGATGCTGACGCGCTCGCTCCGGGCCGATCTGGGCGTCATGGTCTCCGCCTCGCACAACCCCTTCCACGACAACGGGATCAAGCTGTTCGGCCCGGACGGCTACAAGCTGTCGGACGAGATGGAGGCGGTGATCGAGGCCCGGATCGCCGCGGACGGGGCCGCCGACGGTCCCGCGGCGGACCTTGCCGGTCCGCGCGACCTGGGCCGCGCCTCCCGCCTGGAGGATGCGCCGGGCCGCTACATCGAGCAGGTGAAGGCCAGCTTCCCCCGCGGGCTGCGGCTGGACGGGCTGAAGATCGTCGTGGACTGCGCCAACGGTGCCGCCTACCGGGTGGCGCCGAAGGTGCTGTGGGAGCTGGGGGCGGAGGTGGTGCCGCTGGCCGTGGGGCCGGACGGCTTCAACATCAACCGCGACTGCGGCGCCACGGCACCGGCGGCGATGCGCGCCGCGGTGGTGGCGCACAAGGCCCATCTGGGCATCGCCCTGGACGGCGACGCCGACCGGCTGATCCTGGCGGACGAGAGCGGCACGCAGATCGACGGCGACCAGATCATGGCCCTGATCGGCCGGAGCTGGGCCGAGGACGGCCGGCTGAAAGGTGGCGGCGTCGTCGCCACCGTCATGTCCAACCTCGGCCTGGAGCTGTTCCTGCGCGACCGCGGCCTGACCCTGGCGCGCACGCCGGTGGGCGACCGCTACGTCGTCGAGCACATGCGCGAGCACGGCTTCAACGTGGGCGGCGAGCAGTCCGGCCACATCGTCCTGTCCGACTTCGCCACCACGGGCGACGGGCTGCTGGCGGCGTTGCAGGTCCTGGCGGAGATCCAGCGGACGGGCCGCCCCGCGTCGGAGGTGCTGCGGGTCTTCCAGCCGCTGCCGCAGCTCCTGCGCAACGTGCGCTTCGATCCCGCGGGCGGCGTCCGCCCGCTGGAGGAGGCCGGCGTCCAGGCCGCCATCCGGGCGGGGGAAGGGCGGCTGGGCGCCCGCGGCCGGGTGCTGATCCGCAAGTCGGGCACCGAACCCCTGATCCGCGTCATGGCGGAGGGGGAGGACGAAGGGCTGGTGACCGCCGTCGTGACGGACATCGTCGCCGCCGTGGAGGCGGCCACCGTATCCCAGCCCCAGCCCGCGGAATAGCGTTCCCGCGTTGACCCGGCCCGCCGTTGCGGTAAGGCTTCGCACCGGGCCGGGCGCGCGATCCTGCCGCCCGGCGACCCAGCCATTCTGACAACGGATCGGGCATGAACGGACGCATCCTCATCGTCGCCGGCTCGGATTCGGGCGGCGGCGCCGGCATCCAGGCGGACATCAAGGCGGTCACGGCCCTGGACGGCTATGCCATGACCGCCATCACCGCGCTCACCGCGCAGGACACCCGCGGCGTGCATGGCGTGCATGCGGTGCCGATCCCCTTCATCCGGCAGCAGATCCGGGTGGTGCTGGACGATCTCGGCGCCGACGCGGTGAAGACGGGCATGCTCGCCACGGCGGAGATCATCGACGCCGTGGCGGACGAGATCGCGCCCCTGGCCGGCCGCGTCCCTGTCGTGATCGACCCGGTGATGGTGTCCAAGGGCGGGCAGCGCCTGCTGGACGAAGGCGCCACGGCGGCGCTGGTCGCCCGCCTGCTGCCGCTGGCCGACCTGCTGACGCCCAACGTGCCGGAGGCGGAGGCCCTGACCGGGCTGGAGATCCGGGATCTGGACGGCCAGCGCGAGGCCGCGGCCCGGCTGCTCGCCATGGGGGCCCGGGCCGTGCTGATGAAGGGCGGCCACCTGCCGGGGCCGGAGGTGACGGACCTGCTGGTGACCCCGGCCGGGGAAACCTACTTCACCGGCGAGCGGGTGGACACGCCGCACACCCACGGCACCGGCTGCACGCTCGCCTCCGCCATCGCCACCGGGCTGGGGCAGGGGCTGCCGCTGGCCCAGGCGGTCGCCCGCGCCTCGGCCTATGTCGATCTGGCGATCCAGACGGCCCCCGGCTACGGCCACGGCCACGGGCCGCTGAACCACAGCCATACCGTCAGGCCCTTCCCATGACCACGTCCGGCCCCGCCGGGGATGCCGGCATCGTCTATGCCGTGGAGGCGGATCTGGCGCCGACCGAGTTCGTGGACGTGCTGCGCCGCTCCGGTCTGGCCGAGCGGCGGCCGGTGGACGATCCGGCGCGCATCGCCGCGATGCTGCGCCATGCCGGCCTGACCGTGACGGCGCGGGCGCCGGACGGGCGGCTGGTCGGCGTCGCCCGCTCCGTCACCGACTTCTCCTTCTGCTGCTACCTGTCCGATCTGGCGGTGGACCGGGACTGGCAGGGTCACGGCATCGGCCGCGCGCTGATGCGGCGGACCCGCGACGAGGCGGTCCGCCTGCTGGATCCCGCCGCGGGCGGCCCGCCGCTGCGTTGCCTGCTGCTGGCCGCACCCAAGGCGCGCAGCTACTACCCGCATCTGGGGCTGGCGGCGCTGGACAACGCCTTCGACTTCACCGACCTCTGAAGGACCGGCCATGCGCCTGAACAGCTACACCGTCGATGCTTTCGCCACCGGGGTGTTCGCCGGCAATCCGGCGGCCGTGGTGCCGCTCCGGGAGTGGCTGCCGGACGCGACGATGCAGGCCATCGCCGCCGAGAACAACCTCTCCGAAACCGCGTTCTGCGTGCCGGAGGGGGAGGGGACCTGGGCCATCCGCTGGTTCACGCCGGGCACGGAGGTGGATCTCTGCGGCCATGCCACCCTCGCCACCGCCTACGTGCTGTCCCGCTTCGTCGATCCCGGGCGGGAGCGCTTCGCCTTCCGCACGCGCAAGGCGGGGGACCTGTCCGTCAGCCGCGACGGCGAGGTCTTCACCCTGGACTTCCCGGCCCGGCCGCCCGTGCCGGTCGAGGCCCCGGCGGACCTGCTGGAGGGGCTGGGCGGTCCGCCGCCGGCCGCCATCCTGACCGCCCGGGACTTCCTGGTGGTCTATCCGACGGCGGAGCAGGTCCGCGCCCTGAGCCCGCGCATGGACCGGCTGGCGGCCCTGGACCGCATGACCATCGTCACCGCGCCCGGCGACGCACCGGGCATCGACTTCGTCTCCCGCTTCTTCGCGCCGGCCAAGGGCGTGCCGGAGGACCCGGTCACCGGTTCCGCCCACTGCACCCTGATCCCCTACTGGGCCGGCCGGCTGGGCCGCACCCGGCTGGAGGCGGAGCAGGTGTCCCGCCGCGGCGGCCGGCTGCACTGTGCGCTGGAGGGCGACCGGGTGCGGATCGGCGGCCGTGCCGCGCTCTATCTGGAAGGGATGATCCACATCTGAACCACGGAACGACGCGCCCGGCATCCGGTCTTTTCCGGATGCCGTCCCGCCAGACAAACAGGTTTACCCTGGGGGCGTAATCCAGCAAGATAGGCCCGAACGATCACAACTGCCGGACACGGGCCTGCGGACGATACCGCGGGCGCGATCCGGTTTTAGCTGAACGTGGCGGACCGTGTTGGACCAGGCGTTGAACAAGGCGCAGCTCGTCGGCCGGGTACGCCATTCCTTCGAGCTGCACAGCTTCCATGGCGACCAGTGGCTGGTCGTCAAGGATGCCGCCGACCTGCGCCAGATCGAGCCGGCGGCCGCCCTGCTGGTGCAGCGCAACGAGGTGGAGGGCGTGCGCGTCGTCCGCCGCACCGACTATGTGGACCACGGCTTCTCCACCACGGTCACCATCGTCAAGCGCATGCGCGCGGGCGTGCAGGAGACCGATCCCCTGCTGCGCGCCAATCCCGGCCGTGACGCCTCCTGGTGCGACAGTCCCGACGATCTCGCCGGCGATCCGCAGCGGCAGGTGTTCCGTGGCCTGCTCGCCAAGTATCTGGACGAGCGCCGCCTGACCCCGCTGGAAATCCTCTACTACGAGGTCCACGCCAAGGCGCTGGACCAGGCCGGCACGACGGTGCAGGGCGCCCTGCAACGCCTTGCCAGCACCCAGGTGCGCGGCACCAAGCAGACTGCCGTCGCCCGGGTGAAGGAACTGCTGGCGATCGTGGAGGAGGGGCTCGGACGGTTGCAGAAGGAGGCGAAGGCCGGGCCGCCGCTCCGGCTGGGGCCGCCGACGCTGGCGGAGGTCGGCCGGCAGCTCCGCGGCCAGCCGGGCGATCCGCATCCGCCGCTCTACCGCGCCGTGGCGGCCCATCTGGCCGAGTCGAAGTCGTGGGTGGAGAAGCTGGACCGGCTGTTCCGCCTCTGGACCCCCGACCTGACGGTCGTGGAGATGCGGGTCGTCGACTCGCTCGCGGCGGAAATCCTCGCCTCGCCCCTGGCCCTGCGCGAACTGGCGGGGGCCGAGCGGCCGCGCTTCGAGCTGGTGCTGAACGCCGTCGATCTCTATGTCGGCAACCTCGCCATCGCGGCGTCCACCTCGCTGCCGCCGGGGGTGCAGGCCCTGTCCAGGCTGCTGGCCCAGGGGGCGCTGCCGCGCACCCTGGCCGAGCTGCGGGTCGGGCTGCTGCGCCACCTGCACGCGCGCCAGCCGCTGCGCGCCGGCATCGGCATCCGCGACGAGATCGCGGCCAGTGTCGAGATCCTGGAGTACATCCGGCGCAAGGCGCCGACCCTGGCCCGTGACGAGGAGGTGCTGGAGGCGCTGGCGACCCGCGTGGACCGGCTGATCCAGCCCGAGGCGATGGCCGACCTGCTGGGCCAGTCGCGCACCTGCACCGGCCGTATCGAGCTTGTGCTCGGGCTGATGGAGCAGGCGCCGGGGGAGGCGCCGAAGGCCAAGCTCGCGCCCTATCTGCGCTCGCTGCTGGTGCCGGAGGACATCATCCGGGAGACGGGTGGCCTGCACAACCGGGGCGAGGCGATGAAGCCCCTGGCGACCATCGCCTCCCGGGTGGCCGGGATCGGCCTGCCGGCCGGGCCGCGGCGGGAGCTGCTGGAGCTGATCGACACGGCGCTGCACGACCTGATCCGGAAGGAAGTGATCGGCAACTCCTCCGTCCCCTATGCCGACCGCATCCTCAGCCTGATCCGGCTCGGCCCCTGCCTGCCGGCGGAAGGCAAGGCCCGGCAGGTCGCTTCGGAGCTGCTGACCCAGGCCCTGCACCGGCCGGAGTTCATCCTGCGCTACCTGGAGCGCTTTCCCGGCCCGCAGGAGCGCAAGGACGCGCTCCAGAAGCTGTGCGCCCTGCTGACCGAGTCGGGGCTGGTCCCCGCCGCGCTGATCCCCAACGCCCTCGCCTGAACGCCCGCCGGAAGCGCTTCCGCGCCGGCCCCCCCGGACTGTCAGGCCCCGCAAGGAAGTTTCGCCTGCGCGCCCGGCATGGCCGCAATGTGTCCGCCCGCGTTGGTGGCGATTGACCGACCTTGCGGCGCCCCCTACTTTCCGCGGCGGGACACGCCCCCCCAACGGGGCGCTCTATTCTGTAAGGAATAGTCTATGACGGCTCTGCCGAAGCCGGATTCGCGCCCTGCGAACCCGCAGTTCTCGTCCGGCCCCTGCGCCAAGCGCCCCGGCTGGACCATCGAGGCCCTCAAGGGTGCCCTCGTCGGTCGCTCCCACCGCTCCAAGCCCGGCAAGGCCAAGCTTGAGCAGGTGATCACCCTCAGCAAGGAAATCCTGGGCATCCCCGCCGACTACCGGCTGGGCATCGTGCCCGCCTCCGACACCGGCGCCGTGGAGATGGCGCTCTGGTCGCTGCTCGGCGCCCGCGGCGTCGACATGCTGGCCTGGGAGAGCTTCGGCAAGGACTGGGTCACCGACGTGGTCAAGCAGCTCCGGCTGACCGACGTGCGGGAATTCAAGGCTCCCTACGGCGCGCTGCCCGACCTGACCCAGGTCGATTTCGGCCGCGACGTGGTCTTCACCTGGAACGGCACCACCTCCGGCGTGCGCGTGCCGGACGGCGACTGGATCCCGGACGACCGGCAGGGCCTGACCATCTGCGACGCGACCTCGGCCACCTTCGCCATGGACCTGCCCTGGTCCAAGCTCGACGTGGTCACCTGGTCCTGGCAGAAGGTGCTGGGCGGTGAGGCGGCGCACGGCATGCTGGTGCTCAGCCCCCGCGCCGTGGAACGGCTGGAGAGCTACAAGCCCGCATGGCCGATGCCGAAGATCTTCCGCATGACCAAGGACGGGAAGATCGTCGAAGGCATCTTCAAGGGTGAGACGATCAACACCCCCTCCATGATCGCGGTGGAGGATGCGCTGGACGGCCTGACCTGGGCGAAGTCCATCGGCGGCCTGCCGGCCCTGATCGGCCGGTCGGAGGCGAACCTGACGGCGGTCGCCGACTGGGTGGCGCGCACCGACTGGGTTGATTTCCTGCCGCAGCGGGCGGAAACCCGTTCCTGCACCTCCATCTGCCTGAAGATCGTCGATCCCTGGGCCACCGGCCAGTCGGCCGAGGCGCAGGCGGACATCGCCAAGAAGGTCGCCGCCCTGCTGGAGAAGGAGGGCGTCGCGCTTGACGCCGGCGCCTACCGCGACGCCCCGCCGGGGCTGCGCATCTGGGGCGGCGCCACGGTGGAGACGGCCGACATCCAGGCGCTGCTGCCCTGGCTCGACTGGGCCTATGCCACGGTGAAGGCGGGCTGATCCCTTTCCCGTCGGGAATACCGGCCGGAAGGTGGCGGGGGCCGGCTGCGGCCGGCCCTGCCGCCATCGCCCGCACCGGACCCGGACCCGACCGGCCAACGCGGCAGTTCCCATGCCCCTGTCCGCCTATCTCGTCCCCGTCCTGCTGCTGGTCGCCAGCAATGTCTTCATGACGCTGGCCTGGTACGGGCACCTGAAGTTCAAGGCCGCGCCCCTGACGCTCGTCATCCTGGCGAGCTGGGGCATCGCCTTCTTCGAATACTGTCTCCAGGTGCCGGCGAACCGGATGGGACACGCCGTCTATACCGCCCCCCAGCTCAAGATGATCCAGGAGGCGATCACGCTCCTGGTCTTCGCCGGCTTCTCCACCCTCTATCTGGGGGAATCGCTGCGCTGGAACGACTGGGTGGCGTTCGTGCTGATCTTCGTCGCCGTTTTCTTCTCGGTCCACGACTGGAGCTGACCCGCGCGGGTCGCCAGCCATCTCCCAAGGAGCAGTGCCATGCCCAAGGTTCTCATCTCCGACAGCCTGAGCCCCCGCGCGGTCGAAATCTTCAAGGAGCGGGGCATCGAGGTCGATGTGAAGACCGGCCTGAAGCCGGACGAGCTGAAGGCCATCATCGGCGGCTATGACGGTCTGGCCATCCGGTCTTCGACCAAAGTGACCAAGGACGTGCTGGCCGTCGCCACCAACCTGCGCGTCGTCGGCCGCGCCGGCATCGGCGTGGACAATGTGGACGTGCCGGCCGCCACCGCCCGCGGCGTGGTCGTGATGAACACGCCCTTCGGCAACTCCATCACCACGGCCGAGCACGCCATCGCCATGATGATGGCGCTGGCCCGCGACATCCCGGAGGCGAACGCCTCCACCCACGCCGGCAAGTGGGAGAAGAACCGCTTCATGGGCGTCGAGCTGTACGGCAAGACGCTCGGCGTGATCGGCTGCGGCAACATCGGCTCCATCGTCGCCGACCGCGCCCTGGGCCTGAAGATGAAGGTCGTCGCCTTCGACCCCTTCCTGTCGCCCGAACGCGCCCAGGACCTGGGCGTGGAGAAGGTGGAGCTGGACGAGCTGCTGCGCCGGGCCGACTTCATCACCCTGCACACGCCGCTGACGAACGAGACCCGCGCCATCCTGAACCGCGACAGCCTCGCCCGGACGAAGAAGGGCGTGCGCATCATCAACTGCGCCCGCGGCGGTCTGATCGTCGAGGAGGACCTGAAGGCGGCGATCGAGAGCGGCCATGTCGCCGGCGCCGCCCTGGACGTCTTCGCCGAGGAACCGGCAAAGCAGAACGGCCTGTTCGGCATGGACCGCGTCATCTGCACCCCGCACCTGGGGGCCAGCACGACCGAGGCGCAGGAGAACGTCGCCCTCCAGGTCGCCGAGCAGATGGCCGACTATCTGGTCAGCGGCGCCGTGGTGAACGCGCTGAACATGCCGTCCGTCTCGGCCGAGGATGCGCCGAAGCTGCGCCCCTACATGAAGCTGGCCGAGCAGCTCGGCAGCTTCGCCGGCCAGATCACCGAGACGGGGCTGAAGGCCGTCACGGTGGAGTTCGAGGGCCAGGTGGCGGAGCTGAACACCCGGCCGCTGACCGCCGTCGTGCTGAAGGGCCTGCTGGCCCCGCTGATGGAGTCGGTGAACATGGTCAACGCCCCCGTCATCGCGCGGGAGCGGGAGATCAAGGTGTCGGAGACCAAGCGGCAGGATGCGGGCGATTACCAGACGCTGATCCGCGTCATCGTCTCCACCGAGGCGCGGACGCGCACCCTCGCCGGCACCCTGTTCGGCGGCGACAAGCCCCGGCTGGTGGAGATCGAGGACGTGCCGATCGAGGCCGAGGTCACGCCCAACATGCTGTTCATCCGCAACGAGGACAAGCCGGGCTTCATCGGCAAGCTGGGCACCGCGCTGGGTGATGCGGGCGTGAACATCGCCACCTTCCACCTGGGCCGCACCGCCGCGGGCGAGACGGCCATCGCGCTGGTCTGCGTGGACCAGCCGTTGGGCGACGACCTGGTCGAGCGCATCCGCGCCCTGCCCAGCGTGGTGCGGGCCAAGGCACTCACCTTCTGATCAGGTGTCCCGACACCTTTTGCAGCGTTTTGTAACGATCGCGGCCCCCTCGACGTGGTAAAAAGAGGGGGTCGCACGATCCTGTGCGGCGTCCGGTTTCCCTCCAGCCTCCAGGGTCGCCCCATGAAGTACGGCACAGGAACGCCCACCGGCGTCAGTACGTCCGACCTCGCCAGTGCCCTACAGGAGATCAGCCGCGAGCTGGAGGGACTGCGGGCCGAGATCGAGAAGGTGGGGACCGTGGCCCAGCAGATCGACGCCATCGCCAAGCAGACCAACCTGCTGGCGCTGAACGCCACCATCGAGGCCGCCCGCGCCGGGGAGGCGGGCAAGGGCTTCGCCGTCGTGGCGGGCGAGGTGAAGAACCTCTCCGGCCAGACGGCGGCGGCCACCGCCGAGATTTCCAGCGTGTTGCAGAGCCTGACCAAGCGGACCCAGCATCTGGGCCAGCTCGTCGAGCGGGCGATCACCACCGCCTGAGGGCACCACCGCCTGACGGGAGCCGGCCGGCCTGTCGACGGGGTCTTGCCCCGGCCGCTCCGGCGTGCTCCCTTGCCGGCCATGACCGACCGTCCAGAGAGCGTCCCATCCGTTGTCGTCATCGGCGCCGGTCCCGCAGGGCTGATGGCGGCCGAAACCCTGTCGGCTGCCGGCGTGGCGGTGGATGTCTACGACGCCATGCCGTCGCCCGGCCGCAAGCTCCTGATGGCCGGCCGCGGCGGCCTGAACATCACCCATTCGGAGCCGCTGGACCGCTTCGTCGGGCGCTACGGCCCGGCCCGCGAGCTGTTCCGCCGGCTGCTCGCCCGCTTCTCCCCCGCCGATCTGCGCGCCTGGTGCGCCGCCCTGGGCGTGCCGACCTTCGTCGGCAGTTCCGGCCGCGTCTTTCCGGAGACGTTCAAGGCCAGCGTGCTGCTGCGCGCCTGGCTGCGCCGGCTGGACGGGCAGGGGGTGCGGCTGCACCTGCGCCACCGCTGGACCGGCTGGACGCCGGACGGTGCCCTGGCGCTGACGGCGCCGGACGGTCCGTTGACACTGCGCCCGGCGGTCACGGTCCTGGCGCTCGGCGGGGCGAGCTGGCCACGCCTGGGGTCGGACGGTGCCTGGGCTGGCTGGCTCGCGGCGCGCGCCGTCGGGCTGGCACCCTTCCGCCCGTCCAACAGCGGCTTCGACCGGCCCTGGAGCCCCGGATTCCTGGAGCGGGCGGAAGGCCAGCCGCTGAAGCGCATCGCCGTCAGCTTCGCCGGCCGCACCGTGCCGGGGGAACTGGTCGTCACCCGCGCGGGCCTGGAGGGCGGGGCGCTCTATGCCCTGTCCGCTCCCGTCCGGGAGGCGATCGAGCGCGACGGCCGCGCCGTCGTCACCCTGGACCTGAAGCCCGACCTGACCCTGGCGCAGGTGCAGAACAAGCTGGCGCGGGTGCCGGCGGCGGACAGCCTCGCCAACCGGCTGCGCAAGGCCCTGTCGTTGGCGCCGCCGGTGCCGGCCCTGCTGCGCGAACTGGCGCCGGAAGGGGCGCTGGCCGGTGCCGGCCGGCTGGCCGCCGCGGTCAAGGCCCTGCCGGTGGAGCTGACCGGCCTGCGCGGGCTGGAGCGGGCCATCTCCACCGCCGGCGGGGTCCGGCTGGACGAGCTGGACGAGGCCCTGATGCTGCGCCGGCTGCCGGGTGTCTTCTGCTGCGGCGAGATGCTGGACTGGGAGGCGCCGACCGGCGGCTACCTGTTGCAAGGATGCTTCGCCAGCGGCGTCGCGGCGGGGGAGGGCGCATTGCGCTTCTTGTCTTCCCATCCGCCTTCGGATATGTCTCCGCCCATCCTTTCCGGTCCGTAAGGGCTTCATGTCTGGGATTGTCACCGTCCGCTGACCCGTGTCCGCGCCCCTGGCGCCACGGATCAGCCTGCGTAAGTCCGAGCCGCCGTCCGCCGAGCGGGCGCCGGTTTCCTCGGCTGCCTCAGCCTGTCCGCTGACTGACGACATATCCCGGAAAAATGAACATCTCCAAGCCGGAGCAGCGCACCCTGCATGCGCTCGCCCGTGGCGGCCGTATCGACATCGAAAAGGACGACGACCGCCGTATCATCGAGGTTGACTGCATCACCCGCGAGGGGTGGCGCCTGCTCGACTGCGACATGACCACCTTCAGGAAACTCCGCTCCAAGCGCCTGATCGCGTCGGAGAACGGCGGTCCCTACCGCATCACGCGCAAGGGACTGGCTGCCGTCCGGCCGCAGCCGGACAACCGATCGTGATCCGGCCCCAGCCGGACAACCGATCATGATCCGGCCGTAATCGGGAGCAAGCCCGATCCGGTCCCCGGCGATGCCCGTCGGGGACCGGGGACGGTGGAGCCTACCGCGGCACGGGGATGGCGTGGGTCGCCTTGACCTCTTCCATCACCATGTAGGTGTGGGTCTGCGCCACGCCGGGGATGATGGAGAGCTTGTCGCCCAGGAACGCCCGGTAGGCAGCCATGTCCGCCACCCGCACCTTGATCAGATAGTCGAATCCGCCGGCCACCATGTGGCACTCCAGGATCTCCTCCAGCTTCGACACCGCCTCGGCGAAGATGCGGAAGACATCGCCCGAGGTGCGCTCCAGCCGCACCTCCACGAAGGCCAGCAGACCCCGGTCCAGCCGGTCAGGGTCCAGCAGCGCCATGTAGCCCTGGATATAGCCGTCACGCTCCAGCCGGCGCACCCGCTCCAGGCAGGGGGTGGGCGAGAGGTGCACCCGGCGGGCCAGCTCCACATTCGCAATGCGGCCGTTCTGTTGCAGGATGCGCAGGATGTTCAGGTCGATGCGATCCAGGCGCGGCGCCGTCTGATCCCCTGCCATAGATTCTCCCGTCGATCCGCCATACCCTGGTGGATCATACTGCGAATCTGTATAAGTCGGCGGAAAATCCGCAGATTGATCGGCTAGATTGCCGGACGATCCACCCCTGGCCCATGCAGCAAGGTGTCGCCGCCATGCCCTCTCCGCTCGCCGTCCCGCCGCCCAGCGACCCCGCCGTCATCCGCGACGCCCTGCGCGCGCTCAAGCATCTGTGCGAGGACAAGGCCATCGCCCATCTGGCCGGTGCGCACGGCCTGACGCCGGACGAGCGCGCGCTCATCCATGAGCTGGCGGTGAAGGTGGTGGACGGCGCCCGTGGTCGCCGCCGGGAGCTGGGGCCGCTGGACGCGCTGTTGCAGGAATTCGGGCTGACCAACCACGAAGGCATCGCGCTGATGTGCATCGCCGAGTGCCTGCTCCGGGTCGCCGACCCGGAGACGGCCGACCGGCTGATCGCGGAGAAGCTGAGCCAGGGGCAGTGGGACAATCATCTGGGCCACAGCGACAGCGCCTTCGTGAACGCCACGGCCTGGGCGCTGGCGCTGTCCGGGCGGCTGGTCGAGCTTGACCCGGCGGAGATCGGCGGCAATGCGCCGGGCTTCCTGAAGCGGGTGGCGCAGCGGGCCGGCGAGCCGGTGATCCGCGCCGCCATGGCGAAGGCCATGCGCCTGATGGGCGAGCACTTCGTCATGGGCGGCAGCATCGACGCGGCCCTTGCCGCCGCCCGCTCGGCCAGGCCGGCCAGCACCGTCTTCAGCTTCGACATGCTGGGGGAGGGTGCTCGCAATCCCGAGCAGGCGGAGCGCTACTTCGAGGCCTACCGGCAGGCCATCGACACGGTCGGCGCCCAGGCCGGCGGCCGCGGGCCGCAGGAATCGTCCGGCGTCTCCATCAAGCTGTCCGCCCTGCATCCGCGCTATGAGTTCGCCCAGCAGGCGCGGGTGATGACGGAGCTGGTGCCGCGGGTGAAGACCCTGGCGCTCGCGGCGAAGCGCTGGAACATCAACTTCACCGTCGATGCCGAGGAGGCGGACCGGCTGGACCTGTCGCTGGACGTGGTCGAGGCACTGGCGACCGACCCCGATCTGGCCGGCTGGAACGGGCTGGGCGTCGCCGTGCAGGCCTACCAGAAGCGGGCGCCGCGGGTGATCGACTGGCTGGCCGCCACGGCGCGGCGCGCCGGCCGCCGTTTCATGGTCCGCCTCGTCAAGGGCGCCTACTGGGATTCGGAGATCAAGCACAGCCAGCAGGCCGGACATGAGGACTATCCGGTCTACACCCGCAAGGCGGCGACCGACCTGTCCTACCTGGTCTGCGCCCGGCGGATGCTGGCCGCGTCCGACGCCATCTTCCCCCAGTTCGCCACGCACAACGCCTTCACCATCGCCGCCATCCTGCACATCGCGGGGGACAACCGCGACCTGGAGTTCCAGCGCCTGTTCGGCATGGGCGAGCTGCTCTACACCGCCGCGCGGGAGACGCTGACGGCGATGCCGCGGGTGCGCGTCTACGCGCCCGTCGGCACGCATGAGGACCTGCTGCCCTATCTGATCCGGCGCCTGCTGGAGAACGGGGCCAGCAGCAGCTTCGTCAACACCTACATGGACCCCGACGTGCCGGTCGGCCGGGTCGTGGCCGATCCCGTCACGGCCATGACGGAGGAGGCGGCGACGCGGCACCCGCACATCCCGGTACCGGCCGACATCTATGGCGGCGAGCGGCGCAACTCCCGCGGCTACGACCTCTCGGCGCCGGAGAAGGTGGAGCCGCTGCTGCGCCGGATCGACAAGGCGATGGCCGGCGGCGGCTGGACGGCCGCCCCCATCGTCGGCGGGCGTCAGCTCTCCGGCCAGGGGCGGCCGGTGTCCAACCCCGCCGACCGCGGCCGGACGGTCGGGACGGCGGTCGAGGCCACGGCCGCGCAGGTCGAGGAGGCGGTGGGGCTGGCCGCCGCGGCGCAACCGGGCTGGGACCGCCTGGGCGGCAAGCGCCGGGCGGACATTCTGAACCGCATGGCCGACGCGCTGGAGGCCGATGACGCGCCGTTGCTGGGGCTGCTGGTCCACGAGGCCGGCAAGATCCTGCCCGACGCCACGTCGGAGCTGCGCGAGGCGGTGGATTTCTGCCGCTACTACGCGGCCCGCGCCCGCGACCAGTTCGGTGCCCCGGTCCGGCTGCCCGGCCCGACGGGGGAGAGCAACGACCTCTTCCTCGCCGGCCGCGGGGTCTTCGCCTGCATCAGCCCCTGGAACTTCCCGCTCGCCATCTTCGTCGGGCAGATGGCGGCGGCGCTGGCCGCGGGCAACACCGTCGTCGCCAAGCCGGCGGAACAGACGCCCCTGATCGCGGCCGAGGTGGTCCGGCGCTTCCACCGGGCCGGCGTGCCGGGGGAGGTGCTGCACCTGCTGCCGGGCACGGGCGAGACGGTGGGGGCGCGGCTGGTGGCCGACCCGCGCGTGGCCGGGGTCGCCTTCACCGGCTCGACCGAGACGGCCCGCGCCATCAACCGGACGCTCGCCGACCGCGACGGCCCGATCGTGCCGCTGATCGCGGAGACGGGCGGCCAGAACGCCATGATCGTGGACAGCACGGCGCTGCTGGAACAGGTGGTCGACGACTGCATCCAGTCCGCCTTCCTCTCCGCCGGGCAGCGCTGCTCCGCCCTGCGCGTCCTCTACGCGCAGGAGGAGATCGCCGACCGGCTGGCGGCGATGCTGTCCGGCGCCATGGACATGCTGACCCTGGGCGATCCGCGCCACCTTGCCACCGATGTCGGCCCGATCATCGACGATCCCGCCCGGCAGGTGCTGGAGGAGCATGTCCGGCGCATGGACCGGGAGGCGAGGCTGATCAAGGCCGTGCCGGTCCCGGAGTCGCTCTCCGCCGGGACCTTCTTCGGACCGCGCTTCTACGAGATCGACGGCATCGCGCGGCTGCCGCGGGAGGTGTTCGGGCCGGTGCTGCACATGGTCCGGTTCCGCTCGGGTGAGATCGACGGCGTCGTGCGCGGATTGCAGTCCACCGGCTACGGTCTGACCTTCGGCATCCACAGCCGGCTGGAGACCCGGGCCTTCGAGCTGTTCCGGACGATGGGAGTCGGCAACACCTACATCAACCGCAACATGGTCGGGGCCGTCGTCGGGGTACAACCTTTCGGAGGTCAGGGCCTGTCGGGCACCGGCCCCAAGGCCGGCGGACCCCACTACCTGTTGCGTTTTGCAACGGAGAAGACCCTGACCGTGAATACGACCGCCTTCGGCGGGAATACGGCGCTTCTCGCCCTGGGCGGCTGACCGGAGCGGTGGATCGAGCCATCCGCCCCTACCCCGATCGGGGAAGTGCGGATGGCTGTCCCACCCCTTTCGAAGTGACTTGGCAGGTACCCTCCCTTTCGTATAGGCATTGAAGCAATAGGTCCGATCGATGGAAGGTGGCGGCCGTAGCGCATGCCAGAAATTGCTGACGCGCCCTTGGTGCTGATCGTCGAGGATGAGCCCGCGACGCGGGCCCTCCTCGCCGCTTATTTCCACGAGGCGGGATTCCTCATCGCCGAGGCCGAGAACGGCCGACAGACCCGGGAGGCGCTGCTGCGGCAGCCACCCGATCTGGTGCTGCTCGACATCGAGCTGCCGGACGAGGACGGATTCTCCATCGCCCGCAGCATCCGCGAGATCTCCAATGTGGGGATCATCATCGTCACCAACCGGGCGAACGAGGACGACCGTGTCTTCGGTCTGGAGACGGGCGGCGACGACTATGTGACGAAGCCCCCCAACCCGCGGGAACTGCTGGCACGGGCGCGCAACCTGCTGCGCCGCACGCACCCCAGCAAGATGCGTCGGGCGGAGGGCACGGTGCGCCGCTTCGGCGGCTGGACCATGGATCTGGCGCGCCGCCGCCTGATCGACCCCGAGGGGCAGGAGATCCGCGTCACCCGCGGCGAGTTCGAACTGCTGGCGCTGCTGGTCCGCTCCGGCGGGCGGGTGGTGACCCGCGACCAGCTCATCGACGCGGTCAGCGGCACCGACCGCAACCCCAACGACCGCACCATCGACGTGCTGGTCAGCCGGCTGCGCCGGAAGATGTGCGACACTGGCGTCTCGCCGCGCCTGATCCTGACGGAGAAGGGGCTCGGCTACCGGCTCGGCGTGGACGTGACCGATCCGATCTGACCGGGTCTGCGGGCCACTGCCGGCGTCTTCTCAGTCCGCCAGCCGCCGGCGATAGGCGTTCAGCTCGTCCGCCCCGGCGCGGAACAGGGTGTCCAGCCGTTCGGCCCCGGCACGGGCCTCACTCTCCTCGCCCTTCTCGGCCTGTGCCTCGATCCGCCGGGCCAGATCCGCCAGCGGCCGCAGCCCCACGGTCAGGGCGCCGCTGCCCAGCTTGTGCGCCGCTTTCGCCAGGGCCGGCATGTCGCCGTCGCTGCCGGCGCTGACGGCCGCGCCGAGCGTCTCGGGGGCCGCATCCAGGAAGCGGTCGATCACCAGGGCGATGCGCGACTCGCCCAGCACCGCCCGGTGTCCGTCCAGGACGCTGTGGTCGAGATGCTCGGCGGCATGCTCTGCCGCCGATGCCGGTGCGGGAACGGCCTCCGGCCCGGCCGGGGCGTCGGAAGGGGCCGGCAGCGCGCAGACCGCAGCCCCCGCGATCTCCGCCAGCAGCAGGCGCAGCGGTTCGCGCTCGACCGGCTTGGGCAGGACCCGGTCCATGCCCGAGGCGCGGTAGCGCGCCAGATGGGCCGGCGCCATGCTGGACGTCATGGCCACGATGGGGACGCGGCTGGCCGCATCGTCGGGCAGCGCGCGGATCGCCCGCGCTGCCGCCGGTCCGCCCAGGCCCGGCAACCGGATGTCCATCAGCACCACGTCGAAGCCACCGGCCGCGGCGCTGGTGACCGCCTCGTTGCCGGTGACCGCCTCGGTCACCCGGTGGCCGTCCTGTTCCAGCAGGGTCCGCGCCAGGATGCGGCTGACATCGTCATCCTCCACCAGCAGGACGGAAAGGGTCCGGCCCGGCCGGGGCGGGCTCCTTCCGGCGGCGGGCGTCTGCCGGGCGGCTTCCTGGGTCAGGGCTTCCGTCTCCAGCCGACGCAGCTTCGTCACGTCCGCCAGCACCACCACGAGCAGAGGCGCCCCTTCGATGGAGACGGGGCGGCTGGAGGCCATCAGGATGCGGGCGGCGCCGCCGCCGGTCTGGAAATGCGCCTCACGGCACTGGCCGGCAGGGCAGGTGAGCAGGGCCTTGAACCAGGACTGCACCTTCTCCGGCGACAGGTCCGCCAGAAGATCCTCCGCCATGCGGCTGTGGACGGTGGGGGCGCCGTCGGTGTCCAGCAGCAGCAAAGGGATCGGCACGCTCTGGAGAAAGGCGGCCCGCTCGGCACGGGCGATGGCGCGGGCACGCTCCCAGCCCTCGCGTTCGGCCGCCAGCATCAGTTCGGCGCCGCGCCGCCGCTCCTCCTCTTCCCGCAGGGCGCCGAGAACGCGGGCCTGCATCTGCTGGCGCTGGATGGAGAGGATGCCGATGAAGTTGGCGGCCGCCGCGGCCAGCAGCACCGCCGGTTCCGGCGGAGAGCCGGTCGGCGACAGGACCCAGGCGAGGCCGAGATGCCCCAGCGTCAGGACCGTCCCCAACCCGATGGCGACCGCCAGCGGGTTCGGCAGCAGCATGTAGACCGCCAGCAGGAAGACCAGTGCCGCCACGTCGGCCGGCAGGCCCGGCGGCCATACGGTCACGGTGGCGAACTGGAGCAGGATCAGCATCGCCTGCCAGAGCGCCAGCGCCATTCCCAGCCGCTTCGGCGCGGGGGGTAGGAAGGTCAGCCGCAGCACGGCCAGCGACACCGCCACCAGGGCGAGGCGGCCCGCGATCAGCGCGGTCACGTCTCCCCCGGACCCCGCCAGGGTCAGGTCGGCGACGATGGTGAGCAGGCAGACAAGCCCGATGACCGCCAGGGCGGTCTGAGTCTGTCTGGTCAGCAGACGCCACGCGGGCAGCGCATCCGGGGCGGTCGGTGCAGCGGGGGGTGGCGCAGCGGGTGATGACATGGCACGAGCGGCATTTTGCTGCCACTTTATAGTATCAGTGATTATGGTTGGTCCATCCGCCGTGCCGGTTCAAGCGTATAGGTACAGGCGCACGGAACCCGGCGCACAGGAACCCGTGCCCGCCGCCCTGACCGGGCGGCCATCCATCCCCTTTCCAGACGTACCCGGGCCGCGCCTGTCCGGGGGAGCATCGACGTCCATGAGCAGCGTTTCCGGCCCTTCCGGCCCCGCCCGTCCGTTCCGCAGCCCTGCCTGGGTCCGCCGCAGCCGCGGCCGCGGCCCCGCCCTCGGCCTTCTGCTCGCGCTGGCGGCGCTCACCGCGGGCCCCCCGGCCCCCCGGGCGGAGGATGCGCCGAACGGTGCCACCATCCAGTGGGCGCAGCAGATCCTGGACCAGAAGGGCTTCTACCAGGGTCGCGCCCACGGCCGTCTGGACGCGGCCACCACGGCGGCCGTGAAGGCCTATCAGAAATCCGTGGGGTTGAAGGTCACCGGGACGCTCGACAAGGCCACGGTGGACCGCCTGCTGGAGGACCGCTCCACGGTCGAGAAGCCGACCGTCGGCAATCTGGCCGATCCCAACAGCCGGGCGCGCTCCTCCAGCCCCATGGTCAAGGAGCGCGATGTCCGCCCCACCGCGGCGCCTTCGGCGCCCGGCGTCTCCGCCGTGGAGGGTGGGGAGACCGGCAGCATCATCGAACCCGGCGCCGTGTCGCCGGTCACGCCCCGCGGGCCGGCGCCTGCCGCCACCGCTCCGGCGGCCTCCCGGGACACGACGGCGTCCCCGGCCTATCCGACCACATCCTCGGCCCCGGCCCCGGCCTCGGCCCCGCGCGCCGGCGTGGAGACGGTCGGCGCGGAGGAGGGGGAAGGGACCGGCTTCGACCTGCGTTCCGTCATCGACCCCGGCTACATCAGCTACGGTCTGATGGGGCTGGTCGGGCTGATCGTCGCCTATCTCGGCTTCTCCTGGTGGTCCAGCGGCCGCACCCGTGCCGCTGCCCGGCGCCGGCCCCCTGCGGGTCGCGCACCGTCGGGAGCCGGTCCCGTCCGGCGCGAGCCGACCCTGGGCGCCCCCCCGCCGGCGCCCGACGGCCGCCGCGAACCGCGCTTCGATCCGCCGCCGCGCCAGCCCGGCGCGGGCGGTGCGCGCGGCTCCGCCGGCCTGCGCTCCCGCACGCCCTGATCTCCGCCGCCCCGGCCGGTACCGCCCCAGGGACACGAACGGTCCCGGAGGCGGCCATGGGCTGGGCCATTCGTGCGAATCGGCGGGCGGAAACGAAATCGACCCCGTCATCGCTCCGGAAATAGGATGGATGCGGCGGGCTGCCGCACGGCGGCGCCCTTGACCCTTGTTCCCCGCGGCCTTCGGCGGACCCGGCGCCGCCGCGGGACCTCTGATCTGGCAGGAGACCCCCCGGATGGTTTTCGACGCCCCGGATTTCGACAATCACGAGACGATTCTGTTCGGCAGCGACCCGGAGACGGGCCTTCGCGCCATCATCGCGGTGCATGACACCGCCCTCGGCCCGGCCTGCGGCGGCTGCCGCATGTGGCCCTATGCCAGCGAGGCCGAGGCGGTGCGCGACGTGCTGCGCCTGTCGCGCGGCATGAGCTACAAGAACGCCATGGCCGGACTGCCGCTGGGCGGCGGCAAGGCGGTCGTCATCGGCGACAGCCGCAAGGACAAGACCGAGGCGATGATGCGGGCCTTCGGCCGCGTCGTGGAGCAGCTCGGCGGCCGCTACATCACGGCCGAGGATGTCGGCACCACCGTCGCCGACATGCAGGCCATGGGCCAGTCCACCCGCCATGTCGCCGGTCTGTCGAAGGGCAGTGCCGCCAGCGGCGACCCGTCCCCCTTCACCGCCTATGGCGTCTTCCTGGGCCTGAAGGCGGCGGTGCGGCACCGGCTCGGCACCGACAGCCTGACGGGGCTGCGCGTGGCGGTGCAGGGGCTGGGCAATGTCGGCGGCAACCTTGCCCGCCAGCTTGCCGAGGCGGGCGCCACGCTGGTGGTCAGCGACATCCACGCCGACGCCGTCGCGCGCGCGGTGGAAGCCTACGGCGCCACGGCCCTGCCGCCGGAGCGCATCCACGCCGCCGAGGTGGACGTCTTCGCCCCCTGCGCCCTGGGGGCCGTGCTGCACGAGCGCAGCGTGGCCGAGCTGAAGGCCAGCGTCGTGGCCGGTGCGGCCAACAACCAGCTCGCCACCGACCCGGTGGGCGAGTTGCTGCGCCAGCGCGGCATCCTCTACGCACCGGACTATGTCATCAACGCCGGCGGCATCATCAATGTCGCCGCCGAGGTGATGCACGCCTACGACCGCGACGCCGTGCTGCGTCAGGTCGAGCGCATCCCCACCACGCTGGCGGAGATCTTCCGCCGCGCCGACGCGGACGGCCGCCCGACCAGCGAGGTCGCCGACCGCATGGCGCGGGAGCGGCTGGCCGCGGCCCGGGGCAGCAAGACCGCCGCCCCGTTCGCCCGCGTGGCCGAGTAGCCGGAACCGGCGGCGGCTAGACCACCGTTTCGATCAGGAACGGGCCCGGCTCGGCCAGGGCCCGTTCCAGGATGCGGGTGAACTCCCCGGCCTCGTCGGCGCGGGCGGCCAGGATGCCGAAGCCCCGCGCCAGACTGACGAAGTCCAGATCCGGGGTGTCCAGCCGCATCAGGTCCTGCGCCGCCGGTGCCGGACTGCCCAGCCCCATGTTGGCGTATTCCAGTTGCAGGATGCGGTAGGCGCGGTTGGCGAAGACCACGACCACCACGTCGGCCCCGGTGCGGGCAAGGCTCCAGAGCGCCTGGTTGGTGTAGAGGGCGGAGCCGTCCCCGACCAGCGCCAGCACCTTGCGGCCCGGTGCCGCCACCGCCGCCCCCAGGGCCGCCGGCAGGCCGAAGCCCAGCGAGCCGCCCGTCAGCGACAGCCAGTCGTGCGCCGGCGCCTGCACCGTGAAGCGGTAGCACGGCGCGCCGGAGGTGATCGCCTCGTCCACCACGATGGCGTTCTCCGGCAGCAGGGACCCGATCGCCTGTCCGACCGCATCCACCGTCAGCCGCCCCTCCGGCCGCAGCGGCCGCTGTTCCGGCAGCAGCACCGGATCGGCGCTCCCCGCCCCCAGCAGCCCGGCCAGCGCCTCCAGGGCGGCGTGGCCGTCCTCGCCGGGGCCGCACAGCCGGTCCACGCCGCAGCCCTCGGGCACCAGCCGGTCCGGCCTGCCGGGATAGCCGAAGAAGGCCACCGGCTCCCGCGCGCCGGCCAGGACCAGGGAACGGACCCCGTCCAGGGTCTGCAACACCTCGGCCGGGAAGTAGGGCAGCCGCTCAAGATAGGGCAGGCCGGCACCGCGGCGCTGCGCCGTGGGGAAGGTCTCGCTCAGCACGCGGCAGCCGGTCGCCGCCGCGATGCGCCCGGCCAGCAGGCTGCCGCGCCCGTCCAGCAGGGTTCCCCCCAGCAGCAGGGCCGCGGCATGGCCGCCGGTGCGCAGCATGTCGGCCATCAGCTCGATGCGCGCGTCGGGCACCGGATCGACCCGCGGCGCCAGGGGGCCGCCGCCCGTGTCCGGCAGTCCCGCCTCACCCCAGGCGACGTCGGCGGGAACGATCAGCACGGCATGCCGGGCCGGGGTTCCCAGTGCTGCGGCCACGGCGGCCCGCGCCGCTTCCGCCGCCTCCTCCGGCCGCTCCAGCCGCCGGATCCAGCCGGCATAGGGCCGCGCGATGGCCTCGATGTCCGATGCCAGCGGCGGGTCAAACGGCAACAGGCTGGAGCGGTGCTCGCCGACGATGCTGACGACGGGGCTGCCGGCGCGGCTGGCGTTGTGCAGGTTGGCCGTCGCGTTGGCGAGGCCGGGGCCGAGATGCAGCAGCAGGCCGGCGGGCCTGCCGGTCAGGCGGGCATGGCCGTCCGCCGCGCCCGACAGCACCCCCTCGAACAGGCCAGGCACGAGGCGCATCCCCGGCACCGCGGCCAAGGCCCCGACCAGATGCATTTCCGAGGTGCCGGGGTTGGCGAACACGGTGTCCAGACCTGCCGACCGCAGTCCCTGGGCCAGGGCTTCGGCTCCGTTCATGCACATCTCCTCCGTATTTCGTTGCCGGACCTGCCGCTGTCGCGGCCACAGCCGGTTGCTCCACCGGCGGCATCCTAGGGTGCAACGCCGCCGGCGGCCAGTTCGGCCGCCGGGGCGGCCCATCGAGATCAATCGCCGGCCCG
The DNA here is from genome assembly GCF_042665545.1 of Rhodocista pekingensis. Classification (NCBI taxonomy): domain Bacteria; kingdom Pseudomonadati; phylum Pseudomonadota; class Alphaproteobacteria; order Rhodospirillales; family Azospirillaceae; genus Rhodocista; species Rhodocista pekingensis. The sequence goes on along the minus strand of NZ_JBHTCM010000010.1, from coordinate 134,577 downwards.
CCGGTTTGCATCCGGCACCTCGGCCGCCGGGCAGGACAGTGGACAACGACCGCGCCATGGATGTGGAGACGGCGAAGGCCGCCGCCCTCCGCTACGTGAACGACGACGAACCCGGTCTCCGCCGCCGTCGCTGCGGCCGCGGCTTCCGCTATGTCGGCCCCGACGGCCGGCCGGTGCGCGATGCGGCGACCCTGGCCCGCATCCGGTCGCTGGCCATCCCGCCGGCCTATACCGACGTCTGGATCTGCGCCGACCCGGACGGCCATGTCCAGGCCACCGGCCGCGATGGCCGCGGGCGCAAGCAGTACCGCTACCACCCCCGCTGGGTGGAGGCGCGCGACAGCGACAAGTACGGCCGCGTGCTCGCCTTCTCGCGGGCGCTGCCGCGCATCCGGACGCGCGTCGAGGCCGACCTGGGTCGGCGCGGCCTGCCGCGGGAACGGGTGCTGGCCTGTGTGGTCCGGCTGCTCGACGCCACCCTGATCCGGGTCGGGAACGACAGCTACGCCCGCGAGAACCGCTCCTACGGCCTGACCACGCTGCGCGACCGCCATGTCGAGGTGGCGGGCAGCGAGATACGCTTCGGCTTCCGCGGCAAGAGCGGCAAGGTCTGGCAGCTCACCCTGCGCGACCGCCGGCTGGCGCGGCTGGTCAAGGCTTGCCAGGATGTGCCCGGCCAGCGCCTGTTCCAGTATCTCGACGATGACGGGCAGCGCCACACCGTCACCTCGGGCGACGTCAACGCCTATATCCACGAGATCGCGGGAGAGGATTTCAGCGCCAAGGACTTCCGCACCTGGGCCGGGACGGTGCTGGCCGCCTTCGCGCTGGACGAGGTCGAGCAGGCGATGAGCGAGGCCGCGCGCAAACGCACCTTGTCGCGGGCGATCCGCACCGTCGCGGCGCGGCTGGGCAACACCCCGGCCGTCTGCCGCCGCTGCTACGTCCACCCCGAGGTCGTCAGCGCCTGGCTGGAGGGCAGTCTGCTGGAGCAGATGCGGGCGGAAGCCGAGCGCACCCTGCGCGAGGACCTGCCCGGCCTCTCCCCGGAGGAGGCGGCCGTGCTGGCCTTCCTGGAGACGCGCCTGAGCCGCGAAGTGGCGGCCGTGAAGAAGGGGCCGGTGAAGAAGGGAGCCGGCCGCCGCCCTCGGGAAGAGGTCCGGCCGGCGCGGGCGGCGGAGTAGGTCCGGTATGCCTGGGTCGCGCCGCAAGACCCGGCGGCCCATGTGGAAATCACCCCCGGAACAGGTATGATGCCGCCCCCTCCGCCGGCCTCGGAATCCTTCTCGGAGCCCTCCATGCGCGAGATGCGCGCCATCAGCTTCACGGACCGCGAGTTGACCAGCGCCCTCGTCCAGTTCGCCGGACGCCTGCGCCGCCAGCTTCCCTCCGGCACCCTGGAGGACACCCGCATCGATCTGGGCCCGCCGGTCCGCATCACGCTGCCGGTCCGCGACGATTACGGCGAGGTACGCTCGATCTCCTTCGAGGAGACGGAGGTCGCGGCAGCCCTGGTGCAGTTCTGCATGGACCGCAAGGTCAGGCTGCCGGCGCGGGGAGAGAAGGTGCTGAAGATCATCGCCGGGCAGCCGACCCTGGTGATCTGGTTGCCTGACGTCGTGCCACCGCCGCGGAAGACCTTGCAGCGTCCCGTGCGCCGCCCCTGAGGGCGCCCCGCCCTCCGGGGTAGCCGTGCCGCGCCGGCGGCGACAAAGCGTAGCCCGTCGGACGAGCATTGTTGACACGTCTGCCGCGATTGTGCAGGTGGAGCCGATCTATCCGGCCGGGTGGGTCGGACCGGAATGCGATGAGGCGAGGGACGAGTCATGAGCGAAGCGACGGGCGCGCCGGCAGGGATGCCGCTGTTCTACAAGGCGCCGGTACCCGTGGCGATCGAGCGCCACAAGGACTGGAAGGTGAAGCAGCGCCGCAGCTTCGCCTATGCGTCGGGGACGAATGCGATCCCGGTGGTGCTGGAGGAATTTCCGGTGCTCCAGGGGCACTATCCGCTGGTCTTCACCAACGGGGACCAGCCGTCCGTCGTCGCGCTGATGGGCCTGCGCCCGCAGGAGAACCTGTTCCTGGAGGAGGACGGCACCTGGAAGCGCGGCAAGCCGATCCCGGCCTATGTCCGGCGCTACCCGTTCATCCTGATGGAGACGCCGGACCGCGAGCGCCTGATCCTCTGCATGGAAGAGGACACGGCGGTGGTCGGTCCCGACGGGGAGTTCGCCCTGTTCGACGGCGATCAGCCCGGGGCGGCGGGCCAGGACGCGCTGAACTTCTGCGGCACCTTCAACCAGTCGGCCTTCCAGACCCAGGCCTTCTGCCAGGAGCTGAAGTCCCGCGGGCTGCTGACGGAGCAGCGGGCCGACATGGTGACGCCGGAGAACAAGCGCATCTCCCTGTCCGGTTTCTGCGTCGTGGATGAGAAGAAGTTCAACGAGCTGCCCGATGAGGTGTTCATCGAGTGGCGCAAGCGGAACTGGATCGGGCTGGTCTACGCCCATCTGATGTCGCTGGGTCACTGGAATGAGCTGGTCGAGGCCACGGCCCGCCGCACCGCGGCGGCCTGATCCCTCCCGGACCGGTCTCCTGGACAGGGCGCCCACGCGGGCGCCCTGTTCTGTCTTAGCCGTCCCTTAATCTATCCGTGCGATACCCCGGCTGAACTGGGTAGATCGTGCGTTCGTCATCCCGAGGCCCTATACTGGCGCGGCCGGGAGACGGACCGCCCGGTCCTGCCCATCGGAGCGACGGAACCCGCTATGAGCCTGGACATCCGCACTTTCACCATCCGCGAAGAGTCCGCCCAGGACGACGAGGCGCGAGTCGCCTCCTTCCTTCGCAGCGTCGAGGCTGTGCGGATCGACACCGCCTATGCCGACGGGGCCTGGCGCCTGCTGGTCCAGTACCGCGACCTCCGCCGCAAGGAGGAGCAGGAGCAGATCGAAAGCGCCATCATGGAGGCGCTGAAGTCCTGGCGGGCGGATGTGTCCCGGGCCACCGGCCTGTCCCGCGAGGAGGTTCTGCCCAACGCGCTGCTGACGGAAATCTGCCGCTACGCGCCGACGACGGAGATCGAACTGTCGGTCATCGCCGGCTCGCTGGGCGTGGACACGCGCGAACGCGGTGCGGCCATCGTCCAGGTGGTCCGTCAGACCATGGAGGAGCTGACGGCCGACGAGTGAGTCTCCCCGGCCGTCCCACCCTTCCATTCCGTCAGCCCGGCGCCCGCTCCACCCGGAGCAGGGCGCCGTCGACACCGATCACCCGCACCGCCGTATCCTGCGGCAGGTCTTCCTCCCCCGCCACGGTCCACAGGCTGTCGCCGACATAGGCGCGGCCGCGGCCGTTCACGATGGCCGTTTCCAGCCGCAGCGTGCGGCCGAGATACTGCTCCGCCCGCCGGTTCAGCGTCGGTTGGTCGGTCTCCTCCAGCCGGCGTGTCGGCACGAAGCGCGAGGCTGCCACGGCGGCGATGGCGATCACGGCGAAGCCGCCGAACTGCACCTGCCAGGACAGGTCCGGCAGGGCCAGCAGCGCCAGCCCGACGACGCCGGCAGCAAGCCCCAGCCAGATCAGGGCGGCGCCGGGCACGAACATCTCCAGCAGGCCCAGCAGGACGGCCGCCACCCACCAGTGCCAGAAGACGATGCGGACTCCCTCCATGGCCGTGCTCCGTCAGCTCTCGCCGGCCGGAGCGCCGGAGGTCGCCCAGGGGCTGCGCGGTGCGGCGGCCGGTCGGTTCCCGCCGGGGCCGTCCCCGGTCCCGCCGCCGCTGCGCGGCGGGAAGGCGTCGCGGGCGATCTCGGCGATGCCGCCGATGGACCCGATGACGCTCGCCGCCTCCACCGGCATGAACAGGATCTTCTGGTTCGGGCTGGTGGCGAACTCCTTCAGCGTATCGACGTAGCGCTGCGCCACGAAGTAGTTGATGGCATGGACATTACCGCTGGCGATGGCCTCGGAGACCATGCGGGTGGCAGCGGCTTCGGCCTCGGCCGCGCGTTCGCGCGCCTCGGCGTCGCGGAAGGCGGCCTCGCGCCGGCCCTCCGCCTCCAGGATGGCGGCCTGCTTCTCGCCTTCGGCGCGCAGGATGGCGGCCTGACGGGCGCCCTCCGCCTCCAGGATGACGGCGCGGCGGTCGCGCTCGGCCTTCATCTGGCGGGCCATGCTGTCCACCAGATCGCGCGGCGGCTGGATGTCCCGGATCTCGATGCGGGTGACCTTGACGCCCCAGGGCTGCGTCGCCTCGTCCACCACATGCAGGAGCTGGGCGTTGATGCGGTCGCGCTGTGACAGCAGTTCGTCCAGGTCCATGGACCCCATGACCGTGCGGATGTTGGTCATGGTCAGGTTCAGGATGGCGAGTTGCAGGTTGTTGACCTCGTAGGCGGCGCGGGCGGCGTCCAGTACCTGGAAGAAGACGACGCCGTCCACCGTCACCATGGCGTTGTCCTTGGTGATGACCTCCTGGCTGGGGACGTCCAGCACCGTCTCCATCATGTTCTGCTTGGAGCCGATCCGGTCCACGACCGGCACGATGAAGCTCAGCCCCGGTGACAGGGTGCGGGTGTAGCGGCCGAACCGCTCGACCGTGTATTCGCGGCCCTGCGGCACGGTCTTCACGCTCAAGAGGACGAGGACGACCGCGAACACCACGATCGCCACCACGAACAGGCTGACGCCTTCCATCTCCACCATGGCCTTTCTGATTCCAGCGGTTGCGCAATCCCTCCTTAGATGCGTCTCATTGGGGAATTCCGCAATGCCGCATGCAGGGATCAGCCGCCGATCAGCGCGCCCAGGGTGCGCAGCGGCGGGGTGGCATCGCACAGGATCTTGAAGACGGCCAGGATCGGCACCGCCAGCAGCGCCCCGGGCATGCCCCACAGCCAGCCCCAGAACAGCACGGTGGCAAAGACGAAGATCGGATTCAGCGTCAGCCGCCGGCCGACGATGGTGGGCGTGACGAAGTTGCCCTCCAGGGCGGTCAGCATGATGAAGCAGGCGGGCGGCAGCAGCACGGCCCACCAGGTGTCGAAACTCAGCAGCGCCACGACCGCCAGAATGATGGTCGTGCAGGCCGACCCGATGTAGGGGATGAAGTTCAGCAGGCCGGCGATGCCGCCGAACAGGATCGGATTCGGCATTCCCAGCGCCCACAGCAGGGTCGCGGTGACGAAGGCCAGCGCCGAGTTGATCAGCGTGATCGTCATCAGATAGGCCGAGATGTTGATCTGCACCGTATTGACGATATCGACCAGGTGCAGCCGGTCGGCGACGCGCGGCAGGGAGCGCAGCACGCTTTCCAGCGTGTGCCGGCCGAACGCCAGGAAGAAGAAGGTCAGCGCCAGGGTCACGGCGGCCTGCGCCATCACGATCTGGGTCTGCGACAGGATCTCGGCGGCGAGCGAGGGGCCGCGCACCACCACTTCGGGCGGGGCGTCGCCGGCGCCCGTCATCTGTTGCAGCCGTTCCGTGGCCAGGCGGGCCTGTTCGATCTGGGCCTGGATGTCCCCGAATTTCTCCCGGACCTCGGAGACGATGACGGGAAGCCGGCGGACCCAGGCCGTCGCCGGCTCCGACAGCATGTAGGCCAGCCCGCCCACGGTCGCCAGCAGCGCCAGCGTCACCAGGGCGGCGCCCAGCGGCTCGGGCAGATGCAGGCGGCGCAGGGTCTTGACCGGCCCGCGCAGCAGCAGGCTCAGCAGGAAGGCCAGGAACACCGGCAGCAACACCTCGCGGGTGAAGTGGAGCGTGTACATCACCGCCAGCGCCAGCAGCACCAGGATCGCCACCGTCTGTACCCGGGCAGGGTCAAGGGGGGCCGGGTCGAGGGGGGCCGGGTCGAGGGGGTCGGACAGGCCCGTCCGCTCGGCCTTCGCCTCCGCGAAGGTGTGCTCCACCGCGGTCTGTTCAGGCATGCCGCCCAACGCTCCTGTACTCCGGGGAAGGTCCGCCGGCGATGGGCCGGGATGCAGGCTAGAACACCGCTGGCGGCGGTTGGTTCAGCGCCGTCGCGCGGGGTGCCGTCGGCCGGCGATTGCGCAGGACCGTCCGCCACCGTTAGGCTTGCTCCGGCTGATCCGCTCCGAACCGATGGAACCCGACCATGCGCCTGCCGATCCGTTTCCTGCGCCTCATTGCCCCCTCCGCGGCCCTGGGCGCCCTTCTCCTTGCAGCCGGCCCCGCCGCTGCCGAGAAGGTCGGGGAATTCTCCAACGACTGGACGGGCAACGGCATCGTCGTCGAGGCCGTGGCCGATCCCGGCATCCAGGGAGTGACCTGCCACATCGCCCATTTCGACCGCTCGGTGATCGACCGTCTGGCCCAGGGCAACTGGTTCGAGGACCCGTCCAACGCCTCCATCTCGTGCCGGCAGACGGGCCCCATCGTGATCGGTAAGATCGACACCTCGAAGAGCGGCGAGGAGGTCTTCTCCGAGCGCAAGAGCCTGGTCTTCAAGTCCATCGCCGTGCGCCGCATCTATGATCGGGCGAACGACACACTGATCTATGTCGTCTACAGCCGGGAGGTGAAGGAGGCCTCGGCCAAGATGGCGATCTCCACGGTGCCGCTGTTCGCCGCCAATGCCACCTGGTCCCGAGGCAAGCCGAAGGACTGAGGGAGGCTCCGGTCAGTCTTCGTCGAACTGGTCCGGTCGCTTTCGTTCGACGTAAATCCGTTCATTGACATTCGGCGCATTTACTTCAAAATCGTCAGCAATTTTGCTGCGTCCCGGGGGGCGCCGCCATTCGGCGGGCCGGGGTGCGCCGGGGGCAAAAAGCCATGCGGCAGGCGGTGGATGTGGGGGGGACGGGGCTCATCGCACCGATCATCAGCTTCGAGGTCCAGATCTTCAGGACCGACCACTGGGTATTGGAGCGGATATGCCGTTCCGAGCAGGAAGCGCGTGAATTCGCCGTCCACATCCTGCCCAGGCACGATGGCGTCCGCATCGTGCGGGAGTTCAACCGTCCCGGCGGGCAGGGGACGGTGGAGACGGTGATCTTCACCGAGATGCGTCTGCGCAGCCGCAGGCCCATCGCCATCTCCCCGATCGAGGAGGCGCCGGTCTGCACGGCGGCACAGCAGTATCTCGGTCCCGACAGCCGCCAGACGATCTCCCGCCTGTTGCGCCAGTATCTGGAGGAGAAGGGCCTCACCGCGTCGGAGCTTCTGCACAACGCGGGAGAGATGAAGCGGGTGATGAACTTCGAGGCGCTGCTGCCCAACGCCGTCAGCCGGGTCGCGTCGATCCAGTCCAAGGCCACGGGGGAGGATGTCCGCAACCGCCGTGACGACATCTATGCCCGGATCGAGGAACTGCGGACCCGGGCCGAGCGCGCCGTAGCCGGCCGCACGCTGCCCTACCCGAAGGAAGCCGGCCTGCCCGCCACCATGGCGCAGGTGGAGCGGTACGCCAACGGCGACCCGGAAGAGACGGACTACCTTGCCAAGGTCGTGCTCTGCCGCGATCTGGTGAACATCCGCAACCTGCTGGGCAAGGTCGAGTGGATCCTCTCCCTGGGCGGGGAGGACGGGACCGCCGGAAACCACGCGGCCCAGTACATCCGGGTCCTCGACTCCCTGGTGGCGGACGCCGTCATCAACCCGGCGGTGGTTCAGGACCTGCTGGGCCGCCAGCCCGATCTGTCCACCGCGCTCAACCGGCTGGTGGACATCGTCGAGGGGAGCTACGAGCCGCTGGAGCGGGAGAAGGCGCCGGCGGTCACGGTCGTACTCAGCCGCTGGGTCGCCTCCGGTCAGGCGCCGGAGACCCGCGGAATCCTGCTGGAATCGCTGGTCCGGAGCCTGCGCTCCACGCAGCCCCTGGCCGGCGACCCGCACCGCCAGCGCGAGGCCTTCCAGGCTCTGGTCGCCCGGCTGGTGAAGCCGACCGGCGTATTCGGCGGCCCGCGCGTGGCGGAGGCGCTCACCCTGGGCCATTTCCGCTTCATCGAGCAGGGCGGCGGGGAGGGGCGGCGCATCTCCATGGACGGGGTGCTGTCGCTGCTGCCCACGGGGGCCGACCGTCTGGCCTACCTGATCGCCCTGGCGGACAGCCCCGCTGGTCAGGCGGAACAGGCGGCGGTGCTTGACCGGCTTCAGGGCACCCTGGGCCATCCTGGCGGAATCCAGGGCCTGATGCCGCCGGCGACGCCGCTGAAACCGAAGATGCAGGCACTGGCCGCCGTCTACAGCGGCCTGATCGGCTGCCGGCTGAAGGAGACGGACAAGGAGCCGCTGGCCGACCGGCTGGACCGGATGGTGGCGGACTACATCGTCCAGGCCCGCATCGTCGAGAAGCTGGACGATCCCTCCGCCCATCTGCGGGTGCGCGCAACCCGTCTGGTGCAGTTCGCCGCCACCGACGTGCTGTCCAGCCCCAGGGCCCGCCGGATCGTCCGCGACCAGATCATCGGCCACCTGCGCCAGCCGAACTTCGACGGCAAGTTCATCGAGGGTCTGACCTCGCCCGAGGAGAAGGCCCAGGCCCTGCGCACCTTCTACGACCTGCTGAACCGGGCCCGGTTCACCTGACGGCGGCGCGCTGCCGGCGGGCCTGCCACAGCCGCCAGGCCAGCGGCGCGAAGATGACGATCAGCACGATCCGGGCGATGTGGTGCGTCGCCACGAAGGCCGCGTCCACATGCAGCGACAGGGCCACCAGACTCATCTCCGCCAGCCCGCCGGGGGCGTAGGCCAGGATCAGCGCCGCCAGATCCAGGCCCGTCAGCAGGTGGACGGACAGCGCCATCAGCACCGTCACCGCCAGCAGCGCCACCGTCAGCCCCAGGGCCGCGGCGGCCACCGTGGCGATCGTGCGCAGCGGCACGCCCGCGAAGCGGCAGCCGATGCCGGCACCGATCACCACCTGCGCCGCCGCGACCAGCAGGCCGGGGGGCTTGCCTGCGGTCAGCCCGCTCAGGTGGACGGCGGCGCTCAGCAGCATCGGCCCCACCAGCATGCCGGCGGGGATGCGCAGCCGCTGGGCGACCGGCGCCCCCAGGGCGCAGGCCGCCAGCAGCGCCACGTCGCGCAGCGGCAGGTCGATCAGCCCCGGTCCCAGGCCGCCCAGCGACCAGTCCCGCGCCGCCGGGGCGAAGCCGGGCAGGAGCTGGAAGGCGAAGGGCACCGTCAGCACGGTCAGCATGATCCGCATGCTGTGGGCCAGTGCGATGGTGCGGTCGTCACCGCCCATCGCCGACCCCATCAGCACCATCTCCTGGAAGCCGCCGGGCATCGCCGTGAAGTAGGCGGTGACCCCGTCGTAACGGGCGACCCGGCGCAGATAGAGCAGACCCGCCAGCGCCGCGGCGACGGTGTAGAGCACCAGCCCGCCCAGGCTGACCGCCCACTCGGACAGGTGCTCCAGCATGGCCGGGCGGAAGGCGCTGCCCAGCATGATGCCCAGAACGACCACCATCGCGGTGCGCAGCCGCCGCGGCACCGACACCCGCACGCCCGCCATCGCCGCCGCCGTGACGGACACCAGGGCGCCGATCATGAAGGCCAGCGGTACATGCAGCAGGAAGAACAGGCTGCCCCCCACGGCTCCCAGCCCCAGCGCGGCGGCGAAGCCGCGCCAGTCGGTGCCCGCCGGCGCCGCGGCGACCTCCGGCGCCTGCTGCCGCTCCGTCTCCTCCGCCGCCGTCACGGGCGCAGCCGCCCCAGCCGGACGGCCGTCTGTCCCCGGGAGAGGCGGCGGGACGGCATGATCAGGATGCAGTCGTCATAGGGGGTGCGGACCGGGCGGCCGCCGTCGCTGGCGATGACCGTGCCGGCCGCGGGGATGATCTCCATGCCCAGATAGGGTTCGCTGAAGGTGAAGGCATCGGACCCGACGGTGACAGCCTCCGTCACCTCGACGAGGCAGGGCTCGGGCCGGGGACCGCCGGGCAGCCAGGGGGCGGCGTCCGCCCTGTCGATGCAGCCGGTGGCCAGCAGGAAGCGCAGGGTCGTCTCCACCGCCACCGGGCCGGTGTCCCTGCGCCAGTGCTGACCGCATTCCGCCAGCAGGGCGACGGCATGCCCGTCGGGGTCGGCGAAGCGGCCATGGTCGATCAGGCGGCGGCCGGCGGCGTGGCCCGCATCCGCCACGATCCAGGCGGGGAAGCCGACTGCCCGCGCCAGCCGCTCGGCCCGGGCGGTGCGGCCGCACAGCATCAGCGGCGCCGTCGGGTTCTGCATGGAATGCAGGTCCAGCAGGAAGTCGGCGCTCTCGAACAGCGGCCGGAGCTGGCGGGCCCGCCGCAGCTCGACGCTGTCCCGCGGTCCGTCCAGCACGACGGGCGACCAGACGCGGTTCATGTCCTCGTCCACGTAGCGCGAGGCGACGGGCGCGCGGGGATCGAACGTGGCATAGGCCGCGACATTGCAGAAGGACAGGGTCAGCCGGCCGCGGCGGGGGCGGATGCCGTGCCGGAACAGGAAATCCAGCGCCACCGCCCCGCACAGCTCGTTGCCGTGCATCAGGGCGTTGACCAGCACATGCGGTCCCGGTTCGTCCGCCGTGATGCTGCTAACATGCTCGATGTCCGTGTTGCCGTGCCGGTAGGGCGCGATGTCCGGCGCCACCAGTTCGATCGGGTCGATCACCGTGACCACGCTCTCCTCCCTGTCGTCCCGCCGTTGGCCGCGGGTGCCCGATCGTGACAACCCTGTTCGAAGGGCGATGTCCGCCATGGTTCTTGTCGACGGCCGGATTGGGCCCCTGTATACGGAATTATGATGGTTGAATAAACGGTCGGTGACGGCTGTGTGTCCGCCGGCGGGCTGCGGGGCCGTGCAAGAGGCCGGGGCCGCGGGGCCTGCGTGTGCGGAGCCGGAAGCCGGTCCTGGCGCCGGCCGGGAGCAGGCGGCCGGGGCGGCGTATCCGGGCCCGGGGGGGGCAGGGGAGCAGGGGCGGGGGCAAGGGGGAGCGCAAGCATGAGTCTGGTGATCCACGACGTCCTGGTCCGCCAGGACCCGGTCGGCAAACGGGTGCCCGTCGTGTTCGACAGTCCCCACAGCGGGACCAGCTACCCCGTGGATTTCCAGTTCATCTGTCCCCTCGGCCTGCTGCGTCAGGCGGAAGATACCTATGTGGACGAGCTGTTCGCCGTGGTGCCGGAGATGGGGGCGACTCTGCTCTGCGCCCTGTTCCCGCGCAGCTACATCGACGTCAACCGTGCCTTCGACGACATCGACCCCGGCATCCTGTCCGGCTCCTGGCCCGGCCCCCTGAACCCGTCGGAGAAGAGCGCTCTGGGCATGGGGCTGGTGCGCACGCTCTGCCGGCCCGGCATGCCGCTCTATGACGGGCGGCTGTCGCCGGCCCAGGTGCTGGAGCGGATCGAACGCTACTGGCGCCCCTACCACGAACAGCTCGCCCAGGCGATGGACCTGCTGCACCGCCGCTTCGGTGCGGTCTGGCACGTCAACTGCCATTCCATGCCCTCCCTCGGCGGCGGGGCCGACGGCTATGACGAGCCGGTGGATTTCGTGCTGGGCGACCGCGACGGCACCACCTGCGACCCCGCCTTCACCCGCATGGTGGCCGACGCCCTGCGCGGCATGGGCTACCGGGTGCGGCTGAACGATCCCTACAAGGGCGTCGAACTGGTCCGCCGCTATTCCAGCCCGCAGCGCGGGCTGCACAGCCTTCAACTTGAGATCGACCGCCAGCTTTACATGAACGAGGAGACGTTGGAGCGGCATGCCGGGTTCGAGCGGCTGAAGCGCGACCTGGAGCGTCTGGTCGGCGTCATCTGCGACTATGCCGGCGAACGGACGCGGTCGCTGGCGGCGGAGTAGGGGCGCCCGCGCCGACCGGTCCGGGATCAGGGCTGGAACTGCTCCTTCAGGATGCGTTCCTCCAGGTTCATCTCCGGATCGAACAGCAGCGTCGAGGCGATGGAGCGGTCCTCGTAGACCTCCACCCGCAGCACGTCGCGCACCTCCGTGAAGTCGGCCACGGCGCTGACCGGGCGCTTGTCGCCCTCCATCACCTCGAAGGTGATGCGGGCGTCGTGCGGCAGCAGCGCGCCGCGCCAGCGGCGGGGGCGGAAGGCGCTGATCGGGGTCAGGGCCAGGATGCCGGCCCCCAGCGGCAGGATCGGCCCGTGGGCCGACAGGTTGTAGGCGGTGCTGCCCGCGGGCGTGCTGACCAGGGCTCCGTCGCAGGTCAGCTCCGGCAGCCGGACCACCCCGTCCACGCTGATCCGCAGCTTTGCCGCCTGCCGCGTCTCGCGCAGCAGCGACACCTCGTTGAAGGCCAGCCCCGACCGCTCGCCCGCGGCCGTCATCGCCCGCATCCGCAGGGGATGCAGCGCCACCCGCTGCGCCCGGCAGACCCGGTCGGACAGCCCGTCCTCCCCGAAGTCGTTCAGCAGGAACCCGACCGACCCGCGGTTCATGCCGTAGACCGGCACCCGCAGGGACAGGGTGTCGTGCAGCGTCTCCAGCAGGAAGCCGTCGCCGCCCAGGGCCACCACGATGTCCGCCTCTTCCAGGGCGACGCCGCGGTAGCGGGCGTGCAGGCGGTCGCGCGCGCTGCGGGCGTCGTCCGTCTCTGCCGCGACGAAGGCCAGCGCCGGCGCCCGCGGAAGGGGGGACAGCGCGGCGTCCGAAGCGTCCGGGAGCGGGGGCGTCTGGTCGGGCATGGCCGCGCACTCTAGTCCAAGCCGGGGGCCGCGGCCAGCACGCTCAGCCGCCCGTGACGCTCATGTGCCGCCCCACGGCGGGACCCCGGTGCCGGCGGTCGATGATGAAGTCGTGCCCCTTCGGCTTGCGCCCGATGGCCTCGCGGATGGCCGCGGTCAGGGCCGCGTCGTCGGGGGCGGCGCGTAGCGGCGTGCGCAGGTCCGCGCTGTCCTCCTGGCCCAGGCACATGAACAGGCGGCCCGTGCAGGTCACCCGCACCCGGTTGCAGCTTTCGCAGAAATTATGGGTCAGGGGCGTGATGAAGCCGATCCGCTGCCCCGTCTCCTCCACCCGCACATAGCGGGCGGGGCCGCCGGTGCGCCAGGCGATGTCGGTCAGGGTCCAGCGCCGCGCCAGCCGGGCGCGCAGCAGCGACAGGGGCAGGTACTGGGCCAGCCGCGTCTCGCCCCCGCCGGCCCCGTCGATGTCGCCCAGCGGCATCACCTCGATGAAGGAGAGATCGAAACCCTGCCCGGCGCACCAGTCGACCAGCGTCTCCGCCTCGTCCTCGTTTACGTCCTTCAGGGCCACGCAGTTGATCTTCACGGCCAGCCCCGCGGCCTTCGCCGCCGCCAGCCCCTCCATCACCCGGGACAGCCGGCCCCAGCGGGTGATGCGCTCGAACCGGGCGGGGTCCAGCGTGTCCAGGCTGACATTGACCCGCCGCACCCCGGCGTCGGCCAGCGCGTCCGCATAGCGGGCAAGCTGGCTGCCGTTGGTGGTCAGGGTCAGCTCGTCCAGCATGCCGGAGCGCAGGTGCCGGCCCAGGCTGCGGATCAGTCCCAGGATGTCCCGCCGCACCAGCGGCTCCCCGCCGGTCAGGCGCAGCCGGCGCGTGCCCAGCCGCACGAAGGCGGAGCACAGGCGGTCCAGCTCCTCCAGCGACAGCACCTCGGCCTTGGGCAGGAAGTGCATGTCCTCCGACATGCAGTAGACGCAGCGGAAGTCGCAGCGATCCGTGACGGAGACGCGGACATAGGTGATGGCGCGGCCGAAGGGATCGACCAGGGGCGGACGTTCCGCCGGAACCATGCCGTCCGCGCTCGCCATCCGCCGTGCGTTCCCCATCCCCGTTGCCGGCGCCTTCGGGCGCCCTTGCCGGCCGCGCGCGGCCTGAAGCGGAGATATAGCGACACCTTACCCCAAGACCAAGCGGCCGGCGTCGTGGCCGGGCCGCGCCGGCCTGGGCTACACTCCGCCGGAACTTTCACACCCGGCCCGGCCTTTCCGGACAGGGGCAATGGCCAGGGGCTGTGGCCAGGGGCAATGGCGAGGGGCAATGGCGAGGGAAAGACCATGCGCAGACTTCTGATCGGCATCGTCGTGCTGCTCGTCCTGCTGGGCGCGGCGGTGGTGGCGCTTCCCTTCCTGATCCCGACGGGGCCGCTGGTCGCCCGTCTGGAACAGGCGGTGGAGCAGCGGACCGGCCGCGACTTCACGGTGGCGGGTCCGGTTTCCGTCTCCGTCCTGCCCGTGCTGGCGGTGACGGCGGAGGATGTCCGCTTCGCCGGCTTCCAGGGCGGGGACGACCTGCTGCGGCTGGGCCGGCTGGACCTGCGCCTGCGCCTCTGGCCGCTCCTGTCCGGCGACATCCAGGTGGACCGCTTCGTCCTGGTCGAGCCCCGCATCGTGCTGGAGACGGACGCCCGGGGCCGGGCCAACTGGGACCTCGCCGCCCCGCAGGGCACCCCGGCACCGCAGGCGGCCGGGGATGCCGGTTCCCCCCGGTCCGGTTCCCCCCAGTCCGGAGCGACGGTGCAGGAACTGGCGCTGGGCGATGTGGAGGTCGTGGACGGGACCCTGATCTACCGTGACGCCGCCGCCGGCACGGAGCGGGTGGTGCAGGACCTGGACGCCAGCGTGACGCTGGCCGCCCTGGACGAGCCCCTGGCCGTGGAGGCCACTCTCAGCCTCGACGGCCGGCCGTTGCGGCTGAGCGCCAGCGCCGCCCCCGCCCGCGCCGTGGTGGCGGGCGGCAGCGCCGACATCCAGGCCTCGGTGGAGGCCGCGGGAACGGCGCTGACGCTGGGCGGTACGCTGGCGCGGCCGGCGGACGGCAGCGCGCCGCGGCTGGAGGGGCCGGTGCAGGTGACCGCGGAGTCCCTGCCGGACCTGCTGGCCTGGCTCGCGGGCGGGGCGCCCCCGGCGCTGCCGGTGCAGAGCCTGCGTCTGGCCGGGACGCTTCAGGCCACGCCGCAGCGCGTCGCCCTCGGCGGTTTCGACCTCGCGGCCGATGACATCGCCGCCAAGGGCGACATCGCCGTGGCCCTGGGCGGCGCCCGTCCGGCGGTGCGCGGCAGCGTCGCCGTCGCCCGGCTCGACCTAGACCGGCTGCTGCCGCCCCCGCCGGCGGCGGAGCCGACGCCCGTGCCCGCGACCCCGCCGGCCGGTCAGCCCCCGGCCGCCGGTGCGACCGCCGATCCGGGCTGGAGCCGGGAGCCGGTCGATCTGTCGGCGCTGCGGCTGGCCGATGCCGATCTGACGGTGCAGCTTGCCGGCGTACTCGTCTCCGGGGTGGAGGCGGGGCCGACCCGGCTCGGCCTGACGCTGGACAACGGCCGCCTTGCCGCGACGCTGGGGGAGACGGCCCTGTTCGGCGGCAGTGTCCGCGGCGCCGCCCGCATCGACGGCCGCGCCGCGACTCCCGGCTGGCAGGTGGACGCCACCGTCGCCGGCATGCAGGCCGAACCGGTGCTGACCCGCTTCGCCGGGTTCAAGCGCCTGACCGGGGCCAGCGACGTGGAGCTGGCACTGAAGGCCGCCGGGGCCAGCCCCCACGACATCATGGGCAGCCTGGACGGCCGGGCGTCGATGGTCTTCCGCGACGGTGCCATCAAGGGCATCAACATCGCCAACATGGTGCGCGCCGTCACCGGCGGCGCCGCGGAGGGACCGCAGCAGACGGACTTCGCGGAGCTGGGCGCCAGCTTCGCCATCGCCCGGGGCGTGGCCCGGACCGACGATCTGCGCCTGCTGGCCCCGCTGCTGCGGGTGCAGGGCGGCGGCACGGTGGCGCTCCAGGACCGGCAGGTGGACCTGCGCATCGTGCCGCGGCTGGTCGCCAGCATCGAGGGGCAGGGGGCGGGGCGGACCGACCCGTCCGGCCTGTCCGTGCCGATTCTCGTGCGCGGCAGCTTCACCGACCTCTCCTTCACCCCGGACCTCGCCGGCATCGCGCGGGAGACCCTGCGCGACCCCAAGGCCGCGAAGGAGGCGCTGAAGGATCTGAAGGGGACCCTGAAGGGGGCGACGGAAGGGGTGAAGCCGGAGGATGCGGTGCGCGGTGCGCTGGAAGGGCTGCTGGGCGGCCGCAAGCCGGAACAGGCGCCGCAGGCGAAGCCGCCCCAAGGCCAGTAGCCCGCAGGGGGGCCGGGCCGGCGACAGGGGAGGGGGTCAGCTTTCGCCCGGCGCGTCGGGATCGACCACCGTCAGTCCGACCGCCGCCGTGTTGATCAGGACCTTGCCGGCGTGCTCGAAATTCACCGTCACGCGGGTGCCGATGACCGACTGGATCTGTCCCAGGCCCCAGTCGGGCCGGCCGGGATGGCGCACATGGGCGCCGGGTACGAGCATGTCGTCCATCGGATCAGGTTTCCGTCACCGCCGTCCCGGCCTATCCTAGTCCCCGCCCATCCGGGACGCCAGGGGAGGCGGACCGGCCCGGGGGACGCGCAGGGGAGCGCGGGGAGGGGGAACCATGTCAACGGATTTCGAACCGCGCGCCGTGGAGCTGCTGGTCTCCCGCATCTGCCACGACCTCGTGAGCCCGGTCGGCGCCATCAACAACGGTGTCGAACTGATCGACGAGATGGGCCCCGGCGCCGGGCAGGAGGCCCTGACCCTGATCGCGGACAGCGCCGAGGCGGCGGCCCGCCGGCTGCGCCTGTTCCGCTTTGCCTTCGGCGCCGCCGGCGGCCATGACGGGCTGGACCCGGCGCAGGCGCGACTCACGGTCGAGGGCTGGTTCCGCGGCGGCCGCGTGCGCGTCGACTGGCAGGCCGATCTGCCGGCCCCGCCGCCCCGCGGCCTGCTGAAGCTTCTGCTCATCGCCGCGCTGCTGGCGGACGAGGCGCTGCCCGCCGGCGGCACGGTGCGCATCGTCGGCGAAGGTGCCGGACTGTCCCTCCTGTGCAGCGGCCGCAACGCCGGCCTGCGCGAGGAGACGCGCGCCGCCCTTGCGGGAGAGATCGCCCCCGCAGATCTGTCGGCGCGCTCTATCCTGGGGTATGCGGCCCTGCGGTTCGGGCACCTGCACGCCATCAGGATAGTGGCCACGACGGAAAATACGGACGATATCAGGATTTCACTTGTTCCCGCGGAAGTCTGACGCACCATACAGTCGGATAGTGCCTCTTGCGGAATTGCGGCCCCGGCTGCATCAATCGAAAGGGTAAGACAGATTTAACAACAATCTGTCAGATGTTGATCGGTCAGGGCTTGTCGGTGCGGGTCCGGGCTGGTGGGGTGTGCAACCCGACTGGGAACCGCACGCCCGGATGCCGCACTGCCGATAACCCGAGATGGGGTTTGGACATGGACGATCTGCTGAGTGAGTTCCTTACGGAAACCAACGAGAACCTTGCCGTTCTCGACGTCGAGCTTGTGCGGCTCGAACGCAATCCCAACGATCCGGGCCTTCTCAGCAACATCTTCCGGCTCGTCCACACGATCAAGGGCACCTGCGGCTTCCTCGGCCTGCCCCGTCTGGAGTCGGTGGCCCACGCCGCGGAGAACGTGCTCGGCAAGTTCCGCGACGGTGAGCTGAGCGTCACCCCCTACGCAGTGTCGCTGATCCTCGAATCCCTCGACACGATCAAGGGTATCCTCTCCGTCCTGGAGCAGACCGAGGCGGAGCCCGCCGGCTCCGACGAGGACCTGATCAACCGCCTGAACGCCATGGCCGAAGGGCGCGAGCTGCCGAAGGCCGGCGCCGCCCCCGCTGCCGAACCCCCGCCCGCGCCGGCCGCCGTCGCGGCCCCCGCCGGTCCCGCCGCCCCGGCGGAGGAGCCGGACGAGCACGGCTTCGTCCCGGTCCCGGCCAGCAAGGAGGTGCTCGCCGCCGCCACGGCCGCCGTTCCGGCGCCGACCGGCGCGCGCGCCGTCGCCCCCGCTGCCGAGCCGCACCCCCCTGCCGCCGAGCCGCCGCCGCCTGCCGCCCGGGCCGAGCCGGTGGACGATGTCCGTGGTGAGCCGAAGGAATCCGCCGTCGCCCAGCAGACCATCCGCGTCCATGTGGACCTGCTGGAAAACCTGATGACCATGGTTTCGGAGCTGGTGCTGACCCGCAACCAGCTCCTCCAGATTCTGCGCTCCCAGAAGGAGAGCGAGTTCGCCGCGCCCTTGCAGCGCCTCAACCACGTCACCTCCGAGCTTCAGGAGGGCGTGATGAAGACGCGCATGCAGCCGATCGGCAACGCCTGGGCCAAGCTGCCCCGGCTGGTGCGCGACCTCTCCCACGAACTGCACAAGAAGATCGAGCTTCAGATGCTCGGCGCCGAGACCGAGCTGGACCGGCAGGTGCTGGAGCTGATCAAGGACCCGCTGACCCACATGGTCCGCAACTCCGGCGACCACGGGCTGGAACTGCCGGCGGAGCGCGCCGCCAAGGGCAAGTCCGAGACCGGCCGGATCACGCTGAACGCCTTCCATGAGGGCGGCCACATCATCATCGAGATCTCCGACGACGGGCGCGGGCTGGCGATCGAGAAGATCAAGGCCAAGGCAGTCCAGAACGGGCTGGCGACGGAGGCCGAGCTGGCCGCCATGTCGGACCAGCAGATCCAGCAGTTCATCTTCAAGCCGGGCTTCTCGACCGCCGCCAAGGTGACCAGCGTCTCCGGCCGCGGCGTCGGCATGGACGTGGTGAAGACGAACATCGAGCGGATCGGCGGCACCATCGAGATGAAGTCGGTGGAGGGGAAGGGCACCACCTTCACCATCAAGATCCCGCTGACCCTCGCCATCGTCTCCGCCCTGATCGTGGAGTGCGCCACCGAGCGCTTCGCCATCCCGCAGATCAGCGTGATCGAGCTGGTCCGCGCCGCCACGGACAGCGAGCACAAGATCGAGCGCATCCACGGCACCCCGGTGCTGCGCCTGCGCAACCGCCTGCTGCCGCTGGTCAGCCTCCAGCGCCTGCTGAAGCTGGGCGCGGACGACGAGGACAAGCGCGAGACCTTCATCGTCGTCACCCAGGTCGGCAACTACGTCTTCGGCATCATCGTCGACAAGGTGTTCGACACCGAAGAGATCGTGGTGAAGCCGGTGGCCCCGATCCTGCGCCACATCGAGCTGTTCTCGGGCAACACCATCCTGGGCGACGGCTCGGTCATCATGATCCTCGATCCGAACGGCATCGCCGCCGTCACGGGGGAGATGGCCGTGCAGGACAGCGCGGCCGCGACCGACATCACCAGCAAGCAGTCCCGCCGGGAGGACGACAAGCTGGCCATGCTCCTGTTCACCGCCGGCAGCGGCGGTCCGAAGGCGGTGCCGCTCTCGCTGGTCGCCCGCCTGGAGGACATCGACCTCAACCAGGTGGAGCTGTCGAACGGCTCGCCGGTCGTGCAGTACCGCGGCAAGCTGATGCCGCTGGTGCCGATCGACCCGGCCTGGCAGATCGTCCGCGACAAGCGCCAGCCGGTCGTCGTCTTCGCCGACGGCGAGCGCTCCATGGGCCTCGTCGTGGACGAGATCGTGGACATCGTCGAGGACCGCCTGAACGTGGAGCTGGGCACCGAGCGGCCGGGCTTCCTGGGCAGCGCCATCATCGCCGGCAAGGCGACCGACGTGATCGACGCCGGCTTCTACCTGACCCAGGCCTTCAAGGACTGGTTCGGCTCCAGCCGGTCGGAGAACTTCGAGGATGTGCGGGCCCACCGCGTCCTTCTGGTGGACGACAGCCCGTTCTTCCGCAACCTCATCACCCCCACCCTGACCGTCCACGGCTATGACGTGGTGTCGGTGGAGAGTGCGGACGATGCGCTGGCCCTGTGCGAGGCGGGGGAGGAGTTCGATGTCATCGTCAGCGACATCGAGATGCCCGGCATGAACGGCCTGGACTTCGCCCAGGCGGTCCGCGCCAGCGGGCGCTGGTCGCAGGTGCCGATGGTGGCGCTGTCCAGCCACGCCAGCCCGCGCGACCTTGACCGCGGCCGGCAGGCCGGGTTCAACGACTATGTCGCCAAGTTCGACCGCGATGCGCTGATCTTCACCCTGCAACAGACCATCTCCGAGACGAAAGGTGCAGCATGAGCGCCCGCCTGCCCGTTCCCGCCAAGAAAGGCCAGCTCGCGGAGGCGGCCATCGCCACCCACGAGGATTTCGTGACGGCGACCATCGCCGACCAGCTCTTCGGCATCCCCGTGTTGCAGGTGCAGGACGTTCTCGGGCCGCAGCGGATCACCCGCATCCCGCTGTCCCCGCCGGAGGTGGCCGGCTCGCTGAACCTGCGCGGCCGCATCGTCACGGCCGTGGATGTGCGGCTGCGGCTGGGGCTGCCGCCGCGCGGCAAGGAGCATCCGGGCATGAGCATCGTGGTCGACCACCGCGGTGAGCTGTACTCCCTGATGGTCGACCATGTGGGGGAGGTGCTGAGCCTCTCCAGCACGGACTTCGAGCGCCATCCGGCGACGATGGACCAGCGCTGGCGGGACATCTCCACCGGCATCTACCGCCTGAAGGAGACGCTGCTCGTCGTTCTGGACGTGTCGCGCCTTCTCAATTTCGCTAGTATTGAAGCCGCTTGATATCGGCTGCTGCGATCGGGGTCCGCTCCATGAAGTCCTGCTTGGTCGTCGACGACAGCCGCGTCGTCCGCAAGGTCGCCCGTAAGATCCTGGAAGAACTCGGCTTCGCCTGCACCGAAGCCGAGGATGGCAAGCAGGCGATGGAGAAGTGTGCCGAGGCCATGCCGGACGCGGTCCTGCTGGACTGGAACATGCCGGTGATGACCGGGATCGAGTTCCTGCGCCGCCTGCGCAAGATGACGGGCGGTCAGGCGCCGAAGGTGGTCTTCTGCACCACCGAGAACGATCTGGCGCACATCCAGGAAGCCCTGTCCGCCGGTGCGAACGAGTACATCATGAAGCCGTTCGACAGCGATATCATCCAGACGAAGTTCCAGCAGGTCGGGCTCCTCTGAGAGCCCCCGGAAACTGATCGCAATGAACGATTCCCCCGGAAGATCCGCGGTTTCCGGACCGTCGGGCGGCTCCGATCCCTTCCGCGTCATGGTGGTGGACGACTCCGCCGTCATCCGCGGCCTGATCACCCGCGCGCTGGAGTCCGATCCCGAGATCAAGGTCGTCGCCTCCGTCGCCAACGGCCAGATGGCGATCAACACCCTCTCGCGCCAGCCCATCGACGTCATCGTCCTGGACATCGAGATGCCGGTGCTGGACGGCCTGTCGGCGCTGCCGCACCTGTTGCAGGCGGACCCGAACGTCAAGATCGTCATGGCCTCCACCCTGACGGCCAAGGGCGCGGACATCAGCCTGCGCGCCCTGCGCGCGGGGGCGGCGGATTACATCCCCAAGCCCTCCTCGACGCGGGAACTGACCGGGGCCGACGCCTTCAAGCGTGAGCTGACGGAGAAGGTGAAGGCCCTGGGGGCGGCCGCCCGCCGCTCCGGCTCGCGGCGCGAAGGGCCGGCGACCGCCCGACCGGCCGCCGCTCCGGGGGCCGCGGTGCAGCCGACCTCCGGCTACACGCTGCCCTCGCCGGTGCGGGCCAAGCCGGAGACCGGCCCCCTGACGGTGCGGCCGCTGCCCGCCGAGGGGCGCCCGGACGTCATCGCCATCGGCAGCTCGACCGGCGGGCCGCAGGCGCTGTTCGAGGTGCTGGGGCATCTGCGCGGGGCGACGCAGCCGATCCTGATCACGCAGCACATGCCGGCCACCTTCACCACCATCCTGGCCGACCACATCACCCGCCAGTGCGGCATCCAGTGCGCCGAGGCCAAGGACGGGGAGCCGATCGTCGGCGGCCGCGCCTATGTCGCGCCGGGCGACTTCCACTTCCTGGTGGCCAACCGCAACGGCGTACCGACGGTGCAGCTCACCAAGGATGCGCCGGAGAATTTCTGCCGCCCCGCCGTGGACCCGATGCTGCGCAGCATCGTGCGCCAGTGGGGCCGCCGGGTGCTGTCCGTGATCCTCACGGGCATGGGCCATGACGGCCAGAAGGGCTGCGAACAGGTCGTTCAGGCCGGTGGCGTGGTCATCGGTCAGGACGAGGCGACGAGCGTGGTCTGGGGCATGCCGGGCGCGGTGGCGACGGCGGGCCTGTGCAGCGCCATCCTGCCGCTGAAGGAAATCGGTCCCTTCATCCAGAAGATCGCAGCGAGGCGGGCAGCATGAAGGTCGAAGATTTCGATATGTTCTGCACGCTGCTGAAGCAGCGGTCGGGACTGGTGCTGACCAAGGACAAGGCCTACCTGCTCGAATCGCGGCTGATGCCGATCGCGCGCAAGTGGAGCGTCAAGGGTCTGGACGAGCTGGCGGCCATGGTCCGCACACGCAAGGACGAGGCCCTGCTGCGCGACATCACCGAGGCGATGACGACCAACGAGTCGTCCTTCTTCCGCGACCAGAAGCCGTTCGATCTGTTCAAGTCCGTCGTCCTGCCCTTGCAGATGCCCTCGCGGCAGGCGAAGAAATCCATCCGGATCTGGTCTGCCGCCTGCTCCTCGGGGCAGGAGGCCTATTCGCTGCTGATGACGCTGAACGACGAAGGCCACAAGGTGGCCGGCTGGAAGTTCGACATCGTCGGCACCGACATCTCCGCCGAGATGGTGGCCAAGGCCAAGGCCGGGCTCTACACCCAGTTCGAGGTGCAGCGCGGCCTGCCGATCACCCATCTGGTCAAGTACTTCAAGCAGGTCGGGGACAAGTGGCAGATCAGTGACGATCTGCGCGCGCGGGTGCAGTTCCGTGAGTACAACCTGCTGTCCGACCTCAGCCCGCTGGGCCAGTTCGACGTCATCTTCTGCCGCAACGTGCTGATCTATTTCGACCAGCCGACGAAGACGAAGGTGCTGGAGGCGATGGCCCGGATGCTGCCGCCCGACGGTGTGCTCTATCTCGGCGGCGCCGAGACGGTGCTGGGCATCACCGACAAGTTCAAGCCGATGGAAGGCCAGCGCGGCCTCTACCAGCTCGCCTCCGCGCCGGCGCCGAAGATCGGCTGATCCGGAACCGGCGGCGGTCAGTCCCCGGCTGCGTGCTGGTACGTCGCCAGGAAGCGGCGGTCGATCCGGTCCTTCAGCCACCAGGCCGCCCGGCCGTGCCACCACAGCCGCCCGCGGGCGGCCAGCCCCGTGCCGTCGCCCAGGTTCATGATCCAGAGATAGCGTTGCTGCGGCCGGTAGGCGCGTAGAACGCCGTCCCCGGCGGCGGCCAGCAGGTTATGGAACAGCACCGGCGCCTGCCGGACGGCATGGACACCGACCTTCGGCAGCTCGTGTCCGTCCAGCGCGATGCAGTCCCCGGCACCGAACAGACGCGGGTCGGCGGGCGAGCGCAGATGCCGGTCCACGATCATCGCCCCCTCCCGGTCCAGCGGCAGGTCGAGGCCGCGCAGCAGCGGCGCGGGCTTCAGGCCGGTGGCGTTCACGAACAGGTCGAAGGGCACGGTGCCGCCGTCCTCCAGCACGGCCGCGCCGGGTTCCACCCGCGCGACCCGGGCCTGCCGCCGGCAGGTCACCCCGCGCGCGGCCAGCACGCGCTCCACCCGCGCCGCGGCGGCGGGGGAGAGCTGTCGGAGCAGGCGGTCGCCCGCGGCCAGCACCGTCACCCCGGCCAAGCCGCCGCGGCGGCGCACCAGGGCCTCGGCATTGGCCGCCAGTTCCAGCGCGGTGACGCCGCCCCCGGCCAGGACGATCCGCAGCGGCCGTGCCGGTGCGGCGGCGATCCGCCGTTCGATCTCCCGGCGCAGGGCCAGGAGCTGCGGCACCGGCTTCACGGCGAAGCAGCCGGGCGTGTCCGCGCTGCCGGGGATGGCCGGTGGGGCGCTGCCCAGGGTGAGCGACAGCAGGTCGAAGGGAAGGGGGGCGCCGTCGGCCAGATGCAGCAGGCCGGCCCGCCGGTCGATGCCGGTGACGCGGTCGCACACGAAGCGCCCGCCACCACGGTGGACCAGCGCCGCCACGTCCACCTGGTCCAGCTCCGGCGGATAGACACCGCCCAGCATTCCCGTCGCCAGACCGGAATACCAGAACGGCCCCGGCGCCACGACGGTCAGGTCGTGGCCGGCACGCGCGAAACAGGCGGCCCGCTTCAGGGAGAACAGATGGGCGTGCCCGGCCCCGACCAGGACGATGCGTCGCCCGGTCCGGGCCCGCCCGCCCGAGGTCAGCTCGCCACCTGGGGCTTCTGCACCTCCGTCGGGTCGCGCAGCACGTAGCCGCGGCCCCACACCGTCTCGATGTAGTTCTCACCCTTGGTCGCGGTGGTCAGCTTCTTGCGCAGCTTGCAGACGAACACGTCGATGATCTTCAGCTCGGGCTCGTCCATGCCGCCATAGAGATGGTTGAGGAACATCTCCTTGGTCAGCGTCGTGCCCTTGCGCAGGCTCAGCAGTTCCAGGATGCCGTATTCCTTGCCGGTCAGGTGCAGCGGCTGGCCGTCCACCTCCACCGTGCGGGCGTCCAGGTTCACGGTCAGCCTGCCGGTGCGGATGATGCTGTCGGAATGACCCTTGCTCCGCCGGACGATGGCCTGGAGGCGCGCGACCAGTTCGCGCTTGTCGAACGGCTTCGTCAGGTAGTCGTCGGCCCCGACGCCCAACCCTTTGATTTTATGGTCCAGTTCCGAAAGGCCGGAAAGGATGAGGATGGGCGTGGTGACACGCGCGGAACGCAGGCGCCGCAGCACCTCATATCCGTCGATGTCCGGCAGCATCAGGTCCAGGATGATGATGTCGTAGTCGTAGAGCTTGCCGATCTCCAACCCGTCCTCGCCCAGCTCCGTAGAGTCGACGATGTAGCCTTCCGAGTTGAGCATCAGCTCGATGCTCTTCGCCATCGAAGGATCGTCTTCCACCAGCAAGACTCTCATGGCATCTCCCTTCCGAAGAATGGTGGCAGACCGTTTTCTGGGCCTTCCGGCGTTGGGGTCTTTTTCCAACGAGGTTAACAGAGGATTGCCGTTCATGCCATGTGTGCAACGGGTCAGGTCGTTAACTTTTGGGGCCATGGAAAGCCGCTGTGCCCTTTAATCCGGCCATGGCATCCTGCGCTCCGGCGGGCAGGGGGTCAGGAGGACGGGCGTGGTGCCGGAGGTGGATCAGGTGATCGCGGAGATCGACGCGCTGCCGGACCACAGCATCTACGGGCGGGTCAGCTCCGTCCTGGGCATGCTGGTGGAGGTCGGCGGCGTCGAGAAGCGCCTGTCCGTGGGCGGGCGCTGCCGGGTCATCACCCGCGGCGGCCGGATCGTCCCGTGCGAGGTGGTGGGCTTCCGCGCCGGCAAGGCGCTGCTGATGCCGTTCGGCACGCTGGACGACATCGGCCTGGGCTGCCGTGCCGAGGTGGCGGAGGGACAGCCGACCATCACCCCCACGCCGGGCTGGCTGGGCCGGGTCGTGAACGCGCTGGGCGAACCGATCGACGGCAAGGGGCCGCTGCCGCAGGGGCCGCGCCCGACACCGATCCGCGCCAGCCCGCCGCCGGCGCACGCCCGCCGCCGGGTGGGCGGCAAGATCGACCTGGGCGTGCGCGCCATCAACACCTTCCTGACCTGCTGCAAGGGCCAGCGCATGGGCATCTTCGCCGGCTCCGGCGTCGGCAAGTCGGTGCTGATGTCCATGCTGGCGAAGTACACGGCGGCGCAGGTCAGCGTCATCGGCCTGATCGGCGAGCGCGGCCGCGAGGTGCAGGAGTTCCTGGAGGCCGATCTGGGGCCGGAGGGTCTGGCCCGTTCCGTCGTTGTCGTCGCCACCTCCGACGAACCGCCGCTGATGCGCCGGCAGGCGGCCTACATGACGATGGCGGTGGCGGAGTTCTTCCGCGACGAGGGGCAGGACGTGCTCTGCCTGATGGACAGCGTCACCCGCTTCGCCATGGCGCAGCGCGAGATCGGCCTCTCCGCGGGCGAACCGCCGACGACCAAGGGCTATCCTCCCACCGTCTTCGCCGAGCTGCCGCGCCTGCTGGAGCGGGCGGGACCCGGCACGGGGGAGGGGACGATCAGCGGCCTCTTCACCGTGCTGGTGGAGGGCGGCGACATGGAGGAGCCGATCGCCGACGCCGTGCGCGGCATCCTGGACGGCCACATCGTCATGGAGCGCCGCATCGGCGAGCGCGGACGCTACCCGGCCATCAACATCCTGCGCTCCGTCAGCCGCACCATGCCCGGCTGCAACACGGAGGAGCAGAACCTCCTGGTTACCCGGGCGCGGCGGCTGATGGCCGCCTATGCGGACATGGAGGAGATGATCCGCCTGGGCGCCTACCGCCGCGGCTCCGACAGCATGGTGGACGAGGCGATCCACTTCCAGCCGGCGCTGGAGAACTTCCTGCGCCAGGGCAAGGACGAGCGCAGCGATCTCGGCACCGGCTACAGCGAACTGGCGGCCATCCTGGGCATGCCGGCCGTCGGCAGCGCCGGCTGAGGCGCGGAAGGGACGGGACTGAATGAAGGACCTGAGCACCCTGATCCGGCTGCACAAGCTGGAGGTGGACGAGCGGCGGCGGGCGCTGGCCGAACGGCAGGCCGTGGAGGAACGGCTGTGCGGCGAGCGCGCCCGGCTGGAGGAGGAACTGGCGCGCGAGCAGAAGGTGGCCGCCGGTTCCTTGCAGGCGGCGGCCACCTACGGCGACTTCGCCCGCCATGTCATCCACCGGCGGGAGCGGCTGGACGACGCCATCGCCCGCGCCCGGGCCGAGGTGGCGCGGGCCGAGGAGTCGGTGGCCGAGGCGTTCCAGGAGCTGAAGCGCTACGAGCTGGCGCAGGAGGAGCGCCAGCGCCAGCGGCAGGAGGCACTGCGCCGCGCCGACACGCAGCGGCTGGACGAGATCGCCTCCATCCGCTTCCAGCGCGGCCGCGACAGCGCATCCTGAGAGCCGGCCCCTGACCAGTCCGGCCTGGCCTGCCCGCCGCGCTGGCGGTCAGGGCTCCGGCCAGGGCTCCGTCGCCGCGGCCGGGGGCCGGTCGGGCAGGTGGCGCAGCACCGTGTCGATGTAGTCGCGCAGCGCCGCCGCCGTGCCGACGTCGCGGCCCGCCGCTTCCGACAGATACCAGCGGTGCTCCAGGATCTGGAAGTACAGCTCCGGATCGTCCAGCCGGCCGCGCAGGTCGTCCGGCACGGAGTCCAGGGCGGCGGCATAGACCTCGTGCAGCCAGCGGTGCGCCACCGCGGCGTCGCTGAGCGGCCGGCCGCCGAGGAACTCCAGTCGCGCGCGGTAGCGGCTGATGTCGTTCAGGAGCTGGCGGCTCTGGTTCTCCTCCGCCTCCAGCCCGGTGAGCTGGTGCAGGCGCCGCCGGTGGTGCCCGGCCTCGACCACCCGCGGCCGCATCACCAGTCGCAGCCCCTCGCCGTCATCGGCCGTGACCAGCTCCAGCTCGTCCACGTCGAAGCCGAAGCCGTTCAGGGCGTTGATCCGGGCCTGGACGCGGTGCTGCTCCCCGGGGGCGAAGACCTCGTCCCGGGTCAGCTCGTGCCAGAGCCGGTGGTAGCGCGCCTCCAGCTCCTCGGCCACGGCGACCGGGTCCAGGTCCGCGGGCAGGCCGGGGCCGGCGGCCAGGTCCATCAGCTCGCCGGCGACGTTGTCGCGGGCCAGCTCCACGTCGTAGCGGCGCATCCCGTCGGAAAGCTCCGGTCGTAGCTCCCCCGTCTCGGCATCCACCAGATAGGCGGCCAGCCGGCCGGCATCGCGCCGGAACAGCGTGTTGGAGAGCGAGCAGTCGCCCCAGTGGAAACCCGCCAGATGCAGCCGGATCAGCAGGTCCACCAGCGCGTCCAGCAGCCGGTCGCCGCGGGCCAGCGGGTCGCCGCTGCCGAACAGCACGCGGTAGGGCAGGGCGCGGTCCAGGTAGCGGGTGACCAGCACCGTCTTCAGCGGCTGGCCGTCGCGGCCCGTCCGGTCGGTGACGAGGCCCGCCCCCTCCACCGCCGGCAGGCCGCGCTCGTGCAGTTGCCGCAGCAGCCCGTATTCGTGCAGCGCCACCCGCTCGGGCAGTTCCTTCAGGGCGAAGACGGACCCGCTCCCGCCGCGGACGAAGCGGACGACGTTGCGGCTGATGCCGCGCGGCATCTCCACCAGCAGGTCGGCCGGCCAGTCCGCCAGCGGCCGGTCCCAGGGCAGGCCGACACCGAAGCCGAAACTGTCCGCGGAGGCGAGTTTGATGCGCACGGTCCGCCTCCGCCCCGGCCGTTCAGGCCGGCATGACCCCCGCATCACCGGGGACGGCGAGCCGCCCGCTCGCCTCGGTCAGCTCGCGCAGGCGCCCGGCGAGCCCGTCCGTCAACTGCCCGGGGCGCAGGCGCCAGGTCCAGTTGCCGTCCGCCTGTCCGGGCAGGTTCATCCGCGCCTCCGTGCCCAGCCCCAGCACGTCCTGCACGGGGGCCATGGCGATGCGGGCGTTCGTCCCGAGGGCGAAACGCAGGAAGTCCCAGTGCGGCTCGCGCCCGTCGCTGCCCATGTAGTCCAGCATGGCACGGCCGGAACGGGACTGCTCCCCGCCGATGGAGCGGAACCAGCCCATGATCGTGTCGTTGTCGTGCGTCCCCGTATAGAACACCCGGTTCCGGGGGAAGCGGTCCGGATCGTAGCTCTCGGGGTGGAAGTCCTCGCCCCACTCGAAGGGGAGCACGCGCATGCCGGGGAAGCCGAAATGGTCCCGCAGCCGCTCCACCTCCGGCGTGATGATGCCCAGATCCTCCGCGATCACCGGCATGTCCCCGAACCGCTCCGTCAGGGACTGGAACAGCTCGTAGCCGGGAACGGGCACCCAGCGGCCATGGATCGCCGTCTCCTCCCCGGCCGGCACCTGCCAGCAGGCGTCGAAGCCGCGGAAATGGTCGATCCGGATCAGGTCCACCTGCTCCATGGTCTTGGCCAGCCGCCTCTGCCACCAGGCGAAGTTCTCCGCCCGGTGGGCGTCCCAGCGGTACAGCGGGTTGCCCCAGAGCTGTCCGGTGGCGCTGAAATAGTCCGGCGGCACCCCGGCCATCACGGTCGGGCAGCCCGCCGTGTCCAGCTCGAACAGCTCCGGTCGGCTCCAGACGTCGGCGCTGTCGGCGGCGACGAAGATCGGCATGTCGCCGATGATGCGGATGCCCTGGGCGCGGGCATGGTCGTGCAGCCGCTGCCACTGGCGGAAGAACAGGAACTGCTGGACCTTGACCTTGCGCACCTCGAACCCGAGCGTGTGCCGCGCCTCGCCCAACCCGATCGGGTTGCGGGTGACGTAGAGCGCGTTCCACTCGGTCCAGGCGCGGCCCCTGTGGCGGGCCTTCAGCGCCGTGTAGAGCGCGTACTCGTCCAGCCAGTCGGCCTCGTGGCGGGCGCGGAACAGGTCGTAGTCCACCCACAGCTCGTCATCCGACGGCCGCTTCAGGAAGGCGGCGCAGACCGTGTCCAGCGCCGCCAGCTTGCGCTCGATCACGGCGCCGTAATCGACATGCTCGCCGTTGCCGGGCAGGTCCTCCAGCACGGAGGGCGGGGCCAGCCCCTCCTCGACCAGATCCTCCAGGCTGATGAGCAGCGGATTGCCGGCGAAGGTGGAGAGGGCGGAATAGGGGGAGTTGCCGGCGCTGGTCGGGGCCAGCGGCAGGATCTGCCAGAAGGTCTGGCCGGCGGCCGCCAGCCAGTCCAGGAAGCGCCGCGCCTCCGGCCCCAGGTCACCGATGCCGTGTCCGCCGGGAAGCGAGGTGGGATGCAGCAGCAGGCCGCTGGCGCGCGCGTCGGTCATCGTCAAGGCTGGCTGTCTCTGGCAGGGGAGAGGGAGTCGCCGATGGCGGCGGGCCGGTCCCTGATAGTAGGGGCCGGGGATTCCCGGTCAAACCCCTTTGTTACGCCCGCCTTGTCACGTCGCCCCTGTTGCGCCGGCCGCCCCTCTGGCCGTCAGGCGGGGGGCTTCACGAAGATCACCGTGGCCAGCGGCGGCACCTCCACCTCGGCGCTGAAGGGCTGGCCGTCCCAGGGAACGCTCTCCGCCTCGATGCGGCCCCCGTTGCCGATGTTGGTCCCGCCATAGAGGGCGGAATCGGTGTTCAGCGCCTCACGCCAGGTCCCGCCCGCCGGCAGGCCGATGCGGTAGCGCGGCCGCGGCACCGGGGTGAAGTTGCACACCACCGCCGCGGCGCTGCCCGGCTGCCGGCCGAAGCGGGCATAGGCCAGCAGGGAATCGTCCGCCGACTGCCCCCGGATCCAGCGGAACCCGTCGGATTCGCAGTCCAGCTCGTGCAGCGCCGGCGTCTCGCGGTAGAGCCAGTTCAGATCGCGCACCAGGTCGCGCACGCCGCGGTGCCAGTGGACGTCCAGCAGATGCCAGTCCAGCCCGGCATCGTGGTTCCACTCCCGGCCCTGGGCGAACTCGCCGCCCATGAACAGCAGCTTCTTGCCCGGATGCGTCCACATGAAGCCGTAATAGGCGCGCAGGTTGGCGAACTGCTGCCAGGGGTCGCCGGGCATGCGCGCCAGCAGGCTGCCCTTGCCGTGGACCACCTCGTCATGGCTCAGCGGCAGGACGAAATTCTCCGAAAAGGCGTAGAGCAGCCCGAAGGTCAGGTCGTCGTGGTGGAACCGCCGATGGATGGGATCGCGCTTCATGTAGCGCAGGGTGTCGTGCATCCACCCCATGTTCCATTTATAGCCGAAGCCCAGCCCGCCGACATAGCTCGGCCGCGACACGCCGGGCCACGCGGTGGACTCCTCCGCCACGGTGACGGCGCCGCCGCCCTGGCCCTCGTCGCTGCCATAGACCAGCTCGTTCATGCGGCGCAGGAAGTCGATGGCCTCCAGGTTCTCCCGCCCGCCGAAGCGGTTGGGCACCCACTGCCCGGCCTGCCGGCTGTAGTCCAGGTAGAGCATGGAGGCGACGGCATCCACCCGCAGCCCGTCCACATGGTAGGCCTTCAGCCAGTAGAGCGCGTTGGCCGTCAGGAAGTTGGCCACCTCCGTCCGGCCGAAATTGTAGATCGCCGTGTTCCAGTCCGGATGGTAGCCCTGGCGGGGGTCGGAATGCTCGAACAGGTGCGTTCCGTCGAAGCGGTAGAGACCGTGGGCGTCGTTGGGGAAGTGCCCCGGCACCCAGTCGATCAGCAGGCCCAGCCCCTCCTGGTGGCAGGCATCCACGAAGGACTGGAAGTCGCTGGGCGTGCCGAACCGGCTGGTCGGCGCATAGAGACCCAGCGGCTGGTAGCCCCAGGAGCCGTCGAACGGGTGCTCGTGAACCGGCATCACCTCGATATGGGTGAAGCCCATGTCCCGCACATAGGGCACCAGACGGCGCGCCAGCTCGCCATAGCTCAGGAAGCCGCCATCCTCCCAGCGCATCCAGGAGCCCAGATGCACCTCGTAGATGCTGACCGGTGCCGAGCGGTCATGGCGGGCGGCGCGGGTCGCCATCCATTCCTGGTCGTGCCAGGTGTGGCGGTCGATGCGGGCCACGACGGACGCCGTGTTCGGCCGCATCTCCCCCTGGAAGCCGAAGGGGTCCGCCTTCAAGGGCAGCAGTTCGCCGCCGGGGCCGATGATCTCGTACTTGTAGACGGCCCCTTCCTCCAGGCCGGGGATGAAGATCTCCCAGATGCCGGCGCCCAGGCGCAGCCGCATCGGGTGGATGCGGCCGTCCCAGTCGTTGAAGTCGCCCACGACGGAGACCCGCTCCGCGTTCGGCGCCCAGACGGCGAAGCGCACGCCGGCCACGCCCTCGATCGTCGTGGGATGGGCGCCCAGCGCCTCCCAGGCTCGCCAGTGCCGGCCCTCGGCCAGCAGGTACTGGTCCATCTCTCCCAGGATCGGCGGGAAACGGTAGGGGTCGTCGATCTCCCGGCAGGTGCCGCCGCGGTCGATGCGCAGACGGTAGGCGAAACGCTCCTGACGGGCGAAGCGCATCTCGAAGAAGCCGCTCTCGTGCCGTCGGGGCATCACGCCCAGTTCCTCGCCCTCGGGGGTGAGCACCGTCACGGCGTCGGCGTCGGGGCGGAAGACCCGCAGCACCAGCCCTCCCTTGGCACCGGGATGGGGGTGCAGACCGAGCACGGCGAAGGGATCGGCATGGGTGCCGGCGGCGACGGCCGCGATCACGTCGGCCGCGATCACGTCGGTTCTGGGGGCCATGGGTCCGTCCTGGGGCTCAAGCGCTGACAAGCTGGCGGTCGTCGCGGAGGGCGGCGGCAGGGCGCCGCAGGGGATCGCCCGTATGTACACCGCGCCGAAGGGCTGCCGCTACCTGAAGGATATCGACGACGGCAAGGTGGGCGATGCGCGAGGTCATCGGGGTATAGGGGCTGCTGTCGTCCGTCGCGTCGACCAGCAGCGGCACCGTGGCCCGCTCGGCCAGCGGGGAGCCGCTGGCGGTGATGGCGACGACCCGCGCACCGCCCGCCAGCGCCAGATCCACGCTGCGCAGCAGCTCGCGCGTCCGCCCGGAGCGGGAGACCGCCAGCGCCACGCCCTGCGGCCCCAGCAGTGCCGCGGCCATCGCCTGGACATGGAAGTCGGTGTAGGCGACGACCGGCAGCCCCAGGCGGAAGAACTTGTTCTGCGCGTCCTGGGCGACGACGCCCGAGGCCCCGAAGCCGTAGCAGTCCAGCCGCCGCGCCTCGGCCAGCACCCCCACCGCCGCTTCCAGCGCGTCGGGGTTGAGCTGGTTGCGCAGCCGCGTCAGCGCACCGATGGAGCGGTTCAGCACCTTGGCCGCGATCTCCGCCACCGGGTCGCCCGGCCGCACCTCGTCCTCCGGCCGGGCGGGGCCGGCCGCGAGGTCCTGCGCCAGCCGCAGCTTGAAATCCTGATAGCCCGAACAGCCGATGGAGCGGCAGAACCGGACAACCGTGGGCTGGCTGACATCGGCGTCGTGCGCCAGCTCCGCCACCGAGGCGTTCACCACCGCATGCGGCTGGCGCAGCACGATGTCGGCGATCTTCTGTTCGGAGCGTCGCAGCCCCGGCCGCATGCTGCTGATCCGGTCGAGCATGTCCCTGTCCCCCCTGTCGGCCCCTGTCGGGGCGGTCGTCTCCAGGGGCGCCCGCCATGGCGGACAGGGGCGTGTAGGAAAACTACAGGCGTGGGCACGGGGGCGCCCTGGTTACCCTCCGAATATTGACCGGACGGCGGGGATGCACTGACCGGCAAAAGGTCGCAAGGGTCGGGCCGGGGGTCGGGCCGGGGTGGAACGGTCCGGTAATCGGATTACCGGAGCGGGAGAGCGCGACGATGGCAGGGCGATGGCAGAGCGTTCTCCGTCCGATGCTGCCCGATGCTGCGCCGCAAAGACCCCTCTTGCGATCCGGTCGCAAACCCGTCAGGCTTCATCGGACGGGGAGGCCTGCGGACAGGGCCTCCAGCGGCATGGATCGAGTGCGAATGGAAGCGGAGAACAGCCGGCCGGATGCCGAAACCCGCCGGATCAGGCGTCGCTGGCATCTGGTCTATGTCGGCCTCGGCTACACCTTCGTCGCCATCGGCGCGGTGGGCGTGGTTCTGCCGGTCCTGCCGACCACGCCGTTCCTGCTGCTGGCGGTCTGGGCCTTCATGCGCTCCAACCCGGAAGCCGCCGCCAAGCTGCTGAACCACAGCCGGTTCGGGCCGCTGCTGCGGGCCTGGCACGAGGAAGGGGCGATCCCCACCCGGGCCAAGATCATGTCCATCTCCCTGATGTTCGGGGCGTGGCTGATCGTGCTCTGGCGGTCGAACGGAATGCTGCTGCCCGCCATCGTCGGCACCATCCTGGTCGGCACCGGCACCTACATCCTGACCCGCCCGGCGCCGAAGAAGAAGCCGGCCGTCTCCTGACCCGCCGGCGCTGACGGACCGCTCACGGACCGCTGACAGACTGCGGCGGCCGCCGGGCTGCCTCCGCCCCGCGGCGGCCGAGGGCGCGCGTGCGGGCGTGTCCGACCACTGTGCGGACGGGGCCTTGCTGCGCCCGCCCGCAGCCCGGATGTCGCCGCCCTGGCGCTTGCAGTTCCCGCACGACCGTTCACAATTCCGCGCCGAACCGCCGCGGCGCCTGCGCGGCCAAGAACGAACGCTCACCGCAGCATCCAGGGAAGGAACGGCCATGCCCGACGCCTATATCTACGACCATGTCCGCACGCCCCGCGGCAAGGGCAAGAAGGACGGGTCGCTGCACGAGATCACGCCGATCCAGCTTGCGACCCAGGTGCTGGCGGGCCTGCGCGACCGCAACGGGCTCGACACTGCCGTGGTGGACGACGTCATCCTGGGCTGCGTCATGCCGGTGGGCGAGCAGGGCAGCAACATCGCCCGCGTCGCCGCCATCAATGCCGACTTCGACGAGACGGTGGCCGGCGTCCAGATCAACCGCTTCTGCGCCTCGGGCCTGGAGGCGGTGAACATGGCCGCGTCCAAGGTCATGTCCGGCCAGTCCGACATGACCATCGGCGGCGGGGTGGAGAGCATGAGCCGCGTGCCCATGGGCTCGGACGGCGGCGCCTGGCCGACCGATCCGGCCGTCGCCATCCGCACCTACTTCGTGCCGCAGGGCATCTCCGCCGACCTGATCGCCACGAAGTACGGCTTCAGCCGCGATGACGTGGACGCCTATGCCGTGGAGAGCCAGAAGCGCGCCGCCCGCGCCTGGGCGGAAGGCCGCTTCGACCGCTCCGTGCTGCCGGTGAAGGACGTCCTCGGCATGTCCGTGCTGGAGAAGGACGAGACGGTGCGTCCCGACACCACGATGCAGACGCTGGCCGCCCTCAACCCCTCCTTCACGGAGATCGGGGCGAACTACGGCTACGACTCCGTGGCCATCCAGAAGTACCCGCAGGTGGAGCGGATCAACCACATCCACCATGCCGGCAACAGCTCGGGCATCGTGGACGGGTCGGCCGGCGTGCTGATCGGCAGCAAGGAGATCGGGGAGCGCCTGGGGCTCAAGCCGCGCGCCCGCATCCGCAGCTTCGCCTCGATCGGCTCGGAGCCGACGATCATGCTGACCGGCCCCAGCTTCTCCGCCGAGAAGGCGCTGAAGCGGGCCGGCATGACGAAGGACGACATCGACCTGTGGGAGCTGAACGAGGCGTTCGCCTCGGTCGTGCTGCGCTTCATGCAGGCGCTCGACATCGACCATGACAGCATCAACGTCAACGGCGGCGCCATCGCCATGGGCCACCCGCTGGGCGCCACCGGCGCCATGATCCTGGGCATCCTCCTGGACGAGATGGAGCGCCGGGACCTGGAGACGGGCCTTGCCACCCTCTGCGTCGGGGCCGGCATGGGCACGGCCACCATCGTCGAGCGCGTCTGACGGTCCGGGGAGGAAAGAAGAATGACGAACGCCATCGCCTACGCCGTCGATGCCGACGGCATCTGCACCCTGACCATCGACCAGCCCGGCCGGTCGATGAACGTGATCGACGCCTCCTTCGCGGACGAATTCGCCGCCGCCGTGGACCGCGCCGTGGCCGATGCCGCGGTGAAGGGTGTCATCGTCACGTCCGGCAAGAAGGCCTTCCTGGCCGGGGCCGACCTGATGCAGCTCGAAGCCCGCTTCGAACAGGCGGCGAGCCTGCCGGTGGACCAGCTCTTCCGCCAGTTCTTCAGCTTCTCCGCCGCCCTGCGGCGGATGGAGACGAGCGGCAAGCCCTTCGCCTGCGCCCTCAACGGCACCGCCCTGGGCGGCGGGTTCGAGATCGCGCTGGCCTGCCACTACCGCGTCGCGGCGGACGATCCCTCGGCCAAGCTCGGCCTGCCGGAGGTGCAGGTTGGCCTGCTGCCGGGGGCGGGCGGCACCCAGCGCGTGCCGCGCCTGATCGGCATCGCGGCGGCGCTGCCGCTGCTGCTGGAGGGGCGCCAGCTCGCGCCGAAGAAGGCGCTCTCCAGCGGCCTGATCCACGCCGTCGTGCCGGCCGACCAGCTCCTGGCCGCGGCGAAGGAATGGCTGGTCAAGAGCCCGAACGCCGTGCAGCCCTGGGACGCCAAGGGCTACAAGGTTCCCGGCGGGGCCGGCGGCATGGACCCGAAGGTGGTCCCGGTCTTCATGGCCGGCAATTCCATGCTGCGGGAGAAGACCCAGGGCAACTACCCGGCCCCGGCCGCCATCATGTCCTGCGTCTACGAGGGCACCCAGCTCCCGATCGACACGGCGCTGCGGGTGGAGGTGAAGTACTTCGCCACGCTGTTCCGCAACCCGGTCGCCCGCAACATGATCCGCACCCTGTTCATCAACAAGGGCAAGGCGGACAAGCTGGACCGGCGTCCCGCCGGCGTGCCGCGGATCACGTTCCGCCGGATGGGCATGCTCGGCGCCGGCATGATGGGGGCGGGCATCGCCCATGTCGCCGCCGTCGCCGGGATCGAGGTGGAGCTGATCGACCAGAGCCAGGAGGCGGCGGAGAAGGGCAAGGCCTGGTCCGCCAAGCTGCTGGCGGACCAGGTCGCCAAGGGCCGGCTCACGCAGGAGGCCGCGGACGCCATCCTGGCGCGCATCCGCCCCACCACCTCCTATGACGGCCTTGCCGACGTGGACATCGTCATCGAGGCGGTGTTCGAGGACCGCACCATCAAGGCCGACGTGACGAAACGGGCCGAGGCGGTGATGCCGGCCACGGCCACCTTCGGCTCCAACACCTCCACCCTGCCGATCACCGGGCTGGCGGAGAATTCCTCCCGCCCGGCCCAGTTCATCGGCATCCACTTCTTCTCCCCCGTGGACAGGATGCCGCTGGTGGAGATCATCCGCGGCAAGGCCACGGACGACGCGACGCTGGCCCGCGCCCTGGACTTCGTGCAGGCGATCCGGAAGACGCCGATCGTCGTCAACGACGCCCGCGGCTTCTTCACCTCGCGCTTCTGCGGCACCTACATCAACGAGGGCCAGACCCTGTTGCAGGAGGGTGTCGTCCCGGCCCTGATCGAGAACGCCGGCAAGCAGGCCGGCATGCCGGTCGGCCCGTTGGCGCTGGCCGACGAGGTCGCGCTCGATCTCTCCTGGAAGATCCGGAACCAGTGGAAGAAGGATCTGGGCGAGCAGTACCGCCCGACCTCGGGCGAGGGCGTCAACGACATCATGGTCGAGAAGCTGGGCCGCATCGGCCGCAAGGGCCGGAAGGGCTTCTACGACTACCCCGAGGGCGAAAAGAAGCGCCTCTGGGCCGGGCTGGGCGAGGTCTGGCCGCAGCGGCCGGAGGCCGACCAGCCGGACGTGGAGGAGGTCAGGACGCGCCTGCTCTACGCCCAGGCCCTGGACGCCGTGCGCTGCCTGGAGGAAGGCGTGCTGACCGATCCGGCGGACGGCGATGTCGGCGCCATTCTCGGGCTGGGCTATGCGCCCTATACCGGCGGGCCTCTCTCCATGATCGACACGATCGGCGTCGCCCGCTTCGTGGCCGAGTGTGATGCGTTGGCCCAGAAGTACGGTGAGCGCTTCAGCCCGCCGACCCTGCTGCGCGACATGGCTGCCGACGGCCGCAGCTTCTACGGCAGCGCCGCCGCCGCCCGCGTCGCGGCGGAGTAAGACGC
Source organism: Rhodocista pekingensis (assembly GCF_042665545.1). NCBI lineage: Bacteria > Pseudomonadati > Pseudomonadota > Alphaproteobacteria > Rhodospirillales > Azospirillaceae > Rhodocista > Rhodocista pekingensis. Next base: position 97,232 of record NZ_JBHTCM010000010.1, on the reverse strand, counting down.
AGCCACCGTCCAAGGGTTGAAGGGCCGGTCCCCCCGCGGGGCCGGCCCTTTTCCTTTGGCGGGCGCCGCCCTGGGGAACGCCCGCGGGACGGGCCTGTTCGTTCCGGTGCCGGGCCGTCCAGGGGCGGCCGGAGGCCCCCGAGGGAGACGCCCATGACCGCCATCGCCGACCCCGCCGTCGCCAGCCGCCTGGGCCGCGGGTCCCCCGGCCTGATCTGGGCCGGCGGGCTGCTGGGATTCGCCCTGGGCGGGTTCTTCGACGGCATCCTGCTGCACCAGATCCTGCAATGGCACCATCTGCTGAGCGCCCTGGAGGGGGCGGCCTTTGCCGATCTGCGCGTGCAGGTGCTGGCGGACGGGCTGTTCCACGCCGCCATGTACGGGATCGCCGGGGTGGGGCTGTGGCTGCTCTGGCGCCAGCGCGCCCGCTTCGCCCGGCCCGGTGCCGACCGGCGGCTGGCCGGTGCCGCCCTGGTCGGGTTCGGCGTCTGGCATCTGGTGGATGCCGTGCTGTTCCACTGGACGCTGGGCTTCCACCGCATCCGCATGGATGCGGCCCAGCCGCTGGCCTGGGACCTGCTCTGGGCGGCCGTGTTCGGCCTTGGTCCCGTCCTCCTGGGGGTGCGGCTGTGGCGCGGGACGGGACGGGGCGATGGCTCCGGTTCCGGCGGCCCCCGGCGCCGCGCCGTCTTCCCGCTGCTGCTGGCGGCGGCCGTGCTGGTCGGTGGCCCCGTCGCCGCCCGTGCCCCGGACGATGGCAAGGGCTTCGTCACGGCACTGTTCCCGTCCGGACTGTCGCCGCGCGACGGCTTCCTGGTCGCGGCCGACCTCGACGCGCGGGTGGTCTGGAGCAGCGCGGACGGGCAGGTCTGGATGCTCGACCTGCCCGACCCGTCGCGGGTCCACCGGGTCTATGCCCATGGCGGCTGGATCGTCGCCGGGATCGGGCTGCCGGCCGGGTGCTTCAGCTTTGCCCGCCCGGCGTGAGCCGGGGTTCAGAGCCAACCGGCGTAAGCCGGGAGTCAGCGCCTGCCAGCGTAAGCCGATTCATCGGATGCCGTAAAGCTCGCCCGGCAGCCAGAGCGCCAGGGCGGGGAACTGGTACAGGATGAACAGGCTCAGCAGCACGATCGTCATGAAGGGCAGCATGCCGCGGAAGATGTGCGACAGCTCGATCCCCGCCGGTGCCACCCCCTTCAGATAGAAGGCGGACATGGCCATCGGCGGGGTCAGGAAGCTGGTCTGGATGTTCAGCGCCACCAGCACCCCGAAGAAGACCGGGTCGATCCCGTAATTGTCCAGCAGCGGCAGGAAGATCGGCACGAAGATCACGATGATCTCCGTCCATTCCAGCGGCCAGCCCAGCAGGAAGATCAGGAGCTGGGTCAGCACCAGGAACTGCCAGGGCTCCAGGTCCAGCGCCGTGAACCAGCCCTCCACCACATGGTGCCCGCCCAGCAGGGAGAAGACCGAGGCGAAGATGTAGCTGCCGACGAACAGCCAGCAGACCATCGCCGTGGCCCGGCCGGTCAGGAACACGGCCTCCTTCAGCTTGCTCCAGGTGAAGGCGCGGTAGGCGACGGCCAGCACGATGGCGCCCAGCGCGCCGATGCCCGCCGCCTCGTGCGGGGTGGCGAGCCCGAACAGGATGGCCCCCAGCACCGCCAGGATCAGCACCGTCAGCGGCACGAAGCTGGTCAGCAGCATCCAGACGACCCGGCCCACCGGCAGCCGCCCTTCCTCCGGCGGCAGGGGCGGCGCCCGCTCCGGCTTCAGCATCGCCATGCCGATCACGTAGACGATGTACAGCCCGGCCAGCATCAGGCCGGGGATGAGCGCCGCCGCGTACAGCCGCACCACCGATTCCGCCGCCATGGCGCCGTAGAGGATCAGCATGATCGACGGCGGGATCAGGATGCCCAGACAGCCGCCGGCCGCGATCACGCCCGTCGCCAGCCGCTTCTCGTACCCCGCCTTCAGCATCGCCGGCAGGGCCAGTACGCCCATCAGGGTGACGACCGCGCCGACGATGCCGGTCGCCGTGGCGAACAGCGCGCAGGTCGCCAGCGTCGCCACGGCCAGCGAGCCGGGGATGCGCCGGAGCGCGATCTGGATCGAGTAGAACAGCCTGTCCAGGATGTTCGAGCGCTCGATCATGTACCCCATGAAGAGGAACAGGGGCACGGAGATCAGTACGTCGTTCGCCATCACATTGTAGGCCCGCTGCACCAGCAGCGGGAAGATGGCGTCGCCCACGGCGTAGAAGCCGAACATCACCGAGAGCGCGATCAGGGTGAAGGCGATCGGGAAGCCCAGCAGGATGGTGAAGATGAACACCACCAGCATCAGGATGCCGACGGCAGGGTCGCTCATCGCAGACCTCCCGAAGTCTCGGTGTGTTCATGCGCCATGCGGTCGCTGTCGTCGGCGATGGCATGGCGGCGCAGCATCTCCTCCTCCAGCTCCACCACGTCATGCAGCCGTGGCGGCCAGGAGCCCGTGCGCAGGCAGACGATGCAGCGCGCCGCCTCGACCAGCCCTTGCAGCAGCAGCAGCACGCCGGCCGCCGGGATCAGCCCCTTGAAGGGATAGATCGGCGGCCCGTCGGGGGTGAAGGAGCTGTGCTCGTTCATCCGCCAGGACAGGTCGAAGAAGTTCCAGCCCGAATAGATCAGGGTCACGGCCGCCGGGAAGAAGAACAGCAGATAGAGCGCCAGATCGACGCCCGCCTGCACCCGCGGCGGCCACATCCGGTAGAGGAAATCCCCCCGCACATGGCCGTTGCGGGACAGCAGATAGGCGCCGCACATCACGAACAGGGCGCCGTACAGCATGTAGCTGGTGTCGTAGGCCCAGCTCGTCGGGGCGCCCAGCGCATAGCGCATGAGCACCTCGTAGCTGACGACCAGCGTCAGGGCCAGCACGCACCAGGAGAAGGCCTTGCCGACCAGGGTGCTGATCCGGTCGATCATGAAGAGAAGACGTCCCATCGGGTCCCCGCGCCTGTGGCCGGCCTGTCGGAAGGTGTCCGGGAAACTCGGGAAAGGGAAGATACGGTGCGGGGGCCGGGGGAGGGCGGCGCCGACAGCCGGCACCGCCCCGGACCCACCCCGGACCCGCTGCGGCCTCAGCCGAAGAAGTGCTGGAACGCGAGATCCTGCCGGACCTCGTACTCCTGCTCGAACGCGACGACGCGCCGCGCGAAGTCGCGCTGGCTGTCCACCACCTTCTTGAAGAAGGCGTCCTTGGACTTTTCCTCGATCACCTTGTCCCAGGCGGCGAGCTGCGCCTTCAGCACGCTCTCCGGGGTCTTGTAGACCTTCACGCCGGCCGCCTTCATCGCTTCCAGATCGCGGGAATAGCGGTCCATCGCCTTCCAGGACATGTCGGCCGAAGCGGCCTCCGAGGCAGCCTGGAGCACCGTCTGAAGCTCCTTCGGCAGGGCCTGGAACTTGGTCCGGTTGAAGATGACCTCGAAGCTCTCCGCCGCCTGATGGTAGCTGCCCAGCATGTAGACCTTGGACACGTCGGGGAAGCCCAGCGCCCGGTCGGAGGAGGGGTTGTTGAACTCCGCCCCGTCCAGCAGGCCGCGGTCCATGGCCGGCACGATGTCGCCGCCGCCCATGATGGTGACGGCCACGCCCAGCTCCTTGTAGAGGTCGGCCGCCAGCCCCACGGTGCGGTACTTCAGGCCCTTCATGTCCTCGATGGAGGTGATCTCCTTCTTGAACCAGCCCAGCGGCTGGGTCGGCATCGGGCCGTAGAGGAAGCCGACGAGATCGAGCTTCAGCACGTCCTGGAGCAGCTCGTTGTAAAGCTGCTGGCCGCCGCCGTACTTCACCCAGCCCAGCATCTGGTTGGCCCGCCAGCCCCAGGCCGGCGGCGTCCCGAACAGGGAGAAGGCGGGGTGCTTGCCGTACCAGTAGGCGGTGACGCTGTGGCCGCCGTCCAGGGCCCCGGCGATGATGGCGTCCTGCAACTGCAAGGCCCCCACCACGGCGCCGGCCGGCAGCAGGTCCAGCTTCAGCCGGCCGCCGGACAGGGCGTTGACCTTGGCCGCGTAGTCCTGCGCGAACTCGTGGAAGATGTCCCGCGCCGGCCAAGTGCTCTGGAAGCGCAGGGTGGTGCTCTGGGCCCGCGAGACGTTGGGCATGGCGACGGCGCCGACGGCCGTGCCCGCCACGGCCCCCGCCGCGGCGCCCAGGAAGCGGCGCCGGCTGCGGCCGGCCGTGCTGCCCGCCGTGGTGGCTGCCGTGCTGCCCGCCGCGCCCTTGTTCGGCTGTTCCTCAGACATGCGATGCGTCCTCCCGTTCGTTGTTCCAGCATTCCGGGGGACGTCCAGGCGGCCCACGGAAAGCGTCCGGCCCTTGGGGCCGGTTCACGACGCCGGAAGGATCGTAACTTGCTTTTCGGAGCTTTCCAATTTTCCAGAAGCTACCGGGGCCGCGACGCCTTCGTCAGCCGAACAGGGCCGAGAAAAAGCCGATCAGGAAGTCCCACAGCGCGGCCAGCGCCTCGGGGATGAAGGAGCCGACCTCGTAGGCGATGCGGTAGGCTTCCGTGCTGCCATCGGGGCCCGCCTCCGGGGGGACGAGACGCACCCCGTCCCAGAACCCGTCCAGGGCATCGCCGATGACGGGCAGCAGGCCCTGCGCTTCCTCGCCCGCCCGTTCGCCCAGATCGCGGGCCCGGCTGCCCTCTCCAGGGCCGGCCGGCCCGGTGCTGCCGGTAGCGTCCATCGCCGTTCCTCCGTTCCACGCCAGCCCTGCCACGGGCGGTCCGGACGGGGAAACGCCGCCGGCCCGCTCCGGGTTCACCGGCGGGCCGGCCGTGCTCCCGGGGGCGGGCGTCAGCCGGCCGCCCGCTCCCGGTTGGTCAGGCCGCAGGTGCGGTACTGCCGGCCGATCCAGGCCAGCACCTCCTCCTCCGTCGCTTCGACCCAGAGGTCGTCGGTGCCGTCGGCGAAGGCCGCGGCCTCGCTGCTGTCGATCCAGCGCCCGAAGCGCCAGCGCTGCGCCAGCCGGTCCCCGCCCGGCAGCGGCACGAAGCGGAAGGGCCAAGCGGTGCGGCCGGTGCTGTCCAGCGCGAAGAAATAGGCCGCCGGTCCGGTCCCCTCGGTCGGGTGGACGGCGGCGCCGGCGAAAAGCCGGCGCGCCGGATCGGCGGTATCGGAGCACGTCATCGGTGACTCTCCTTGAGGGGGCTCTGGCCCTCGGTGGCGTGTGGCCCCCCGGGTGTGTGCCCTGGGGACCGGCATCATGCGTCGATGGTGGAACGCGACAACGGGCGGGGACCCGTTCCGTTCCAGCAGCGACGGCGGGAGGATGGGCAGAAGTCCCACTACCGGGCTGTGCGAAATATCACTACCTCCGGCCCCCGCGACCCCTTGTCCGGCCACGGCGGCGGTTTCACCTGTCCGGAGAGCGGTGCCGATCAGGCGGGCGGGCGGAAAGCCCCCGGCTGAAGGCCGGGCGAAAGGCCCCCGGCTGAAGGCCGGGCGAAAGGATAGTCCGCCACACCCAGGGTTGACGTTCTTTTCATCTCCCCGTTCCATGGGGATCACCCGTGCGCCGGATGCCCGTTATGTCGTGCGGCCGACGGCCGCGTCACCGCTTCCGCGTGCCCTGCCGGCACGCCCGGACCCCTCTGCTTCAGGAGCCCGCGCCCCGTGACCGTTCCCGCCGACATCCCCCGTTCCGATTCCGGCCGACCCGATCCGGCCCCGTCCGGGCACGGCCCGGACGATATCATCTATCCGTCCACCATTCCCTTCGTGCTTGTGCATATCGCCTGCTTCGCGGCGATCTGGACGGGCGTGACGTGGCAGGCGCTGGTGCTCTGCGCCGGTCTCTACATCGTCCGGATCTTCGCCATCGGCGCCGGCTATCACCGCTACTTCTCGCACCGGGCCTTCAAGACGAGCCGCTGGTTCCAGTTCGTGCTGGCGCTGCTGGCCCAGTCCACGACGCAGAAGGGCGTGCTCTGGTGGGCGGCGAAGCACCGCCACCACCATCGCTGGTCGGATACCGAATTCGACGTGCATTCGCCCCGGCAGGTCGGTTTCTGGCGGGCGCATGTCGGCTGGATCTTCACGCCGCGGCACGAGGACACGGATCTGTCCGTCGTGGCCGACCTCGCCCGCTATCCCGAACTGGTCTGGCTGAACCGCTGGGCCAACGCGCCGGCCGTGGCGCTGGCGCTGCTCTGCTTCCTGCTGGGCGGCTGGTCCGGGCTGGTGGTCGGCTTCTTCTGGAGCACCGTGCTGCTCTACCACGCGACCTTCTGCATCAACAGCCTGGCCCATGTCCACGGCCGCCGCCGCTACGTCACCGGCGACGACAGCCGGAACAACTGGTTCCTGGCGATCCTGACGATGGGGGAGGGCTGGCACAACAACCACCACGCCTATCAGTCGGCAGCGCGGCAGGGCTTCCGCTGGTGGGAGTACGACCCGACCTACTACATCCTCAAGGCGCTCTCCTGGGCCGGCATCGTCTGGGACCTGCACCAGCCGCCGAAGTCCGTGGTGCGGAACGAACAGCGGCTGGGCCGCAAGGTGATCGAGAAGGCGGCGGCCCAGCTCGCCGCGAGTTTCGACACGGGCCGCATCGCCGCCCGCCTGCGCGAGGCGATGGCCGCCGCGCCCGGCCGCAGCGGGATGGAGGACCGCCTCGCCCAGGCCCGCCGCGCGGCGGGGGAGGCGCTGGCCGGGTTGCAGATGCCCGACCTGCACCTGCCGCACCTGCCCGGCCGGGACGAGATCCGGCAGCGGGCGCAGAAGATGTTCGCCCGCACCCCCAGCCTGGACGACATCGTGGACCGCGCCCGCGAGATGCTGTTCGACTCCGTCTTCGCGGAGCTGGAGCCCGACCGGGTGCCGGTGACGTCCCGCCGGCCCTGACGGTCTGTCTCCGGCCGGCCGGTCCGAATCCGGGCCGGTCAGTCCAGCCGGCGCCCGGTGAAGGGGTTCCAGCCCTCCGCCGCCAGCACGGCCCAGGCGGTGGCGCCCAGATGCGGGCGGCGGTAGTAGCGGAAGTCGGGTTCCGTGGAGTCCGGCCCCAGCGCCAGGCCCGTGCTGATGGACGGCGCCCGCGTGGCGTGGAGCAGGCCGCCCGGCGCCCGTTCCGCCAGGGCGACCGCCAGCAGCCGCCGTGCCTCGGCCCTGTGGTTCTGGCCCGCACGGCCGCTGCCCGCCCGGCGCCAGGCCAGCGCCCCCTGCGCCGTGCCCTCGACCCAGAGGCCGTCGCGGTCGCCGTTGAAGTCCAGCCCGCCCTCCGCTGTGTGGGTGGCGGCGACCATCTCCAGCACCCGGCCCCAGCGCTCCGGCCCGTCCGGGAAGGCCAGCAGCGGCCAGAGCTGGGCGTCCAGGTAGCTGCCGGCGCGCGAGGGCGTCACCCCGTCGGGCAGCGTGCCGGTCAGGAAGCGGGCTGCCCTGGCGTCCCACATGGCGGCGACGAAGCGGCCTGCCACCGCGGCCTCCACCTCCCAGCGGTTCTCGCCCGTGGCCCGTGCCAGCCAGGAGAAGGCGGCGAAGGCGTCGATGTTGTGCTCGGTGGAGACCCAGCCCAGCCGCACCGGCGCCGGTTCGTGGCCGTGGAACCCGCCAGTGAATCCACCCGCCGCGGCGGGGTTGCGCACCGTGGCCGCGACCCAGCCCAGCAGCCGCCGCGCCGCCCCCAGCCAGTCCGTCCCGCCGGGCGTTCCGGCTCCGGCGCCACTCCCGGCGTTTCCGGCATCCCCGGCGTTTCCGGTGTCGTCGTGCAGCGCCAGCAGGGCCAGCGCCGCCCAGCAGACATTGCCGGTGGCGGTGCCGACCATGGTCGCGTCCTCGGCCCAGGTGCCGCTGCCCGTGTCCCACCAGCCCGGCGGCAGGGGCGGGGTGCCTGCGGGGCCGGCGCGGTAGGCGTTGCGCACCCGGCCGTCGGCATAGTGCCGGTCGCCCGCGGCCGCCGCGGCCAGGGCCGCCCCCAGCCGCCGCGCCCGGGCCCGGTCGCCGCGCGCCAGCAGCGCCATGGCCGCCAGGGCGTTGTCATAGGTGAAGGCCGCCCCGCGCAGCGCCGGCTCCAGCGGCCCGGTGGCCGGGTCGGGCTCGTAGCTCGCCAGGAACACGGGCCCCTGTCCCGGCACCGCATCCACCCGCGCCGCCAGCGCCGCATGCAGCCCCGCCACGGCCTCGTCCGTCCCCGGCCCGTCCACCGGCCCGTCGCCCTGTGCGGTACCCCCCGCCAGCAGCAGCGGCCCGCCGGCCAGGACCGCCAGCACCCGGCGGCGGGAGAGGAAGGGGAGGGGCATGGGGGCTCCGGGTCTGCGATCGGGGGAGGGCTGCGAACCGCGTCGGCTCGGTATCTCTACCCGGCTTCCAGGCATGGATGACAGGAGATTGACCGCGCAAAGGGATGTGCACGTTGCCCACCAGCCAGGGCGGGGTGAACAACCGCGAAAGACGGCGGTCCGGGACGCTTTGGCGTTCCAGCCTCGCTCTTAAACCTGTGTGGATGACCTGTGCGGATAAACGAAAAGCCCGGCTAAAAGCCGGGCTTTTTCAATCGTTTAGCGGCCACATAGAATTTTGGCGTCCCCTAGGGGATTCGAACCCCTGTTACCGCCGTGAGAGGGCGGTGTCCTAGGCCTCTAGACGAAGGGGACGAGGCCGTCGTGGAGGGGGCTTATAGGGGAACCCTCCGGGGCGATCAAGCCTTTTTTTCACCTTTGTCGGCAGGGGCGCCGGAGGCCAGTTCCCGGGCGGCGGCGACCAGGGCGGCGACGTCCCCGGCCTGGGTGTTCCAGGCCGTCACCAGCCGCACCACGGCCCCGTCCCAGCGGTAGAACTGGAAGCCGCGCTCCAGCAGCCCCTCCGTCACCGCCTCGGGCAGCTCCACGAACACCTCGTTCGCCTCCACCGGCGCGCGCAGCGACGCCCCCGGCAGGGCGGCGAGCCCGGCGCCCAGCGCCTGGGCCATGGCGTTGGCATGGCCGGCCAGCCGCAGCCACAGCCCGTCCGTCAGATAGGCGTCGAGCTGCGCCGACAGGAACCGCATCTTGGAGAACAGGTGCCCGGCCCGCTTGCGCCGGTAGCCGAAGCTCTCCGCCAGCGCGCGGTCGAAGAACACCACCGCCTCCGCCGCCAGGGCGCCGTTCTTCGTGGCGCCGAAGGACAGCACGTCCACCCCGGCGCGCCAGGTCACCTCGGCCGGGTCGCAGCCCAGCGAGGCCACGGCGTTGGCGAAGCGGGCGCCGTCCATGTGGACCTTCAGCCCGTGCCGCTTCGCCACGGCACAGAGGGCGGCGACCTCGTCGGGGGTGTAGACGGTGCCCGCTTCGGTCACCTGGGTGAGCGAGAGGGCCGCCGGCTGGACCGCGTGGACGAATCCGACATGCGCCCGCGCCAGCGCGTCGGCCAGCCCCTGCGGGGTCAGTTTGCCGTGCGCGCCGGGCAGCGGGATCAGCTTGGCGCCGCTCGTGAACATCTCCGGCGCGCCGCATTCGTCCACGTTGATGTGCGCCTCGGCATGGCAGTAGACGGCGCCGTAGGGCGGCGTCAGCACGGACAGCGCCAGCGCGTTCGCCGCCGTGCCGGTGGCGACGGGGAAGGTGGTGACCGGCGTGCCGAACAGGGCGGTCATCCGCCCGTCCAGCCGCGCCGTCACGGGATCGGCGCCGTAGGAGGGCATCGCCCCGGCGGCGGAAACCTCGTTCAGTGCGGCCAGGATCTCCGGCGCCGCACCGCTGACATTATCGCTCATGAAGTTCATCGGAGAGGCCCCGGCGGAACGGTGGTGGGTGTATAAGAGAATCCTGTGACGGGCGTCACGGCGTCGCGGCCGGGCCAGCCGCCATGCTTGGCGGTGCCGTCACAGCGATGCGCACCCGACCGTTGGCAGGGTCGAGGACCTGAATCTGTTCACTGCCGTCCGGAAGCGTCACATGGTAGAGCACGCGGTTGTTGAGAACGAGCATCTGGCCGATCCGGCTGCCGGCGGGCAGCAGGGTGCCGGTGCCCGCGTCCGCGACCGCCGCGGGAGCGCCGGCCGCCGCCGGGGCGGCCCGGCCGAAGGCGCGCGGATGATCGGGGTCCGTGGCGCGTTGGTAGATCTCGAATCCCACGAACGCGAAGCCCAGGACGATCAGGACGCCCATGACGGCGAGGAGAGTTTTCATGGCCTGCACGGCGCCGATGCCTCCGAAGCGGGCCCGGCGGCGATGATCCAGGCGGCCGGGCAGGACTGGGTCGATCCGGACGACGCCCTGCCGGACGACCTTGCCGGCGAGGACGACCTGGAGGACGGGTCCCCGGCTGGCGGGCTCTCCGGCGACCGGCCGTCGGAAGCGGTCCGCCACCAGGTCGAGGTCGCCGCCGGACGGGCGGGGGACCGGCTGGACAAGGTGCTGTCGGACGCCCTGGCCGGGGCCGGCCTGTCGCGCTCGCGGCTGCGGTCGCTGATCGACCAGGGCTGCGTCTCCTCAGGCGGCGAGACCATAGACGACGCCTCCCGGCGGGTCAAACCCGGCCAGATCGTCGAGGTGCTGGTGCCTGCGGCGGAGCCGGCGGTGCCGCTGCCGCAGGCGATCCCGCTCGCCATCGTCCATGAGGACGACGAGCTGCTGGTGATCGATAAGGCGGCGGAGATGGTGGTGCATCCCGCCGCCGGGAACCCTGACGGCACCCTGGTCAATGCCCTGCTGGCCCATTGCGGCGACCGGCTGTCGGGCATCGGCGGGGTGCGCCGGCCCGGCATCGTCCACCGCCTGGACAAGGGCACCAGCGGCCTGCTGGTCGCGGCCAAGACGGACCGGGCGCACCAGGGACTGACGGCGCAGTTTGCCGACCGCAGCCTGTCGCGCACCTATCTGGCCGTCGTCTGGGGCGTGCCCGCGGCGCGCGAGGGCGTGATCGAGGGCAACATCGGCCGTCACCCCGCCGACCGCAAGCGGATGGCGGTGCTGTCGCGCGGCGGCAAGCCGGCGGTCACCCGCTACCGGGTGGTGCGCTCCTTCGGGCTGCTCGCCAGCCTCGTGGAATGCAAGCTGCTGACGGGGCGGACGCACCAGATCCGGGTCCACATGGCCCATCTCGGCCACCCGCTGGTGGGCGACCCGCTCTACGGGCGGCTGCGCCCGCCGCGCAAGGGAACCGCACCGGAGCCGGTGCTGCGCGCGCTGGCGGGGTTTCCCCGTCAGGCGCTGCACGCGGCGGCCCTGGAATTCCGGCACCCGGCTTCCGATCTGAAGCAGGGTTTCACGGCAGCCCTGCCGGAAGACCTCGCGGGACTGATTCAAGGTCTTGAAACGCTATGATGCTATTGCTGAGTGGAGAAGTCGGTTATTCTGACATGCCCGCCCAGTCCCCGCGGACCGGAACGCCGTTCCGCGGGCAATCCAGGCTGAGGGAGGCCCCGAGGGGGTGAAGCCATGAGCAGCACCTTGCCCGCCGTTCCTGTCATCAACTCCGAGAGCAACCTTGCGCGCTATCTCCAGGAGATCCGCAAGTTCCCCATGCTCGAGGCGGAGGAGGAGTACATGCTGGCCAAGAGCTGGCGCGAGCACGGGGACACCGATGCCGCGCACCGGCTCGTCACCAGCCATCTCCGCCTCGTGGCCAAGATCGCCATGGGCTACCGGGGGTACGGCCTGCCGCTCTCCGAACTGATCTCCGAAGGCAATGTCGGCATGATGCAGGCGGTGAAGCGGTTCGATCCGGACCGCGGCTTCCGCCTCGCCACCTATGCCATGTGGTGGATCCGGGCCGCGATCCAGGAATACATCCTGCATTCCTGGTCGCTGGTGAAGATGGGCACGACGGCCGCGCAGAAGAAGCTGTTCTTCAATCTGCGCAAGCTGAAGGGCCAGATGCAGGCGATCGACGAGGGCGACCTGCACCCGGAGACCGTGCGCAAGATCGCCGAGACTCTGGACGTGCCGGAGAGTGACGTCGTCAACATGAACCGGCGCCTCGCCAGCCCCGACCACAGCCTGAACGCGCCCTTGCGCGTGGACGGGGAGGGGGAGTGGCAGGACTGGCTGGTGGACGAGTCCGAGAGCCAGGAAATCCGCCTGGGCGAGCGGGAGGAGCTGGGCAAGCGCAAGGCCCTGCTGGCCGAGGCGATGAAGACCCTGAACGACCGCGAGCGCCACATCCTGGTGGAGCGCCGCCTGCGCGACAACCCCACCACGCTGGAGGACCTGTCGCAGCAGTACGGCATCAGCCGCGAGCGCGTCCGCCAGATCGAGGTGCGGGCCTTCGAGAAGTTGCAGAAGGCCATCCGCAGCGCCGCGGAGGAGCAGCGGCTGGTCTGATCCGGCCGCCGCTCCCCGGCTGGGGAGCGGTCTGTCCCGGACGGTCAGGCCGGGCCGATCCGGACAGGTCCGGCATCCGGGAACGCGGTGGCCTCGCCGCGCTCCCGCCAGGCCGCCAGCTCGGCGGCGCGGGCCGCCATGGTCCGCTCCCACAGCTCGTAGGCGTCGCTCCCCAGCATCAGGCGCAGTGGCGGGGCGTCGCTGTCCACCGCCTCGATCATCACCTCGGCGGCCTTCGCCGGGTCGCCGGCCTGTCGGCCTGCCTGCCCGTAGAGGAACGCCTCGATGGGGGCGACCACGGGCCGGTAGGCGTCGATGCTGCGGCAGGGACGCATGTTGGCGTCGCCCGCGAACCCGGTGCGGAAGGCGCCTGGCTCGACGATGGTGACCCGGATGCCCAGGGGCGCCACCTCGTCGCGCAGCGCCTCGCTCCAGGCTTCCAGGGCGAACTTGGAGGCGCAGTAGACGCCGAAGCCGCCCATGGAGACCAGCCCGCCGATGCTGGTCAGGTTCAGGATGTGGCCCGACCGCTGCGCCCGCAGGGTGGGAAGCACGGCCCGGGTCAGCTCGGCGGCGGCGAAGAAGTTCAGCTCCATCTGCCCGCGGAGCTGGCCGGCGTCAAACTCCTCGACGGCGCCCAGCGAGCCGCGGCCGGCGATGTTGGCCAGCACGTCGATGCGGCCGAAGCGGATCAGCGTGGCCTCCACGGCCCGTTCCCGGGCGATCGCGTCCGTGAGGTCCAGCGGCAGCGCCAGGGCGCGGCCCTCGTGCGCCGCGGCCAGCGGTTCCAGCAGTCCGGCCCGGCGCGCCGTCAGCACCGCGCGCTCCCCGCGGGCCAGCACCGCCTGCGCCAGGGCGTGGCCGAAGCCCGACGACGCCCCCGTGATGAACCAGACCCGATCAGCGTGCGCCATCGTTCTCCTCCGTCGCGGGCGTGGCGGTCGCGGTCGGGCGTCCGCCGGCTCAGGTGCCCCGGGCCGGGGCGGGCAGCAGGCCGCGGACGCGCTCCGTCTCGGCCGGCAGGTCGGCGGGGTCGGCCTCCGGCGTGCGGCCGGCGACCTCGGGACCCCACTCCTCGACCAGCAGGCGCCGCTGCTCCTCCATCTCGCGGATGCGGGTTCCGTCGCGCATGACGACGGCACCGGCGACCAGCGGCGGGATGCCGAAATAGAGCAGCCAGCCGATCGCCGCCCCGCCATACATGACCAGCCAGGTATAGGGGTCGGCCAGCATCCGCATGGTCAGCTCGATCGTGTGCCCGTCCTGCCAGAGCCGGATGGCGAAGGGCATGACGCCGCAGAGATTCATCGCCCCCACCGTCAGCGGCGCCGACTTCTCCGGATCGCGGTCCACGACATAGGCGACCAGGGTGGGGACCAGGGCGGCCAGCATCAGGATCGTCGTCGGCATGACGACCAGCCCGAAGGGCAGGATCAGGGCCAGCAGCAGCAACAGCCCGCCGCCGCCGCGCCGTTCGCCGGCGTACCGGTCGGTGTCGCGCCTCATGGGGTCCCCGCCATCAGCAGGACGATCACGATCAGCATCGCCATGGCGATGACGCTGGAGGTCACGGCGGCGATCTGCCGGCCGGTACCTTCGGCGATGACGCCGCGGTTGTCGATGCCGCGCTTCAGCTTGTCGATCTGGCGGGTCAGGGTCTCATGCTTCTGCATCGCCTGCATGAAGCCGCGCTCGTCGGCCTTCAGGGTCTGCGGATCGTCCAGCAGCTTCAGCAACGCCTCCAGCGAGCCGTCGCGCGCCAGCCGCTGCGCCTCCTGCTTGATCCGCTCCCGGGTCCGGCGGTTCTTGAACCGCTTCAGCGCCGGGTCCAGCAGCGACACCAGCCACTGGCACAGATTCGGCAGGCTGGACGGGCCGTAGCGGGACTGCACGTCGGCCAGGATGCTCAGGGTGGCGATCAGCCGCCGGGTGTTGTCCCCTACCGCCGCCAGCGGATTCAGCAGCCGGTCGTTCAGCCGCTTGTGGTGGGTGGCGATGAAGGCGGCGACGTGCCGGTCCATCGGGTCGCGGCCGTGCACCGGGCTGGTGGCCACCGTATCCAGCGCCAGCAGCATGTCGGACAGGGTCAGCGCGTGCTGGTCGGCGATCTGCGGGCTCAGGCAGTGCAGCGCCGGGTTCATCTCGTAGAGCACCCGCTCCAGCCCGAAGCCGGGGCCGGTCTGCTCCAGCAGGGTCCGCATGTAGTCGAAGGACTGCACCATCGGCACATGCTCGGGCCGGAAGTCCACCTGGCTGCTGACCCAGAACATGGGAAGCTGCGCCAGCAGGATCTCGGCGATGGACTGCTGCCCGCCGCCGCCGGTGGCGACGGCTTCGGCCAGCGCCGTGCCGATGCCGTCGGGCATCACGACGCGGCCCTTGTAGCGGATGGGGGCGGCAGGATCGAGCGCGATGCAGGTGCGGGCGACGACCCGGTCCTCCAGGCTGGCCGGGCGGGTGCCGGCCCCGGCGGACTCGATGGCGGCCTGCACCGCCTCGGCCCGCGCATCGTCGGACAGGCTGCGCCGAAGCCACTTGTCCAGGTCGCCGCGCTCGATGATCTGGGCCGCCACGGCCGGCTGCGCGGCCAGGGCGCGGGCCAGCGGCCGGCAATGGTACATCTCCTGCCCGTTCAGCTCGAACGGGCGACCGGCACGCTTGATCGTGCTGGCCTGCTTCGGCGTCAGCCGCCGCCCTTGCAGCCAGAGATCCAGGTCCTGCACGGTCCAGCGCTGGCGGGGATCGTCGATGGTCAGGCCGCGCAGCGGTTCGATCAGCGTCTGCGGCAGGCGGACGCCGCTGGCCAGCGTGATGTAGGTGCCGCGGTCGATCTTCGACTGGAGCAGCGATTCGTCGTCCAGGGCGCGGACCGGATTGCGGCCGACCGCCAGGATCAGCAGCGTGACGCCCAGGGCATAGAGATCGTCGCCGATGGTGCCGGGGCCGCGGCCCGACGGCTGCGCCATGGCCCGTTCCGCCGGCTCGAACAGCAGGGGCTGGGCATAGCCGGGCGGCACGCTGACGCAGTCGCCCAGCAGGATGCCGCCGGCCGCCGGATCGCGGAAGTACAGGTTGGTCGGCCGCACGGCGCCGCAGGTGATGCCGCGGCTGCCCAGATCCTTCAGGCAGGACAGCATCGCCGGCATGATCTGCCGCACGATCACGTCCTCGCCCATCGGGTCGCGCACGTCCGACAGGGTGTCCATCAGCCGGCGCCCGGCCGGCCGCTCGAAGACAATGGCGAAGCGCCGGCGCGACTCCAGGGGCCAGGTCACCGTGCCCCAGTCCACCACCCGCAGGATGTGGGGATGCTCCAGGCCGCGCAGGGTGGCCAGCACCTCGATCCGCGCCGGCACCGGCGTCTCGACGATGGTGGCGAACAGCTCCGTCCTGCGCTCGCGCTTGCTGCGCGCGACGAAGGATGGCCCGGCCGGGGAGTCCAGGTCGGGCAGCCGTGAGCCGGGCAGAATCTCGCAACGCCCGCCGAGATCGACGGGCTCGTAGACGAGGTCGGGAGCGGCTTTCTGTGCGGCGGTCGCCATCGTCCGGCCGGTGGTTGGGGCGGCGGGTCTGTCCTGCGGGTCTGTCTTATAGGGTATTTCGCCAATTATCACAGACACTTTACGGTTTCTCAACCGCACCGGCCGCCGGATTCTAACCCTTCTTTAATCCATGCGCCCGGTTCTTCGCGGGCCTGTCCCGCGTGCGCCGCCCTCTCCGCGCTCAGTCCTCGAACGGATCGCGCATCAGGATCGTGTCGTCACGCTCCGGGCTGGTGGACAGCAGCGTGACCGGCGCCTCCACCAGCTCCTCGATGCGGCGGACATACTTCACCGCCGTCGCCGGCAGGTCGGCCCAGGAGCGGGCGCCGCGGGTGCTCTCGCTCCAGCCCTGGAAGGTCTCGTAGACCGGCTCGACGGCCGCCTGCGCGGTCTGCCCGGCCGGCAGGTGGTGGATGATCTCCCCCTGGTAGCGGTAGCCGGTGCAGACCTTCAGCTCGGAGAAGCCGTCCAGCACGTCCAGCTTGGTCAGCGCGATGCCGGTGATGCCGCCGGTCTTGATCGCCTGACGCACCATGACGGCGTCGAACCAGCCGCAGCGGCGCTTGCGTCCGGTGACGGTGCCGAACTCGCGGCCGCGCAGACCGAGCTGCTCGCCGGTGGCGTCCGTCAGCTCGGTGGGGAAGGGGCCGGAGCCGACGCGGGTGGTGTAGGCCTTGGTGATGCCCAGCACGTTGCCGACGACCCCCGGCCCCATGCCGCTGCCGGCGGCGGCGTTGCCGGCCACGGTGTTGGAGCTGGTGACGAACGGATAGGTGCCGTGGTCCACGTCCAGCATGGCGCCCTGGGCGCCCTCGAACAGGATGCGCTTGCGCGCCCGCTTGGCCTCGTCCAGGCGCTGCCAGACGACGGCGGCGTAGGGCAGGATGCGCGGCGCCACCTCCGCGATCTGGGCCATCAGCTCGGCCTTGTCGATCTCGGCCGCCCCGAGGCCGCGCAGCAGCGCGTTGTGGTGGAACAGGAGCTGGTCCACCTTGTCCTCCAGCACCCGGTCGTCGGCCAGATCGCACAGGCGGATGGCGCGGCGGGCCACCTTGTCCTCATAGGCCGGGCCGATGCCGCGGCCGGTGGTGCCGATCTTCGAGGCGCCGCGCGCCTCCTCCCGCGCCCGGTCCACCGCCCCGTGCAGGGGCAGGATCAGGGCGCAGTTCTCCGCCACCAGCAGGGTCTCCGGCGTCACCGCCACGCCCTTGGCGCGGATCGCGTCGATCTCCCGCAGCAGGGCCCAGGGATCGACGACGACGCCGTTGCCGATCACCGACAGCTTGCCCGGCCGCACGACGCCCGAGGGCAGCAGCGACAGCTTGTACTCGACATCGCCGATCACCAGCGTGTGGCCGGCATTGTGGCCGCCCTGGAAGCGGACCACGACATCGGCCCGCGAGGACAGCCAGTCGACGATCTTGCCCTTGCCCTCGTCGCCCCACTGGGACCCGACGACCGCCACGTTGGCCATGCTGAAACTCCTCGACCGCTCTGGGTCGGACCGGGCGATGGCCGCGGGTCCGACGGATTGAACCATGGGGAACCGCCTACGGGCGGTCCTGGATTTCCTGAATCCGGCCGCCGGCCCAGAGATGGCCGCAGCCCTGCCGGCGCGCTTCGGCGGGCAGGTCGGCGCCGGGCTCCAGCACCGCCACCGTCTGCCAGCCCTCGTCGCGCAGCCGTGCCCCTTCGGCATAGGGGGTGCCGTGCGGCAGCAGGATGCGGCGCGGCGGCGGCGGGCCGGGGATGGCCCGCAGCACCGTGTCGGTATAGAGCGTGAAGCCGGTGGCCGGCTCCCCGTCGCCGCCGCTGCGGTAGCGGCCGCCGCGGCCCAGCTCGCCGGTGACGCCGCGGGCGAAGATGGTGAAGCTGAGCCCCGTCTGGTACTCGAAGCCGCGCTGTTCCACCGGGTCGATGGTCAGGTTCAGGTGCGGTGCCGCCGCCGTCAGCAGCTTGACCACCTCGGTCAGGCGCCAGCGGTCGGGCTCGGCCACGGTCGGCAGGTCCACGGCGGAGAGGGCGGCCACGGCCGCGGCCGCCGGGCCGGCGGCCCCCATGATCCGCACCAGCAGGTCCCCCGCCGGCCCGCCGATGGCGGCCACGGCCGCCGTGTCGCGGCGGTCCAGGGCGTCGCGCACGCGGCGCGTCTCGGCGTCCGTCAGGTTCAGGGCGCGGCAGACGGTGGGCACCAGGGTGGGCACCGTCAGGTCGATGGTGACGCTGTCGGCGCCCACGGCCGCCAGGGCGGAGGCGGCCAGCAGCACCACCTCGGCGTCGGCCTCCACCTGCATGCCGCCGATCAGCTCGATGCCGACCTGCCCGAACTGCCGTTCGGGGCGGAGCTGGCTGCCCTTAACCCGCAGCACCTGCCCGGCATAGGACAGGCGCAGGGGGCGCGGCGACTTCGGCATGCGGGTCGCGGCGATGCGCGCCACCTGCAAGGTCATGTCCGAGCGCACGCCCATCATCTGCTGGCTGATCGGGTCCATCAGCCGGAAGGTCTGCTTCGCCAGGGCACGGCCGGGGCCGGACAGCAGCCCCTCCTCGAACTCGATCAGGGGCGGCTTGACCCGCTCATAGCCATGGCGGGTGAACTCCTTCATCAGCCGGCCGACGACGCGGGCCTCGTGCTCGGCATCCGGCGGCAGCAGGTCACGCAGGCCCGCTGGCAGCAGGGCCATGGAAGGGGAGGTGGGATCGTCGGTCATCGGCGGCTCGGCGCGGTCGGTCTGCGGCGCGGACGGAACGGGCGCGGGGAAACGGTCCCAGCACCACGCACCGAGTGCCGTTTCGTAAACCCTCCCCGCCGGGCATGCAATGGAAAGGGTGGGGGCGGGGCAGCAGGGCAGGGATGCCCCGGCCGGCCCGTCCGTGGGGCGGCCGGGGTGCGGGACGGCAGACAGGGAAAGGGGCGGGAGTCTCCCCCCGCCCCGGTCCTGGCGTGCCCCCGCGGAGGTGGCGGGAGGTCCCGTCAGATCACGCGGACATTCTTGAACTGCCAGGGGTCGCTGCTGTCCACGTCTTCCGGGAACAGCTTGTTGCGGCCCTCCAGCGGGGTCCAGTCGGTGTAGGCGCCGACCACCGGGCCCAGATAGGGCATGCAGATGTCCAGGCAGCGGCGGTAGTCCATCTCGTCGGGCTCCACCACGCCGCGGCCGGGATTCTCGATGGCCCAGACCATGCCGGACAGCACCGCCACGCAGACCTGGAGCGAGGTGGCGCTGTTGTAGGGGACGAGCTGCCGCGCCTCCTCGATGGAGAGCTGCGAGCCGTACCAGTAGGCCCCCTTCTCATGGCCGGCCAGCAGCACGCCCAGCTCGTCCACGCCGTCGATGATCTCGTCCATGATCAGGCGCTGGGTCTCCTGCTGGACGTAGTTCTTGCCGGCGAACTCGTGGATCGACTTCACCGCGTCGTCGCAGGGGTGATAGGCGTAGTGGGCCGTCGGCCGGTAGACGACCGTGTCGCCCTCACGCACCGTCAGGTAGTCGGGGATGGAGATGGCCTCGCTGTGGGTGATGAGGAAGCCGTGGAACGGCCCCTCCATCGGGGTCCAGGTCCGCACCCGCTGCGTCACGCCCGGCCGGTTCAGGAAGATGGCCGCGCCGCTGCCGAACTCGTGGCGGGAGCCGTCGGGCGGGAAGGTCTTCTCATGGCTGCCCCAGCCCAGCTCCGCCGGCTGCGAGCCCTCGGAGACGAAGCCGTCGATCGACCAGGTGTTCACGAACTCGCCGCGCCGCTTCGGCACGGACGAGATCTGCGTATCACGCTCGGCGACGTGGATGACCTTGATGTTCAGGTCCTTCGCCAGCGCGGCCCAGCCCTCCCGCGTCGTCGGCGGGGTGGCGTCGCGGCCGGTGTCCTCAGCGATGTTCAGCAGCGCCTGCTTCACGAAGTGGGAGACCAGGCCCGGATTGGCGCCGTGGGTGATCACGGCGGTCGGCGCGTCGGGATGGCGCTGGCGCACGGCCAGGGCGCTCTCGCGCAGCGCGTAGTTGGAGCGCAGCGAGGGCGACACGCTGGTGTCCGTGTAGCCGCCGGGCCAGGGCTCGATGCAGGTGTCCAGATACATCGCCCCCTTCTCCGCCGCCAGCTCGACCAGCGCCACGGAGGAGACATCCACCGACAGGTTCAGCAGGAAGTCGCCGCGGCCCAGCAACGGGTCCAGCACGGTGCGATGGTTCTCCCGGGTCAGCGGTTCCTTGATGAAGCGGATGCCGTAATGCTCAGCCTCCGCACGCCCCCGCTCGTCGGCGGTCACGATCGTGATGCGCTCAGGGGCGATCTCGATGTGGCGCAGGATCAGGGGCAGGACGCCCTGACCGATGCTGCCGAAGCCGACCATGACAAGTCGGCCGTCTAGCGCGCAGTGCTTTGCGTACTCTTCCATAATCGACTGCTCCGGGCTGGAACGCTCGAAGGCTCGGTGCCTCCAGAAGCTCGTTGGGTGAAGGGAAACGACTGACGATTGACAACAGAAAGACGGGCCGCGGCGTCTTTCGACGGCGCGGTCCGCCAGACTTCACAGTGACGTAAGGTTACTTCGCTGGCAACCGTGCCGGGACCCCATGTCCCGGGGTTTCCAGCAGCGGGCAGTCCGCGACCTCGACAAGGCGGGCCTGGTCGAAGCCGTTGAACTCCGTGCGCAGTGTGGCGCCGTAGGCGCCGAGCTGGCCGATCTCGATCCAGTCGCCCTCGCGCACGTCCGCCGGCAGCAGGAAGGGGCCCTTCATGCGGTCGGCGCTGTCGCAGGTCGGCCCCCAGAAGCTGAACGGCATCAGGGGGGCCGTGCCCGTCCCCTCCGGCCGGACCAGCCGGCAGGGGAAGCGGAAGGCGGGGACGCCGGCGTCGGACAGGCTGCCGTAGACGCCGTCATTGACGAACAGCTCGTCGCCGCGGCGCCTCTCCACCTGGACGACGACGCTGGATCCGGCCGCCACCAGGGCCCGGCCGGGCTCGCACCAGACCCGGGTGCCGGGCGGCAGGCCCAGGCCGGCGATGCCGGCGCGGATGGCCTCCATGTAGGCATCCAGCGGCGGCGGGGTCATGTCGGGATAGCTGACGGGGAAGCCGCCGCCCACATCCACCACGTCCACCGGGACACCGCTGGCGCGGATCACCCCGCCGGCCAGCCGCAGGGCGTCGCCGTAGGACTCCGGCGTCAGGCACTGCGAACCGACATGGAAGCAGACGCCGATGCGCGGGGAGAGGGCGCGGGCGCGGCGCAGCAGGTCGGCCGCCGCGTCGGGGGCCGCGCCGAACTTGCCGGACAGGTCGTAGGTGGCGTTGCCCTTGGGCAGCGCCAGCCGGACGATCAGCCCCAGGTCGCGGGCATCGCCCGTCTCCTCGCGCAGCTTCTCCAGCTCCTCCACGCTGTCCAGGGCGAAGTCGCGCACGCCCAGCTCCCGGTAGGCCACCCGGATGGCGGCCCGGTTCTTCACCGGGTGCATGTAGTGGATGACCGCCTCGGGGAACATGCTGCGCACGACCCGCACCTCCGCCGGGGAGGCGCAGTCGAAATGGCGCACGCCGCCCTTCCAGAGGGCGCGCAGCACGGCCGGGTCCGGGTTGCACTTCACGGCGTACAGCACGTCGCCGCCGACCGCCTCGGCGAAGGCGTCCACGAAGCGCCGGGCCGTCGCCTTCAGCACGGCGGGGCGCAGGCAGTGCAGCGGTTCCGCCGGGCGCAGCGCGGCGACGGTGGAGTCCACGCCCGGCAGCTCGACCGGGCGGACGAAGCTGCGGCGCAGGGGGGAGACAGCGGAACGGTAGCGGATCTGACCCATGGAGCGACCCTCGATCCTCGCGCCGGGGCGAGGCCCTGTCCCGTCCGGCCCCAGGGCGCGGTCGGGATACGGTGAAAGCTGGTGTCCGGAGGGCCGGTGGCCTGCCGGAAGCGGCGATCAGAGTGGGGGGGGAGCCGGTCTCGCGTCGTGATTGCCGGGCCGGGAGCGCGAACGCGGGGGCCGCAAGGCGTCAACAGACGAGATTGGTGACCTGGCGGGGTCAGATACTCATGGCTCGGGCCTGCAAAGCGATCATTACTGCCTCCCTCTCGGGAACCGGCCCACGGTTGGCCGGGTCTGCCAAAAAGGACGCCTAACGTCGTTGCATAACCACGAGGGAGCGGGGCGCGCCGGTCGGAAGGAAGCCCTTCCGGGGAGCAGACCCTGCCCGGGCCAGGGGCACGTGCGGGTGCGTCGTGCTGCTAAAGTAGGCAATCCGTCCGCAGACGCAAGTGCTTATCGCGGCAGGCCCCGTGAATTCTCCGCGACACGGGCATGCAGGGGGCCGCGCGCCATCCAGGCCAGCAGGGCCAGCACCGCCAGCGGGGCGGCCAGCGCCGCCCAGG
Organism: Rhodocista pekingensis; assembly: GCF_042665545.1. Taxonomy (NCBI): domain Bacteria; kingdom Pseudomonadati; phylum Pseudomonadota; class Alphaproteobacteria; order Rhodospirillales; family Azospirillaceae; genus Rhodocista; species Rhodocista pekingensis. The sequence continues at coordinate 75,041 of NZ_JBHTCM010000010.1, read as the reverse complement.
GTCGGCTCAAGGTCGCGGCCGCCACGGCCAGCAGCACGGCGTCCGCCGCCAGGATCGCCAGCACCACGCGGTCGTGCCGGCACAGCCGGTCCACGGCGCGCTGGTAGAAATGCTCCCGGTGCGGCTGCCAGACCCGCTCGCCGCGCAGCAGCCGGCGCAGCAGCGTCAGCGTGGCGTCGGCCAGATAGTAGAGCGGCAGGATCGCGGCGGGCAGCCACAGCCCCTCGGCCGCCGCCGTCAGCAGCAGCCAGCCGGTCAGATAGCCCAGCGGCACGCTGCCCACATCGCCCAGGAAGACCCGCGCCGGCCGCCAGTTCCAGGCCAGGAACCCGGCCGCGGCCCCGGCCAGGGCCAGCCCGTAGGCGGCCTCCGGTCCCGGCTGTCCGGCCAGCAGCAGCAGCAGCGCCACGCCCGCGCCGAGGAACAGGGTCTGGCTGCCGGTGATGCCGTCGATCCCGTCCATGAAGTTGTAGAGGTTCACGAACCAGAGCCAGCCGAGCGCCGCCAGCAGCCGGTCCGCCGGCAGTGGCAGCAGGCCCTGGAACAGCAGCGCGTCGCCGGGCAGGGCCAGCAGGCCCGCGGTCACGGCCAGCGCCTGTGCCGCCAGCCGCGGCAGGGGGGGCACCGGGCGCATGTCGTCGGCCCAGGAGACCAGCGCCAGCAGCGCGCTCGCCGCCAGCACCGGCCCGGTTCCGGCCAGTGCCCCGGCCTGCCACCCCAGCAGGGCCCAGGCAGCCCAGACCACGGGCAGCACGCCCCAGCCGCCGCCCCGTGGCGTCGGCAGGGTGTGGCTGGAGCGGTGGTTGGGCCGGTCCAGCACCTGCCGGCGGCGCAGCTCCGCCGTCACCCGTCCGGTCAGGACGCGGGCCGCGAGCCAGGGCAGCAGGAGGGCGGCGGGGTACAACCAGGCGGACGTCTGCATGCCGCCGATGTAGCGCAGGCGTCCGTCCCGCGCCAGCGGGTTCCGCCGTGCGCCGGCGGGTTGAGGGGGCGGGGGGCGGCCGGCTACGGGCCGGTCCGCCGCCGCTCTGCCGCCAGATCCTCGAACGTATCCAGGTGGCGGTTCAGCAGCGCCATGTTCTTCCGGTTGGCCTTGAAAGCCACGTCGAACACGGTGCCGACCACCGGGATCGAGCCCACGGCCCAGTCCACCCCGACGTTCCAGAGCATGCGCGCGATGGTCGGCGTCGGCACGCCCATGCGCCGCGCCTGCCAGACGATGTAGGCGGAGACGACGCCCGTCAGCGAATCGCCCACGACGGGCACGATGCTGGCGACGCCGTCCAGGCCGAAGCGGATGCCCGTCCCCGGGATGGTCCAGCGCGAATCGAGCAGGTGGGAGAGGTCGCGCAGATGCGCGATGACCGCGGGATCGACGGGCTGCGGATGGTGGCGGGACATCGGGGGTCGGGCGGGCCGGTCAGCGGACGGTGACGATCACCCAGATCGCATGGATGATGCCCGGAATATAGCCCAGGATCGTGAGCAGGATGTTGATCCAGAAATGCAGCCCGATGCCGACCTGGAGGAACACCCCCAGCGGCGGCAGCAGGATGGCCAGCACGATGCGCAGGACGTCCATGTCTCCCCTCTGTCTCGGTTTCTGATGCGGGACCCGTGGCCGGGGCCGGCCGGTGCGCGGCCTGCTGCCGTTAACCCTTCCGGCGGCCGTTCGTTCCGAGCTGCCCGTCAGCGTCCGGTTCTTCAGCGACCGGCCCGTCAGCGGTCGGGAGGGGGCGGGGGCTTGCGCGGCGGCGTCCGGCTCAGCGAGCGCTCCAGCGTCGCGCCGCCCCGACCCAGCCGGGGCGGCGGATAGCCGGTGCCGGGCAGGGGCTCCGGCCGCAGGGTGGAGTCCAGTTGCCTGTCCGTCGGGGCCAGGGGTGGCAACGGTCGCGCCGTCTGTTCCTGGCGGTACAGGCTGCGGCGCAGCTCTTCCGTCTCCCGCCGCTCGATCGGGTCCAGCCGGCCCAGCGCGTCCAGCCGCTCCCGCTCGCGCAGCTCCGGACCGACCTGATTGCCGTAGCTCCGCGCCCGCTCCTGCTCCAGGACCGACGGTGCGGTCGACCGCCGTCCGGTGCTGGTGTCCGGCGGGTCCAGCAGCGGGTTCTGCGCCGCGGCCGGCAGGGCGGCCGTCAGGGCAGCGGTCAGGGTCGCCAGGGCCGTCAGAACGGCGGTGAAGGGACGGGCGGGCTGCATTCCCCTCAGATGGCGCACGGCCCGGGCCTGGGCAACGGCATGCCGGCAGATACTGCCTAAAGGTTTATCCGTCTGCGAAAAATACTTGCAATGAGAGCGCTCTCATTACTATAATTGGCCAATCGAATACTTGTATTCATTTTGTGCGCCGGGGCTCCCCTGGCGCCGCCGCGGCCGTGCGCCCGGACGTTCCCAGCCCGTAACCCTTGCGACAGGAGGTCCTCATGCCGTCCTCACCCACCCCCATGCCCGCGCCGCGTGCCAAGCGCCGCCGCGGCATCCGCAGTCTTCCGGCCGCGCTGCTGGCCGGTGCCTGCCTGCTTCTGCCGGACCCGGCGCGGGCGGCGTTGACCTGCACGGCCGTGCAGCAGTCCGTCGATGGCGACTTCAATTTCCAGAAGCAGGGGGTGCTGAAGGACAAGAACGGCAAGACGTACAAGGCGTTCAGCACGGCCATAGACGCAAGCGTGCAGTCGAACTGTTCGGGCGACTGGACGAATCCTACGGACAACTGGCTCTATGGAGAGGATAATTTCCTCTACAAGAACAATCCGCTGAAATACACCTACAAGGAAGCGCAGCAGGCCGCCGCGGTGCGGACGCAGACGCAGCCCAGGCGCTACCAGTGCGTCGATAACGGGAACACGGTCGGCTACTACGCCTATTCCCGCAGCGGCAGCACGGTTGAGCTGGATTTCCTCTGTACCGTTCCGGCCTATCAGGGCCGTGGCTACGGGCTGGCGATGATCAACGACGCCATCGGGAACAACGTCGATCCGAACAGCGAGACGCCGAACTTCACCCTGAGCATCCTCGCCCACAATGCGGCCATCAGCTTCTACAACGGCCTGACCCTGAGCTGTTCGGAGGAGATGATGGAGGATGTGCAGGCCAACATCTACACGCGCCTGATCGCCGTGACCAAGGGGGTCGGCAACGCCCCCCCGACCTATACGACGATCGACCGCAAGGCCCGCTGCGTCGATCTCCTCCAGACCTCGACCACGCCGGAGTACAAGGGTCGGATCGACTATGCGGCGTCCTGCACCGGCCTCGCCGACTATCAGGCCGCGGCGGAGGGGGCGCAGGAACTGTCCGAAATCTTCGGCGAACCGGTCTTCACCAACGCCAGCCCCTGTCCGGGGGAGCCCTACCTCTACGGCTTCGGGGACGTGGCGACGGCGATCAAGGCCGCGGTTAAGGAGTATGGCGGGCAGTGACGGCCGGCGCTCACGCCAGCCGCAGCAGGGCCGACACGGCGCCATAGAGCATCAGCGCCAGCGTCGCCAGGTAGAAGACCTTCACCCCGCGGTCCAGCCTGTCTTCCCGCGGCCGGCGGCGGTCGTCGCGCTTGTCGTCGGTCATGCCCTCATCCGTCCTGTCGCTGCTCCCTCCCCGGGGGCGCTCGGACCGCGGCTTGGCGGCCGCGGTCCGGCCCCTGTATAGGTAACGTCGGTAACGCCCGACCGGGCGCCGGTGCCGCGTCGCCCAGGGAAGCGCCCCGATGCTCCAGATCACCCCCTTCATCGCCCTCGACGAGGCCGAGTTGCAGGAGAGCTTCCTGCGCGCCGGCGGTCCCGGCGGCCAGAACGTCAACAAGGTGGAGACGGCGGTTCAGCTCCGCTTCGACGTGGCCGCCTCGCCCTCGCTGCCGGAGTGGGTGAAGGCGAAGCTGCGCACGCTCGCGGGCCGGCGCATGACGGACGAGGGCGTGCTCATCATCACGGCGCAGAAATACCGCAGCCAGGAGCGCAACCGCGAGGACGCCCGCGCCCGGCTGGTGGAACTGATCGCCAAGGCGACCGAGCGCCAGCCCATCCGCCGCCCGACCCGCCCCACCCGGTCCAGCCAGATGGAGCGGATGCAGAAGAAGTCCGTCCGCGGGCAGGTCAAGAAGCTGCGCGGCCGGGTCGATCCCGACTGACGGGCGCCGTGCCGCTTGTGTGGTCCACTCGTTGCCAGTAGTTACGGCGGCACGAGCCGACTGCCGCGGCCGAATAGGGCCTTCCTTCCCCGTGACCCATTCCGACGTCCTCATCATCGGGGCCGGCGCCGCCGGGCTCTATGCCGCCATCTTCGCCGGCCGCCGCGGCCGGCGGGTGCTGGTGCTCGACCATGCCGACGCGGCGGGGAAGAAGATCCTCATCTCCGGCGGCGGACGCTGCAACTTCACGAACCTGGAGGCGGAGCCGCGCCGCTATCTCTCCGCCAACCCGCACTTCGCCATCTCGGCGCTGAAGCGGCACACGCCGCACGACTTCCTGGCGCTGGTGGAGCGGCACGGCATCCCCTGGCACGAGAAGAAGCTGGGCCAGCTCTTCTGCGACCGCTCTGCGGCGGACATCGTCACCATGCTGCTGGCCGAGGCGGCGGACGCGGGCGTGACGATCCGGCTGGGCTGCCGGGTGGAGGCGGTGTCCCGGCCGGACGGCAATGGCGGCGACAGCAGCCGCGGCTTCGCGGTGGAGACGGGCCACGGCCGTTTCACGGCGGACAGTCTGGTGCTCGCCACCGGCGGCCTCTCCATCCCGAAGATGGGGGCGACCGACTTCGCCCACCGCGTCGCCCGCCAGTTCGGGCTGCCGCTGGTGGCGCCGCGGCCGGGGCTGGTGCCCTTCACCTTCGCGCCCGACGATCTGGCCCGCACGCAGGACCTGTCCGGCATCGCGCTGGACGGCGCCGTCACCTGCAACGGGGCGCGCTTCCGCGAGGCGCTGCTGCTGACCCACCGCGGCCTCTCCGGCCCCTCCATCCTCCAGGTCTCCAGCTACTGGCGGGAGGGCGACCCGGTGCTGATCGACCTGTCGCCGGACCGCGACCTGCTGGCCCATCTCAAGGAGCTGAAGCGCGGCCGCCCCCGGGCCGAGCTGAAGACCGTGCTGGCGGAGCTGCTGCCCCGCCGCTTCGCCGAGCGGCTGCTGGAGGCGGAACTGCCCGCCCTGGGCGTCACGGGGCGCCCGATGGCGCAGATGCCCGACCGCGAGCTGGCGGCCCTGGCCGGCTTCCTGCACGCCTGGACGGTGCGGCCGGCGGGGACGGAGGGCTACCGCACGGCGGAGGTGACGGTGGGCGGGATCGACACGGCGGCGCTCTCCTCCCGCACCCTGGAGGCGAAGGCGGTGCCCGGCCTCTACGCCATCGGGGAGGCGGTGGACGTCACCGGCTGGCTGGGCGGCTACAATTTCCAGTGGGCCTGGAGCAGCGGCCACGCCTGCGGCATGGCGGCGTAAAGGGGGGCGGCGTAAAGGGGGGCGGCGTAAAGAGGGGGCGGCAGAGAGGGGCGGTCAGTCCGCCCCGTCCCGCGCGGCTTCCGTCGGACCCACCCCCGTCCGGCCCGCCCACGCCCGGAACGGATAGGCGAGCTGGCCCAGGAACCCCGCCGGCACCGGGTCGTCGCAGCCGATCCCGGCCGGCGGCCGCCGGGCGGGCAGGTAGCGGGTGCCGAACACCACGTCCCAGACGATCAGGTTCTCGCCATAGTTCCGGTTGCCCTCCACCGGGTCGCGGCTGTGGTGCCAGCGGTGCAGCTCCGGCGTGCTGAACACCCAGTTCAGCGGGCCGCAGCGCATGTCCACATTGCAGTGGGTCATGAAGCCGACATAGGTGGTGATCGCCAGCACCCAGAGGATCACGTCCTTCGGCGCCCCCACGGCCAGCGCCAGCACCAGGGCGAAGGAGGTCTTCCAGAGGGAGTCCAGGAAGTGGAAGCGCCCGGTGTTGACGACCCAGAGCCGGGTGACGCTGTGGTGGATGGCATGCCAGCGCCACGCCGCCGGCCATTCATGCGCCAGCCGGTGCGCCCAGTAGAGCCCGAACTCCGCCACCAGCAGGCCCAGCGCCACCTGTGCCGCCAGCGGCCAGCCGCCCGGCCAGAGGCCACCGGCCTCGACCGGCCCGGCCTCCGCCACCCCGGCCAGCGCGGCAGAGGCGGCGATGGCCTGTCCGATCCCCTTGTTCAGGGCGGTGTGGCCGATGTCGTTGAAGATCTGCCCGTCCGGCCGGGTCCAGCCGCGCTCGAAGGGCATCACCCGCTCCAGCACCAGCAGCACCGCGGCCAGTCCGAAATAGGTCAGGTTGAAGGCCAGGACGGGCCGGCCCGCGGCCCAGCCGATGCCATAGCCGACGATGCAGGCGGCCAGCAGCAGGGGCCACAGCAGGGCAGCGAGAAGATGGCGCATGGAACATCCCTTCGCTTAAATCGCGTTAGGTTATCGCCCGCGCCCCCACCTTCGCGCAAGCGCCGGGGGCGCACTGACCGTCCGGAGAATAGGCGTCGATCATGAACAAGCTGCGCATCGGTCTCGCCCTCGGCAGCGGGGCCGCCCGTGGGTGGGCCCATATCGGCGTGCTGCGCGCGCTGGAGGAACAGGGGCTGCGGCCCGATCTGATCTGCGGCACCTCCGTCGGTGCGCTGGTCGGTGGCGCCTGGCTGACCGACCAGCTCGACGATCTCCAGCACTGGGCCGAGGGCATGGGGATGATCGAGCTGCTGAAGCTGATCGACATCACCTTTTCCCGCGGCGGCCTCGTGGCCGTGGAGAAGGCGTTCGAACGCTTCCGCAACGAGAAGACGGACATCGCCATCGAGACGCTGCCGATCCCCTTCGCCACGGTGGCGACGGACATCGCCACCGGCCGCGAGATCTGGCTGCGCGAGGGGCACCTGCTGGACGTCGTGCGGGCGTCGGCCGCCATGCCCGGCCTGTTTCCGGCGGTGGAGCATGACGGACAGTGGCTGGTGGACGGGGCGCTGGTCAACCCGGTTCCCGTCTCCGTCTGCCGCGCCCTGGGGGCGGACGTGGTGATCGCCGTGAACCTGAACGGCGACCTTTCCACCCTGCCGCGGCTGGCGGCGGCCGCGTCCCCCGGACCCGCCGATCCCGGCGCCGTCCTGGCCGAGACGGTGCCGCCCGACCCCGCCCCGCCGCTGGTCAAGACCACCGTGCCGCGGCTGGGGGAGGGGCCGTTCGCCCAGATGCTGGGACGGCTGACCGCCACGGTGGGGGAGCGCACCCGCAGCCTTGCCCAGCAGGTCCTGGGGGAGAAGCAGCCGATGCCGAACGTATTGGAGATCCTGGCCGGCTCCATCGACATCATGCAGGACCGCATCACCCGCTCCCGCCTTGCGGGCGAGCCGCCGGACGTGCTGATCCAGCCCCGGCTGGGTCATATCGGCATCCTGGACTTCGACCGGGCGGAGGAGCTGATCGCCATCGGCCATGCCGCGGCGGTGGCGATGCGGCCGGCCATCGACTTCGCCGTGCGGCGGGGCTGACGCCAGCCTCGCCGCTTCTCCGCCGCTGTGACCGGCCCGTCTCTCAGCCGGCCGGGTCCAGCAGCATCCAGGTCAGTTCGTGCTTGTTGTGCGACAGGTGCAGCAGCCGCGATCCCCGGATCGCGGCGAAGGCGCGGGCGGTGGCGTGGTCCGTCTCGCCCTGGAACTTCAGGGTGCAGACGAAGTTGCGCACCAGCCCCGTCTCCCGCCAGCCCTCCACCAGCCGCAGCAGGCGCGTGGGGTAGCAGATCACGTCGCTGCACAGCCAGTCCAGCGGTCCCACCTCCGCCGGCTTCAGGCCGAAGGCGCTCTCCTGCCGGACCTCGACGCCGGGCAGTCCGGCGATGGCGGGATCGAGCGGCGCCTTGTCCACGGCCAGCACCCGCGCGCCCAGGGAGTGCAGCACCCAGGTCCAGCCGCCGGGGCTGGCGCCCAGGTCCAGGCAGAGCTGCCCCGGTCCGGGATAGCGGCCGGCCAGGGTGAAGGCTTCCCACAGCTTCAGATAGGCCCGGTTCGGCGGCGCCGTGCGGTTCTCCTCGAACACCACCTCGCCATTGCGGAACGGGCTGGAGCAGCGGGCGGCGGCCAGGATCGTCGTCTCGTCCAGCAGGGTCCAGGAGCCGAGCGGCGCCGTCGGCGCCGGGTCGGGGAAGGCCAGTGGCCTGGCCGAGACGTGCGGCAGGTTCTCCTGGATGAGCTGCGTCCGCCGGTGGTGCGCCGCGGCGTAGGGTGCCCAGTTGCGCTGGATGGCGCGCAGCGCCTTCGCCCCCTGCTTGATCGAGGCGATCGGGATGCGCACCGGGTCGTACCAGATGTTCTGCGCCCAGGCGGCGGGGCGCGGCGGCCCCTCGACCAGCACCAGCCGGCCGTGGACGGACCGCACGGGCCCCAGCTCCTCCAGCAGCGGGTCGAGATGGTCTTCGGCCGCAAGATAGGCGGTAAGCCCGGTCGGTTCACCGACCGGGACGGCAGCAGACGGGTCCGGATGGGTCACGGGGCACGCGCGGGCGGGACGGGGGAACGCGGGGAAGGGGAACTCGGGGGAGACTTCAGGGCTGCATGTCGGCCGAGGCGATGACCGCCTGGGTCCGGTTGCGCACGCCCAGCGACCGCATCACGGCGGTGACATGGATCTTCACCGTCCCCTCCGACAGGCCCAGCTCATAGGCGATCTGCTTGTTCGACTTGCCCTCGCGCAGGCAGCGCAACACGTCCCGCTGGCGCTGCGTCAGGGCCGGCATCCCCGGACCGGAGGCATGGCCGCCGCCCGGTCCGGCGGACCCGCTGGACTGTGCCTCGCCCTGGATCGCCGCCGGGGGCACGTAGATGCCGCCGGAGAAGACCAGATTGAGCGCGCTCAGCATGATCTTCACGCTGGAGGATTTCGGGATGTAGCCGGAGGCGCCGGCGTCCAGCGCCGCGCGCACGTCCGACTGGCTTTCCGAGGCGGAGACGATCACGACCGGCGTCCCCGCCTGAATCTCGCAGATCTGCTGGATGCCCGGAAAGCCCGGCCAGGACGGCATCTGGAGGTCCATCAGGATCAGGTCGAAATCCTGATCGCCCTGGCACAGCTCCATCACCTCGTCGAATGTGCCCGCCTCGAAGAATTTCGCATCAGCGTCGAGCTGGGTCAGCAGGCGGCACAGGCCCTCGCGGAATAGAAGATGGTCGTCGCCAATCAGAATGTTCATGTCAAATCCTGCTGAGCGTGCTTCCGGCCGCGCGCCGAGGGCAGTCCGGGACTACATCCCTGATTGAATCCGCCGATTCGTCGTCGGCGGTGGACGCGAGTTCCCGATGGCGACAACGGCCTACTAGTACAAAAGTTCGCCCCACCTGTCATCAGGCTTCGGCGCTGTCCATCCGACCCTCCGCTTCTCGTTCTAGACCGAAACGGGCACGGTGCGGGCAACCATTTCGTAGCGGCGCCCCTAGCCGTCCGGGCTAGGCTAACCCTCCAATACCGCGATCGAGAAGCCATGACCGGGCAGGGCCAGATGGCGGGCGTCGCCGGCGACCGCACCGGGGGCTCCGGCCTGCGCCACGATCACCGGCGCGGCATCGCCGGCCGGCTCCCAGACCGCGGGGGCGCGGCCCAGGTTGAACAGGCAGAGCAGGGGCGGCGCGCCCGCCACCTCCCGCACGAAGGCCAGGATCGGCTCCGGCGCGTCCAGGAAGCGGATCGTGCCTCCGGTCAGGGCCCGCTGTCCCTTGCGCCAGCGCAGGAAGGCGCGGGTGAAGGCCAGCACGCTGTCCGGGTCGCCCTCCTGGGCGGCGACGGACAGCGGCAGGTGCGCGGGCGCGACCGGCAGCCAGGGCTCGACCCCCGGGGCCGTGAAGCCGGCCGTCGGCGCCTCCGCCGTCCAGGGCATCGGGGTGCGGCAGCCGTCGCGGCCCTTGAACTCCGGCCAGAAGGTGCGGCCGTAGGGGTCCTGGAGCCGCTCGTAGGGCACGTCCGCCTCCGGCAGTCCCAGTTCCTCGCCCTGGAACAGGAAGACCGTGCCGCGCAGGCAGCCCAGCAGCGCCACGAGCTGGCGGGCGAAGGCGGCGTCGCGCTCCGGCCCGCCCCAGCGGGTCACCGGGCGCATGACGTCGTGGTTGCCGAAGGCCCAGGCCGGCCAGCCGCCGCCCGGCTGGCTCTCGAACGCCTCCAGATGGCCGCGCAGGCTGCCGGCATCGAACGGGCAGCTCAAGAGCGAGAAGCCGTAGGCCGTGTGCAGCCTGTCCACGCCCGCGACATAGCGGGCGCAGGTGCCGACGCTGTCGTCGTCCGACACCTCGGCCACGGTGAAGGTGCCGGGATATTCGTCCATCAGGCGGCGGAGCCGGCGTAGCACCTCCAGCGTCTCCGGCTGGGTCTTGTCGTAGAGGTGCGCCTGCATGCCGTAGGGGTTGCGCTCCGGCACGCCGTCCGTGGCCCGGGCCGTGCGCGGCGGATTGTCCCGCAGCAGGCGGTCGTGGGTGTAGAAGTTCGCCACGTCCAGCCGGAAGCCGTCCACGCCGCGCTCCAGCCAGAAGCGGCATTCGTCCATCACCGCCTCCACCACCTCCGGATTGTGCAGGTTCAGGTCGGGCTGGCTGGTCAGGAAGTTGTGCAGGTAGTACTGGGCGCGGCGCGGGTCCCAGGTCCAGGCCGACCCGCCGAAGACGGACAGCCAGTTGTTCGGCGGCGTGCCGTCCGGCTTCGGATCGGCCCAGACATACCAGTCGGCCTTCGGGTTGGTCCGGTCCCGCCGGCTTTCCACGAACCAGGCGTGCCGGTCGGAGCTGTGGCTCAGCACCATGTCGATCACGACCTTCAGCCCCCGCCCGTGCGCGGCGGCCAGCAGACGGTCGAAATCCTCCAGCGTGCCGAACATCGGATCGACCGCCCGGTAGTCGGCCACGTCGTAGCCGAAATCGTCCATGGGCGACCTGAAGAAGGGGCAGATCCAGATGCCGTCCACGCCCAGCGAGGCGACATGGTCCAGCCGGCGGGTGATGCCCTCCAGGTCGCCGATGCCGTCGCCGTCGGTGTCCAGGAAGCTGCGCGGATAGATCTGGTACAGCACCGCGCCGCGCCACCACTCCGCCTGCGCGCTGCCCGCCCGCCCGGTTATCGCCCGCCCGGTTTCCGCCTTGCCGCTGCCGTCCATCGGTCCGCTCCGCTTTTCAGGGTCTGTCGCCCGGGCCGGCCGTCCGCCGCCCGCAGGGTGCGTAACGCCACCTGTCCTAACAGAGTGCCGCCGCCCGCGCATCCATCGCCCGCATCCGGCTGCGACCGTCCTGCCGCCACGACCGGCCTTCTGGACCCCCGGCATCCGTGGCACCATCTGTCAGGAAACGAGCAACCAGCACGGGGACCCCATGGCGGACCGCACGTTGCCGACCGGGACGGAGGATGCCGGGACCGACACCCGGAGGCAGGTCGACGCCTTCCTGCGCAAGGTGGCGACGCTCTCGCCGCGGCCGGCGCCGGGCCGGCGGGGCCGGCTGGTCTTCGCCCTGGACGCCACCGCCAGCCGGCAGCGGACCTGGGATCGCGCCATGCACATCCAGGCGGAGATGTTCGGTGCCGCCGCCGGGCTGGGCGGGCTGGCGGTGCAGCTCGTCTTCTATCGCGGCTTCGGGGAGTGCAAGGCCGGCCCCTGGGTGACCGAGGCGCCGGAGATGCTGCGGCGGATGACCGCCGTCACCTGCCAGGGCGGCCAGACCCAGATCGGCAAGGTCCTGTCCCATGCGCTCCGGCAGACCCAGGCGGAGAAGGTGGCGGCCCTGGTCTTCGTCGGCGACGTCTGCGAGGAGGACCCCGACGGGCTCTGCCACCGGGCGGGGGAGCTGGGGCTGCTCGGGGTGCCGGTCTTCATGTTCCAGGAGGGCGGGGACATCGCCGCCCGCAGCGTCTTCCAGCAGATCGCCCGGCTTTCGGGCGGGGCCTGGTGCCCGTTCGACGCGGGCAGCGCGCAGCAGCTCAAGGACCTGCTCCAGGCGGTCGCGGTGTTCGCCGCCGGTGGCCGCCCCGCGCTGCGGGACTGGAGCCGCGGCCGCTCGGAGTCCGTGCTGCGGCTGACGCACCAGCTCGGCAAGGATTGAGATGGCGTATCTTCTGCTCGGCACCGGCCTTCTCCTCGGCCTCTATCTCCTGGTCCGCGGCCTCGCCACGGCCGACCCGCACCGGCTCGCCGTGGCGTTGCGCTGGGCGGCCGTGGCGGTGGGTGTCGTGGTCGTCGTGCTGCTGCTGGTCAGCGGCCGCATCGTCCAGGTGCTCTACGCCCTGCCGCTGCTCCTGCCCTTCTTCCTGCGCTGGCGGACTCTGCTGGCACGGGCGAAGGCCGCGCTGGGGCCGACGCCGGGCCAGTCCAGCACGATCGAGACCGCCGCGCTGCGCATGTGGCTCGACCATGACAGCGGGCAGATGGACGGGGAGGTCCGGGCGGGCGCCGCCGCCGGGCGCACCCTGTCGCAGATGTCGCAGGCCGAGCTGTCGGACCTGCTGGAGGAGCTGCGCACCCTCGATCCCCCGTCCGTGCCGCTGCTGGAAGCCTATCTGGACCGCGCCCATCCGGACTGGCGCGGCGACACAGACGGGGCGGAGTCGGCCGGGGAGGACGCGGCCGGTGCAGGGCAGGGGGGCGCAGGGCAGGGGGGCGCGGGCGCTGCCCGCGGCGGCTCCGGCGGCATGACGCGGGCCGAGGCGTGGCAGATCCTGGGGCTGGAGCCGGGGGCGGACGAGGCCGCCGTGAAGGAGGCGCACCGCCGCCTCATGCTGAAGAACCACCCCGACCAGGGGGGCTCCACCTACATCGCTGCCAAGATCAACCAGGCGAAGGACATCCTTCTGGGCAGGGCGCGGGCCGGTTCCTAGACTTCCGTTCCGATCCTCCCGCGATCCGGCTCAGTTGCCAGTGTGTTTAGGGCTGTGGCACAAGAAGGGCGGCCGGACGGTCCGCCCGTGCCCCGCTCTGCGAGTTCCCCAACCTCATGTTTCCGCCACGGAAATACCAGGGATCGTGATGTCCAGACCTGTGCGCAAGGCCGTCTTCCCGGTCGCGGGCCTCGGGACCCGCTTCCTTCCCGCGACCAAGGCCATCCCCAAGGAGATGCTGCCGCTCGCGGACAAGCCTCTGATCCAGCATGCGGTGGACGAGGCGAAGGCGGCCGGGATCGAGATGTTCTGCTTCGTCACCAGCCGCGGCAAGAGCCCGCTGGAGGACCATTTCGACCTCAACTTCGAGCTGAACGAGACGCTGCGCAGCCGGGGCAAGACCGACCTGCTGAAGATCGTCGAGGACATCCAGATCGAGTCCGGCAACCTGTCCTACGTGCGTCAGGCGCAGCCGCTGGGCCTGGGCCACGCCGTCTGGTGCGCGCGCGAGTTCATCGGCAACGAGCCGTTCGCCGTGCTGCTGCCCGACGAGCAGGTGCTGGGGGAGCGTCCCTGCCTCGTGCAGATGATGGACGCCTACCGGGAGGTCGGCGGCAACCTGCTGTCCGTCTTCGAGGTCCCGCGCGAGCAGACGAACAAGTACGGCATCCTGGACGTGGACGGCGACGCCTCGGGCCGCACCATCAAGGTGAAGGGCCTCGTGGAGAAGCCGGACCCGTCGGTGGCGCCGTCCAACCTCTCGATCCAGGGGCGCTACATCCTCCAGCCGGAGATCTTCGACCACCTGTCGCGCTTCGAGAAGGGCGCGGGCGGGGAGATCCAGCTCACCGACGCGATGGCCCGGCTGATCGGCCGCCAGCCCTTCCACGGCTTCCGCTTCGAGGGCCGGCGCTTCGACTGCGGCGACAAGCTGGGCTTCGTGCTCGCCAACGTGGCCTATGCGCTGGAGCGGCCGGACATGGCCGCGAAGGTCCGCGCCGCCCTGAAGGAGATGCTGTGACGGGTCCCGTCGCCCCGGCCCCGGACCGGGGCCGGAGCGTCCGGTCCGGGTTCAGGCGATAAGGAGTCCCCATGCGCATTGCCATGATCGGGACGGGCTATGTCGGCCTCGTCTCCGGCGCGTGTTTCTCGGAGTTCGGCGTCGATACCGTCTGCGTCGACAAGGACCAGTCCAAGATCGAGCGCCTGAAGCGCGGCGAGATCCCGATCTACGAGCCCGGGCTCGACGATCTGGTGGCGAAGAACGCCAGGGCCGGCCGGCTCTCCTTCACCACCGACCTCGCCGAGGGCGTGCGCGGCGCGGATGCCGTGTTCATCGCCGTCGGCACCCCCTCGCGCCGCGGCGACGGCCATGCCGACCTGTCCTATGTCTATGCCGCGGCGGAGGAGATCGCCCGCGCGCTGGACCCGGACAGCTACACCGTCATCGTCACGAAATCGACCGTGCCCGTCGGCACCGGGCGGGAGGTGGCGCGGATCGTCCGCCGCACCCGGCCGGAGGCGGACTTCGACGTCTGCTCCAACCCCGAGTTCCTGCGCGAAGGTTCCGCCATCGGCGACTTCCTGCGCCCCGACCGGGTGGTGATCGGTACCGACAGCGACCGGGCGCGGGCGGTGATGCGCGGGCTCTACCGGCCGCTCTACCTGATCGAGACGCCGATCGTCATGACCAGCCTGGAGACGGCGGAGCTGATCAAGTACGCGGCGAACACCTTCCTCGCCACCAAGATCACCTTCATCAACGAGATCGCCGACCTCTGTGAGCGCGTCGGCGCGGATGTCCACGATGTCGCCAAGGGCATCGGGCTGGACGGCCGCATCGGCAGGAAGTTCCTGCACCCCGGCCCCGGCTACGGCGGCTCCTGCTTCCCCAAGGACACGCTGGCCCTGGTCCGCACCGCCGCCGATGCCGGGTCGCCCCTGCGCATCGTCGAGACGGTGGTGGATGTCAACGACCGGCGCAAGAAGGCCATGGCAGACCGCGTCATCGCCGCCTGCGGCGGCTCCGTCGAGGGGCGGCGGATCGGCGTGCTGGGCGTGACCTTCAAGCCCAACACCGACGACATGCGCGACGCGCCCTCGCTGGACATCATCCCGGCCTTGCAGGCCGCCGGGGCCGCGGTCCATGCCTTCGATCCCGCCGGCATGCATGAGGCGGCGCGGATGCTGCCCGACGTGGTCTGGTGCCCGGACGCCTACGCCGCCCTGGACGGGGCGGACTGCGCCGTCATCATCACCGAATGGAACGAGTTCCGCGCGCTCGACCTGCGCCGCGTGCGCGAGGTGATGAAGGCGCCCGTGGTGGTCGATCTGCGCAACGTCTACACGGCCGAGGACATGGAAATGGCCGGTTTCGACTACCATTCCATCGGCCGTCCCTCCCTTCTCAAGAAGCCCGCCCGCGAGCAGGCGTGATCTGAACAGGTGCCGACATGAGTCTTGCCTATCAGTTCCATCCCACCGTCCTGCGCGAATACGACATCCGCGGGGTCATCGGCAAAACCCTCGGGCCCGACGATGCCCGCGCCATCGGCCGCGCCTTCGGCAGCATGGTCGTCCGCAGCGGCGGCAAGCGCATCGCCGTCGGCTATGACGGGCGCCTCTCCTCGCCGGGGCTGGAAGCGGCTCTGGTCGAAGGGCTGACCTCCACCGGTCTGCACGTCGTCCGCATCGGCCTCGGCCCGACGCCGATGCTCTACTTCGCCACCCGGCACCTGCCGGCCGACGCCGGCATCATGATCACCGGCTCGCACAACCCGCCGGACTACAACGGCTTCAAGATGATGCTGGGCAAGGCCCCGGTCTTCGGCGAGACGATCCTGGAGATCGGCAAGGTCGCCGCCGCCGGTGACTTCGTGACCGGCGAGGGCAGCGCCGAGACGGTGGACATCCGCGATGTCTATGTGGACCGGCTGGTCCAGGACTATGACGGCACGACGCCGCTCAAGATCGTCTGGGACGCCGGCAACGGCGCCACCGGCGACATCCTGCGCCGGCTGGTGAAGAAGCTGCCGGGCGAGCACGTCACCCTCTACGACGACATCGACGGCACCTTCCCGAACCACCATCCGGACCCGACGGTGCCGGAGAACCTGGAAGACATCATCGAGCGCCTGCACGCCGAGAAGGCGGCGATCGGCATCGCCTTCGACGGCGACGGCGACCGCATCGGCGCCATCGACGAGAAGGGCCGCATCGTCTGGGGCGACCAGCTCATCGCCATCTATGCCGCCGACGTGCTGAAGACGCATCCCGGCGCCACCATCATCGCCGACGTCAAGGCCAGCCAGACGCTGTTCGACGAGATCGCCCGCCTGGGCGGCCATCCGTTGATGTGGAAGACCGGCCACTCGCTGCTGAAGGCGAAGATGGCCGAGACGGGCAGCCCGCTGGCGGGCGAGATGTCCGGCCACATCTTCTTCGCGGACAAGTACTACGGCTTCGACGACGCGCTCTACTGCGCCGTCCGCCTGATCGGGCTGGTCAGCCGCACGGGTCCGCTCTCGGCCCTGCGCGACCGGCTGCCGCCGGTGCTGAACACGCCGGAGGTCCGCTTCCAGGTGGATGAGGAGCGCAAGTTCGCCTCCGTCCGCGAGATCCAGGAGCGGGTGCGCGCCTCCGGCGCCCAGGTCAACGACATCGACGGCGTGCGCGTGACGACGCCGGACGGTTGGTGGCTGCTGCGCGCCTCCAACACCCAGGACGTGCTGGTCGCCCGCGCCGAGGCGTACAGCGCCGAGGGGCTGGAGCGGCTGAAGGCGTCGATCCGGGAGCAGCTCAAGCTCAGCGGCATCGCGGCGCCGGAGGGGTTCTGACCCCTCCGCACCCGGCCGGGTGACGTTCTGGAACGGGGCGCCGCCGCAAGGGGCGCCCCGTCTGCTTTCCGGGGGGCCGCGGGAGAGGGCCGGGGGCGCTACGCCCCCGTCCTGCGCACCCAGCCCAGCCGGAAGCCGATGAAGAAATAGGCGGCCATGACGACGGCCAGCGACAGCAGATCGGGCCAGCCGATCGTCAGGTCCGCCGTCTGCGCCAGCGCCGGCTTGTCCGGCGCGATGCTGCCGACCAGCAGGATCGCCATCGTGTTCTGGGCGAAATGGATGCCGACCGCGGCTTCGATCCGGTCGGCCGCCACCGTCACCGCCGCCAGGAACAGCCCCAGCAGGACGAACAGCGGATAGGCCAGCATGCCATGCTGGGCATCCGCTCCCAGATGTCCCAGGGCGAACAGCAGGGCCGGCGGCACCGCCGCCCAGAGGGGGCGCAGCAGCAACAGCCGCGTTCCCTGGAACAGGTAGCCGCGGAACAGCAGCTCCTCCGCCGCGACCTGCAAGAGGATCACGGGCAGCAGCACGGCCGCGTAGAGCGCCAGCCGCAGCGGCGCGATCCCGGTCGGCAGCAGCGTGTCGGGGGTGCCCAACGCCGCCTCCAGCGGCATCCGGACCAGCGCATCGACGATGGCCAGCCCGACCCAGAGCAGGGCGGAGCGGCCCAGCATGCCCCAGTCGATGCCGCGCCGGGGGCCGGGCGCGATCAGGTCCCGGAAGGGGCGCCGGTGCAGCCAGGGCAGCACGACCGCCAGGAAGGGCACCAGCGTGCCCAGACTCAGCAGCAGCGGCAGCACGCTGGTGAGATCGCCCACCAGGGTGGCCGCGACGCCGGGCGTCATGCTCTCCGCCAGCCGGTGCAGGGCCGGGTCGAGCAGCAGCAGCAGCACCGCCGTCGTCGCCAGCAGCCAGATCACGGCCAGCAGCAGGCCCACCGGATAGCGCCAGAAGCGGTCCCCGGCGGCGACCGCCATGTCGGCATAGTGGACGGCGGGTGGGGCGGAACCGGCGACGGAGCGGGCATCCCCCGCGGGTCGGGTCGGGTTCATCGACGGCTTCATCGGGCCGGCGGAACGGGTCCGGTGATGCCGCCGGGCCTCACAGGCCCTGCTGCGGCGGCACGGTCAGGCAGCCCTGGCCGGCCTTGGCAAGCTGGGCGCAGGCCCGGCGGGCCGTTTTCTCGTCCAGCCCCATCAGCCGGGCGCGGTACAGGCTGCCCTTGCCGGTGCTGACCTCCATCACATGGGGGATGGCACGGTCCAGCAGGGCGGGGGCACGCTGCGTCGCGTTGGCGACGGCGCGTTGGCTGGTGCCGCGGTCGTTGAAGGCACCGACCTGGATGCCCCAGCCGCCGGGGGCCTTCTTCGCCGTCGGGACGGCCGGCGCGGCGATGGCGGAACTGACCAGTTGCAGGTCGCCGGCGCTGCGGGCCACGGCTTCGGCCGCGTTCGCCACGGCGGTGACGACCGAGCCGCTCTCTTCCGGCTTGCGGCCGGGGGTGGGGCTGGCCGTGGTGCGGCGCGACGCCTTGCCCGGTGCCTGCACCCGCTCGGCCGAGGCGACCAGCATCGGCGTCGCGCGGCCCTCGAAGGCCTTGTCCAGCAGGTCGGCCATGTGGTTGTCGCGCCAGACGGCCGTCTCGCCGCCGAAGACGACACCGATCAGGCGGCGCCCGTCGCGCACGGCCGAGGCCGCGAGATTGAAGCCCGAGGCGCGGATGAAGCCGGTCTTCAGCCCGTCCATGCCGCGGTAGCGCGCCATCAGCCGGTTATGGTTGCCGTGGGTGACGCCCTTGTAGGTGAACTGGCGGGTGCTGAAGTACGGATAGTACTTCGCATGGTCCTGGATCAGGGCCTGCGCCAGCCGCGCCATGTCCCGCGCGGTGGAGAGCTGGCCGGCGTTGGGCAGGCCGGAAGCGTTGCGGAAGGTGGTGCGGCGCATGCCCAGCGCCCGCGCCCGGTCCGTCATCATGCGGGCGAATTCGGTCTCCGTGCCGCCGATCGCCTCGGCCAGCACGACGGCGCAGTCGTTGGCCGACTTGGTGACCAGGGACAGGATGCAGTCCTCGGTGCGGATGGTCTCGCCCGGCTTCAGTCCCAGCTTCGATGGCGCCATGCCGGCGGCGCGCGACGACACCTTCAGCCGCTGGTCCAGCGTCAGCTTGCGCGCGTCGAGCGCGTCGAAGGTCATGTAGAGGGTCATCATCTTCGTCATCGAGGCGGGGAAGTTCCGCGTGTCGGCGCTGGCCGCATGCAGGATCTCGCCGGTCTCGGCATCGATGACGATGGAGGCGTACTTGGCCAGCGCCGTGCCGGGCGCCGCGAGCAGGACCGCCAGAAGGGGAAGCAGCAGGAACAGCCGTCCCAATCGGACCGTTGCCGCCAACGGTCGGTTCACGCTCGTCGTCGTCACGATGGAATGCCCCCTCGCCGAAGCCGCCCCCAACCTTCGCAGTCAGGGTAAATGCGAAGCAAATCAGTGTCTACCAGAGATTCGTTGAGAGGGGGTTTCGACTTCGGTCACATTTCCGCCCTCTGCTGTGACATCCGCATGTACCATCCCGGGCCGCTGCCGGCCTGTGACAAGCACCTCGCCGCCGGCGACCGGCGTTCCCATGTTGTCCCCATGCGACAGTCCCCGACACTCGCGGCCCTGGCGGTTCTGCTGGCCGCATCGCTGGCGGGATGCGGCACCGCCCCCGTCCCGCCGCCCCCGGCCCGGCCGCCCGCCGGGCTGACCTGGGGCGGCTATCTGCACGGCGAGGATCTGCGGCAGGACTGCCGCGCCGGCACGACGGACCGTTACCGCATGGTCTTCAACAGCGCCCGCCCGGGCGAGCCGGTGCGGGTCTTCGATCTGGCCGGACTGCCCGAGGCGGGCGGGGTCTTCGAGGCGCGGGAGCTGGCGGTGCCCAGCGTCGCTGCCATCGGGCCGGGCGATCCCTTTACCGCCTGGCGGGGCCACGTCCACCGGCTGGACCTGACGGCGGAGCAGTTCCAGGCGGTGGTGCTGCGCCTCGCCCTCGGCGGGGCCTTCCGCGGGGAGGCGTCCCGGCTGGATCTCAGCGCCAGCAGGCTGCGCTGGTTCGCCACCGGTTGCCACGGGGGTTTCTACTTCCTGGCCGCCTACACCGCCGGGCCGGGGCAGGCGGACGATGTGGGCTTCCGTCCCGGTGCGGGTTTCGGCCCCGGGGTCGTTCCCCGCCTCTTGGTCCGGTCCTGACCGTCGGCCGGATCGTCAGGACGGATCGGTCGCCGTCTCCGGCAGCAGCCGGTCCACCCAGGGCGTGTCCGGCAGGGCCTTGGCCAGCTCGGTGATGTGCCGGTTCCACCAGTGCCGCTGTTCGATCAGGTCGTCATAGTCGAACTGGGCCTCGCGCCAGCGCCGGTCGCGGGCATGCAGGGTGACCAGATCGACGGGATAGCCGACGTCGGCCGAGCTGAAGCGGCTGCTGTCGAAGGACAGGTAGGCGATCTTCAGCGCCGTCGCCATCGGCGTGTCGGTGCGCAGCGCCCGGTCCAGGATCGGCTTGCCGTAGGTGGTGGCGCCGATGCTGAGATAGGGGGTGCGCTCGTCCACCTCGATCCAGTTCCCCTCGGGATAGACCAGGTACATGGTCGGTTCGGCATCGTCGCGCAGCCGGCCGCCCACGATGGCGTGCAGGTTGAAGGCCAGCTTGGACTCCTCCAGGCTGGCCTTGTCCTCCTTCGCCACGGCGCGCAGGCAGGCGGTGAAGGCGCTCACCGCCTCCAGCATCGTCGTCAGCGGCCGCGCGCCCGGCTGCGCCATGTCGCGGCGCAGATAGGCCAGGGTCTTGTCGCGCACGCTGCGCAGGCCCGAGGTCATGACGAAGAAGCGGTGGTCGCCGTCGCCCACCATGACGATCTTGCGCGCGGCCGAGACCTGCGTGCCGCTGGTGATGCGTCCGTCGGACAGGCCGATCAGCCCGTCACGGATCTTGATGCCGAGGCAGTAGGTCATGGCTGGGGCCGGTCGTTCCGCACTGCGGACATCCTGTCACGCCTCCCGCCCGGGCTCAAGCAGCCACTCTCCCCGTGCGGGTATGGTGCCCGTGCGGGGCATGTTGCGGCGCAAAAAAAGCCGGGTTGACCGGATGCCGGGAGTGACGATATAAGGGTTGTGCTGCACTGCAACATGATCCCGCCCGGTCCCGTGGTCCGCCACGGTCCGGCCTGCCCTGGTTCCGCCCGGCGCCGTCCGGGCCGGCGCCTCCGGCCTGAAGGGTCCGACACGCAGTCGGCACACCGCCGGCCGGCGGGGTAGCCGCGGCCGGCAGGACCAACCAGGGGACCCCGGGGCCCGCGACGGGACCGGCGTCCGGAGGAGATCAGCGATGACGACGCGCACGAGGAAGGCCGCCGACGCGGCGGGTGTGGAGCAGACCGCCGGCACCACGGAAGCGACCATGCAGGGTGCGGATGCCGCGACCCGCAAGGTCGAAGAGGCGCTGACCTACACCAAGGGGCAGGTCGAGAAGGCCACCCGTCAGGCGTTCCGGGTCTATGACGACGCCGCCGGCTTCCAGAAGGACAATATCGACGCCCTGATGCGGTCCGGTACCATCATGGCCCGCGGCTTCGAGAACCTGTCCAAGGCCATGCTCGCCTTCACCCAGACCCAGGTGGAGCAGAACGTCTCCGCGGCCAAGGCCATGCTGGGGGTGAAGACCCTGCGCGAGCTGGTCGATCTCCAGACCGAATTCGCCCGCACCAGCTTCGACAGCCTGATCGCCGAGGCGACGAAGGTGTCCGAGATGTCCGTGAAGGTGACGAACGAGGCGCTGGAGCCTCTCTCCGCCCGCGTCAACGCCGCGGTGGAGCAGATGGCGAAGCCCAAGCTCGCCGCCTGACCGCCCACGGGCGTGACATCCGCGGGACGGTGCGCCGTGCCGCCTCCAGGGAAACCCGGCGGCAACCAACCGCCGGGTTTTCTGTTTCGGGTCCGGGGAGGGTGTCCGGACGGATCGCCACGGGGCTGTCCGTAAGGATTCCGTAAGGATATTGCAAGGGTTGTCCGGTCTGCGGCGCAAGTCGCCCCTTCCAACCGGCGCCCCGGATTTCATATGATTGGACGTAGGAAGACCGTTCGTGACCGCGACCCCAGAAAGCCATGGCTGACAGTGACAAGCACGGGGACGAGGGAACTTCGACGGGCGTGGTCGTCAAGGCCAAGCCCAAGACCAAGAAGCCCTCGATGTACAAGGTTCTGATGTTGAACGACGACTACACGCCGATGGAGTTCGTCGTTCACGTGTTGGAGCGTTTTTTCAACAAGAACCGGGAGGAGGCCACGCGGATCATGCTGCACGTCCACCGCCGTGGCGTGGGGGTCTGCGGTGTCTTCACCTACGAGGTGGCGGAGACGAAGGTCACGCAGGTGATGGATTTCGCCCGCCAGCATCAGCACCCTCTGCAATGCACCCTGGAGAAGGATTAGCCCGGAATGCTGTCGCGTAACCTCGAGCAGACGCTCCACCGAGCCCTGGCCTTCGCCAATGAGCGCCGCCACGAGTACGCCACCCTCGAACATCTCCTTCTTGCCCTGACAGAAGATCAGGACGCGGTCGCCGTCCTGCGCGCCTGCGGCGTGGACATGCAGAAGATCCGCGCCGACCTTGTCGAGTACCTCGACAACGAACTCTCCAACCTGATCACCAACCGTCCGGATGACGCCAAACCGACCGCAGGCTTCCAGCGCGTCCTGCAACGGGCAGCGATCCACGTCCAGAGTTCCGGCCGGGAAGAGGTGACGGGAGCCAATGTGCTGGTTGCCTTGTTCTCCGAACGCGAGAGCCACGCGGTCTATTTCCTGCAAGAGCAGGAGATGACCCGGTTCGACGCGGTCAACTACATCTCTCACGGCATCGCCAAGGCTCCCGGCCGCTCCGAAACGAAGCGCGCCTCGGGGGCGGACGATGACGCCCAGGCGGAGAAGGTCGTGAAGAAAGGCACCGAGGCCCTCGAAGCGTACTGCGTCAACCTCAACAAGAAGGCGGCCAGCGGCAAGATCGACCCGCTGATCGGCCGGGAGCAGGAGGTGGAGCGGACCATCCAGATCCTCTGCCGCCGCTCCAAGAACAACCCGCTCTATGTCGGCGATCCCGGCGTGGGCAAGACCGCCATCGCCGAGGGTCTGGCCCGCCGCATCGTCCATGGCGAGGTGCCGGAAATCCTGAAGAACGCCACCATCTTCGCGCTCGACATGGGCGCGCTGCTGGCCGGCACCCGCTACCGCGGCGACTTCGAGGAGCGGCTGAAGAGCGTCATCTCCGAACTGGAGGCGCTGGAAGGCTCGATCCTCTTCATCGACGAGATCCATACGGTGATCGGCGCCGGCGCCACCTCCGGCGGGGCGATGGACGCCTCGAACCTGCTGAAGCCGGCCCTGGCCAGCGGCGCGCTGCGCTGCATCGGCTCGACCACCTACAAGGAATACCGCAACTACTTCGAAAAGGACCGGGCGCTGGTCCGCCGCTTCCAGAAGATCGACGTCAACGAGCCGTCGATCGACGACGCGGTGAAGATTCTGGAAGGGATCAAGCCCTACTACGAGAAGTACCACCGCATCCGCTACACGCGCGACGCCATCCGCTCGGCGGTGGAGCTGTCGGCCAAGTACATCGGGGACCGCAAGCTGCCCGACAAGGCGATCGACGTGATCGACGAGGTCGGCGCCGCCCAGGCCCTGGTGCCGGAGTCCAAGCGGAAGAAGACCATCACCCAGAAGGACGTGGAGGCCGTGGTCGCCAAGATCGCGCGCATCCCGCCGAAGTCGGTGAGCCGCGACGACAAGGAGGTGTTGCAGAACCTGGAGCGCGACCTGAAGACCATGGTCTTCGGCCAGGACCAGGCGATCGACACCCTCGTCTCCGCCATCAAGCTGGCCCGAGCCGGTCTGCGCGATGCGGAGAAGCCGATCGGCAACTATCTCTTCTCCGGCCCGACCGGCGTCGGCAAGACCGAGGTGGCGAAGCAGCTCGCCCGCACCCTGGGCATCGAGCTGACCCGCTTCGACATGTCGGAATACATGGAACGCCACACGGTCAGCCGCCTGATCGGCGCCCCGCCGGGCTATGTCGGCTTCGATCAGGGCGGCCTGCTGACGGATGCCGTGGACCAGCACCCGCACTGCGTCCTGCTGCTGGATGAGATCGAGAAGGCCCATCCGGACCTGTACAACATCCTGTTGCAGGTCATGGACCACGGCAAGCTGACCGACCATAACGGCAAGACGGTCGATTTCCGCAACGTCATCCTGATCATGACCACCAACGCCGGCGCCGCCGACATGGCGAAGGCCGCCATCGGCTTCGGCCGCGAGGTCCGGGTCGGCGAGGACGAGGAAGCGATCAAGAAGATGTTCACGCCGGAGTTCCGCAACCGCCTGGACGCCATCGTCGCCTTCGCCGGGCTGGCCCAGGACACGGTTGCCCGCGTCGTGGACAAGTTCGTGATGGAGCTGGAGGCCCAGCTCAGCGACCGCGGCGTCACCATCGAGCTGTCGGACGAGGCGCGCGACTGGCTGGCGCGCAAGGGCTACGACCCGGTCATGGGCGCCCGCCCGCTGGCCCGCACCATCCAGGAGCACGTCAAGAAGCCGCTGGCGGAGGAACTGCTGTTCGGCCGTCTCGCCAAGGGCGGCGGGGTGAAGGTGGAGGTGAAGGACGGCAAGCTGGACTTCACCTACATCGAACCCAAGCCCGGCCGCGAGGAGGAGAAGGTCCCCGAAATGGTCGAGTGAGGCGCCTCACCGGAACCGCCTGCACGACGGGCCCCGGGAGCGATCCCGGGGCCCGTTCTGTCTGGTCATCCGGAATCCCGGCAGGCCCCGGTCCCACCCCCTGGTATGATGCCGGACGACGGTTCCGCGACGGAAGGGACGGGTCCATGGCGAAGAACACGATCTGCCTCTGGTACGACAGGGACGCCGAGGCGGCCGCCCGGTTCTATGCCGGGGTGTTTCCAGACAGCGCGGTCACCGCCGTCCACCGCGCCCCCGGCGACTACCCCTCCGGCAGGGAAGGCGATGTGCTGACGGTGGAGTTCACCGTCGCCGGCATTCCCTGTCTCGGCCTCAACGGGGGGCCCGACTTCCCGCACAGCGAAGCCTTCTCCTTCCAGATCGCCACCGACGACCAGGAGGAGACCGACCGCTACTGGAACGCCATCATCGGCAATGGCGGCCGGGAGAGCGCCTGCGGCTGGTGCAAGGACAGGTGGGGCGTCTCCTGGCAGATCACGCCGCGGGTGCTGACCGAGGCGCTGGCCGCCGGCGGGGACGAGGCGAAGCGTGCCTTCGC
The DNA here is from genome assembly GCF_042665545.1 of Rhodocista pekingensis. Classification (NCBI taxonomy): domain Bacteria; kingdom Pseudomonadati; phylum Pseudomonadota; class Alphaproteobacteria; order Rhodospirillales; family Azospirillaceae; genus Rhodocista; species Rhodocista pekingensis. Next base: position 50,058 of record NZ_JBHTCM010000010.1, on the reverse strand, counting down.
CGCGATGATTGGGATGACGAAGATCGACGTCGCCGCGATCGAGGCCGCCCGCCGCGGCTGACGGTTCCGCCGCCGGCCCCTCACTCCCGGGCGGTCGCCGTGGCAGGCGCGGCGTCGGCCACGGGCAGGGTAGCGGCCACGGGCAGGGCGTCGCCCCTGTCGTCGGGGGCGCCCGCCGGTCGGCCGCCGGTCTCGCCGTGGCGCAGGGTGAAGGCGGCGACGCCGGCCGCGCTCACCAGCATGGCGGCGCCGAACAGGAACGGCATGCCCGGCAGATGCACCGGCGCATCGGGGGCGGAGAAGACTGCCAGCAGGGTGCTGGCGATCATCGGCGCCACGATCATGGTCAGGCTGTTCAGGCTGGCCATGGCGCCTTGGATGGAGCCCTGCTCGTCGGCCCCGACGATGCGGCTGATGATGCCCTGCATCGCCGGCCCGGCGATGCCGCCCAGGGCCCCCAGCGCGATCCCCGACAGGAAGACCCAGCCCGCCGGGGCCAGGGCGTAGACGGCATAGGCGGCGGCGTTGGTCAGGGCCCCGGTGATCAGCGCACGCCGGTCGCCCAGCTTCGCCACCAGCGGCCCGACCAGCGCCCCCTGCACCAGGGCGGTCGCCAGCCCGACCGTGGTCAGCGACAGGCCGTTCTCGAAGCTGCCCCAGCCGAAGCGGGCCGTGGTGGAGAGCACCCAGACCGAGTGCAGCGCCCCGAAGGCCAGGAAGTTGCAGACATTCGCCGCGGCCAGCCCCTTCACCACCGGATGCCGGGCCAGGGCCTTCAGCGACCCGGCCGGGTTCGCCCGCCGCCAGGAGAAGGCGCGGCGGTGCTCCGCCCGCAGCGACTCCGGCAGGATGATCAGGCCGTAGAGGAAGCTCAGGAAGGACAGGCCCGCCGCCGCCAGGAAGGGCAGGCGCGGGTCGATCGAGCCCAGCAGGCCGCCGGCCAGCGGCCCCAGCACGAAGCCGATGCCGAAGGCCGCCCCCAGCATCCCGAACGCCTTGGCCCGCCTTTCCGGCGGGGTCACGTCGGCGATGTAGGCGTTGCAGGTGGTGAAGCTGGCCGCCGTCACCCCGCTCAACAGGCGTCCGGCCAGCAGCCACCAGATGGTGGGGGAGAAGGCGACGATCAGATGGTCCACCGCCGTTCCGATGGCGGAGGCCAGCAGCACCGGCCGGCGCCCGAAACGGTCGCTCAGCGCCCCCAGCACCGGCGCGAAGAGGAACTGCATCAGCGAGAAGCCGGCCAGCAGGATGCCGGTCCAGGTCGCCGCCACGTCCAGATCGCCGCCGACCAGCCGGCGCACCAGCTCCGGCATCACCGGGATGGCAAGGCCGAAGGCCAGCACGTCGAGCAGCAGGGTGACGAGGATGAAGGGGGCGGCGGCGCGGTGGGCGGACAAGGCGGGGGCGTCTCCAGGCCCGGCCCCCCGATGCTGGGAGAGGGGGGAGGCCGGCGGGGGATGGCGGGTCGGGTTCCGGGCCGCACTCTACGCGACCCGGACGCGCCCCGCATCCCCCGCCGCAGCGGGTCCCCTCAACGACTCACGGGCATCCCGGCTCAGCGGCCTCCCGGTTCAGCGGCTGACCGGCTGGGCACCGCCACCGCCGCCCGCGGGCAGGGTGGCGGCCGGCGCATGCCGGGCCAGGTTGTCGTCGGAGTTGCGGTCGATCAGCTTGTTGTACGGATCGACGCCCACCGCTGCCGGCTCGTGGTCCACCACCAGCTCGATCACGGGATCGGCACTGTCGATCCGGTGCTTCTGGAGATAGATCACGTCGGCTGCGGAGAAGGCGGGGTCCGCCGGGTCCTTGGCGAACACACCGATGTCGATGCGGTCGTCGAGCGGAAGCGGCGTCTCGCGCCCCTCGCCATCGGCCTCCGCCTTGCCGGCGGCCAGAGTCAGCCGGACCTTGAACCTGCCGTCCTCGGTCCGCTCCACCGTGTGCGACGCCACCTTCAGGTCGTAGAGCACGATCCGCTCGAACAGGTCGGTGATGAGCTGCTGGTGCTCCGGCCCCGCCTCCTCGCGCAGGATGCGCAGCAGGTCCAGGCTGGTCGGGTAGGGATCGGACCTGTAGCCGGTCTCCTTGATCAGCCGGGCCAGGGCGCGGTTCACCACGTCCTCCCCGATCTGATCCCGCAGCGCGTACATCACCAGCGAGCCCTTGCGGTAATGGATGTACTGCTGGTTCTCCACCCGGTAGATCGGCAGCTCCTCGCGGTCCTCGCTGCCGCGTCCCCGCAGGTAGCGGTCAAGCTCGTACTTCAGGAAGCGGCGGATCTTGTCGGGGCCGTATTCCTTCTCCATCACCATCAGGGCGGAATACTGCGACAGCGACTCCGACAGCAGGGTCGAACCCTGCACGTCGCCGCCCATCACCTGGTGCGCCCACCACTGATGCGCCACCTCGTGCGCCGTGACGTAGAAGACATAGTCGATGTCTTCCGGATCGCGGTTGTCGGCGATGAAGCCGATGGATTCCGAATAGGGCACCGTGTTGGGGAAGGACTGTGCGAAGCTCTGGTAGGCCGGGAACTCCAGGATGCGGAGCTGCCGGTGCTGGTAGGGCGAGAAGGCGACCGTGAAGTAATCCAGCGACTTCTTCATCGCGTCCAGCATGCGCGGCACGTTGTAGGCGTGCGGCGCATGGTAGTAGACGGACAGATCGACATCCTTCCACTTGTCCGTCGCCACCGTGTAGCGCGCCGACAGCCAGGAATAGAAGTTCAGGATCGGCGCATCCATCCTGTAATGGAAGTAGCGCCGGCCGTTCTCCATCCACTCCCGTTGCAGGTAGCCGGGAGCGATGGCGATCTGGTCGGGGCTGGTGGAGACGGTGGTCTCGAACCCGACCCAGTGGCTGTCCTGGCGCAGATAGTTGTGCCGGCGTGCCGCCTCGTCCTCCAGCTTCGCCATGCGGTCCAGCGGCTCCAGCCCGCGCTTGCGCCGCTCGTTGCGGTCCTTCAGCAGCATGTCGCGGGAGAAGCCGATGAAGGGCGCCACCTCCATGTTGTTCAGGAACGACCCGTTGTAGAGGATGCTGGTCACGTCCCCGTCGTTCTTGAAGCCCGGATTCTCCTGCCGCGTGGTGAAGGAGAGGTCCAGGGTCCCACCGGGCGGGAGCGGCGTGTCCAGCGCGAAGATGAAGTAGTTGAAGTCGCGGTCCTCATGCGTCGTCCGGGCGCCGGGGATGGCCTGCGCCACCACGTCCACGTCGGGGCTGTAGAGGACATGGACCTCGCCCAGCGGCTGGCCGGTGCGGTTCTCCAGCACGTAGCGGCCGCGTGCCTCATAGCGGCGGATCTCCGGGTAGAGGTCGATATCGACCTTCACGTCGGTGATGATCGGCTGCGGCACGGCTTCGTACTGGCGGTAGGTCCGCTCGAACTCCGCCCGCCGGTCGAGTTCCGCGTCGTTGGAGACGACCTCGTTCAGGACATGCGTGTTGTAGGCGATCCAGCCGCCCGTCGCCACGAAGCCGACCAGACACGCCGCCGCCAGGGCACCGGAGCCGATGGTCCAGCCACGCCCCAGCCCCTTCAGCCGCTGGCCCAGCGGCGCCGGCACGGCCCCCGGCCAGAGCCGGTGGGCCAGCACCATCAGCAGACCGGCGGCGAAGCCCCAGTACAGCATGAACCACAGCGCGGCCTTGGCGAAGTGGCCCCAGCCGTTCATGTCCGACAGCGGCACCGACGGCGTGCTGGCATAGATCAGCAGGTTGTCCGACAGCCCCATCTGGGCGGCGACGATGGTCAGCAGGAAGAAGCCGACCACCAGCAGCATGCCGACGAACTTGTTCGGCGACAGGGCCTGCACCAGGATCGACAGCACGCCGATGAACATCAGCGGCACGCCGAAGAAGAAGAACAGCTGCCCCAGATAAAGCTCCAGCTCGATGGCCGTGTAGCCGCGCAGGAGCTGGCTGACGATGCCGACCAGCGTCGCCACCGTGAACAGCGCGGCCACCACTACGGTCATCGCCGTCAGCTTGGACAGGACGAAGACCCAGCCCGGCACCGGGCAGGCGGTGACGATCTCATGCGTCTTCTGCTGCCGGTCGCGCCAGACCAGCTCGGCCGAGTAGTAGACCAGGACGATCAGGGGCACGATGCTGAACGAGCCCATGATCAGGTTCGCCACCACCCGCGTCACCGGATAGACCTCGGTGCCGTAGAGCCGGTCCATCCCGGTCAGGGCACCCACCGTGTTGAAGACGCCCAGCGCCAGGATCACCAGGAAGCCGGGGCTCTTCATCACGCCCACGGCCTCCAGCCGGGTGCGGGCGGCAAGCTGGCGCCATGCCGCGCTGCCGGGGGTCGCGCGGGAGGTGACGGGCGGGCGCAACGCCGGGGCGGCCGGGGCGGCTTCCGCCGCCTCTGCCAGCCGCCGGCGGCGGCGCTCGCTGCGCGGCTGCGTCTTGAAGCGGAACAGCGCCAGGGCGACTCCGACCAGCACGACGGCGATGCCCAGCCAGAGCAGCCGGTTCCAGAGCAGCAGCCCGTCGAACGGCACCAGCATCCCGTTGCGCTCGAACACCGTCCAGTAGCGCATCACCTGTCCGCTGGCGACGATGCCGAACGGGTCCAGCATGGCCTCCAGCGTCTGCGTCTCCGGCCCGTCGATGAGCTGGCGGGAGGTGACCCAGAGCACCAGCAGCGCGATCAGGCTGGTGTAGACGGCGAACTGGCTGCGCGTCGCGGCGGCCACGGCGAAGAACAGCCCGCTGGTCACCAGCAGGTTGGGCATCACCATCACGCCCAGGGCATAGAGGTAGTCGCCGGGGCGGAACGGCCCCAGCGTCTCCGGGTCAAGCCACCACATGAAGCTGCCCAGGGCGGTGCCCAGCGGCGCTCCCAGGAAGCCCAGGATCACGGCGATGTAGGCGCCGGTGAAACGCCCCAGCAGGAAGGGCAGGGGGCGGAGCGGATAGGAATAGACGATGCCCGCCATCCCCGACTCCGGGTCGCGCAGGACCGTGCCGGGGATGATGGAGACGGGGATGAACATGCCGATCAGGCTCATGATCAGCATGGTCTGGACCACGGCGAAGGGCGAGTTGGCGTGCGTGCCCCCACCCGATCCGATCTGCACGTTGTCGATCACCATCGACAGGAAGGTCAGCAGGAAGAAGCTCAGGAAGCTGACCCAGAAGGCGGGCTGGCGGAGCTGGTAGCGCAGCTCGAAGGCGGCGATGCGGCCGAACATGGATGGACCCCCGGTGCCGGCTGCGGATCAGGCCGCGGTGCGGGCCGGGCCGGCGGCCCGGGTTTCCGCCAGCGTGGCGAAGTAGACGTCCTCCAGGTCGCCCGGCACCGGCTCGAACCCCTCGCCCGGATGCGCGTCGGCCAGGACATGCAGCACGGTGCGGCCGGCCACCAGCCGGGTGGCGATGACGCGGAAGCCGCTGCGGTAGGCATCCACCTCCTGGCGCGCCACGACCTTGCGCCAGACCCGCCCGCGCATGGCCTCGACCAGGGCGTGCGGCTCGCCCTCGGCGACGATGCGGCCGCCGACGATGATCGCCATGCGCGGGCAGAGGTCGGCCACGTCCTCCACGATGTGGGTGGACAGGATGACCACGACGTTCTCGCCGATCTCCGCCAGCAGGTTGTGGAAGCGGTTGCGCTCCTCCGGGTCCAGGCCGGCCGTCGGCTCGTCCACGATGATCAGCGCGGGGTTGCCGATCAACGCCTGGGCGATGCCGAAGCGCTGGCGCATGCCGCCGGAGAAGCCGGTCAGCGCCTTCTTCCGGACTTCGTACAGGTTCGTCTGCTGCAACAGGGCGGCCACCAGCTCCTTGCGCTCACCCTTGCTCACGATGCCCTTCAGCATCGCCAGGTGGTCCAGCATGTCCTCGGCCGAGACGCGGGGATAGACGCCGAACTCCTGCGGCAGGTAGCCCAGCGTCTGGCGCAGCCGCATCGGCTCGGCCAGCACGTCCATCCCGTCGAAGCGGATGCTGCCCGCGGTCGGCGTCTGCAAGGTGGCGATGGTCCGCATCAGCGTGGACTTGCCCGCCCCGTTCGGCCCCAGCAGGCCGAACATGCCGCGCGGCACCTCCAGGTTGATGCCGTCCAGGGCGCGGACTCCATTAGGGTAGGTGTGGCAAAGGCCGGTGATCGTCAGCATCCAGGGTCCCTGTCGTGGTCCGGCCCGGCTTCCGCGGGCCTGGGTTGTATTACCGGGGAGACTACGCGCGATCAGCGACGGGCGGCAAGGTCCGCAACGGGTCCCCTATGCCGGACTGCTTTATCGCCGGCCGTGCCGGGGCTATACAGGGGGCCGCCGGCATGGCCCGCCTCCGGAGGCCGCGGCGGCAGGATGGATCGGCCGTGGCCCAGCAGCGCACCTACACCGACAAGGAAGTGAAGGATCTGCTCGCCGCCCTGGAGGGGCAGGCGCGCGAGGCCGTGCGGCTGGCGAAGAATGCGGAGGAGGAGGCGGCGAAGGACAGCTTCCTCGCCTACAACGACTTCCGCAACAAGGTGGGGGAGTTCAAGGCGCTCTGCATCCTGATCGAAGGGCGGCTGAAGCACCTCGCCTCGCCCCGTCTCCAGGAACTGCGGGAGGAATATGCCCGGCTGGACATGCTGATGCTGGGCCTGCTGGTCCGCGCCTCCATGCGCTTCTTCTTCGTGCTGTCGGCCAAGACCATGCTGCCGGTGGGGGCGCGGGACATCTTCATCGCCGAGCTGCGCAGCCTGCACGAGGCGCACGAGAAGCTGTCCCGGCCGGACTATGCCGGCAAGCTGGACGCGGCCCTGACCCAGGACCTGGACACGGCGGAGATGATCCTGGAAGAGATCATCCACAAGGCACCGTCGCTGTTGAAATTCGGATGAGAACCATGCAGGCGCAGGACGCCCTTTTCCTCCGCCGGGCGGCGGAACTGGCCCGCTTCGGCATGGACGCCGGGGCCGGCGGCCCGTTCGGGGCCGTGATCGTGCTGGACGGCGCCGTGGTGGGGGAGGGCTGGAACCGCGTCACCTCCGGCAACGACCCGACCGCGCATGCCGAGATCGTCGCCATCCGGGAGGCCTGCGCCCGGCTGGGCCGCTTCGACCTGCGCGGCGCCACCGTCTATTCCAGTTGCGAGCCCTGTCCCATGTGCCTTGCGGCCATCCACTGGGCGCGGCTGGACCGGCTGGTCTATGCCAACACCCGGGACGAGGCCGCGGCCATCGGCTTCGACGACGCCCTGATCTACGACCAGATCCCGCTGCCCCCGGCCGAGCGCCGGCTGCCCTGCCATCACCATCCGCTGGCAGAGGCGCGGGAGGTCTTCCGGGCATGGGCGGAGAAGCCCGACCGCGTTCCCTACTGACCCGCCTCAGCCCCCGATCCCGTCGCTGCGGATCAGGCGCACGCCGGCCGCCGCCAGCCGCGCCCGCGCCGCCGCCAGCGACCCGCCGGTGTCGATGGCGCGGCAGCCATCCTCCACCACCAGCGCCTCGAAGCCGCAGCGCACCGCGTCCTCGGCCGAACAGGCGACGCAGAAGTCCAGCGCCAGCCCGGCGAAGACGCAACGGCGCACGCCGCGCTCGCGCAACTGGCCGGCCAGCCCGGTCGGCGTGCGGCGGTCGTTCTCGAAGAAGGCGGAATAGCTGTCGATCTCCGGGCGGAAGCCCTTGCGGATCACCGCCTGCGCCATCGGCACGTCCAGGCCGGGGTGGAACTCCGCTCCTGCCGTGCCCTGCACGCAATGGTCGGGCCACAGCACCTGGGGGCCGTAGGGCATCTCCACCGTCTCGAACGGTGCCCGGCCGGGATGGGCGCTGGCGAAGGAGCGGTGGCCGGGCGCGTGCCAGTCCTGAGTCAGGATCACATGGGCGAAGCGCCGGGCCAGCCGGTTCGCCACCGGCACGACGGCATCGCCGTCCGGCACGGCCAGGGCGCCGCCGGGGCAGAAGTCGCGCTGAATGTCCACCAGCACCAGCAGGTCGGTCTCGGCCGGAACGAAGCGGTCGGTCATGCTCTCTCCCTTCCGCCCTGACGGGGGACGCCCCTGGGCGGCGCACCGTCGCGCCCTGCGGCTCCGGCGTCAATCCCGGTGATGGTGCCGCCGTCAGGACCCGGTGGGCAGAACCGTCCGGCCCGGCAGCGCCAGTGAGGCGGCGACGCTGCCGGCCAGCGTCCAGGCGGCGCGGGCGTCGTGGGCCAGCAGCGACCGCAGGGCCGCCCGCAGGCAGCGCCCGCGCAGGGCGCCCAGCCCGGGTGCCCCCTGGCCTGATGAGGCCGCTGTAGTGCGCCCCCGGCCCAGCCGCAGGGCGGCGTCCAGGTCCAGCGCCGGCCCGGCTGCGGCGCGGAACCCGCCGGCCCCGGCCAGCGCGGCCCGGCGCCAGAGGATCGCACCGTCGGGCAGCGGGCCGGCCGCCCCGGCCATGACCGCCGCCGGGTCGTCGCGCAGGGCCGCCGTCAGGGCGGCCAGCGTGCCGGGTGGCAGCCTGTCCCCGGCCGCCAGGAACAGGACCAGCTCTCCGCGGGCGCAGCGCAGCCCGGCGTTGCGGGCGGCGGCGGTGCCGCGGCGGCCGTCATGCAGGGTCCGCACCGGCAGCCGGCGGGTGACGGCCGCCAGCGCGTCGCGGGAGCCATCATCCACCACGATGATCTCATGCGGCGGCGGCGTCTGCGCCAGCACGGCGGCGACGCTGCCCGGCAGCAGGGCCGCGGCGTCGCGCGCCACGATGACGATGCTGACCGTCTCCCCGCCGGCCGCGCCGCTGCCGGCTCCGTTCCTGCCTGTTCCGTCCATCGCCCGCCCCCCTTGCCGGCTGGCTCACCCCTGCGGCCGGGGCCCACCATGCACCCGCGGGCGGGGCCGGCGCAGGCGCGCCGTCGGGGAGGCGGCGGGGCAGGGGCGGTCGGCCATCGGGCCGGGTCCGCCCGTCCGGCGGGTCAGGACCGGCGGGCGGCGTGGCGCAGGATGGCTATGGCTTCCGCGTCGGAAACCTGGTCGAAGTCCACGTAATGCGCCCCCACGGCGCCGAAGTCGGCCGGGCTCTCCAGGCAGACGATCCCGTCCGCGGCGTCGGCCAGCCCGGCCAGCACGTCGGGCGGCGCCACCGGGACCGCCACGATCAGCCGGGCCGGCCCGTGCCGGCGCAGGGCGCGCAGGGCGGCGCGCAGGGTGCCGCCGGTGGCGATGCCGTCATCCACCACGATGACGGTCCTGCCGGCGATGGGGATGGCGGGCCGGCCCTCGCGGTAGTGCGCGGCACGGCGCTCGATCTCGGCCAGTTGCCGCCGCTCCTCCGCGGCCAGATAGCCCGGCGCCACCCGCAGCAGCCGGATCAGCCGCTCGTCCAGCACGGTCACCGGCCGCTCCCCGCCGCCGCCGACCACGGCGCCCAGCCCCAGTTCGGGGTCCTGCGGGGCGCCGATCTTGCGCACGTTCACGAAGTCCAGCGGTGCCCCCAGCGCCGCCGCCACCGGGGCCGCCACCGGCAGCCCGCCGCGCGGCAGGGCCAGCACCACCGGATCGGCCGGGGGCTCCGCCCGCAGCCTCTCCGTCAACCTTTCCGCCAGCCGCCGCCCGGCCTCGTCCCGGTTCAGGAACATCGTCCGCCCCTCCCGGCCCGTCCGCCGGCCTTCGGCCGGTTCCCGTCTACCGGCTCCCGGTCCGCCGCCGCGCCACAGCCGTCAGCCGCCGCACCACGTCCGCCACCGGGCCGTCCCACAGGCCGGGGCGGCGCTGGCGGAACAGGCGCAGACCCGGATACCAGGGCGTGCGGGCGCCTTGCCAGCCCCAGCGCCAGTCGGCCTCCGCATGCAGCAGGACCCAGGCCGGCACACCCAGGGCGCCGGCCAGATGCGCCGCCATGGTATCGACCGTCAGCAGCAGGTCCAGGCGCCGCAGCGTGGCGGCCAGGGTGTCGATCCCTGCGCTGGACGCATCGCTCGCCAGCGCCGGCGGCGGCCGGTCCTCCTCCTCCCCCCGTTGCAGGCTGACGAAGCTGACGCCGGGCACGGCCAGCACGGGGGCCAGCTCCGCCGTCGTCAGGGACCGCCGCGGGTCCCAGTCCCCCGCGCGCCAGACCAGCCCCACCCGCAGCCCGCCGTCGGCCGGGGGCAGGGGGGCGGGGGCCGCGTCGCCGGGGTCCAGATAGGGCACGGCCGCCGCTGCTTCGGGTCCGCAGCGGCAGGCATGGAACAGCTCCATGCTTTCCACCTCGGCATCCCGGTCCAGCCCGTCGCCCTCGCCCAGCGGCACGGCCCGGTCGATCGCCGGGTGCCGGGCCAGCAGCGGCAGCAGTTCCGGCTGCGCCTCGACCAGCACGGTACAGCCGCGCGCCTTCAGCACGGCGGCATAGCGGATGAACTGCACGCTGTCGCCCAGCCCGTGGTAGCAGCGCACCAGCACCCGGCGGTCCTCCAGCGGGGTGCCGTTCCAGACGCAGCGGGTATGGTAGGGCGTCCAGGGCCGGTTGAACTCGTCCGCTGCGCGCCGGGCCAGCACGGCATCGGACAGGGCCCAGGCGCGGGCATGGTCGCCCAGCAGCATGTGCGTCTTCCAGCGCGCCTCCACCGCTTCCAGCGGGTCCATGCCCAGGGCCAGGGCGCGCGCGAAGCTGCGGGCCGCCGCGGGCACGGCACGGGCGCGCAACTCGGCCTGCCCGCGCAGCAGCCAGCCGCGCCAGTCGGCCGGGGCCGCGCCGGACATCCGGCGCCCGAGCAGAGCCGCCTCGGCCAGCCGGCCGCTGCCGACCAGCCGCATGCCCTCCCGCAGCAGGTCCGCCGCCGCATCGTCGCCGGCCTCCGCCCTGGTCGCCGCCGTCCCGGCTGCCGTCACCGCCGGCGGCGGCACCAGGTCATGCACGGCCACCCCCGCGAATCGCGCCGCAGGGGCGGTCGGCGGGCGGCCGTTCCGGGTCCAGCCGCTTCGTCATCACCCACTGGTCCAGCGGAATGCGGCGCAGCTCGCCCTGCGGCGTGCGGTAGCTGTAGCAGTCCCGCGCCTCGCCGCTGGTCCGGTAGCCCAGGCGCTCGTAGAAGCGGCGGGCGTCGGGATTGGTGCGCTCGACCGTCAGGGTCAGCAGTCTCCGCCCACGGGCGACGACCAGCCGTTCGGCTGCCAGCATCAGCCGGGCACCGATGCCCTGGCGGTGCAGGGGCGGCAGCACGCGCACGGCCCAGAGCGAGGCGGAGTCCGCCTCCCCGCTGCGGCGGAAGTCGATCCAGACCTGGCCGACCGGAAATCCGTCCAGGTCCGCCACCAGCATGGTGACCTCGCCCAGCCGCTGCCGCTCGAACGCGGCGCGGATGATCTCCCGGTGCTCGCTGTAGAGTCCGAACCATTCCAGCCGGTCCAGATCGGCTTCGCCCGTCCGCCGGATGGCCAGTTCCAGGTCCAGCCGGAAGCGGCAGCCGGGGGCGGGTCCCGGGATGGTGGCTTCCGGCCGCTGGCCTGACGGGTCCTGCGCTGCCATGCGCGGTCGATCCTCCCCTTCGGACGGTCCCCGCCGACGGCCGGCCCGGCGGTCCGGGCGGCGTCCGCGTGCGGGTACGCGCCGGGTCAACGGCCCCGGTGGGGTCGGGTTCCCGCCTGAGTGGCGCGATTTCGCGGGCGCAGGCGGGCAGGGGCAGGGGCAGGGCTGGCGGGTCCGGTCAGAGCGTCTCCAGGTGCGCCACCTCTCGCCCGCGGCCGGCCAGCCGCATGAAGCGGACATGCTCGGGGTTGTCCCGGCCGTAGCTGCGGTAGCGCTCCATCGCGGCGGCGACCAGCCGGCCGTCCAGCCCCAGCAGGGCGTCGCCCATCTCCAGCAGGCGCAGGTTCGGCCAGGTCTGCGGCCTGATCCGGACCACCTCGGCCAGCGCCTCGGCCGGCGGCCGGTCGGGGCGGGCCTGGGCCAGGATCAGGCTCATCGACGCGGTGGAGCGGGAGACCCCGGCGTGGCAGTGGACCAGCAGGTGCGGTCTCTGCGTTCCGGCGGCGGCCTCCGCCGCCAGTCCGCGGCCGAAGGACAGGATGGCCGCCACATGGTCGGGCTGCGGGGCCTGCTTGCCCGGCATCTCCTCGATCACGTCGTCGAAGCGCAGGTCCAGCCGGGCGTGCTCGCCGAATCGGCCGAAGGCGGGAGGCGGCGGCAGGTCCGGGTCCAGGATGGAGAGGACATGGCTGACCCCCTGCGCGCAGTGGGAGTCCAGTTCCTCAAGGCCGCAGACGGTGATCCGGAAGGGCGCGAAGGAGGTCACGGGGAAGCGTCTCCGGTGGCGGTCCCGGCGGGATGCCGGGGCAGGGCAGGGCAAAGCGGGGCGGGCAGGGCAGGCCGGGCGACTCAGCGCGGGGCTGCCTGCTTGTCGCCGGCATCCACCGGGGTGATCGACACCACGGTCAGGCGCCGCCCGTCCGCGACCACGGCGCCGCTGGTGCGGCACAGGTCGCCCAGGCTGTTGCCCACCAGCTTGATCCTGGCGCGGGAACCCAGGGCGGCAACCTCCGCCGAGGCGCCCAGCTCCACGCGGTAGAGCCGGTTGGCGCCGACCCGCAGCTCGATGACTCGGTCGCCAATGACCGACCAGCCGTTCACCTCGTCCACCTCGACGCAGGTTTCCGGGGCAGCGGGCAGGGCAGCGGGCGGTGTGGCGGACGGGGCCGGCGGCTGGGCTGCGGCGGGCGCGGCGGACAGCAGCAGGGCGATGGCGGCGAAACGGATACGGGACATCACGGCCCTCCGTGGCAGCGTCGGACTGTTTCTCCGGCGCAGCATACAACGGCCGTGCGGCGCTTCCGTGTCGGCCGTCACGCGGCGGCCGGGGGATACGGACCGGAAAACGAAAAGCCCGGCGGTTACCCGCCGGGCTTTTCAACTGGTCGGAGAGAGAGGATTCGAACCTCCGGCCCCTGCCTCCCGAAAGCAGTGCTCTACCAGGCTGAGCTACTCTCCGGTCGATCTCCCCGGCGGCGCCGGAGAGGTGTCGGCCCCGGCATCGCCGGGGTGGCGGCGTATATAACGAAGGTAAGCCGCCACTGCAAGGGTTCTGTTGCATCCCCGGAGCGGTTTCCGCACCGGGGGCCGGACCCCTGCCTGTTCCGTCAGAAATCCCGGCTCACGACGAAGTCGATCACGTCCAGCAGGGCGCGCTTGATCCGGCTGTTCTGGAACAGGCCCAGCGCATCGCGGGCGACAGCGCCGTAGTGGCGGGCGCGCTCGACCGAATCATGCAGGGCGTTGTGCCGGGTCATCAGCGCGATGGCGTGCTCCAGGTCGCCCTCGCGCTGGTCCAGGTCCTCCATGGTGCGGCGCCAGAACTGCCGCTCCTCCTCGTCGCCGCGGCGGAAGGCCAGGACGACGGGCAGGGTGATCTTGCCCTCGCGGAAATCGTCGCCGATGGTCTTGCCCAGGCGCGCCTGCACCGCGGAATAGTCCAGCACGTCGTCCACGAGCTGGAAGGCGATGCCCAGATTCATGCCGTAGCTGCGCAGCGCCTCCTCCTCGGCGGGGGGGCGGTCGGCCACGATGGCGCCCAGCTCACAGGCGGCGGCGAACAGCTCCGCCGTCTTCGCCTTGATCACCTCCAGATAGGCTTCCTCGCTGGTGTCGGTGTCGTTCGTCGTGGTGAGCTGGAGCACCTCGCCCTCGGCGATCACGGCCGAGGCCGTGCAGAGGATGCGCAGCACGTCCAGCGAGCCGTCCTCGACCATGATCTGGAAGGCGCGGGCGAACAGGAAGTCGCCGACCAGCACGCTGGCCTTGTTGCCGAACACGGCGTTGGCGCTGGCCTGGCCGCGGCGCAGGTCGCTTTCGTCCACGACGTCGTCGTGCAGCAGCGTCGCCGTGTGCAGGAACTCCACACAGGCGGCCAGCGCCGTCTGGCGGGTGCCCTGGTAGCCGCAGAGCTGCGCCGCGGCCAGGGTCAGCACCGGGCGCAGGCGCTTGCCGCCGCCGGCCACGATGTAGCCGCCGAGCTGCGGGATCAGCTCGACAGAGGAGTGCATCCGCGAGAGGATCTGTTCGTTGACGGCGTTCAGATCGTCGGCCACCAGCGCGATCAGCGCTTCCAGGGCATCCGAGCCTGCGTTGCTGCGCTTGGGGTCGAGATTGGCGACGACGGCCACTGCCGGATACTCCTGTTGTTCTACTGCGTTAAACGCGACGACGGGACGTGTTACAGCGGTGTCCGTTGACGGCCCGGACTGTGTCCGCGAGCATAATCTCCGGTCCCGAGGGGTCAAGGGCCGCCGGGCGAAGCGTCGCATAACCTTTCGCGCCGGTCTCCGCAATTCCACGGTAACCATCCGTCCATCCTTCGCCGCAGGGACGGGCTCGGTCGCAGTGACGCACATCACAGCCGGCACGGCCGCCGCACGGCCGGGAACGGGGTGGCATGAAGGTGCTTCTGGCGAGCAACGACGCGGTCGAGATCTCCTTCGTCCGCGCCCTCCTGGCCGATGCCGGCATCGACGCGCTCGTGCTCGACGATTTCACGGCCGGCATGGAAGGCTCGATCGGCGCCATCCCGCGCCGGATCATGGTCGCGGACCCGGACATCGGCGCGGCGCGGAACCTGCTGTGCGCCGCCGGGATCGGCACGGCGGCCAGGGCTGACGGGAGGGGGCTGACGGGAGCGGGCGGGACGATGACGGACGGTGACATGGCGGCCACGCTGGACGGCTGGGCGGAGGAGGCGCTGCTGGGCGGCCGGGTGCGGCTGCTGCAACCGCACCGCGGCTATCGCGCCGCCATCGACCCGGTGCTGCTGGCCGCCGCGGTCCCCGCGCGGGACGGCGAGGCGGTGCTGGAGCTGGGTGCCGGGGCCGGCGCCGCCACCCTCTGCCTTGCGGCGCGCGTGCCCGGCTGCCGCCTGACGGCGCTGGAGCGGCAGCCGGAGGCGGCGGCGGCCCTGCGGCAGGGCGTCGCCCTGAACGGCTGGCAGGACCGGATCGCCGTGCTGGAGGGCGACCTGCGGACACCGCCCCCGGGCCTGCCGCTGAACGGATTCGACCGGGTGCTGATGAATCCGCCCTTCTACGAGGCGGGCCGCCATACGCCGTCGCCCGCGCCCGGCAAGGCCGCCAGCCACGGGGAGGGGGAGGCGACCCTGGCCGACTGGGTGCGGGCGGCCCTGCGCCACCTCAAGGGCCGCGGCACCCTGACGCTCGTCCACCGGGCCGACCGGCTGGACGCCATCCTGGCCGCCCTGCACGGCCGTTTCGGCGGCATCGTCGTCTTTCCGCTCTGGCCGCGGGCCGGGCAGCCGGCGAAGCGGGTGCTCGTCCACGCCGTGCGCGACGGCCGCGGCCCGCTCAGGCTGGCGTCCGGGCTCGTGCTGCACGGGGCGGAGGGGCGTTTCACCCCGGCGGCGGACGACGTGCTGCTGCACGCCGCCCCCCTGGAGCTGTAGGCCCTGCCTTCCCATATGGCCACCATGCTGATCCGCCGCCTCCGCCGCCTGCTCGGCCAGACCCCGCCCCCCATCGTCTCCGTCGTCCGCCTCTCCGGCATCATCGGGGGCGTGGGCGGATTCCGCCCGGGACTGACCATTGCCGCCACCGCCCCCCTGCTGGAGCGCGCCTTCGCCCCCAGGGACCAGGTCGCCGTCGCGCTCATCATCAATTCTCCCGGCGGTTCGCCGGTGCAGTCGGCCCTGATCGGCGGCCGAATCCGGGCGCTGGCGGACGAGAAGAAGCTGCCCGTCATCGCCTTCGTGGAGGATGTGGCGGCGTCCGGCGGCTACTGGCTGGCCTGCGCCGCGGACGAGATCGTGGCCGATGCCAGCTCCGTCGTCGGCTCCATCGGCGTCGTTTCCCGCGGTTTCGGCTTTCCCGAGGCGCTGCGCCGGCTGGGGATCGAGCGGCGGGTCCACACCTCGGGCACCAACAAGAACATGCTCGACCCCTTCCAGCCGGAGCGGGCCGAGGATGTGGAGCGCCTGAAGTCCCTCCAGGAGGAGGTCCACGAGTCCTTCAAGGACTGGGTGCGCCGCCGCCGCGGCCCGAAGCTGACGGTGCCGGAGGCGGAGCTCTTCACCGGCGAGTTCTGGACCGGCACGCGCGGCCTCACGCTCGGGCTGGTGGACCGGCTGGGCGATGCCCGCACCGTGCTGCGCGAGCGTTACGGCACGGACGTGAAGATCCGCATGGTCGGCCAGCGCCGGTCCCTGGTCCAGCGCCTGGGCGGCGGCGAGTCCCGCATCGCCGGCCTGCCGGGGTCGGCCGATCTCGGCGCCGGCATCGCGGCCGGCCTGCTCGCCGCGGCGGAGGAGCGGGCGCTCTGGCAGCGCTACGGCCTCTGACGTCCGTCCCCGCTCCGTCGGTCCCTGCCGCACCGCGGTGAAGCCCTGCCGCGGCGCACGCGGCACGCTTCCCGTCGCGGCGGAAGCGCGCTAGCCTCCGCCCCTCGCAGGGCATAGGACCCTGTGCGCAATGAACAGGGAACAAGGAACAGGGCAATGGCGACAGCGCGGCAGGTCTTGGCGGCGGTCCTGGGGACCGTCTTCATCGGGGGGGCGATGGCGGG
Organism: Rhodocista pekingensis; assembly: GCF_042665545.1. Classification (NCBI taxonomy): domain Bacteria; kingdom Pseudomonadati; phylum Pseudomonadota; class Alphaproteobacteria; order Rhodospirillales; family Azospirillaceae; genus Rhodocista; species Rhodocista pekingensis. The sequence continues at coordinate 33,602 of NZ_JBHTCM010000010.1, read as the reverse complement.
CGGTGCGCTCGCCCAGCAGCCGGCGCCCACCGCTTCGGCGCCCTCGGGCCTGGCGGCGGTGGAACCCGCCAGCATTCCGGAGTCGGCCATCGCCATCGCCCGCGGGCTTCAGCAGAAGGCGCTCACCGATCCCACCTCCTATGCGCTCGTCGAATCGCTGACCACCCGGGTCGGCCCGCGCCTGCCCGGCACGCCGGGCGACCGCGCGGCCGTGGCCTGGGCGGTGCAGGCCATGAAGGACATCGGCCTGAAGAACGTCCGCACCGAGGAGGTGCCGGTGGTCGGCTGGCTGCGCGGCGGGGAGAAGGCGGAGGTGCTGGCGCCCGCGCCGCAGCCGCTGGTCGTCACCGCCCTGGGCTACAGCGCGGCCACGCCGCCGGGCGGCATCACGGCCGAGATCGTGCAGTTCGACAGCTTCGCCGATCTGCGCGCCGCCCTGCCGGGCAGCCTGGAGGGCAAGATCGCCTTCATCTCCGGCCGCACCGTCCGCACCCAGGACGGGGCGGGCTACGGCGCCGCCGTGGTGGCGCGCTCCCGCGGGCCGGCGGAAGCCGCGAAGAAGGGGGCGGTCGGCCTCATCATCCGCTCCATCGGCACGGAGTCGCACCGGCTGGCCCATACCGGCATGATCAGCATTGAGGGCGGGCTGCCGCCGCTGCCGGCGGCGGCCGTCTCCAACCCCGACGCCGACCAGCTCGAACGGCTGCTGAAGCTGGGCCCGGTCCGCATCCGGCTGGAGCTGACTCCGACCCTGCCGGGGCAGGTGACCAGCCACAACGTGATCGGGGAGATCCCCGGCCGCGAGGCGCCGGAGGAGATCGTCCTGCTCGGCGCGCATCTGGACAGCTGGGATCTCGGCACCGGCGCCATCGACGACGGGGCCGGCGTCGGCATCGTCATGGGGGCGGCCAAGCTGATCGGGGAGCTGCCGCAGAAGCCGCGCCGCACCCTGCGCATCGTCCTGTTCGCGGCGGAGGAGGTCGGGCTGGTCGGCGCCAAGGCCTATGCCGAGGCGCACAAGGCCGAGCTGGCGAACCATGTCGTCGGCACGGAGGCCGATTTCGGCGCCGGCCCGGTCTACCGCTTCGCCACCTTCTTCTCCCCGGAGGGCAAGGCCGCGGGGGACGCGATCCAGGCGGCGCTGGCTCCCATCGGCGTTCTGCCCGGCCCGAACAACGCCTCGGGCGGGCCGGACATGGGGCCGTTGCGCCGGCTGGGCGTGCCGGTGGTCAGCCTCGCCCAGGACGGATCGGACTATTTCGATGTCCACCACACGCCCGACGACACGCTGGACAAGGTGGACCCGAAGAAGCTGGCGCAGAGCACGGCCGCCTTCGCCACCTTCGGCTGGCTGGCGGCGGAAGGTCGCGGCAGCTTCCGGCCGACGCCGCTCCAGCCGGAATAAGCGGCCGGGGCAAGGGCGGCACCGGGAACGGCAGGGCCGCGCACAGGAGGGCGCACACAGGAAGGCGCACACAGGGGGGACGCGCAGGGGGGGCGCACAGGGGCCGGTGTCCGCCGGCCCCGACTTTCCGTCTTGCGCTACGGCGCGTCGTCCCCAAGTCTGGCCCGCCGCCGTTCCCTCCGCCCTGTTCGCTCCATTCCGGTCTTCGCCCATGCTCTCCTTCGCCAAGCTCCTCACCCTCGCGGCCCTGGTCGCCGCCGTCTGGTACGGCTTCAAGCTGGTGACGGCGCTCCAGCGCCGGCGCGACGGGCTGCTGCGCGAGCAGGGGCGCGACCGGCCGGAGCGTCCGTCCCGGCGGGGCCGCGGCTCCCCGTCCGCTCCGGTGACGGAGGACGTGGTGGAATGCCCCGTCTGCGGCGTCTATGTGGCGGAAGGCACGGGCGCCTGCGGCCGGCCCGGCTGCCCGCGCCGCGGCTGACGCGGGTCCGCCTTCACCGGTCCGGGCGCGCAGGTTCCCCCAGCGCCTGTCCGGGCGCGCATGCCGGGAGCGCGCCCCGGCCTTTCCTGGCCCTGCCTTGATTCCGTCGGTTGCGGCCACTAAGGTGCGCCGCACCGCAACGAAAACTAAAAGCACCAGGCATGGCGGCCACCGGCGACGGCAGGAAACCCCTCAGTTTCCAGGGGCTCATCCTCACTCTTCAGCAGTTCTGGTCCCGCCAGGGCTGCCTGATCCTCCAGCCCTACGACATGGAAGTGGGGGCGGGGACCTTCCATCCGGCCACCACCCTGCGCGCGCTGGGTCCCGATCCCTGGAACGCGGCCTATGTGCAGCCCTCGCGCCGGCCGAAGGACGGCCGCTACGGCGAGAACCCGAACCGCTTGCAGCACTACTACCAGTTCCAGGTGATGATGAAGCCGTCGCCGGCGGACATCCAGGAGCTTTACCTGGAGTCCCTGCGGACCATCGGCATCGACCCTGACCTGCACGACATCCGCTTCGTCGAGGATGACTGGGAGAGCCCGACGCTGGGCGCCTGGGGCCTGGGCTGGGAGGTCTGGTGCGACGGCATGGAGGTGACGCAGTTCACCTACTTCCAGCAGGTCGGCGGCATCGAGTGCGATCCCGTGGCGGCCGAACTGACCTACGGGCTGGAGCGGCTGTGCATGTATCTCCAGGGCGTGGAGAACGTCTACGACCTCGCCTTCAACGACCACGGCGTGAAGTACGGCGACGTGTTCAAGCGGGCGGAGATCGAATACAGCGCCCATAACTTCGAATACGCCGACACCGCGATGCTGTTCCGCCACTTCCAGGACGCGGAGACGGAGTGCCGGGCGCTGCTGGAGAAGGGGCTGGCGCTGCCGGCCTACGACCAGTGCATCAAGGCCAGCCACCGCTTCAACCTGCTGGACGCGCGCGGCGTGATCTCCGTCGTGGAGCGCCAGAGCTACATCCTGCGTGTCCGCGACATGGCCCGCCGCTGCTGCGAGGCATGGCTCGCGGATGCCTACCGCACGTCCCGGACGAAGGCCGCCTGACCCATGGCCGAGCTGCTGATCGAACTCTTCATGGAGGAAATCCCCGCCCGCATGCAGGTGCGCGCCGGGGAGGACTTCAAGCGCCTCGTCACCGACCGGCTGGCCGCCGCCGGCATCCAGTTCCAGCGGGCCGAGGTCCACACCACGCCGCGCCGTATCGCGCTGGCGGTGGAGGGCATCCCGACCCGGCAGGCCGATGTGCGGGAGGAACGCAAGGGCCCCCGCGTCGGCAGCCCCGAGCAGGCCCTCCAGGGCTTCCTCCGCGCCGCCGGCCTGACGGACATTTCGCAGGCGGAACAACGCGACACCGGCAAGGGCGTGTTCTATTTCGCGGTGATCGAGAAGCCGGGCGGGGCCACCATCGACGCGCTGCCGGCCCTGATCGACGGCGCTATCCGGGAGCTGCCCTGGCCGAAATCCATGCGCTGGGGGGCGAACCAGTTCCGCTGGGTGCGCCCGCTGCACGGCATCGTCGCGCTGTTCGACGGGCAGGTGGTGCCCGGCGGGCTGACCATCGGCACCATGGAACCGCACCCGGAGGCGTCGGAGGGCAACGCCTGCCTTGCCGGAGAGGCCACGGCCAGGGTCATCCGTTACGGTAACGAAACGAAGGGTCACCGCTTCCTGTCGCCGGGCACGCTGACCGTCACCTCGTTCGAGGACTACAAGGCGAAGCTGCGCGGCGCCCATGTCATCCTGGACCGGGAGGAGCGCAAGCAGCTCATCCTGGCCGGCGCCCGCGCCGCGGCGGAGGCCGAGGGGCTGGTGCTGAAGGACGATCCGGGCCTGCTGGAAGAGGTGGCGGGGCTGGTCGAATGGCCGGTCGTGCTGGTCGGCGGCATCGACGCGCAGTTCATGGATGTGCCGGCGGAGGTGCTGACCACCTCCATGCGCACCCATCAGCGTTATTTCGCTCTCGAAACGACCGAGGGTCGGCTTGCCCCGCGCTTCGTCGTCGTGGCGAACCGGCCGACCGTGGACGGCGGTGCCGCCGTCGTCGCGGGCAATGAACGGGTGCTGCGCGCGCGCCTCTCCGACGCCAAGTTCTTCTGGGACCAGGACCTCGCCACCCCGCTGGAGACCCGGCGGGAGGCGCTGGCCGACATCAAGTTCCACGAGAAGCTCGGCACCATGCTGGAGCGGACGGAGCGGATCGAGGCCCTGGCGGTGGAGATCGCCGGCACCCTCGGCCTCGACACCGGCGCGCTGGAGCGGGTCCGCATCGCCGCGCGCCTGTGCAAGGCCGACCTCGTGACCGGCGTGGTGGGCGAGTTCCCGGAGGTGCAGGGCATCCTCGGCGGCCATGTCGCCCGCGCCCAGGGCCTGCCGGCGGACGTGGCCGACGCCATCGCCGACCATTACCGCCCGCTCGGCCCCTCCGACCGCGTGCCCACCGATCCGGTCGCCGTGGCCGTGGCGCTGGCCGACAAGATCGACACCCTGGTCGCCTTCTTCGGCATCGACGAGAAGCCGACCGGCAGCCGTGATCCCTTCGCGCTGCGCCGGGCCGCCCTGGGCGTGATCCGGCTGCTCGTGGAGAACGGGCTGCGTGCCAGCCTGCTGCCGCTGTTCGGCAGGGCCGCCGTCGCCGTTCCCGCGCAGGCCGGCGACACCGTCGGCACCGACCTCCTCTCCTTCTTCGCCGACCGCCTCAAGGTGGCGCTGAAGGAGAAGGGGGTCCGGCACGACCTGATCGACGCCGTGTTCGGGCTGGGTGGGCAGGACGATCTGGTGCTGCTGCTGAAGCGGGTGGACGCGCTGGCCGGCTTCGTGGCGTCGGAGGACGGCGCGAACCTGCTGGTCGCCTACCGCCGCGCCGCCAACATCCTGCGCATCGAGGAGAAGAAGGACGGGGTCAGCTACAGCGGCGGCGGCATCGATGCCGCCCGGCTGGAGCAGGCGGAGGAGCGCGCGCTGGCCGCGGCGCTGGACGCTACCGCCGCCGATCTGGCCCCGCTGCTGGCGGCGGAGGATTTCGGCGGCGCCATGCGCCGGCTCTCCGCCCTGCGCGCTCCGGTGGACGCCTTCTTCGACAAGGTCACGGTCAACGCGCCGGACGCCGTCCTGCGCGCCAACCGCCTGCGCCTGCTCGCCCGCATCCGCGACACGCTGAACGGCGTCGCGGACTTTTCGCGGATCGAGGGCTGAGGATGCTTGACGATGCTGCCGGCGGGGCGGCACGGCGGTCCGGGGCGGGGTCGGAACCCCGCACGGGCTCCGTCCGTTCCCCCCGCCGGTCGGAGTATGCGCGCGACACCGGCCGGCGCAACATGGGCGGTCGATCTGTTGCGCAGTGTTGCGTATCCTGTGGATAACTTTCCCCACCACTGAACCAGGATCGGTACGGACCATGAGCAGCAAGTGGGTGTACAGCTTCGGCGAAGGCAGGGCCGAGGGCCGGGCGGAGATGAAGAATCTGCTCGGCGGCAAGGGCGCCAACCTGGCGGAGATGAGCAATCTCGGCCTGCCGGTCCCGCCGGGCTTCACCATCACGACCGAGGTCTGCACCTGGTTCTACGCCAACGGCCGCAGCTACCCGGCCGATCTGCGCGCCCAGGTGGACGCGGCGCTGGCGGCGGTGGAGGCGGTCGTCGGCATGCGCTTCGGCGATGCCCGGAACCCGCTGCTGGTCTCCGTCCGCTCCGGCGCCCGCGCCTCCATGCCGGGCATGATGGACACGGTGCTGAACCTGGGCCTGACGGATGCCACGGTGCAGGGTCTGGCCGACCGCTCCGGCGACGCCCGCTTCGCCTATGACAGCTACCGCCGTTTCATCCAGATGTACGGCAACGTCGTGCTGGGCGTGGAGCACCACCATTTCGAGGAGGTGCTGGAGGAGGTGAAGCGCGAGCGCGACTACACCTTCGATACCGAGCTGAAGGCCGAGGACTGGCAGGCCGTCATCGCCGGCTACAAGGCGGTGGTGGACCGCACCCTGGGCCGGCCCTTCCCGCAGGACCCGGTGGAGCAGCTCTGGGGTGCGATCGGCGCCGTCTTCGGAAGCTGGATGAACCAGCGCGCTATCACCTACCGCAAGCTGCACGACATCCCCGCCGACTGGGGCACGGCCGTCAACGTCCAGGCCATGGTGTTCGGCAACATGGGCGACGACTGCGCCACGGGCGTGGCCTTCACCCGCAATCCCTCGACGGGCGAGAACAAGTTCTACGGCGAGTACCTGATCAACGCCCAGGGCGAGGACGTGGTGGCCGGCATCCGCACGCCGCAGCACCTGACCATCGCCGGGAAGGAGGCCAACGGCTCCACGCTCCCCTCCATGGAGGAGAGCATGCCGGAGGTGTTCCGCCAGCTCGACGCGGTGCGCCTGAAGCTGGAGCGGCACTACCGCGACATGCAGGACATCGAGTTCACGGTGCAGCAGTCGAAGCTCTACATGCTCCAGACCCGCACCGGCAAGCGCACCGCTGCGGCGGCGCTGAAGATCGCCGTGGACATGGCGCGCGAGGGGCTGATCGACGAGCGCACCGCGGTGCTGCGGATCGAGCCGAAGTCGCTCGACCAGCTCCTGCACCCCACGCTCGACCCCAAGGCGAAGAAGCAGATCATCGCCAAGGGCCTGCCGGCCTCGCCGGGGGCCGCCTCGGGCAAGGTCGTCTTCACGGCGGAGGAGGCGGAGCGCCTCTCCGAACTGGGGGAGAGCGTGATCCTCTGCCGGGTGGAGACCTCGCCGGAGGACATCCACGGCATGCACGCCGCCCGCGGCATCCTCACCACCCGCGGCGGCATGACCAGCCACGCCGCCGTGGTGGCGCGCGGCATGGGCCGCGCCTGCGTCGCCGGGGCAGGGGAGCTGCGCATCGACTACAAGCGCGGCACCATGCTGGTGCGCGGCGTGGAGGTGAAGGCGGGCGACATCCTCACCATCGACGGTTCCACGGGTGAGGTGATGCTGGGCGAAGTGCCGACCATCCAGCCCGAGCTGTCCGGCGACTTCGCCCTGCTCATGGGCTGGGCCGACCGCTTCCGCCGCATGAAGGTCCGCACCAACGCGGAAACGCCGCTGGACGCCCGCACGGCGCGCAAGTTCGGGGCGGAGGGCATCGGCCTCTGCCGCACCGAGCACATGTTCTTCGACGCGGACCGCATCGTCGCCGTGCGCGGCATGATCCTGGCGGACAACGAGGCCGGCCGCCGCGCCGCGCTCGCCCGGATCGAGCCGATGCAGCGCCAGGATTTCGTGGAGCTGTTCAAGATCATGACCGGCCTGCCGGTCACCATCCGCCTGCTCGACCCGCCGCTGCACGAATTCCTGCCGGCGTCGGAGGCGGAGATGGAGGAGGTGGCGGCCTCGACCGGCACCGATCTCCAGAAGGTCCAGCACCGCGCGCACCAGCTCCACGAGGCGAACCCGATGCTGGGCCATCGCGGCTGCCGTCTCGGCATCTCCTATCCGGAGATCTACGAGATGCAGGCCCGCGCCATCTTCGAGGCGGCGGTCGTGGTCTTCCAGGAGACGGGCGAGACCGTGACGCCCGAGATCATGATCCCGCTGGTCGGCACCCGGAAGGAACTGGACATCCTCAAGGCCGTGATCGACCGCGTGGCGACGGAGGTGTCGCAGCGCAGCGGCCGGCCGCTGGAATACCTGGTCGGCACCATGATCGAGCTGCCGCGCGCCGCCCTGCGTGCGGCCGAGATCGCGCGCACGGCCGAGTTCTTCAGCTTCGGCACCAACGACCTGACCCAGACCACCTTCGGCATCAGCCGCGACGACGCGGCCTCCTTCCTGCCCGACTACCAGCGCACCGGCATCTTCGAGCAGGACCCGTTCGTGACCCTGGATACCGACGGCGTGGGCGAACTGGTGCAGATCGCCGCCGAGCGGGGCCGCGGTGCCCGCCCCGGCATCAAGCTCGGCATCTGCGGTGAGCATGGCGGCGATCCGTCGTCCATCTACTTCTGTGAGAAGGTCGGGCTCGACTACGTGTCCTGCTCGCCCTACCGCGTGCCCATCGCCCGCCTCGCCGCCGCCCAGGCCGCGATCCTGGGAGAGAAGGCGGCCAGCGAGGCCTGATCCCCGCGCGGGACGGATCTGGACAGGGGGGCCGCCGAGCCCCCTTTTCCATGCCTGCCCCTCTTGCGTGCCTGCACGGCGGTCGGGGCGCGGGCACGGGCAAGGAGCGGGCAAGGAGTGCGCAAGGAAAAGGCCCCCGGGCGGCTGCCCGGGGGCCTTCCATGTCCGCGGTCGGATTCCGCGGCGGGTGTGTTACTGGCCGCTGCCCGACCCCGAGCGGGTGGTGGTCGTGGTGCTGTTCGTCTCGCTCTGACCGCGGTCGCGGCTCAGGGAGACGGTGTTCTCGTCATACTCGAACTCCGGCATCTGCTCGACCTGGTTGCGGGTCAGGCCGGTGACGGTGATCTCCTCGCTGCCCTGCTGGATCTGGGCCTGCTGGAACGGCACGGCGATGTCCTTCGCGCCGATGCCCAGGAAGCCGCCGCTGGAGATGACGATCTGGCGGGCCTCGCCGGTGTTGGCGTCCATGATGACGTCCTTCACGTCGCCCAGCTCCTCGCCCGAGGCGTCCACGACGGTCTTGCCCATCAGCTTCTCGGCCGAGGTCCGGCCGGCGGTCGCGCTGCCGCCCATCGTGCTGCCGGACGTCGTGCCCTGCGCCGTGGAGCCCTGGGTGGTGGTGCTGGGAGAGGTCATGCCCGGCGAGGTCGAGGTCGTGCCCTGGCCCATGGTGCCCGGCGAGGTCGAGCCCTGGGTGGTGGTGCTCTGCGTCGTGGTCGTGCTCCGGTCGTCGGGCTGGGTCGCCGTGCTCTGCGCCCAGGCGGTGCCGCAAACCAGCAGCGCGGCGGCCGAAGCGGCGCCGATCAGTTCCTTACGCATGTGGTCTTCCTCCGTCTGGATGGTCTCTTTCAGTGCGCCGTTCCGCGCACCTGCATCCCGACGAACACGCGCCCCCGTCGCCTATTCCCGGCCCGGTCGGGACAAAAAAGGGACAGGCGACATCCGCTGCCGGTCCTGCCCCGCGTCAGTCCGCCACCGGCTCCGGCAGAAGGGCGGCACGGGGGGCCGCGGCAGTGCCCGCGGTCGCCCCCTGCATCCCGGTCGCCCCCTGCATCCCGGTGGCCGTGGCGCGGAGCTGGTCCGCGATCTCCGCCAGCCGCAGGCCCAGCTCGCGGGTTGCGGCCTGGGTCGCAGTGGCCGCGGCCGCAGCGGCTTCGGCTGCGGCGGCCTTCTCCGCGGCGTCGGCCGCGGGCGCTTCGGCCGCTTCGGCGGCGGCGCGCTCCGCCGCGGCGCGCTCGGCCCCGGCCGTGTCGCCGCGCTCGGCCAGCGCCTGCAAGGCGGCCGTCGTCTCGGCCAGCGCGCCGGCCACCCGCTCCAGCCCGGCCAGCCGGGTGCCCAGGTCCCCGGCCAGGGCCGACAGGGCGGCGGTGGCGGCGTCGCTCCGTCCGGGCAGTCCGGTCAGCGGGGCCAGCCCGTCGGCAACGCCGCGCAGGGTTTCCGTCGTCGCCTCCTGCCGGACCAGCGCCGCCGTCAGACTCGTCTCCAGGGCGGTGGTGGCCGCCGCGGCTTCCGTCGCCACGGCGCGGCTCTGCTGGTGCAGTTCGGCCGCGGCATCGCGCAGCCGCAGGGTCACCGTGTCCAGCCCGTCCGCCAGCATCCGGCTCAGCCGCTCCGCCGTGCCGCCGGCCGCCTCCGCCCGCTGGGTCAGGAGTGCCGCCGTCTCGTGCAGCCGGTCCAGCACCTGCTCGGCGAGCTGGGCCTGCACCGGCTCGGCGCGGCGGCGCTCCATCTCCCCGGCCAGCCCGTCCGCCAGCCCGTGGATCTCCCCCACCGCCTTGGACAGCAGCCCGGTGCGCGACGCCAGCTCGGCGGCGGTGGCGCTCAGCGCATCCTCGATCCGGCCGATCCGTTCCACCACGGGGGCCAGCCGGTCCTCCTGCACCCGGGCCGACTGCTCCACCGTCCGCGCGGCGGTGTTCAGCTCCTCGATGGCCGCGTCCATGCGGTCGCCGTTGCTGCGGCCGCGCTCCTCCAGGATGCCGGCGGTGCGGGCGATCTGGTCGGTGGCGCCGTCCATGCGGCGGGTGGCGGCGTCCAGCGCCCCGTTCAGCCGGCCCGTCGCCCCCTCCAGGGCCAGATCCAGGCGCTGGGCCGCGTCCTCCATGACGCCGTCCAGCCGCCGGGTGGCCTCGCCCATGGCCCCGTCCAGCCGGTTGGTAGCCTCGGCCAGGGCGGCGGCCAGGGCATGCTCGGCGTCGCCCACGGCGGCCACGATGCGGCCGACATCCGCGCCGGCGGTGCCGGCCGTGCCGGTGAGAAGCTCTCCCGCCGCCCGCATCACCTTGACCGCCGCCAGCATCTTCGTCTGCACGTCGGCCAGGGCCTCGGACAGCGCGCGGGTGGCGGCGCGGGCCTGTTCGGAGCTGTCGTGGATGTCCGCGGCGCTGCCGGTCAGGCCGCGCAGGGTGTGCCCGACCTCCTGCCCGGTGTCGGCCAGGGTCTCGGCCAGCCGCTCGGCGTTGCGGCGGAGATTGTCCACCAGCCCGTCCAGCCCGCCGCCGGGGCCGCGGGCGTCGAAAGCACGGACCTGGGCGGCGGCGTGGGCCAGCAACTCGCCCGACTGGCGGATCTCCCGGTTGCTCTCGCCGGAACTGCGGGCGACGGCGGCGCACAGGGTCTGCACCTGCGCCAGCGCCACCTCCAGCTCGCCCTTCATCCGGGCCAGGGTCTGCTCGGCCTCCGTGCCGCTGGCGGCCAGGGCGGTGCCGGCCTCGCGCAGGCGGCCCTGCACGGCCTGGAACAGGTCGCCGGCCCCGCCTTCGAACTTCAGCCGGACGCGGCCCTCCTCCGTCAGGACAGAGATGTCGGGCAGGTCCGCGACCTGCCGGCGGAACCCCTCCAGGCTCCGGGCCAGTGCGCCGAACTCGTCCGTCCGCTCCGTGCCCCACAGGCCGCCGCGCCAGTCGCCGCGGGACAGCGCCTCCACCGACCGGCGCAGCTCCGCCAGCGGCGCCAGCACCCGCACCCGGAGCAGCAGCAGCAGGGCCAGCGCCAGCAGCACCGCCACGGCCGCTGCCGTCAGGCCCAGCCAGAAGCCCTGCATCGCCAGCGGGGTCAGCCGGGCCGCGGCCTCGGCGTCGCGCTCGCCGTGGAAGGCGGCGATGCGGTCGGCCAGTTCGGCATGACGCAGGGCCAGCAGCGTGCCGGCGGGGCCTGCCAGCGCGTCGGGGCCGGCGGCCAGGGCCTGCCGGTATCCCTCCAGCAGCTTGCGCAGGTCGCGCGCCAGCGCGGATTCGGAGGCGCCCAGGCGGCGGGACTCGAAGGCCCGCAGGTCGCGCTCGGCCGACTCCAGTGCGGCGTCCATGGCGGCGCGCGGTTCCGCGGCGCGGCTGCTCTGGTAGAGCCAGAGGCTCTGGAGGAAGCCGCTCTGTCCCAGCCGCTCGCGGAAGGACTCCAGGCTCGCCTCCTTCGCCGCGGTATCGGCGGGAAGCGCGGCCAGGCTGGCCGACACCTGCCCGAACCGGGCCAGATTGAAGGCGCCTGCCGCCAGAAGCCCGCCGCCGCCCAGCACGGCGGCCAGCGCCAGCGCCGCGCTCAGCCCGCGCACCGTCCATCCTGCCCGGATCAGCGGCATGCCGCCCTTCCTTCCCCCCGGTTCCGTCCGGGGTAAGGTTACCCAAACAGGTTGCCAAATACACCCGTCCGCAGCGTCCGCCGCGTCAGCCCATCCAGGACGGGCGGCGCGGCGACAGCGTCGTCTCGCCGGCGCGGAAGGACAACCCCTCCGCCGCGGCCCGTTCCACCTCCTCCAGCCGCAGCAGGGCCAGGGCCTGACCGCCGTGCCCGCTGCGCATCTCCCCGGCCTCGCGCTCGCCCAGGAAGACGGGCGTGCCCGGCGCTGGCAGCGGGCCGCAGACCTCGACCGGCAGCAGGCGCTTGCGGATCAGGCCGCGGTAGCGGGTGCGGGCGGTCAGCTCCTGGCCCATCCAGCAGCCCTTGTCCCAGGCCACGCCGTGCAGCTCGTCGAAACCGTTCTCCAGCAGGATGGACTTCTCCGGCACCAGGTCGCGGCTGCCGTCGGGGACGCCCAGCGCCAGCCGGGCCGAGTCCCAGTCGGCCTCCCCGCCCTGGCGGAAGCCGGCCAGGACCGTCCCGCCGTCCTCCCGCGGCAGGATCAGCCGCAGCCCCAGGGCGGCGTGGCGGGGATCGACGAAGGCGGTGCCGCCGGCGACCGTCCGCGCGGCGCCGGGCTCGGCCGGTAGCTCCAGGGCGGCCGGGGCGGCGGTGCCGACCAGGGCGGACACCGCCAGGGTGTCCGTGCGGTCCTCCAACGTCACCTGCGCCCGCAGCCGGTAGGGGCGCAGCCGGCGCAGCAGGTCGTCGCGCCGGGCCGCCTCGCAGTCCAGCAGCAGCTCTTCGCCCAGGGCGGCGATGCAGAAGTCGTGCAGATACTTGCCCTGCGCCGTCAGCAGCGCGGCCCAGACGGCGCGCCCTTCCGCTACCCGGGCCACGTCGTTGGAGACCAGCCCTTGCAGGAAGCTCACGCGGTCCGGCCCGCCGACGGCCAGCACACCCCGCTGCGGCAGGGGAACGGCAAGGGGCGGCTCGGTCGTCATCGCTATCTCCCGGTCAGGCTCTCGACGGGATGACGTAGGCAGGCGGCGGGGACCGGACAAGCCTGCGCCGCGGCATGGCCGCAGAGCGGGGCAGGGCAGAGCAGGCAGGGCAGAGCGGGACGGGCCGGGCGGGGCAGGGGGGCGGGCCGCCTTGGCAATCCGGCGCGGCGGGGGCTATAAGGTCGCCCGCTGCCGCCCCCTGGCGGGATGGGACGGGCAGCCGTTGCCGGGCCCCTCGGCCGGGCGTTCCGACAGGACGACGATCCGCGTGGACATCCTCTTCATCACCTCCAACCGCCTGGGCGATGCGGTGCTCACCACGGGCCTGCTCGGCCATCTGGTGGACACCCGCCCGGAGGCCCGCTTCACCATCGCCTGCGGCCCGATCCCGGCGCCGCTGTTCCGGGCCGTGCCCCGGCTGGCCGACCTGATCGCCCTGCCGAAGCGGCGCTGGGCCGGACACTGGCTCACGCTCTGGCGCCGCACCGTCGGCCGCCACTGGGGGCTGGTGGTCGATCTGCGCGACTCCGCCGTCTCCCGGCTGATCCGGGCCGACCGGCGGGCCGTCTACCGCATGTCGGGACAGGGGCTGCACAAGGTCGAGGATCTGGGCCGGCTGTTCAGGCTGACACCACCGCCGCCGCCGCGGCTCTGGTTCGACGACGCGGCCCGGGCCCAGGCCGCGGCCCGGCTCGGCGGTCCCGGCCCGTTCCTGGCGGTCGGGCCGGCAGCCAACTGGCCGGGCAAGGAATGGCCCGCCGACCGCTTCGCCGACCTCGCGGACCGGCTCACCGGGCCGGCAGGGCCGCTCGCCGGCGCCCGCACCCTCGTCCTGGCCGGCCCAGGGGAGGAGGCGCGCTGCCGCCCGGTGCTGGACCGGCTGGGGCCGGACCGCGCCGTTGACCTCGTCGGCCGCACCGACCCGCTGCTCGCCGGCGCCTGCCTCGCCCGCGCCCGTCTCTACATCGGCAACGATTCCGGGCTGATGCATCTCGCCGCCGCGGCCGGCACCCCGACGCTCGGCCTGTTCGGCCCGACCCCGGCCGACATCTACGGCCCCTGGGGGCCGCATGCGGCCCTTGTGCTGGCACCCGACGCGCCGCAGCCGGAGGAGCGCATGCGCCGGCTGGAGCCGGCGGCGGTGGAGGCAGCCGCGCTGGCCCTGCTCGCCCGCACCGGAGACCGGCCATGAGCCCCCGCGACCTGCGCGGGAGGTCCGCTTCCGATCCCTTCGCCCGCCCCGTTCCAGGCATCCTGCTGGGCATGGTCGGGCTGGGCACGGCCCTGTTCGCGCCGCTGCTGCCGCTGGGCATGGCGCCGATCTTCATCGCCGGGGCGGTGCTGGCCGGCGGCACGGTGCTCTGGCGCTGCCGCCGGCTGCCGCCGCTGGACCGCGGCCTGCTGCTGCCGCTGCTGCTGTTCTGGCTGGCCGGCGGTCTCAGCATCGCCTGGACTCCGGTGCTGATCGACGGTCTCGCCCAGACGATCACCTTCGCCTACGAGTTCGTGCCCGGCATCCTGCTGATCGCCCTGACCGCCGGGCTGGAGGCGGAGCGGCGGCGGCGGATCGAGCGCTGGCTGCTGGCCGGCATCGCCATCGGGCTCGCCGTCTACGCAGTGGAGGTGCTGGCCGGCCAGCCCCTCTATTCCCTGGGCAAGCTGGGCGACCCCACGCATATCGGGCGCATCCGAGCGCTGAACCGGCCCGCGGTCATCCTGGCCATGCTGGTCTGGCCGGCGGCGTTGCTGCTGCACCGGCGGGGTTTCGTGCGTACCGCCTGGCTGCTGCCCGCCGGCTACTTCCTGCTGACGCTGGCGACGCCCAGCGCTTCCGCGGTGGCGGGGATGCTGGCCGGGCTGGTCGTGCTGGCCCTGGCGCTGTGGTCGCCGGCGGCGGCGCGGCTCCTGATCGGCACGGTGCTTGTGGCCGGCTTCGTCTTCGGCGTGCCGATCGCGCACGGGCTCTACCGTGCCGGGGTGGCGGAGGTGGAGGAGCTGCCCTGGAGCTTCCGTCACCGGATCAAGATCTGGCAGTACGCCGCCGACCGGGTGGCGGAGAATCCGCTGTTCGGCTGGGGGCTGGACGCCTCCCGCTCCTTCCCGGCCGAGGGGATGGAGGGGCTGCCGTTGCACCCGCACAATCTGTTCCTGCAATCGCTGCTGGAGCTGGGGGTGGTGGGATCGGCGCTGCTGCTCTGGTTCCTGCTGGTTCTGCTCGACCGCACCCGCCGGCTGGGGACGGCGCAGCCCTACGCGCTGGCCGCCTTCGCCTCGGCCCTCATCATCGCCAACTTCGCCTATGGCGCCTGGCAGACCTGGTGGATCTGTTCGCTGCTGCTGACGGCGTTCCTGCTGGTGCTGGTGGCCGCGGGCGGTGCCGGGGCCGCGGGCGGGGTCAGCGCCGGCGCACCAGGCAGTCGCGGCCCGCGTCCTTGAACCGGGCGCAGGCCGCGGCGGCCTCCGCTGCGGTCGGGAAGCTGCCGGCCAGGATGCGGGTGTAGACGCCGCGCGTCCCCAGATCGACGGGTACGAAGCGCACGTCCCCCGCCGGGAGCAGGTCCGGGTGGCGCTGCCGGATCGCCGCCCATTCCCGCCGGGCCTCCGCCTCGCTGGGCAGGGCGCCGAGCTGCACCGACCAGCCGCTTGCGGCGGTGGCGGCGGGCGGACCCGCCGGGGCTGGCGCGGGCGGCGTCTCCGGCGCCGGGACGGGCGGCGCGACCGCCGTCATCGCCGTGGCCGGAGGGGCGGGCGCCGCCTTCTGTGCCGGGGCGGGGGCAGGCACCGGCGCTGCGGGACCCAGCAGACGCTGCGCCTCGGCCCTCTGCGCCACGCTCAGGTCGCGCTCGATCTCGGTGCGCAGGCGGATCGCCTGGAGCATGCCCTGCCGCTCCGCTCTCGTCGTCCAGACCAGGGCCTGCACCGGGTCCGGCTCCGTACCCAGCCCGAAATAATAGAGCACGCCCAGATTGTTCTGCGCCTCGGCATCGCCCGCCTCGGCGGCCGGGCGCAGCAGGGCGAAGGCGCGGCCGAAGTCGGCCTTCACCCCGTCGCCGGAGGCGTAGAGCGAGCCGGCCGCCGTCATCGCCTCCACATTGCCCGCCGCCGCCGCCCGCTCCAGCCAGACCAGCCCGCCCGGCACGTCGCGCGCGGTGCCCTGGCCCAGCGCCGTCATCTGCCCCACCAGGTACTGCGCCTCGGCGTTGCCGGCCTCGGCCTCCTTGCGGAACTCCGTCAGCGCCGCCGCCATGTCGCCGGCGCGGAAGGCGGTCCGGCCCGTCTCCATGTCGGCGCGGGCGGCCGGGGCCAGGGCGGGCAGCAGGCAGGCCCCGGCCACGGCGGCGGCCAGGAGAAGACCCGGAAGCAGAGGGGGGTGGGAACGGCGGGCCATGGGAATCCGGTCGGGAAAGCGTCCCGGAAAGATGACAAGCCTGATCGGAAGCGCAAGCGGGAACGGCCCGGACGGGGAACACCGGGGGTTGACGCCGGCGCCGCCGCGCGCTTCAACCCGCGGCTGGACAGAACCCCGTCCGACGATGCCGGAGCCCGTGCCCGATGGCCGCCAGGAAGAACCCGCTGAACCTCAATGCCCTGCAACTCAAGACCCTGACCCTGTTCCAGGCGCTCGCCGGGCTGGACGGGCTCGGCCGTCCGACGGAGGACGGCGGCATCCGGGTGGACGAGCTGCCCCATGCCCACGGCAACCATTTCCACCTCGGCCCCTGGGTCGTCTCCTCGGCCGACGCCACCGGCCTGACCAACCCCGCCCCCTGGGCGGCGCTGGAGCGCAAGGGCCTGATCCGTTCCGACTATCCCTACGGCTTCGTGCTGACCCCCGCCGGGCGCGACTACGACACCGGGCTCAGGAACCAGATCCTGCACGGCTCCGACCACTGACGCCGGCATACCACGCCGCCGTGCGCCGCAGGGCCTCGCCCTGCGGCAGCGGCGGCTGCCAGTCGTAGACCCGGCGGAAGCGCCCCCCGTCGATCTCCAGATCGCCGGTCAGCCGCGCCACGGCCCCCCCGACGCGCGGCAGCCGCGCCGCCGCGGCCAGCAGGGCCGGCGGCAACGGCCACAGCCGCGCCTCCCGACCCATGCCGGCCGCCAGCGTGCGGACCAGGTCGGCCGTGGACAGGGCGGGCGCGTCCGCCACCAGATACGGCCCCGGCTCCGCTCCCGGCCGCTCCAGAGCCCGCACCACGGCGTCGGCCAGGGTGCCGACATGGATCAGGGAGCGGCGGTTGCGCACCGCCGCCAGCGGCAGCGGCACGCCCCGCTCGATCGCCCGCAGCAGGGTCAGGAGGTTCGCTCTCACGCCCGGCCCGTGGACCAGCGGCGGGCGCAGGCTGACCGCCGCCATCCCGGTTCCCGCCGCGGCCGCGGCCAGCCGCCGCTCCCCCTCCAGCTTGGAGCGGCCGTAGGCGTCCGCCGGGGCGGGCGTGTCCGCGTCCGTCAGGGGCCGGCCAGGGCTCGATTCGCCCAGGGCCTTCACGCTGCTCAGGAAGACGAAACGACCGACGCCTGCCGCCGCCGCGGCCGCCGCCAGCCGCCCGGTCGCCTCCGCGTTCACGGCGTGGGCGGCGCGGTCCGCCTCGGCCCCGCGCTGGCCGGGCCGGTGGACCCAGGCGGCCAGATGCGCCACCGCGTCGATTCCCTCCAGCCAGGGGCGCCAGTCCGCCACCGCGGCGATGTCGCCGACCACGGCCTCCGCGACATCCGGCCGGCCCAGCGGCTGCCGCACGGCCGCCACTGCCGTATGCCCGCGGGCGGCGAGCGCCGGCAGCAGCGCGCGCCCGACGAAACCGCCCGCCCCGGTGACCAGGACCCGCATGCCGTAACCCCTGAAAAGCCGGACGCGCCGGCCCTGCGGCGCGCGATGGACCGCGATGGACCGTCCGGCCCTGTCTAGCGTTGCAGCGGGGGAGCGCCAACCGCATTCCGGCCCATCGAGTTGCAGCCCATCGACTTCCGGGAGGACAGCATGGCAGAGGACGGAGCCGCCCGCCGCGGCAACCCCGCTCATCCGGTTCCCGACCATCCCGTTCCCGACCATCCCGTTCCCGACCCTGGGGCCGCGGTCGAGCGGCATGTGCTGGCGCCCCGCGCCGGGGCGCCGAACAACCCGCATCTGCCGCTGCTGGTCTACCGCGGCGCGGTGGGGGAGGGCGACCGGGCAGCCGCCTTCGAATCGCTGTTCGCCGGCAACGGCTGGGGCGGGCTCTGGCGCGACGGCATCTATGGCTGGCACCATTTCCACACCACGGCGCACGAGGTGCTGGGAATCGCCACCGGCCGGGTACGGGTCCGCTTCGGCGGGGAGGAAGGGATCGAGGTCGCGCTCGCGGCCGGGGACGCCGTGCTGATTCCCGCCGGCGTGGCGCACCGGAATCTGGAGAGCAGTCCCGACTTTCTGGCCGTCGGCGGCTATCCGCCGGGGCAGGAGCCCGACATGAAAGGCACGGGGGAGGCGGCGCAGGCGCTGCCCCGCATCGGCCGCGTGCCGGTTCCGGCAACGGACCCGCTCTACGGGCGCGACGGACCGCTGACGCACCTGTGGCACCCGGAGGCCGGTGCGATCTGACAGATTTCAGAAGGGAAGGGGGAGAATGGTGCTGCCGATTGGAATCGAACCAACGACCTCGTCCTTACCAAGGACGCGCTCTACCGACTGAGCTACGGCAGCATCTGGCGGCGTTCCCCGGTGGGGCGCCCCGTGTGGCGGCGGTATGTGCCACAGGGCGGCGGGGGATGCAAGCGTTCCGAACACCGGGGCGGGATTTTTTTCGGGAGGCCCGGAAAACCGCGGCCCCGCCGCCCGATACCGCCGCGGGTTGACGGCATCGCTTGACGCCGGCGCGGCACTGCCGCCTGAATCCCGGCGATCTTCCCTACCGCCCGGGAGCCGCCGCCGTGACCGACGACCCGTCGCCGCATACCTCTTCCGCCGCCGACCGTCCGCCCGTGCCCGAAGGCAAGGAGACCGGGAGCGCCAGGAGCGCCGGGAACCCCGGGACGAAGGAGGCCGGCCCGAAGGACGACCGGGCCGAGCGCCTCGCCCGGGCGCTGCGGGACAATCTGCGCCGCCGCAAGGAGCAGGAGCGCGCCCGCGGCGACTCCTGACAGGTCGGCCGCGCGCCCCTGTCGCTTGAGCGCCCCCCGGCGCTGGGCTACAAGGCCGCTCTTTCCCGCATCCGCGACTCCGGAGACCCCGCCCCCATGCCGATCATGCCCGACACCTGGATCCGCGAGATGGCCACGACCAAGGGCATGATCGAGCCGTTCACCGAAGCGCAGAAGCGCGAGGGCGTGATCTCCTACGGCCTCTCCTCCTACGGCTACGACGCGCGGGTGGCCGACGAGTTCAAGATCTTCACGAACGTGGACAACGCCATCGTCGATCCCAAGCAGTTCGACGCGACCAGCTTCGTGGACCGCAAGACCGACGTCTGCATCATCCCGCCCAACAGCTTCGCCCTGGCGCGGACGGTCGAGTATTTCCGCATCCCGCGCGACGTGCTGGTGATCTGCCTGGGCAAGTCCACCTATGCCCGCTGCGGCCTGATCGTGAACGTCACGCCGCTGGAGCCGGAGTGGGAGGGGCACGTCACCCTGGAAATCTCCAACACCACGCCCTTGCCCGCCAAGGTCTACGCCAACGAGGGGCTGTGCCAGTTCCTCTTCCTCAAGGGGGAGGGAACCTGCGAGGTCTCCTATGCCGACCGCGCCGGCAAGTACATGCGCCAGCGCGGTGTGACATTGCCGCGCCTCTGATCCGGATCCGGGCCGCGGCAGGGGCTTCTTGACCATGCTGCGGCCACACTCCGGGTCCAGGGAACCCCTCCCGACCCCGTCCCCCTCCAGCCATCCCGCAGCGACGCACAGCCATGGACAAGCTCCGGATTCGCGGTGGCCGCCCGCTCAAGGGCAGCATCCCCATCAGCGGCGCCAAGAACGCGGCCCTGCCGCTCATGGCCGCCTGCCTGCTGACCGACGGCACCCTCACCCTCGCCAACCTGCCGCATCTGGCGGACATCACGACGATGGCCAACCTGCTGGCCCAGCATGGCGTGGACATCCGGCTGAACGGCCACGCCCAGGGCGGCGGCGGCAGCCAGGGCCGTGTCGTCGAGCTGACGGCCGCCACCATCGCCAGCACGACGGCGCCTTACGATCTGGTGCGCAAGATGCGCGCCTCGGTGCTGGTGCTGGGGCCGCTGCTCGCGCGCTGCGGTCAGGCGAAGGTCAGCCTGCCCGGCGGCTGCGCCATCGGGCCGCGCCCGGTGGACCTGCACATCAAGGGCTTGCAGGCCATGGGCGCGATCATCGAGATCGAGGGCGGCTACGTCATCGCCAGCGCGCCCGCGGGCGGCCTGCGCGGGGCGGAGATCGTCTTCCCCCAGGTCTCCGTCGGGGCGACGGAGAACCTGATGATGGCTGCGGCCCTGGCGAAGGGCGAGACGGTGCTGGTGAACGCCGCGCGTGAGCCGGAGATCACGGACCTTGCCCACTGCCTGATCGCCATGGGGGCGGAGATCGAGGGGGCGGGCACCGACCGAATCCGCATCCGCGGCCGCGACCGGCTGTCCGGGGCGCGCCACACCATCATCCCCGACCGCATCGAGACCGGCACCTTCGCCATGGCCGCCGCCATCACCGGCGGCGACGTGGAACTGGTCGGGGCCCGGCTGGATCACATCCGGTCCGTGGCCCGGATCCTGGCGGGGGCGGAGATCGATTTCGAGGAGACGGAGGCCGGCCTGCGGGTCCGCCGCCGCAACGGCGTGCTGGTCGGGGTGGACGTGATGACGGAGCCGTTCCCCGGCTTCCCGACCGACCTCCAGGCCCAGATGATGGCGCTCATGTGTACCTGCACGGGGGCGGCCATGATCACCGAGTCGATCTTCGAGAACCGCTTCATGCATGTGCCCGAGCTGGCACGCATGGGTGCCAACATCACCGTGCATGGCGCTTCGGCCCTGGTGCGCGGGGTGCCGCGGCTGACCGGGGCGCCGGTGATGGCGACGGACCTGCGCGCCTCCGTGTCGCTGGTGATCGCCGGCCTCGCCGCGGCGGGGGAGACGGTGGTGAACCGCATCTACCACCTCGACCGCGGCTATGAGCGCATCGAGGAAAAGCTGGTCGCCTGCGGCGCGGATATGGAACGGGTGCGGGAGACTCCCTAAATCAGGCCGTGCGGGCTCTCTCTGTGTCCCGCGGATGAACGGTTGCCTCAAGGGACGGGTACGATGTCTGGTGGGCTGAAACTGCGCGCGTGCGACGAGGAAGACCTGAAGGTCGTCTCCGCCTTCTTGCAGGACGCGATCGTCCCGATCGGCGACACGGCGTTCCTGCCCGACGAGCACCGCTTCGTCCTGATCGCCAACCGCTTCCGCTGGGAGACGGCGGACGGTGCCCCCGCGGGCAAGGCCGCCCGGCGCGCCGCCGTCGGTCCCACGCCCGACGAGGACTGCCCCTACGAGCGGACCAACTGCGCCGTCCGTTTCGACGGAGTGGCGAAGGTTTCCTGCCGCAATCTCGACCGCAGCGACCGTACCGCCATGCTGTCCCTGCTCGCCATCGAGCGGGCGGACGGGGCCGTGCTGCTGCATTTCTCCGGCGGCGCCTGCATCCGGCTGGAGACCCCGGCCCTGGACTGCCGGCTGGAGGATGTCGGCCGGCCCTGGCCGACCAGCGCCCGGCCCCGCCATGTCGAGGCCGAGGGGCGGGCGGCAGAGTAGACTGCGGCCGGTCCTCCGTCTCTCTTCGCGCCGTCAACCCGTCCGGGTCACCCCGTCCGCGCCGCTGCGCACCCCTGGCTTTCCCCGCCGCGACTGGACGCCGCTGCCGGCCCGTGCCAAGTAAAGGCTTCTCCGTTTTCCGCCGGAGCTGCTGCCGCCGTGACGTTCCCAGCCGTTTCTCCCGAACCCGCGACCGACGACCGACTCGTCCTGGCTCTGCCCAAGGGCCGCATCCTGGACGAGGTGCGGCCCCTCCTGGAGCGGGTCGGGATCGTGCCGGACCCCGATTTCGACAATCCGAAGAGCCGGGCGCTGCGCTTCCCGACCAGCCTGCCGAATGTCGAGATCATCCGCGTCCGCTCCTTCGACGTGGCGACCTTCGTCGCCTTCGGCGCGGCCCAGCTCGGGGTCTGCGGCAACGACGTGCTGATGGAGTTCGATTATCCCGAACTCTACGCGCCGCTCGATCTGGGCATCGGCCGCTGCCGCATCGCCGTGGCGGAGCCGGTGGAGATGGTGACCGGGGACGACCCGTCGCGCTGGTCGCATGTCAGGGTGGCTACCAAGTATCCGGAGATCACCCGGCGCCATTTCGCCGCCCGCGGCGTTCAGGCCGAGTGCATCAAGCTGAACGGGGCGATGGAGCTGGCGCCCAGCCTGGGCCTGTCCCAGCGCATCGTCGATCTGGTGTCCACCGGCTCCACCCTGAAGGCCAACGGTCTGGTCGAGATCGAGCACATCGCCGATATCACCTCGCGCCTGATCGTCAACCGCGCCGCCTACAAGACCCGGCACGGGGAGATCCAGGGCTGGATCGACCGTTTCCGCGAGGCCGCCCATGCCGCTTAGGCTCTCCACCCGCGATCCCGGCTTCGAGGCCGGGTTCGCCACCCTGCTCGCCGCCAAGCGCGAGGTGCAGGAGGACGTGAACGCCGCCGTCGCCGCGATCCTGGCCGACGTGCGGGCACGCGGCGACGCGGCGGTGATCGAGTACACGCGGCGCTGGGACCGGCAGGACCTGACGCCGGAGACGCTGCGCATCACCGCGGCGGAGATCGACGCGGCGGTCGCCCGCTGCGATGCCGCCACCCTCGCCGCCCTGCACGAGGCCGCGGCGCGGATCGAGGCGTTCCACCGCCGCCAGCAGCCGGAGACGCTGTCCTTCACCGATGCGCAGGGTGTCCGCCTGGGGGCCCGCTGGACGCCGGTGGGCGCCGTCGGCATCTACGTGCCCGGCGGCACGGCGGCCTATCCCAGCTCCGTCCTGATGAACGCCATGCCGGCGCGGGTCGCGGGCGTTCCGCGCATCGCCATGGTGGTGCCGACGCCCGACGGTGTGCTGAACCCCCTGGTTCTTGCCGCCGCGCGGGCGGCGGGGGTGACGGAGATCTACCGCGTCGGCGGCGCCCAGGCCGTGGCGGCGCTCGCCTACGGCACGCACACCGTCGCCCCGGTGGACAAGATCGTCGGCCCCGGCAACGCCTATGTCGCCGCCGCCAAGCGGCAGGTCTTCGGCACCGTCGGCATCGACATGATCGCAGGCCCGTCGGAGATCCTGGTGGTCGCCGACCGTGAGAACGATCCCGCCTGGATCGCCGCCGACCTGCTCTCGCAGGCGGAGCACGACGAAAGCTCCCAGGCCATCCTGCTGACCGACGACGCGGCCTTCGCGGACGCCGTCGCCCGGGCGGTGGAGGCGCATCTGGCGACCCTGCCGCGGGCGCGCATCGCGGCGGCAAGCTGGCAGGCGCACGGCGCCATCGTCGTGCTGCGCGACCTGGCGGAGGCGCCGGCCCTGGTGGACCGGCTGGCGCCGGAGCATCTGGAGCTGGCCGTGGCCGACCCCGACGCCCTGGCCGCGCGTGTCCGCAACGCGGGCGCCATCTTCCTCGGCCGCCACACGCCGGAGGCCATCGGCGACTATGTGGCCGGGCCGAACCATGTGCTGCCGACCGCGCGCAGCGCCCGCTTCTCCAGCGGGCTCAACGTGCTGGACTTCATGAAGCGGACGACGCTGGTCGGCTGCGACGCCGGCAGTCTGGCTGCCATCGGGCCTGCCGCGGTGACGCTGGCGCGGGCCGAGGGACTTGAGGCGCACGCGCTGTCGGTGGCGATCCGCCTCGGCCGCGCCGCGGAGTAGGGGAGGGACCGTGAGCCAGCCGTCCAGCCAGCGCATCATCCATGTCGAGCTGGTGGAGAAGCACGTCGTGCGCCGCAGCCCGGAGGTGGAGCACGAGCGGGCCGTGGCCCTGTTCGACCTGCTGGAGGAGAACCGCTTCCAGCTCGTGGAACAGCCCGAGCAGGGGCCGTTCCGGCTCTATCTCGCCATCGAGGACAACCGACTCATCTTCGACGTGCGCGGGGACGACGATGTCGAGCTGTGCAAGGTCACCCTGCCGCTGACCCCGTTCCGCACCATCGTCCGCGACTATTTCCTGATCTGCGACAGCTACTACAAGGCCATCCGCACCGCGTCGCCCTCGCAGATCGAGGCGATCGACATGGGCCGGCGCGGAGTCCACAACGAGGGCTCGGAGCTGCTGCGCGAGCGGCTGGCCGGCCGCATCGAGCTGGACATGCAGACCGCCCGCCGCCTGTTCACGCTCATCTGCGTCCTGCATATCCGCGGATAGGGCCGGGCGCATGGCCGAGACTCTCCCGCCGAGCATCACCAGCGTCCTGTTCGCCTGCACCCACAACTCGATCCGCTCCCCCATGGCGGAGGCGATCCTGAAGCGGCTGCACGGCACGCGCCTCTATGTGGACTCGGTGGGCGTGCGCGAGGGCGATCTGGACCCCTTCGCGGTGGCGGTGATGGCGGAGATCGGCATCGATCTCGCCCGCCACCGCTCCAAGAGCTTCGACCAGTTGGAGGACACCTCCTTCGACCTCGTCGTCTCGCTCTCGCCGGAGGCCCAGCATCGTGCGGTGGAGATGACCCGCACCATGGCCTGCGAGGTCGAATTCTGGCATACCTTCGATCCCTCCGTCGTGGAGGGCTCGCGGGAGGTGCGGCTTGCCGCCTACCGCAGCGTCCGCGACGGACTGATCCGCCGGATCGGGGAGCGGTTTCCGTCGCAGCCCGAGGGGCGGGTGAGTCCCGCAGCGGCTTCGCCGTAAGGGGCGTGGCGGTTCGCCGCGTGCCCCATATGGACAAGCCAGGGCTGCGTTCCGGGAAAACACTTGACCGGCGGCCCGGCGCCAATCACCTATGTGCCCGCAATTCACAGCCTCCGAAAGGAAGTTATGGCCAAAGAGGACCTGATCGAGTTTTCCGGCACGGTGACCGAGCTGTTGCCCAACGCGATGTTCCGCGTGAAGCTCGACAACAATCATGAAGTTCTGGCCCACACGTCCGGCAAGATGCGCAAGAACCGCATCCGTGTCCTGGCGGGCGACCGGGTCAACGTCGAGATGACGCCCTACGATCTGACCAAGGGCCGCATCACCTTCCGCTTCAAGTAAGCGGTATCCGTGACCATGGCGTCCCCCGGCGCCGGCCCCGTGCTGGTGCTCGCGTCCAGCTCGCCGCGCCGGCGCGACCTGCTGGCCCAGATCGGTATCGTGCCTGCGGCGGTCGATCCCGCCGACATCGACGAGACCCCGCGGAAGGACGAGCTGCCGTCCCCCCATGCCCTCCGTCTGGCCTGCGGCAAGGCCGAGGTCGTGGCCGCCCGGCATCCGGGGGCCATCGTGCTGGCGGCCGACACCGTCGTCGCCGTCGGCCGGCGCATCCTGCCCAAGACGGAGGAGGAGGCGGACGCCCGCCGCTGCCTGGAGCTGCTTTCCGGCCGTCGCCACCGAGTCTTCGGCGGCGTCTGTGTCATCACCCCCGACGGCCGCCGCCTGACCCGCACCGTCCAGACCGCGGTGCTGTTCAAGCGCCTCTCCGACGCTGAGATCGAGTCCTACATCCGCAGCCGCGAATGGCAGGGCAAGGCCGGCGGCTATGCCGTGCAGGGGCTGGCCGCGCTGTTCGTGCGCGGCATCGTCGGCTCGCATCCCAACATCGTCGGCCTGCCGCTGTTCGAGGTCGCGGGCCTGCTGCGCGCCGCGGGACTCGATCCGCTGGCGCCCCCGCCCGCCGCCGGGGCATGATCGGCCGGCCATGAGCCGTGCCCTCCACATCGACCGTTCCGGACCGCTCGCCCGTGCCGCCCTGCTGCGGGACGGCGAGCTGTCCGACCTCCACCTCGACCGCCTCGACCGGCCGGCCTGGCTGGGCTCGCTGCGCCTGGGCCGGGTGGTCCGTGTCGTCGCCGGGCTGGACGCCGCCTTCGTGGAGATCGGCGACCGCCTGCCGGGCCTGCTGAACGCGGCCGACGTGCGGCCGCTGCCCTCGGGCCGCGAGCGGCGCGAGGCGCGCATCGGCCAGCTCCTGCGCACCGGGCAGGCCGTGCTGGTGCAGGTGAAGGCCGACGCCCACGGCGACAAGGGGGCGGTCCTCACCATGGACGTGACGCTGCCCGGCCGCTTCCTCGTCCATGCCCCGCTGGGCTCGGGCCTCCACCTGTCGCGCCGGCTCGGGCGCGGGCCGGAACGGGCGCGGATGCAGGCCACCCTGCGCGATCTGCTGCCGGCGGAGGGTGGCTGGATCGTCCGCGCCGATGCGGCGGCGGCCGACCCCGGGCTGCTGGCGCTGGAGGCGGAGTCGCTCTGGGCCGACTGGCGGCAGGCGGCGCGGGCCGCCGAAGGGGCGGGGGCGCCGGCGCTGCTGCTGCCCGCGCCCACGGCTCCCGTGCGGGCACTGCTGGAATTCGGCGGCGCCGGTTTCGACACCATCCGGCTGGAGGGGGCGGAGTCGGTGGCGGAGGTCCGCGCCTGGTGCCGCGACCGCGCCCCCGACCTGGAGCCGCTGCTGCGGCCGCATGTCGCCCGTCTGGCCCTGTTCGAGGAGGGCGACCTGGCCGGCGCCATCGCCGCCCTGGCGGAGCGGCGGGTGCCGCTGGCCCAGGGCGGCTCGCTGGTGATCGAGCGGACGGAGGCGCTGACCGTGATCGACGTCAACGGCGGGGAGCGCGGCAATCCCCTGTCCACGAACCTGGACGCGGCGCGGGAGATCGCGCGCCAGCTCCGGCTGCGCAATGTCGGCGGCATCGTCGTGGTGGACTTCGTCAACATGGCCGCCGCCGCCGACCGCGAGCATCTGCTGCTGACGCTGACGCAGGCGGTTTCCGAGGACCCGGCGGGCACCCATGTCTATGGTCTGTCCAAGCTGGGCCTGATGGAGATGACCCGGGCCCGCCGCGGCCCGCCCGTGGCCGACCTGCTGGCCGGGCTGGACTGACGCCTCACCCCTGCCTTCACGCCGCTGCCTTCACGCCTGCCGCCCCGCCCCGGATGACGACCCGCCCCGACCGATGCCCGACGATCCCGTGAACCTGACCGACGCCCGGCAGCGCCGGCGTGCCGCCTGTCCCGTCTGCGGCCGCCCCGCCGACCCGGCGCTCAAACCCTTCTGCTCCCGCCGCTGTGCCGACGTGGACCTGTCCCGCTGGCTGGGCGGGGTCTACCGCGTGCCCGTGGTGGACCGGGACGAGGATGCCTTTCCCGATCCGGACGCCCCGCCGTCCCCCTCCTGACGCGCACCGCCGGCGGGACGCGCATGCGCACGCGGGTCGGACCCCCCGGACCGCCCCGCGTGTGGCGGCTTTCCCCGTCAGGCCTGCCGGCGCCGCCGGGACAGGACCCCCGCGCCCAGCAGTGCGCCCGCGACGAGCCCCAGCGCCGCGGGCTCCGGCACCTGCGCTGCCGTGAAATCGGCGGTGACGTAGAGGCGGGAGGTGTCCCCCTCCGGGTTCTTCCAGATGTTGTTGACGAAGGAGCCGGCCCCGCCGACCGCGTATTTGATGTCGGAAATGATCACCCCGTTCAGGCTGAACGACAGGTTGGACAGGTCGGCCAGGGTCATGCCGGCAATCCGGTCCCCCGGCGGATTCGTCGGATTGGTGATCCGCAGGTTGAACAGCTCCGAATCGCTCGATCCGTTCGGCTGGGTGAAGTTGACGGTCAGGGTGTAGTCCACCGTGAAGAGATCGGGGGTGCGGAAGTCGGAGGTGGCCAGGTTCGTCCAGACCAGCTCGGCGATGATGAAATCGTCCAGGTCGGTGCTGGTGTTCCAGACACGGTCCACGGCGGTCAGCGTCGAGCCGCCGCTGATGAGGCCGTAGCCCCATTCGACCTGGGTCGCGGGACCGTTCACGGTGCCGTTGATCCGGCAGGTCTCGAATCCGGTGCAGTTGTCGACATTGCTGAAGCTGCCGCCGGACGTGCCGGCGATCGGGATGGCATGGGCCGACGCGGTGGCGAGGAGAAGTCCGAGCGCGGCGGCGAGGCCGAGGGTCTTTGCGGCCATGGAGGCGTCCTTTCTGGTCCAGACGGGATCGGTGCCAAGCGGCGCCCCCTTCCAGGCAACCGCCGTGCCAGGGCGGAAAAGGCCGCGGAATCAAGGCACGGCCACGGGGGCCGGACTCCATGTGTCCGATTGCTGGACAGGTCTCCCCTGAACGGCGCGCGGGCCGGGCGCGACGGGTAGGGCCGGGAGGGGTGTCCGCGGGGCTGTCCGGCCCGCTTCCGCCCGGGTCGGAGGGCGCCCGGAAAAAACGTGCGGACAGGGTGTTCGAAAGCGCTGGACAGCCCTCGGGAACTTGTCTATATGCAGCGGCCTCGGCCGACGGCGCCCACAAGCGCAGCCGCCGAGGCGCCGGAAACGGCGCGGCACGGTGACGATCCGGCACGCCCGGACAGGCCGCTGCCACCGTCCGTTCGTGGTGGGCCCAGGTAGCTCAGCTGGTAGAGCAGGGGACTGAAAATCCCCGTGTCGGTGGTTCGATTCCGCCCCTGGGCACCACGAATTTTGCTTATAAATCAATCGCTTGGCGGCGACAGATGTCAGATCGAGGCTTACCTGAGAGTCGGTGGCCTATAAGCGGCAAGCAGGCCCTTTCCGTGGGAGAAGACGGAAATAGGGCTTCGCCGAAAATCGCAGGCAGCTGAAAGCGTTAGGTGTCTCTGCCCGTCCTGGGCATCCGAATCTGGCCGACGCTGCGGGTCGGGAGCGGCGATACGCTCCGAACTGGATTCCTCGCACGCATAGCCCCTGCTGGCGGATAACGCCGTCTGAGCCGCTGGCCCCGCGCAGGCAACTTCCGAATCGCAGACATATGTAGGCGTTTGCCTCCGCGACGGACGTGCGCCGTAGTGGCCACGATGCCCTCGATCTTCGACGGGGGCAGGCATGTGGAGTGGATCGCGACTGTGGCCGGGCAGACCGGCGCCGCTGCAGGGAGAGTCGTTCAGCTCCTGGTTCGTGCGCGTGGCAGGTGCCAATGGACACCGTCCCAGGGAGCTTTACCGCGTCTGCATGCCGGCGGGAGACCGTTCTCCACCGGATTTGGACCGTCATGCCGATCCACTCCTGATCCGCGACCTTGCGGAAGCGACAGGAATTCCGGTCGGGTCGATTAGCGGAGGCACTTTCGACCAGTTCGCCGGTATGGCGTTCGAACGCGACGAGGATGGGCGCAACGTCCTGCCCTGGCTGCCACCGGCGGGCCGGTATGCCGGCAAGCGCTGCTTCGGCCAGCAGGTCTGCCCACGATGCCTGGCGGAGGATCCTGTCCCCCATTTGCGCCTGACTTGGCGGCTGGGCGTAATGACGAAGTGTCCGAAGCACGGCACGTTGCTGCTCGACCGGTGTCCGGAGTGCCGTGAACCGATCGCGGTGCTGCGTCAGGACGGCCGCAGCGCGTTCTTCTGCTGGTCCTGCGGATCCGCGGTCCGTGCCTGGCGTGCAGGTCTCCCGCCCGTGGACATCCAACCTGTCCAGGCAACCTGGATGGAGATCGTCAGCCGCGGGTGGACGAAGCTGGGCGCGTACGGGCCCGTCTACTCCTTCGCAGCGCTGGAAATCCTGGCTCTGCTCATGCGCCTCCTTGCAGGTGGCCAGCATGCCTATCCGCTCCGCGCCTGGGTTGGGGAGAGGGCGCCCGGCGCTTGCGTTCCGCCGACGGCCATACCGCGCGTGCGGGATTTGGCGCATTTGGCACCCGCGCCACGCTCCATCCTGCTGATGATGGCGGACTGGCTGATGCAGGACTGGCCGCATCGGTTCGTCGCCGCAGGCCGGTCCGTTGGGTTGGCCACCAGCCACATCCGCCGACGCCACGGGGACACGGCTCCCTTCGCTTTCGCTCACGCGGTCGACTGGCACCTTAACGCTGCGCAGCGGACTGGTACTCGGGCCGAGATCGAAAGAGCCAAGGAGATCCTGACGGAGCGCGGCGTGTCGCCGACCTGTCGCAACCTGGTGGAACTCGTGGGCACGAAACTGACTGCCATTGAGGAACTGGCCGAGCCCGCGTCGGACGGCGCCCCGTGGGGCAAGGGCCGGTACTGGAAGCTGGACGGGGTGTCGCCCGAGGTGAAGGAGGCGGCGCGGACCGCGGCGCACCGCGCCGGCGAGGGCGTCGGGCCCTGGCTGGATGCACTGTTGCGCGAAAGACTCAATCTTCCCGCAAAACGCGAGCATCCGGAAACTTGCAGCAACACGCCTATAATTTCCCGCTAGCGTAGTTTTGGGAGGCAAACGGCATATGCCTGTGCGCAAGATCGGCCTGTGCCGTCGCAGCGTCGGTGGGCGCGTACCCCGCGGCGGCGGGCGCCGGGGCATCGACGTGGAGTCGACCCTGGAGCGGGACTTCGTTCTGCTGCAGCGCTTCGACCCCGCCGTGGCCGACATCGAGGAGCGGCCGGTTCGCATCCCGCTGTTCCGGCTGGACGGGCGCGCAGGGCACTACGTCCCCGACTTCCTGGTGACCTACCGCGACCCGGCCCGGCCGCCGCGGCTGGTGGAGGTCAAGCACTCCGACGACCCGGCCTTGCTCGCCGGCGAGCTGGAGGCGCGCCTCGCCGCCGCCCGGGCCCATGCCTCCGACCGGGGCTGGCGCTTCGATCTGGTCACCGAGCGGGAGATCCGCATACCGCGGCTGGACGCCGCCAAGTTCCTGCTGCCCTACCGCGACCGCGCCGTGGGGCCCGAACTGCGGGACCGGCTCTTGGCGCTGGCCGCCAAGCCGCGGGCCACGGTGGCCACGCTGCGCGACGCCGCGGCGGCCGATCTTATGGCCCGGGCGCAGATCCTGCCCGACATCTGGACCCTGGTCGCTCGTCGCGAGCTGCTGGCCGACCTGGACTGTCCCCTGTCGCTCGCCACCCGTCTGCATCCACCTACAGGAGGTCCGCCATGGCCGCCCGCCTGATCCCCTTGCCGCCGAGGCCCTTGGAGCTCCGGGTGCATCTCCCGGCACCAGCCGCGGGAGGCTGCGCATGAGCGCCGTGGTCAGCTTCCAGCCCGGATCCGTGGTGCGCTGGCGGCGCAAGCTGCACCAGATCGTGGAGGCGGTCACGGCCACGTCTGTGCTGCTGGAGGATCCGGAGGGCGGCGATCCGCACGTGGTGCCGGTCTGGGAGCTGGCCGCGCCGGAGAAGAAGCCGGCCGACGACCAGGATCGTCGCCTGCTGGACGCGCTGCATCCCGACGATCTGGCCGAAGCCAGGCGGCGATTCGCAATCATCAAGCCCCTGGTCCGGACGGACCGGCGGACGCATGAGGCGGTGGTGGCCGCGGCCAAGGCGCACAATGTCGGCCCATCCACCGTCTATCGCTGGATCAAGACCTATGAGGGCCGGCGGCTCATGTCGGACCTGGCCCCGCGGCGCAAGGGCCGGCCCATGCCCAAGCGACTGGACCCGAAGGTCGAGGCGGTGATCGAGAGCGTGATCCAGGAATTCTACCTGACCCGGCAGAAGCCCGACGGGCAGCGCACGATCGAGGAGGTGCACCGGCGGTGCCGGGCCGCCGACCTGCCCAGCCCCGACCCGGCGACCGTGCGGGCCCGGCTCAAGGCCATCGATCCCAAGGAGAAGGTGCGCCGGCGCGAGGGGGCCAAGGCGGCGCGCGAAAAGCACGCCCTGGTGAAGGGGGAGTTTCCCGGCGCCGACGCGCCGCTGGCTGTCGTCCAGATCGACCACACGCTGCTTGACATCATCGTGGTGGACGAGGAGATGCGCGAACCGATCGGCCGGCCTTGGCTGACGCTGGCCATCGACGTCTTCAGCCGCATGATCTTCGGCTACCACCTGTCCCTGGACAAGCCGAGCGCCTTCGCCGTCGGCCTTTGCCTCACCCACGGCATGCTGGAGAAGCAGGAGGAGCTGAAGAGCCTGGGCATCAAGGGGGAATGGCCGGTCTGGGGCAAGCCCCGCATGGTCCACGCCGACAACGGCAAGGACTTCCGCAGCCACACCGTCCGGGACGCCTTGGACGAGCACGACGTGCGCTACGAGTTCCGTCCCGTCGCGACACCGCATTACGGCGCGCATATCGAGCGGCTCTGCGACACGCTGGAGAACCACATCCACGCCGTTCCCGGCTCCACCTTCTCCAACACCAAGGACCGGGGCGACTACGACGCCGAGGCGAAGGCGGTGATGACGCTGCAGGAGCTGCGGCGCTGGCTGCTGAACCTGATCGTCGGCGCCTACCACAACCGCAAGCACTCCACGCTGCGCATGCCCCCGATCGCCCGCTGGAAGGAGGGCATCGTCGGCAGCGAGCGCTTCACCCGGCCGACGGGCCTGCCGGACAGGATCGCCGACGAGCGGCGGCTGCGCCTGGACTTCCTGCCCTACACGATGCGCTCGGTGCAGTCGGAGGGCATCGTCTGGGACAAGATCTGGTACCGCGACCCGCTGCTGTCCCAGTACGTCCGTGTGCGCGACCGCGGCCGGCCCCTGCGCTTCAAGCTGCGGCGCGACCCGACCGACATCAGCAAGCTCTACTTCCTGGACCCCGGCCTCCGCGACTATGTGGAGATTCCGTACCTGAACTACGGCCGGTCCTCCATCTCGCTGTGGGACTACAAGGCGGCGGTGAACTGGCTGGAGCGGCAGGGCAAGA
The DNA here is from genome assembly GCF_042665545.1 of Rhodocista pekingensis. Lineage (NCBI taxonomy): Bacteria > Pseudomonadati > Pseudomonadota > Alphaproteobacteria > Rhodospirillales > Azospirillaceae > Rhodocista > Rhodocista pekingensis. The sequence continues at coordinate 1,369 of NZ_JBHTCM010000010.1, read as the reverse complement.
AGGCCGAGGACGAGCAGGCGATCTTCGACGCGTTCGAGGAGATGCACCGCATCACCGACATGGCCAAGCGGGAGACCAAGAAGGCGCGGCGGCAGCGAGCCAAGCGGGATGAGATGAAGCGGCACCGCGCCGAACTCACGCTCGACCCGCCGGGCATTACGGCGGCGGCGCCGGGAGACCCGGCCATGATCGGCGCCGCGGCTGCCGCAGGTGGCGCGACGTCCGCGCGCCGCGGCAAGGCGGGCAAGGAGCACCTGGCCCTGGTGGTCAACAACACGGGGACGGGCAAACCGGCCGGGCCGCCCACGCAGGCTTCCGATAGCGGCGGCATGTTCGACTTTTCCGACGAGGACATCGCCCGGGGGGTGGAGACGTGGTGAGCCATCCCGACCTGTTCCAGCCGCGCCAGGGTATCCTGGGCTTCGAGATCCCGCACTCGCCGGACCTGGAGGACCGGCTGCGCCGAATCCGCAGCCCGCGCTACGTCCAGTACGACGCCGGCAGCCTGATCCTGCGCCGCTTCGCCTGGCTGTACGAGCATCCGGAGGTGCCGCGGCCGCCCTGCAACCTGATCTACGCCGACACCAACAACGGCAAGACGGCGCTGGCGCTGAAGTTCATGCACGACTGCACGCCCAAGGAGGGCGACCCGCAGTTCGGCAAGCAGCCCGTGGTTTACTGCCACGCGCCGCCCTACGCCGACCTGGTCGGGCTCTACGACGCGATCCTGCGCGCGCTGAACGCGCCATACCGGTCATCGGCCCGGCCCCAGAGCAAATGGGACCAGATCCTGCACCTGCTGCCGGCCGTTGGCGCGCGCCTGCTGATCGTGGACGAGGTGAACAATCTGCTCGTCGGCAAGCCGGACATGCGCACCATGGTGCTGAACTCGATGAAGTCGCTGAGCAACGAGCTGCGCATCCCGCTCGTGGCCATGGGCACCCAGGACGCCGCGCGCGTGTTCCAGACCAGCCCGGAGTTGGGCAACCGCTTCGAGCCGATCGGCATCCCGCGCTGGTCCATGAGCGCCGACTACGGTCTCTTCGTTGCCCGGTTCGTGAAGAGCCTGGAGCTGAAGAACGACAGCGACTTCCGCTCCCGCGACCTGGTCGGCCGCATCCACCGCATGGCCGAGGGCCTGACCGGCGAGAGCTGCAAGCTCCTGGCCATCGCCGCGGAGGTCGGCATTCAGACCGGCAGGGAGGTGATCGACATGGAGACGCTCGACAAGGTGCCGTGGATCATGCCGAGCGAAAGGCGGCGGGCGGCGAGGTAGGCCCAATCACGGACCAACTGGCGGCTTCTTTGCTAGGGCTGGGACCCATAAAGGGGCTTGCCACGGCTGCGGTGGGCTGATTCAAGGTCTCCG